>NZ_JAENRR010000050.1 GCF_016612505.1 Carboxylicivirga marina
ACTTAGCATTCCCTGCAAACCCTTGTTAACTAAGAAATCCATGAGATAGGCATCTGTATTATGGGGTAACTCCAATAAAATATCCTATTGATATTCAACAGTTAATTATCTATCTTTTTCTACTTGAATTATATAATCTAAAAAACTGATTCGATATGAAGATAATAAACATGTTGGTTTTGACTGTTTTTGCAAGTTCAATAGCATTAAGTGGCTTAGCTCAGGATATACCTGTTAAAGAAACAGACCAAAAGAAAATGTTATCAGAGAAGTATAAAGGAAAGTCTTATTCTCCTCATGCGAAGCGCGATTTTCCAAGTCAAGTACTTTGGGGCGATTCTCACCTACACACTGGTATGTCCTTTGATGCAGGTACTGCTGGTTGTATTTTATTACCAGAAGATGCCTATCGTTTTGCTAAAGGCGAAGAAGTAATGTCTTCATTTGGTATTCCAGTGAAACTTTCTCGACCTTTGGATTGGTTGGCAGTAACCGATCATAGCGACAATATGGGCTTTGTTATTGATATGATTGCGGGCAAACCTGAGATAATGGCTAATCCTATGGGGAAAGACTGGCATGAGCGTTTGAAAGTGGCCAGTAAAGACGAAAAACCTGAGATCGCTTATGAAATAATTAAGGCCTTAATGGTTACAAAAACATTCCCACAGGAAATATACTATGGCCCAGAAACAGCTGGTTACAAGTCAACATGGGACAATATAGTAGGTGCTGCAGAAAAACAAAATGATCCAGGAAACTTTACGGCCATGATAGGTTACGAATGGACTTCGACCTTAAATGGGAATAACCTGCATCGTAATGTTTTATATAGAGATGGAGGTGTTGAAGCACTGCAATTAGTGCCTTATACAACAACTCCGCCGCTTGGTAGCTCTGAT
Source organism: Carboxylicivirga marina (assembly GCF_016612505.1). Classification (GTDB taxonomy): domain Bacteria; phylum Bacteroidota; class Bacteroidia; order Bacteroidales; family Marinilabiliaceae; genus Carboxylicivirga; species Carboxylicivirga marina. Next base: position 903 of record NZ_JAENRR010000050.1, read on the forward strand.
CCAATGGAGCTTTGGAAATGGATGACGAATTACGAAAAGAAAACAGGTGGGCAATTATTAGCCATCGCTCATAACGGAAACTTATCCAATGGTTTGATGTTTCCAATGGTTGAGCAATATACAGGCAGGAAACTGGATAAAACATATATGCAAGAAAGAGCAAAATGGGAGCCTATTTATGAAATTACTCAGATAAAAGGCGATGGAGAAGCTCATCCGCTTCTATCACCTAAAGATGAATTTGCTGATTACGAAACATGGGATTTTGGTAACATCGTGCCTGGTAACATGGTGATTGCTAAAGAAACAGAAATGCTACCTAAAGAATATGCTCGTGAGGCATTAAAAAATGGTATGTTACTGGAAGATAAGTATGGAACAAACCCTTATAAAATGGGTTTTGTTGGAGCAACCGACAGTCATACTGGACTGGCCACAGCTCAGGAAGATAATTTCTTTGGTAAGCATTCAGGTTATGAGCCTGACCCTAACCGAATGGATCATTTGTTTATGCAAAGTACTGTTGGTAAGATGATGAGTTGGGGACAAGTAGCAGCTGGTCTCGGCGCTGTTTGGGCTAAAGACAATACACGCGAAGAAATATTTGATGCGATGCAACGCAAAGAAGTGTATGCCACCACAGGGAGTCGCATGTCGGTTCGGTTCTTTGGAGGCTGGGAGTATACTAAAGAAGATTTAATGAGCAGGGAACCAGCTTTTGCCGGCTATCAAAAAGGTGTTCCTATGGGTGGTGATATATCAGATGCACCTGCAGGAAAAGCACCTACGTTTATGGTTTATGCTTTGCGTGATCCGATTGGGGGCAATCTGGATAGAATACAGGTAATCAAGGGTTGGGTTGATAAAAATGGTAAATCTCATGAACGTGTTTATGATGTAGCTGTTTCGGATGGCAGAATAATCGATAAACACGGTCGTTGCCAAAAAGAAGTAGGTAATACTGTAGACGTAGCTACTGCCAGTTTCCAAAATTCAATTGGAGCGTCTGAACTAAGTGTAGTGTGGACCGACCCGGATTTTGACTCTAAACAAAAAGCCTTCTATTATGCCAGAGTCATTGAAATTCCAACACCGCGCTGGACTACCATTGATGCCTTTCGTTTTGGAATTGAAATACCAGAAGGAGCATCTGTGAGCACACAGGAAAGAGCTTATACCAGTCCTATTTGGTATTCTCCAAAGCGTTAAATATAGTCACTAACAAGAAACCGCCTTTACATGAAGAGGCGGTTTTTTTTATGAGTGCTAATATATGAGCAATATTTCGTTAACTAAGTCGATTGTTTGTTATCACTAAGTGTGATGGGCTGTTTATTCGGAGTGAGTGTTGAGTTTTAGGTGATGCTTGTAATTGTTTGTTATATAATTATTTATGGGTTGTAGGTCTTGTTAGGTGTAGTTAGTTGTTTTATTCAATAAAGTCACTGCACTTAAATCTGTTATTCTTGTTTTCATCAGGGATTATATTCTTCTCTTTAAGATATATAGTCAGCGTCTTGACATATCCATACTGCCTACTTTCCCTGCACAAAAACTACAATATTAAAGTAATCTAATATCCCTTCTGCTAGGATGAGTTCTCATAATACTGTGTTTAGGTTGTTCTTCATTATAAATAAAGAAGGCTTCTTTTTTATTTGACCCAACTTTTGTGTGACCCTAGATTGGTGGTTTGACATTAGTCTTGTCACATGTACCTTTTATCTTATATCTTTTTTATATCTTTAAGCCCTTAAAAATTAATATTGATGGGTTTATTCGGGAGCTTTAATAAAGCCAAGAAAGAAAGTCTGGACAAGGGACTAGCCAAAACAAAAGAGAGCGTACTTAAGAAGCTGACACGAGCCGTTGTTGGTAAAACAAAAGTAGACGACGATGTATTAGATGATTTAGAGGAAGTTTTGATTACTTCCGATGTTGGCGTTGATACAACGCTTAAAATCATCGAACGTATCGAAGCGCGCGTGGCGTCTGATAAATTCTTAAGTACCGCAGAGCTTAATGATATACTTCGTGAAGAAATCGCTCAACTATTAGCCGAGAACAAATCGGGTGATGTGAGTCAGTTTGAACTGCCAGAAAGCGATTATCCATACGTGATAATGGTTGTTGGTGTTAATGGTGTTGGAAAAACAACGACCATAGGTAAATTAGCCAATAAGTTTAAGCAGTCAGGTAAAAAGGTAGTGCTAGGTGCTGCTGATACTTTCCGAGCGGCAGCCATTGATCAATTGGTTGTTTGGGCCGAAAGGGTGGATGTACCTATTGTTAAGCAAAGCATGGGTTCCGACCCGGCTTCTGTTGCTTTTGATACACTTGAGTCAGCTCGTAAGCAGGGCGCTGATGTGGTCATCATTGATACAGCTGGCCGTCTTCATAACAAAGTTAACTTAATGAATGAGTTGACCAAAGTGAAGAAGGTAATGCAAAAGATTGTGCCAAATGCACCCAATGAGGTGTTGTTGGTATTAGATGGTTCAACCGGACAAAATGCCTTTGAACAAGCCAAGCAATTTACACTAGCCACTGAAGTTTCAGCCTTAGCGATTACCAAATTAGACGGAACAGCAAAAGGTGGTGTGGTGATTGGTGTTTCTGATCAATTCAGCATTCCGGTGAAATATATTGGAATTGGCGAAGGAATTGAAGATTTACAGGTGTTTAATCGCGATGAATTTGTCGATTCATTATTTAGATAAAAATGAAGTATTGTATGAACAAATAGCCATACAATACGCTTATTTAAAAGTATACTTAAGGATGCCATCTTTATATGCATTAGCTAATGAAGATGGCATTTTGAATGCTTAAATCATAAACTGTTAAATTATTTGAAGTATGTCGGTGCCAAAAGGAAAGAAAGTAGATGTTGTGACCCTTGGCTGTTCTAAGAACCTGGTGGATAGTGAATTTTTAATTCGTCAGTTCAAAGCTAATGGGATAGAGGTAGCACACGATTCAGAAGCACCTGATGGAGAAGTGGCCATAATCAATACTTGTGGCTTTATTGCAGATGCCAAAGAAGAATCCATAGATACCATTCTGGAGTTTACGGAAGCTAAAAAACGAGGTGACATCAAGCAGTTGTATGTTATGGGATGCCTTTCGGAGCGTTATCCGGGACAATTAAAAAAGGAGCTGCCAGAAGTTGATAAATTCTATGGTAAATTCGACTGGAAAGATATTGTAAGTCAAATTGGTGCTACTTATCGCCGTGATTTAATGAATGAACGTTCGTTAACAACACCTAACCACTATGCTTACTTAAAGATTTCAGAAGGTTGTAATCGTACTTGTAGCTATTGTGCTATACCAATAATTACCGGTAAGCATGTTAGTCGCCCAATGGATGCTCTATTGGATGAAGCTAAACGATTAAGAGATTCTGGCGTGAAAGAATTACAAGTGATTGCGCAAGATTTGTCTTTCTATGGCTACGATTTGTATAAAGATTATAAGTTAGCCGAACTAACCGAAAAGCTTGCAGGCATTGATGGCATCGAGTGGATTCGTTTACATTATGCTTATCCGGCTGGCTTTCCTTTGGATGTACTTAAAGTGATGCATGATAACCCTAAGGTGTGTAACTATTTGGATATTGCACTGCAGCATATTAGTGATCCGATGCTGGAGATTATGCGACGCGGTGTGCGTAAGTCGCAAACATATCGATTGATGGAAGAAATGCGTAAGCAAGTACCTGATATTCATTTACGCACCACTTTCATAACCGGTCATCCTGGTGAAACAGAGCAGGACTTTGCCGAAATGGAGCAGTTTGTTAAAGATGTTCGTTTTGAGCGTTTAGGTGTATTTCCTTATTCACACGAAGATGATACTTATGCTCATAAGAAGTACAAAGATGATGTGCCGGACGAAGTAAAGCAAGAGCGTGCCGACCGTATTATGGAGATACAGAATGGTATTGCGAAGGAATTAAATGCCGAAAAAGTAGGTAAAACACTTAAAGTGATTGTTGACAGAGAAGAGGGCGATTATTTTGTTGGTCGAACTGAATATGATTCGCCAGAAGTAGATCAAGAAGTATTAATGCACAAAGAAGACAATAAAGTATTGACGATAGGCGATTTCTATGATGTGGAAATTACCGATTCTGAAGATTACGATTTGTTTGGAATAGCGAAATAAGAAGACAATAGAAATGCATAAAAGGCGCTCTCTTTAGTTGTGATACTATTGAAGAGCGCTTTCTTTTTATCAAGGACTAATAACCATGTTCATTTTAATATCGTGCGCTTCAACAGGAACCTTACTTACCATTTGGAAACTGTAAGCAAGTGCTGTTTTTGTGGCCTCAGGAATACGTTTTAAAATACGATCGTAATAGCCAGCTCCGCGCCCCATGCGATTATTATCACCATCAAAAGCCACCCCAGGAACAATCACCAGTTCAATTCTTGATTCATCATCAATTTCAGGACCATTAGGTTCAGGTATTCCGTACTTATCGCCGGCAACAAGTGAATCTTTACCAGTATAACGAACAATTTTGAGGTCATCGCCATGAATAACCGGCAAGTAAATTTCCTTGCTTGAATGCCACTTTTCAATTAATCGTTCGGTACCAACTTCATCAGGTAAAGCCCAGTACAATAAAACGGAACTTGCATTGCAAAAAGCTTCTGATGATTCTAGTTTTGAGTGGATAATCTCTGTTTGTCGTTTTCGTTCATCGGCACTTAATTGGCTTTTTAGCTCTTTAATTTGTTTTCTCAGCGCTCTTTTTTGCTCAATCATCTAGCATTGAATTTAAATTACCATAAACATCTGTTCGCCTATCTTCAAAAGCATTGTTTCGATTGGTGATAGACTTATTTAAAGCCAAACTTAGATCTATATCCGCACTTATCAACTGACTTTTATCCATTGTTCCTTCAACAAGTACATCACCATTTATATCAGCAATTACTGATTGGCCAGTGAAAGTCAGGTTTTTTTCGGTGCCAATGCGGTTGCATGTGGCAATGAAACATCTGTTAATTAGTGAATAAGATGGCATCACTTTTTGGCAGTACGGCAGTACTAAATTACTTGGATGAGCAATTATTTGAGCACCTTTTAAGGCCAGGTGTCGCCAAGCCTCTGGAAACATCCAGTCGAAACAAATAAGCATGCCAATTTTGCCGAGAGGTGTATCAAAAACAGGTAATCCCTTATCACCAGGTTCGAAAATATCTTTTTCATTGAGGAACAAGTGAAGTTTTCGATAGATGCCAATAATGCCATTGGGGCCAATTAACACCGATGAATTATATAGCTTATCGTCATCGCGCTCGCAAAAGCCCGTGACAAAAAAAGTATTTCTATTTATTGCCTCAGCTTTTAAATAATCAAGAAAGATACTGTTATCAACAGATTCAGAATAATTAAAGGCTTGCTCTTTGGAGTCGAAATTATAACCCGAGTTGGCAAGTTCGGGAAGCACATATAGATGGCTTTCCGATTCATCTAATAAATGTGCGATTGCATCAATATTAGCTTGTATATTGCCTAGCTGTGGCTCAAATTGGATAAGGCTTATTTTCATAAAATAGACTTTAAGGGCGATACCTGGCTTCGCGAAGTATCATATGAGCATCGGTCGTATTTATTAATTCACCCAAAGTTGTTTCTGGATTGTTTTTCATATAGGCAGTCACAATCTGGTAACCCAGAAAAACAGCCACTTTGCCTGGTGAGTCTTGTCCTAAATAATAGGTAAACGGACTATCGCCAATGTATTTCTGAATGACCATTCGTTCATTATTATATAGGTGCTTTTGTTCAACCATGCTGGCCCAGGCATCTGCTTCATGGGTGTGACACCACTTCATCTGGGAATCAGAATAATTGAATAACAATGTATCCTGAAGATCGGGTATCATTTGCCTAATAAAATAATGTAGCTTGCCTTGAGCAATCATTTTGCTGAGTACATCTTCATTTTTTGTGCTGAAAGAAAAGTTACCAAGTGCCATGGCTTTCATTACATCCGGAACTAATTTCTTAGGTTCCATCTTTCGACGTAAGTACTTAGGGATGGCCAGCCACTCATAAAACTCACAATCTGCTCCTAAATATTTTTCTACACTAACTGATAGCCAAATAGAATCCATCGCTATAGATTGGTTAAAATAAGATGTGTGGAAGTAAACATCAGGTACTAAGGCCTTGGGGAAGTAATGCTTGTAATGCTTAAAAGCGATGGTTAGTTCTTCTGAAATATCCGTGGTATTAGCATATTGTTTCTTACACGTTTCGTATACTTCACGGTTATCTTCATAGTCGAGAAAACTCTTTATGAAATTATTGTAATCAGGGTGTTCAGGACTTCCTATTTTGATTATTTGCTGACTGTAAGCATCTAAGTAGCTGCCGTATTTATTAGATAAGGAATTTATTCCTTCATCCAGATTACTTTCATCCATTTCGAATAAATCGATAAAAAATAATTGAGGTTCCACCGTAAGATCAATGTTGCTAACATCCGGTTTGTTGTTATTGCAGCTACTGAAAACTACAGTAAAAAGTATGAGAATAATCACTAATTGTTTCATGGTATTATCTTGTAATATCACGTAAAAATACGAAAGCTTATAAAATATGTACTTCCATGAAAAAAAAAGTGGATGAAAACCATGTTTTAACTATGTTTGTAGTGAATTTTCAACCTAAATTATTGCAGAAATGAGACAAGCAACCCTACTAATTATATTTGGATTGTTATTATCAGCTTCTTTAAAAGCACAAGAGAATAAAAAAACACGATTGGCATTTGTATTAAGCCCACAATTGTCATGGCTAAGTTCAGACAATAGTTCGGTTGATGGTAATGGTAACCTGTTTGGATATAATTTTGGAGTGGTAATGGATCGCTTTTTTGATACCAATTATGCCTTTTCTACAGGTTTTACAATCAATACGACGGGTGGTAAGTTAAGTTATGATCCACCGACAGATATGGAAATTGGTGGTAATACTTTAGAGAATGTTAGTGAAGCCACATATCACCTAAAATATATTGAAGTGCCATTGGCTTTGAAACTAGTGACAAACGAATTTCATCGTTCACGTTACTACGGACAGTTTGGTTTGTATTCTCAGTTTAATATTAAAACAAATGATGGCAATGGAAACTCAATAAGTGAAGAAGTCAACTTTTTCGATTTTGGATATCAGCTGGGCGGGGGTATGGAGTATTCGCTGGGAGGTGATACTTATATGATGTTGGGCTTGATTTATAGCGGTGGTTTTTTAGATGTGACTGATAATGAGGTTTATGATAATGCCAACCTAAATCGATTGACATTTCAATTTGGAATAATTTTCTAGGCATACTGATTACATAAATAAAGCAACAGAATTACAGCAATGAAGATTGTATTAGCACAGTTGAATTATCACATTGGAAACTTCGAAGCCAATGCTGATAAAATAATCAAGAGTATTGAAGCAGCCAAAGACGACAACGCAGATTTGGTTGTTTTTTCAGAATTAGCTGTTTGTGGATATCCACCCTATGACTTTTTGGAGCGTAAGGAGTTTATTCAAAGTTGTATTGATACCATTGATACCATCGCCAAAACATGTGTTGGCATATCAGCAATTGTGGGTGGACCTGAAATCAATCCGGAACCCCAGGGCAAGAACTTATTTAATACAGCATATGTACTGGAAGAAGGTGGTATCAAGCAGATTGTAAGAAAAACCTTACTGCCCAATTATGACGTATTTGACGAGTATCGTTACTTTCAGCCCAACGCTGTATTTGACCTTATTAATGTAAAGGGTAAAAAGATAGCTTTAACCATATGTGAAGATATTTGGGACGATCAGCCAGTAGCCAATGCTTTTGCTCGTGATAAACTGTATACTTTGTCACCCATGGATAAGCTTATGCAGCAAAAACCTGATTTTGCAATTAACATTGCTGCATCACCTTTCTCTTATACTCAGGTTGATATACGTCGCGATATTGTGCGTAACAAAGCACGACAATATAAAATTCCTTTTATATATGTCAATCAGGTTGGGGCAAATACCGAATTGATTTTTGATGGAAACAGTATGGCTGTAAACAGCAGGGGAGATGTGACACATCAGGCCAGTGCTTTTGCAGAAGACCATATTACAGTAGAACTTGATAGCATACAGGAAGCTCCTACATACACTCCGAAAGCCACAAAACCTATTCAATTAATTCATGATGCATTGGTTTCGGGCGTTCGTGATTATTTTGCTAAAATGGGTTTCACCAAAACAACATTAGGGTTATCAGGTGGAATTGATTCGGCAGTTACAGTTGCTATTGCAGCTGAGGCTTTAGGCAAGGAAAATGTTAAAGTGCTTTTATTGCCTTCTCAGTACTCATCTGACCATTCGATTAATGATGCAGTGGATTTGGCTAATAATCTGGGAATCCAATATGATATAGTGCCAATTAAGGAAATATTTAATAGCTATAACTTCTTGTTGAGTCCGATTTTTGAAGGAAAAGAGGCTGATGTTACCGAAGAAAACATTCAGGCACGTATAAGAGGAACCTTGTTAATGGCACTTTCCAATAAGTTTGGACATATCCTGCTAAATACATCAAATAAAAGTGAGGCTGCGGTAGGCTATGGCACTTTATACGGTGATATGAATGGCGGAATTTCTGTACTTGGAGACGTGTATAAAACAGATGTTTTTAAGTTGGCGCGATACATCAATAGAGATCAGGAAGTAATTCCTGAAAACACAATTGTAAAGCCACCATCGGCCGAATTACGTCCTGATCAAAAGGATTCTGACTCTTTGCCTGATTACGATGTGCTTGACGCTATTCTTTTCCGCTATATTGAAAAGAATCAATCACCTGATGAAATAGTTAATGACGGTTTTGACAGAACAATTGTCGAAAAAGCTGTTCGTCTGGTTAACATGAATGAATATAAGCGTTTTCAAACACCGCCTACATTACGCATTTCAGGCAAGGCCTTTGGAATCGGACGCCGTATGCCGCTTGTTGCTAAATACTAAACATGTAATTTGTGTTTTTGTGTGATTTTTAAGTGCTTAATCAGCTTTTTTTATAAATTTGTATGTTATACAACATAGTTTTATAACACCCTTGTATGCCTGCTAAGAAAAACAATACCCTTGTAGACCCCACAATAAAAGATATTCCTAAACTGTATAATATTCTCACAGAGGAGGAGAAACAGTACTTGTTAGATAATCATTCTACGGTTTATTATAAAAAGAATGACATTATTTATCAGGAAGGTGAGAAACCAACTGGCCTGCTTTGTTTGGGAAAAGGAAAAGTCAAGATTTTTAAAGAAGGAGTTAGTCGTCGCGAACAAATTGTTCGTATGGCTTCTGCGCCTGATTTTATTGGATATAGAGCCTTGTTTGCTGAAGAAATGCATATCGCAAGTTCGGAGGTGATTGAGCCATGTACCATTTTTCATGTGCCCAAAAAAGTGATTTATAATCTGATGAAAACAAATCCGGCGCTTTCAATGGCCTTTATTAAATCATTTGCCAGTGAACTTGGTTTTGCCCGATACCGGACCGTGACGTTAACGCAAAAGCACATTAGAGGGCGATTAGCAGAGAGTTTATGTGTATTGCGTGATATTTATGGCTTTGAAGACGATGAGCAAACCTTGGCTGTTTATTTATCGCGAGAAGACCTGGCAAACTTTTCGAATATGACAACATCTAATGCCATTAGAACTTTAAGCTCGTTTGTTAACGAAAAAGTATTAGCTGTAAACGGAAGAGTCATTAAGATATTAGATTCAGAAATTCTGCAACGAATTTCACGACTAGGATAAATCACAAATATTATAATAACAAAAAAGCCCCTGAAAAGGGGCTTAGTTATTTTTTCGCTTTGGTTAAGCTTATGCAGGGTGAATTGCTTCAGTAGGGCAAACATCAGCACAAGTACCACAATCAGTACATGCTTCAGCATCAATTTTATAGATATCGCCTTCAGCGATTGCTTCTACCGGACATTCGTCAACACAAGTACCACAAGCGATGCAGTCTTCATTAATTACGTAAGCCATTTTTTTATCTTTATTGGTTATTATTACTCAGGCAAAATTATTGGGTTTTTTAATTAAAAAAAAGATTTCCAATCGAAAGTAGTTTATTTTGAAAGGTTATAAATAAGGCTTTAAGGTCTTTTATTATTCAAACAGCTGTACACTAGTTGTTTTTATTGGTCTTTAGAAGATTTCTAATTAACCATTCTGCATAAAATTATATCCCAGATAAGCCAATAAACCGGCAGCCGTCTCTAACGAATCTTCATTTAAGTTAAATTGAGGCGTATGTAAGCTACCAGTTTCACCTTCTTTTTGCTCAACACCGAAGCGATAAAACGTGCAAGGATACTTTTGTGAGTAATAACCAAAATCTTCGGCAGTCATTCTAATATCCATCAATTCGGTGGCACCTTCGCTCATGTATTCTTTAGAAAAAGAAATAGCTTTTTCAGTTACTAATTCATTGTTATGCACAACCGGATAGCCATCTTTAATATCAATGTCACAATCTGCGCCCATCGCTTTGGCTGTATTTGTAGCTATTTCTTTAATCTTGCTTTTTATTATGGCCCGCCATTCTTCATTCATAGTTCTTAGCGTTCCGGCAATTTCAACTTTCTCAGGAATAATATTAGTAGCACCATTGGCAATTACTTTACCAAAAGACAATACCGTAGGAATTTGAGCTGGTACAATACGACTGACTATTTGTTGCAATGCCACAATTATATGTGACGCGATAAGCACATTATCCGTTAATGAATGGGGCATAGCTGCATGTCCGCCTTTGCCTTTTACGGTTATGTATACTTCATCACCCGAAGCCATGTACATGCCACTTTTAAAGCCAACATGGCCCGTTTTCATACTCGGCAAAACATGCTGACCTATAATCATCTCAGGTTCATTGCCTTCAAAACAACCTTCCTCCATCATCAACTTGGCACCGCCAGGAAAAACCTCTTCGGCAGGTTGAAAAAGTAACAGAATAGTACCTTCCCATTCTTCTCTAAGCTTATTTAATACCATGGCAGCACCCAATAAGGCTGCTGTGTGAGCATCGTGTCCACAGGCATGCATAACGCCTTCATTACGCGATGTAAACTCTAAATTGCCTGATTCCTGAATGGGTAATGCATCCATATCAGCACGTAAAGCAATGGTCTTTTTATCTGGGTTTTTACCTTTTAAATAGCCGATGATTCCGGTTTTAACAAATCCAGCCTTAAATGGAATATCCATTTTTTTTAATTGCTCTTGAATATAGGCTGATGTCTGGTGCTCTTCAAACGATAGCTCAGGATTCTGGTGCAAATGACGCCGTATGTCAATGATATCTTTGAGATATTGTTTGGTAATTTCTTTAATTCGAGATTGCATGCACAATGGTTTTATGTAACTATCCGTTTTGCTACGAAATGTTAATATTTTAAATATTCGTTACAAAGATAACAGATATCTGCATTATCTATTTGTAATGAGCATCCCGAATTATTTCTTTTGAAGCAATTAATAAAAGAAGTGGTCCGGCGTCAGCTTATAAGAACCTCCGTCAGGATTGGTTAATTGTAAATTGAAGTGTTGGAAACCTGTTGCCTGAAAATAAAGCAACTTAAAAGGATGATAGCCTTCCTTTAAGGCTATCGCGCCTTCCTCTGATTTTTTGCCATGGATTCCATCATTATTAACCACTAATTTATCTCCTACATACAAAGCACTTCCATCATCTGAATTCATATTAAATTGATAAATGCCATTTTCAGGGGCATAGAAATAACCATTTAAAACAAGACCAAAACCTTCTCGAGGTGTTGTATCTGGTATAAACATATCATGTGCGACACCTTGTCTAATACAGCTTGCATTTAGGATTTCTTTAACTGTTTTAAAACGTCCTTTGTATAAGTTGCAACTTAAGCCATGACGATTAGAGACCAGCTTTGATGACTTTTGTAATTTTAAATGATTGAGGGTGATAATTATTGTTTTACTTACATTGCCTGTTGTTTTATCAACCGTAATTGCTTTTATCGTGCCTGAGGAGGTAATGGGAAGTGCCTTACGATATAGAGTTGAATGTTCATGCGGCTCAGAACCATCGGTCGTATAGCGTGTTTCATAATTGTCTGAAATGCTTACAAATTCCAGTTTTGTAGAAGATATGAAATTGATGTTTTCTTTTGCCACAACAGGCTTTGGTACTTCTTTAAAATAATTAACGTCGTGTGTGTCAAGTAGCTTGAAGTGTTGCTCCAGTTTTTGTCTGAACAAAGGCCAGTCTTTATGCTTTGTTTCTGTCCAGCTAATCTCTGAGAAAGCACATAGTCTTGGATACAACATGTACTCTACCTGGTCTTCATTGGGCATATATTCGGTCCAGCAATTGGCTTGGGTACCTATAACAGACTGCTGTTCTTTAGCATTTAGTTCATGGGGTAACGGATTGTATGAGTATACATCTTTTAAAGGCGTATAGCCACCGATGGCAAGGGGATGGTTTTGAGGATCACTCTGGTAATGATCGAAATATAAATGCTCATTTGGTGATTTTATAATGTAGTTACCATTTTTAATGGCACTTTTCATTCGCTTATCATCGCGCCACATTACAATGGTTGCATTATCTAAGGTTTCATCTGACATTATTTCACCCCAGCCAGCCATTTTCTTACCCAAACCTTCAATAACGGCTTGTATTCGTCGAATAAAATAGTGTTCTAATTGGTTTTCATCTGTTAAGTCCTGTGCTTTTATCTTTTTTTGACAATACTCACAAGTGCGCCAGTTGCTCATCGAGCATTCATCGCCACCAATGTGGATGTATTCTCCGGGGAATAATGAGGCCACTTCGGTGAGAATGTTTTTAAGAATGGTATAGCTCGACTCTTTTCCAGGACAAATAGTATTATCAAAGCTACCCCAGCGTGTGGTAACTTCATAAGCTTCTTCATGGCAAGCTAACTCAGGGTATGCAGCAAGTGCTGCCAAGGCATGTCCAGGCATCTCAATTTCAGGAATAATGGTTATGTGCCTTTCAATTGCATATGCCACTATTTCTTTGATTTCTTCTTGCGTATAGTAGCCTCCATATGGCGTATTATCGTATTTTAAAGGAATATTAGCAGCGTGACCAATGAGTGTTTTAGCCCTTACTGATCCGACCGAAGTTAAGCGAGGATATTGCTTTATTTCAATTCGCCAGCCTTGGTCGTCGGTTAAATGCCAATGGAAGACATTTAATTTATACAGTGCCATTAAGTCTAACTGCTTTTTAATGAATTCAACCGGGAAGAAATGACGAGCCACATCAATATTCAGTCCACGGTATTCAAATTTTGGGAAATCGTGAATTTGAACAGAAGGAATGGACAATCCACCCTCTTGGTTGTTGTGAATTGTAAATATCTGGTATATAGATTGAATGGCATAAAACAGACCAGTTGAATTCTCAGCTATAATTTCTACGGAGTTGGTATTGGCATTTATTCTGTACCCTTCTTGATTAATTGTTTTATCAGCAGATAATTGAAATGCGATATAATTGTCAGATGGTAATTCATCGGTCTGAGCTAATTTAAATCCAGCTAATTGATAAACTAATTCTGAGAAATATTTAATGGTCTTCAAAGTACGCTTATCGATACCATTATAATATATTTTTGTGTTGTTGTTTATTTCAAAATCCCCATTGTTGTATATGATTTCATTAGGTTGAGGAATGATATACAGTTCTTCTTTTTTTTCACTTTTATCAACGCAAGACCACAGTGAAAGAATGAAAATAATTGTAAGAAACTGAAATGGTGTGGATGAATTTAAAAATAAAGAGTCGCTCATTAAGTATTTTGCTAAAGTGAACGAAACAAAAATAACTTATTTTAATTCATAAGCTAGAAAAAGGCAATTGAAATGTAATAAAACGAATTGAACCCAATTGTGGTTTAACTTGTTTGAGAGAAATAGTTAATTTCACCACTGCAAAATGCAATAAAACATATGGGAGATCACCACCATCATAATGACTTAAAAGGAAGAAGCTTAATATTGACCATTTTTCTTAATGTAGCCATTACTATTGCTCAAGTAGTAGGTGCATTAATTAGCAATAGTTTATCATTATTGACTGATGCTCTCCATAACTTCTCTGATGTGATGGCGTTGCTTATTAGTTATATAGCTAATAAGTTATCGCTCCGAAACTACACCGCCAGAAAATCTTATGGTTATAAACGAGCCGAAATTTTAGCAGCTTTTCTAAATGCGACAACTTTATTGTTTGTTTCAGGGTATTTGATTTATGAAGCTATAGAACGCTTTTTTGAAACAGAAATAACATTGGTAGATGGAGTCTTAGTAGCTTGGTTAGCTGGTTTTAGCATAATAGCTAACGGTATTAGTGTTTTATTGGTAAAGAAACACTCCAAAAATAATATGAACATGCGCTCTGCTTATTTGCATCTGTTTTCAGATATGTTATCATCGGTGGCAGTTTTAATAGGTGGTTTGTTGATGCACTTTTATCAGATTACCTGGATTGATTCTCTTTTGTCTGTCATTATTGCAATTTATTTGATTATTGCCAGTTGGAACTTGGTTATGAAAACTTTAGGTGTGTTAATGCAATTTACGCCCACTTCGGTAGATGTTAAAAAACTATCAATTGCTGTAGCGAGTATTGAAGGTATCGACAATATTCATCATGTTCATGTATGGCAATTAAATGATAATGAGTTACACCTCGAAGGGCACCTCGACTTATCTGATAATATCACTGTTGAGCAGGCAAGTGTCTTAATTAGTCAGGTAAGAGAGCTTGTTCAGGATGATTTTGGTATTAACCACTGTACGCTTCAACCTGAATATGGTGTTAATGATGACAAGGCTCTTGTAGTGAACGAGGTTAGAGGAAAAGGGCATTAATAGCATGTTAAAATCTGTCATTGGGCATTAATAGCTTATATTTTATTTATAGATTTGCCTTTAATATTTAAAATAGCGTAACTCACTTGAATATTTACGCGTATTTATCGCTTATAAGCGAAGTAATTAAAACTTAACTTTACGATGAAGAAGTACATTATACTTTCTCTATTAGTGTTAATAGGAGTGAGCCAAATTGAGGCACAGCATGCAAAACCTAATCTGGCTTTTGAAAAAAACATCCACAATTTTGGTGAGGTAAAAGAGGATGGTGGTACAAAAACTTTCGAATTTAAATTTAAGAATACTGGCGGACAGCCGTTGGTTGTGCATAATGTAAAAGCTTCGTGTGGTTGTACAACACCACAATGGACTCGCACTCCAATTCCTCCCGGAGGCTCAGGTTATGTAAGAGCAATATTTGATCCCCGTAATCGTCCGGGTACATTTAATAAAACCATTACCGTTTCGTCCAATGCTCAAAATGCAACCATTATTTTACGTATTAATGGTAAAGTTTTGCCGCGCGAAATGACTACAGCCGATATCTATCCTCGTAATATGGAAAAAATTCGT
Organism: Carboxylicivirga marina; assembly: GCF_016612505.1. Lineage (GTDB taxonomy): Bacteria > Bacteroidota > Bacteroidia > Bacteroidales > Marinilabiliaceae > Carboxylicivirga > Carboxylicivirga marina. The sequence goes on from NZ_JAENRR010000050.1 coordinate 16,463, forward strand.
TTGGAAACGTCTCATCTGGCATTTACGAGCATGACGCCAAATCAGGTAAAAGAAGAAAGTATAAAAATCATTAGTACCTCTGATAAAGCTATTAAATTGGGCTTCCTGAATGTCCCGTCTCATATTAAAATTAAATGTATTCCAGAGATTGTTCAGCCAGGTAAAGCAGCTGTTATTACAGCGAGCTATGATGCCAAAGCAAAAAATGACTGGGGTTTTGTAACAGATAATATTTTTATCATTTTTGACGATGTACGTAAATACTCCAATCGAATTACTGTAAGTGCATCAATTCAAGAGGATTTTGCATCATGGGATGCTGAAAAGATAAAAAACGCACCTGTTGTAAACATTTCTGAAAAGAATTGGAATTTCGGTGAAATAAAGCAAGGAGACGTTGTTAAACACCAATTTGAAGTGCAAAACACTGGGAAATCAGAGTTAATTATCCGTAAGGTGAAAGCGTCATGTGGATGCACAGCTATTAAGCCTGCCAAAACAATTCTGGCGCCTGGAGAATCTACTTTAATTGCAGCTGAATTTAATTCACGAGGAAAAAGTGGACGTCAAACCAAAACGGTAAGAATTGTTTCGAATGATCCGAAAAATACAACAATAACGTTGATGATTACCGGAAACGTAAAAATAAACTAAGACATCAGACATAACAAAAGAGATGGAGAGTAAAGTATACTCTCCTTTTCTTTATTATAGAGTATAAGCTATGGCGAATAATGACGAGCAGCACCACATAGAAAACGACCCTTCATTCAAAGGGTTAAAGGTGAATAAAGGGGTTGAGGATGCGCCATCTATTAATCCTAACGCGTCGAAACGCATTATAAAACGGAAAAAGCAGTTATCTGTTGATGAATATGTCACCGGCATTCTAGAAGGAAACGTGACCATTTTAAGTCGTGCTGTAACCATGGTTGAAAGTGCACGACCAGAACATCAGCAGCTGGCGCAGCAAATAATTGAAAGGTGTTTGCCATATGCGGGAAAAAGTATCCGATTAGGGATTACTGGTGTTCCGGGAGCCGGGAAAAGTACTTTTATCGAATCTATGGGTATGCATATTATCAAAAATGGTGGTAAGCTGGCTGTATTGGCCATTGACCCTTCGAGTGAGCGTTCCAAAGGAAGTATCCTTGGCGATAAAACCCGAATGGAGAAGTTATCAGGTGAAAAGGATGCCTATATTCGTCCTTCCCCTTCAGCTGGTTCATTAGGTGGAGTGGCTCGTAAAACACGTGAGACTATTATATTGTGCGAAGCGGCAGGCTTTGATACCATTTTCATAGAAACAGTAGGTGTTGGCCAGTCAGAAACAGCGGTGCATTCAATGGTGGATTTCTTTTTATTGCTGATGTTGGCAGGAGCTGGTGATGAGCTGCAAGGCATTAAAAGAGGAATTATGGAAATGGCCGATGCCATTACAATTAATAAAGCAGATGGTGAAAATATAAATAAAGCAAAACTGGCTCAGACTGAGTATAAAAGTGCCTTGCATTTATTCCCGCCAACCAAGTCCGGATGGACACCTGAAGTAAAAACTTGTTCATCGCTTTACCATAAAGATGTGGATAAAATTTGGGACATGGTACTAGAATATGTTTCTTTGACCAAAGAAAATGGGTATTTCGAAGGAAATAGGCGTTCGCAAGCCAAATATTGGATGTACGAAAGTATAAACGAACAATTACGTAATAATTTCTATCATCATCCGTTGATAAAAGATGCCTTAAATACCAATGAAAAGCAGGTATTGAATGACGAGAAAAGTTCATTTATGGCAGCTAAAGATTTATTGGATAATTATTTTAAAAACATATAGTTGTTGTCTGACGAGATGAGACAATAAATAACTTGAAAATTAAAAAACATACACATGAAAAAAGTTTTGTTAGCAATCTTTGGTGTTGCATTATTGGTTGCTTGTCAGCCAAAATCTTATGAAGTTACTGGATCACTTGAAGGTGCTACATCTGAAAGAGTTATTTTAAAGAAAATAAGAAAAGGCCAGCCTGTTGATATTGATACAACAGAAATGGTTGATGGTGTATTTAAATTTACAGGAAGCTTAGATGCCCCTGAATTATATTTTGCCATGGTTGATGGTAAGCAGCAACCAGCCGTATTTTTTGTTTCGAATGATAAGATTACACTAACTGGTAATGTTGATAAATTATCAGAGGTAGAGGTTTCAGGTTCTGAATTAACCGATATTTTAACTGGATTTAACGAAGGTGTTCCGGGACAGGATAGAAGTAAAGAGCTTCAGCAGGAATATCAGATGGCTTATATGAGCCAGGATAAAGACAAGCAAAAGTTGATTGAAGAAGAGATGCAATCAATTATGGAAGATCAACGTGCTTATTTCAAGAACTTTGTTGATCAAAACATAGGCAACGAATGCGGATTATTTTTAGCCATGAATATGGCTCAGTCGCAAGAACTGGAAGAGTTACGTGAGCTAATTGCTAAGTTTGAGCCAACCATGTCTGAGCATCCTTATTTTAAAGAGATGAAGGAGTTTTTAGGGCCGTTGGAAGAGTTTGAGAAATCACAGGCTGCTACAGCTGAGGGTGCTGTTGCTCCTGATTTCACTTTAAAAAGTGTAGACGGGCAGGATGTAGCGCTAAACAGCTTTAAAGGGAAATATGTATTAATCGACTTCTGGGCGAGCTGGTGTCAGCCTTGTCGTCAGGAAAATCCAAATGTTGTAAAAGCCTATGAGGCCTTTAATGCTAAAGGATTTGAAGTTGTAAGTGTATCTGTGGATCAGGATCAGGCAGCTTGGAAAAAAGCTATTGAAGAAGATGGTTTAACATGGACGCAATTAATAGCTGATGAAGCATCAGGTGTTGCAAATGCCTATGGAATTCAGAGTATCCCAAGTACTTTCTTACTTGATAAAGACGGTAAGATTGTAGCAAAAAACCTACGTGGAGCAGCATTGGAAGAGAAATTAGCTGAGTTACTTAATTAAGTAATAGTCTACGATAATATAAGAGCCATCTCTATTGAGGTGGCTTTTTTTTTGACATATTTTGATATGTACATTTGTGCAAGTATATTTAAGCTCTCATATTAAACAACCTGGGTTATTGCTCCTATAAGTTCAATAACCTAAAAAAGATTCATCAAATGAAAAATCTATTCTTCTCTGCCTTAGCTGCAGTGATTTTGTTGGCATCATGTCAACCAACGGCACCAAGTTTTAACTTGAGCGGTAAACTGGATGGTGCTGCTGATAAAGTAGTAGTATTAAGCATCTACGATAAAGATGGTGTGAATGTAAAAGATACCTTAACAATAACTGAAGGTGTTATCAACTATTCAACCGAGTTAAGCGAACCTGTATTTGTAATGATTGGTGAAGCCGGAACGCGAAATACATTAAACTTCTTCGCCGAAAATGTGGATTACACACTTAATGGTACCTTGGAAACAATTGCAGAGGCTGAAGTAACAGGTGGTGCAGTTTATAATGTATATAAGTCAGTAAGTGAAGCTGATAAAGAAGCACGTGAAAAAAATGCAGAGTTGAAAAAAGCATACGGCGAAGCCGGACAAGCGGGTGATACAACAAAGCAAAAAGCAATTTATGATGAGTATCAGGCTAACCAGGAAGCTTTTGAAAAAGTTCAGGCGGAAGTGGTGGAAGTTAACCCGGCATCTCCTGCTGCAGCATTCATTGTTTTTAACATGTATCGACACAGAGGTATCGAGGAAATGAAAGAAGGTTTGGCTATGTTGGATGCTTCTTTGGCTACATCAACTTATTATATCGCTCTAAGCGAAAAGATTGAAAAGCTGGAAGCTGTTGCCGTTGGTCAGATGGCTCCTGATTTTACCATGAATGATACAGAAGGAAACCCTGTTTCTTTATCATCATTTAAAGGAAAATATTTATTGGTAGATTTCTGGGCTAGCTGGTGTGGTCCTTGTCGTCGCGAAAATCCTCATGTTGTTGAACTTTACACAGAGTTTAAAGATAAAGGATTTGATATTTTAGGCGTATCCCTTGATCAAAAGAAAGATGCTTGGTTAAAGGCTATTGAAGATGATAAGTTAACATGGAGCCACGTTTCTGACCTAAAAGGTTGGGGTAATGAAGCTGCTAAATTATATGCTGTTTCAGGTATTCCTCACACAGTATTACTTGATAAAGAAGGTAAAATTATTGCCAAGAATCTTCGTGGTGATGAACTTCGCGCTAAAGTAGCAGAATTGTTGAACTAATATAATTAGTTTAAAATAAGTCAAAAAGGAGGCCTTGAGCCTCCTTTTTTTATTTAAAGAGTGATATTTGTCGTTTTCTTTCAAACTCTTGAGCTCTAATTTTGTTTATGTAATCGATGTCAATTTTTATGACTTAAGATTTTTTATACATTTGTTATTTTAAATTTGTCTAAATAAGAAATAAAATATAATAAAATGAATTACGATTTAGTAGTTATCGGTAGTGGTCCTGGTGGATATGTAGCGGCAATCAGAGCTTCTCAATTAGGATTAAAAGTAGCTGTTGTTGAACGCTCCGAATTAGGTGGTATTTGCCTTAACTGGGGGTGTATTCCAACAAAATCATTACTAAAGAGTGCCAATGTATTTGAATACTTGAAGCACGCCGCTGATTATGGAATTAATATTGATGGCGAAGCATCTGCCGATTTCGAAGCCATGGTGAAAAGAAGCCGTGGAGTGGCAGATAGCATGAGTAAAGGTATTCAATTCTTATTTAAGAAGAACAAAATTGAAGTGATTCAGGGAACCGGAAAACTACTTGGAAATAAGCAGGTAGAGGTTTTAAATGAAGCAGGTGAGAAGGCTGTTTATACGGCTGAACACATTCTTTTGGCTACAGGAGCTCGCAGTCGTCAATTGCCTAATTTACCGCAAGAAGGTGAAAAGGTAATCGGATACCGGAAGGCTTTAACGCTTGATAAGCAACCTGAATCGATGATTGTAGTAGGTTCAGGGGCTATTGGAAGTGAATTTGCCTACTTCTATAACGCAATTGGCACAAAAGTAACTTTGGTTGAATATATGCCAAACATCGTTCCGGTTGAAGATGAAGAAGTCTCAAAGCAGCTAGGCCGCTCGTTTAAAAAAGCAGGCATTAAGGTGATGACAAAAGCTGAAGTAACACAAGTTGATACTTCAGGCGATAAGGTAAAAGTGGTTATCAAAACCAAAAAAGGTGAAGAAAACCATGAGGCTGATATCGTTTTGTCAGCTGTTGGTATTGCGCCAAATATTGAAAACTTAGGACTTGAAGAAGTTGGAGTTCAAATAGAGAATGGCCGTGTAAAGGTTGATGAGTACTATCAAACAACTGTTCCCGGTGTGTATGCCATTGGCGATATTGTTCCAGGTCAGGCTCTGGCTCACGTAGCATCTGCAGAAGGCATTATTTGTGTTGAGAAAATAACCGGTCATAATCCTGAACCATTGGATTACGGTAATATTCCTGGATGTACTTATACGTCTCCTGAAGTTGCATCTGTGGGAATGACAGAGAAAGCAGCGAAAGAAGCCGGGCACGAATTAAAAGTAGGTAAATTTCCTTTTTCAGCATCAGGTAAGGCAAGTGCCGCTGGTCATAAAGATGGTTTTGTGAAGCTGATTTTTGATGCCAAATATGGTGAATTGTTAGGCGCTCATTTAATTGGTACTAACGTTACTGAAATGATTGCCGAATTGGTGACTGCTCGAAAGCTTGAAACAACAGGCCATGAGCTAATCAAGGCGGTTCATCCACACCCAACGATGTCAGAGGCTGTTATGGAAGCAGCAGCTGCTGCCTATGATGAAGTGATTCATATCTAAAATGATATAAGACGAATACAAGTGGAGGCTATCAATTATTGGTAGCCTTTTCTTTTTGAAATATATTGGACGCTAGTAATATCCCAAGTACTATGTGGCAAGTGAAGTGGTGACCTAAAACAATACAATAGTCATGCAATAAAACTTATTATAACGTTAATTTTCGTTTTCCTGATTGATTCTCGGAAAGGCAATAATAAAAGTGCTGCCTTTACCTACTTCACTTTCAATGCGTATTTGAGCGTTGTTTTTCTCTGCCAGCTCTTTACAAAGCAAAAGACCCAAGCCAGTACCAGGTTCATTATTTGTTCCTGGTGTTGAAATGTTGTTTTCAATATTAAATAATCGGCTTATTTGCTCTTTCGTCATGCCAATGCCTGAATCTTTTATTTTCAAAAGGTCAAAATTATCATCCTTATCGGTAGTAATACCAATGGTCCCTTCATTGTTTGTGTACTTAATGGCATTGCTTAATATATTGCGCAAAATGGTTTTAATCATGTTGCTGTCTGTACATACTGTCGCCATCGGATCAACATCATTAATAAGATTGATTTGCTTGCGAGCAATATTATGCGAGAGTAACGATTGAGCTTCAAGCACCATGGTTGCCAATCGTACGGGTGTTATCTCGCTTTTTACAAGTTCACCTTGTTGTTTGGACCAGTCCAGTAAATTACCAAGTAAGTCAAGTCCTTGATGAGCTGAGTGTTGAATGGTTTTTAAGATTTCTCTTATATCTTCTTTTTCATACTGGCGATAGTCCGAAAGAATTAGATCGATAATGGATGTTTGTGCAGCAAATGGTGATTTTAAATCATGACCAATAATGCTAAAAAGTTTGTCTTTAGTCTTGTTAGCCTGTTGTAATTCCTCTTTTTGATGTTCAATCAGTGCTTTTTGATCAGCCAGTTTTTTGTTTAAGCGTTGTTCTTTACGCAATTGTAATGTGGCTAATTCATTTTTCTGTTTTTCTAAAGCCAAACATAGTTCAGAGCTTCTTTTAAGGTTTATAGTTGCAAGATGCTTCTCATTTAATCGATTAATCATTTTAGGAATACTGTATAAAAAGTAGCCCATAACTAATAGATAGGCACTTTTATAAGTTTGACCAGCCCAATTGGCTGAAGCCACCTTTTCAAGAAGTTCAGGTTCTATAGCAGGGTATCGAATGGCATAAATGATATTAAAACAAATGACTGAATAAACAGCAGAGAATATCACCAAACGTTTATCATACCTTAATACCGATAATAGAATCAGAACAGGATACAAATATATTGATGCGGCTGTAGTGACAGCAATGGGTTTGAATAAGAATGAATAATTAAAAATATGAACTGATAATATAGTAATATCTATACTTGATGATAAAAAGCGAATCCAGGTAGCACTTCCATATTTGCGCAACAGGATGTTTAAAATGGCATTGTAAAAGATATAGAATGTAGCTAATAAGAGTGATGTTAAAGCTCTGTCTGTATCACCAGAAAAGTAAATGTAAGCTATAAATACAAGGATTACAGAGATTAACACCCAGCGAAATTTAATAACTTCTTGTTCGCCCCATACGGCGTCCTCTTTAAAGAGCCGGGTAAAATGTTCGGTGTTAGGTTTTTGCATAAACTAGAGTTAGACAAACAAAATTAGTCTATTTTTCAATTTCGCCAACTTACCGTTTGGTAAATTCAAAACATCTTTACTATAAGTATGGGGCTTGAAGGCAATGTTATCATGTTAAATAGTTTACTTCTTCGTGATAACTAAAAAATAAATGCCTATATGTGAGTGGCTTGTGAGATAGTCACAATTTTTATTCGTAAAATATGACAATCTATTATTGGTTAATAATCTAAAAAATTTGTTTTTATCACGCTCAAAACCAATATTTGTTGTTGAAATCTACAAAACACATAAAAACTAACTTCTAAAATCTATGCAGGCATTAAACGATTTTTTGCTATTGATCGATTCGTATATCGGTAGTCACATTTGGTTTGTACTTTTGCTTTTAGGTACAGGTATTTTCTTTACGATATACCTAAAATTCCCTCAAATACGTTTTTTCAAATATGCCATTAGAATTGTTCAAGGTAAGTTTGATAAGGAAGATGATGAAGGTGATACATCACATTTTCAGGCCTTGACCACAGCGCTTTCGGGAACGGTAGGAACCGGTAATATAGCCGGTGTAGCATTTGCTGTTCACTTAGGTGGGCCTGCTGCTTTGTTCTGGATGTTAGTGACTGCCATGTTTGGTATGACGACCAAATTTGTGGAAGTTACCCTATCGCATAAATACCGAGAAAAAGCTCAGGATGGCTCCATTGCAGGTGGTCCGATGTATTTTATGCGTAAACGTTTAAATATTAGTACCAAATCAGGAAAAACAATAAAGACCGGTTATTGGATTGCCGGTATTTTTGCCATCGCAACCATATTATCTTCATTTGGTACCGGAAGTTTGCCACAAATAAACAGTATTTCCAATTCGTTGTTTTCGACTTTTGGCATACCGCACATGGTCACCGGATTGGTACTGGCTATATTATTAGCTTTCGTTATCATTGGTGGTATTAAGCGCATTGCTAAGGTTACATCACGATTGGTACCGGCTATGGCTTTGATCTATTTCATTGGGGCAATGGCCGTCATTTTATTCAATTATGAGAATATCTGGCCATCAATTCAATCAGTTGTAGGCGATATCTTTACAGGTTCATCGGCCACAGGGGGATTCCTTGGAGCGACCATCGCATTTGCCTTTAACCGGGGTGTGAACAGGGGCTTATTTTCTAACGAAGCTGGACAGGGATCGGCACCAATTGCTCACGCCGCTGCCAAAGCACATGAGCCTGTATCAGAAGGTATGGTAGCTTTACTTGAACCATTCATTGATACCATAATCATTTGTACGCTTACTGGTTTTGTTCTATTGTCCTCAGGAGTTTGGAGTGAAAAGATTGATAATCGATTTCAATTAGCTGATTTACAGGTTTTAAATACTAATGAGGTGAGCGATCAAACGGATGAAGGAAAAATGACGCTTAGCGATCATATAAGTGGCGAAGAGTCATTGCCTTTGTTTAGTGGACAAATTGGCGTTAAAGATGGAAAGATTAGTTCGCCTGTAACGATGATACATGCCCGTTCATTGGCTGAAGATGTAAAAGTAAAGAAAGGAAATACCTTATATAACGGACAGCTTAATGTAAGCAATGGTAATATTGTTATAAAGGATGAGCATCAGAGTTTGATTGAACGCATTAAGTCGCAATTTACCCAAAGTGGAAATAATCAAATTATCATTGAAGGAAAGTCACTCATCCATAGTGCGCCCTTAACAGCAGTAGCTTTTACTAAAAGTTGGTTCGGACAGTTTGGTCAGTATATAGTATCCATTGGTTTGTTATTATTTGCCTTTTCTACCGCTATTTCGTGGTCATATTATGGCGATAGGGCAGTAACCTATCTGTGGGGTTCAAAGTATGTTATTTGGTATCACTTTGTGTATGTCATTGGCTTTTTTGTTGCATCGTTTGTCGATACTACCATTATTTGGACCTTATCGGGTATTACCATTGCATTAATGACGATTCCAAACCTCTTTGGTTTGTTGTTTCTACATAAAGAAATGAAGAGTGATGTGAAGCGCTTTTGGAAAGAATATAAGCAACGTTTTCCTGAAGAGAAGAATGTGCCACAAGACTAAGAAGTTGAATGTCTAGTACAGTTAGTATTAAATCTAAGAAGGAATTTGAAGCTTTCTTTAAGCTTCACTATAGTGATATGGTACGGTATGCCAATAAGTTTGTATACCGTACCGATGTAGCAACTGATATCGTACAAGAAGCTTTTATTAAACTGTGGGAAGCAAGAGAGACGCTTTTGCTTACAGTGTCTGTAAAGGCCTACTTGTACAAAATTATTTACAACCTGAGTTTAAATTACATTGAGCAGATTAAGGTTCACGCGCGTCATCATGAATCAATTTATACCGACCTGATGCAATTGGAAGTGGATTATTACAAAGATGAAAAGAGTTTGCTACAGGAAGAGCGATTAGTGTTACTTCGCAAAATGCTCAAAGAATTACCCAAGAACTGTTATGAGGTTATTGATCTTAGTCGACTTCAGGGGCTAAAAAACAAAGAAATTGCTAATAAAATGAAATTGCCATTGCGAACAGTGGAAACACGTATTTATCGATGTATTAGCAAATTAAAAGATCTCGCTCATCGGGCGGGATAATTATTTTCAAATTTTTCATATAAATTGACGTAGTTTAGGTTTTTCAACTGTCACTAGCATAGAACAACGACAGATGAAAGAACTAAACGATATAGAATCCATTATTATTCGAAGTCTTGACAGGACAGCTTCAGAAACTGAACTGGCTGTACTAAAAGAGTGGCTGCATAATTCGGATGAAAATAAGACCTTGTATTTTCAGATAAAGGATGTGTGGGATTCGACAGCAGATAATCAAATGCCTTCTGAAACATTAGCATGGAAGCAATTGCAAAGTAAATTGCCTTCAAAATCAATATTGCCTTTATGGGCAAAAGAGTTGGTGAAGGTGGCTGCTGTAGCAGTTTTGGTAGCTATTACTACATATGCCATTTTCGAAATGCCTGAAACTGTACAAAAGAACCCTAGTTATGCAACAGTTATTGTTCCCAATGGCTCACAAACAACCGTAGAATTGGCAGATGGAACTACTGTCAGATTAAACTCTGGCTCTGAGTTAAGCTACCCAAGTGTATTCGGAGAAGAACTTCGCGAGGTAACTTTAAAAGGTGAAGGATATTTTTCGGTTAAACATGATAAAGAGCACCCATTCGTGGTGTCTACAAATGATTTGGAAGTGAGGGTGCTTGGTACTGAATTTAATGTGATGGCTTATGATGATGCTGATTACATTGAAACAACTTTGGTTAAAGGAAGTGTTTCGCTGAATAAAAAGGGAGCCAGCTATCGCAATGGCGTTATTTTAAAGCCAGGGCAGAAAGCTATTTACCAAAATGGTCAGTTAGCCATTAACAAGGCCAATGTGGAGTTAGTAACCAATTGGATGAAAAAAGGATTGTATTTTCAGCGAACTAGCCTCAAAGAGTTAGCACAAAGACTTGAGCGCTGGTATGATGTGGATATTATCCTGAGTAACGAAATGGATGATTTAACCTTTACTGGTAAATTTAGAAATAACGAAACAATATGGCAGATTCTGGATGTGATAAAAATGACGACACCAATTGATTATAAGGTAAAAGAAGATAAAATTTATATAACTCAAATAAACGAATAGCCTATGATATAGGGCCATAAACAAAAATGACCAGAGTGATGCGGCAACATTACTCCGGTCCGATAATTTTAAAACAAGTTTAAAAGTAAATCATTCAAAAGTATGAAAAAAAAATTGAATGGCATGAGGCATATTGTGTCATGTCTTAACCCAAAATTTTGGAAGATTATGAAACTGACAGTAGTTTTAATGATTTTCGGAATGGTTCAGATATCTGCGACTACCTATTCGCAGAATGTGAAACTAAACCTTAAACGCGGTCAAAATACACTGCAACATGTGTTTAATGAGATCGAAAAGCAATCTACATTTACTATTTTTTATCAGGATGACATGGTTAATCTCGATAAAGAAATCACTCAAAGTATTGAGGGGGGAGAGCTGATTGAAGTGCTTGATTTGGCACTGCAAGGAACAGGCTTGACCTATAAAATTAATGAGAAAATCATCATTATTTTAGAAGAACAAAACTCTCGTGCCATACAGCAGGATGTGAGCATAACGGTAAAAGGTAAAGTGATAGGCCTTGATGGTGAGGCTTTACCTGGAGTTAATGTTTTTATCGAAGGAACCACGACTGGTACCATTACCAATATCGATGGGGAGTATGAATTAACGGTTGCTGATGGTAATAATATCGTCTACTCTTTTATTGGCTTCGAAACCCAGGTTATCGCGGTTAACGGGCGCTCTCAAATTGACATTACGCTTGTTGAAGAGTCAATTGGGTTAAATGAGGTTGTAGCCATTGGTTATGGCGTTCAGAAAAAGAGTGATTTAACAGGTGCTGTGGCAAGTGTTAAAAGCGATAAACTGACAAAGGTAGCTGTTTCTAACCCGGCAGAAGCACTGCAGGGACGTATGGCTGGTGTTAGTATTACTGCCATTGGCGGTGGTCCGGGAGCCGGTATGGATATCAAAATTCGTGGCGCCAGTACTTTAAATGATAATGATCCATTGGTCATTATTGACAATGTACCAGGTAGTATGTATATGCTTAATCCTGCAGATATTGAGTCTATTGAGGTATTGAAAGATGGAGCTGCAGCGGCTATTTATGGTACAGAGGCTGCCAATGGTGTTATTTTAATTACTACCAAAAAAGGTAAAGAAGGAAAGCTTAGTGTTGATGTATCGGCTAAATGGGCCAGCCAGGTGCAAACTTCACAGCTGGATATGGCAAATTCTGAGCAGTACATGCAAATTGCTAATGCTATGTATGATAATAATCCGGACGAAGATAAGCCGAAGTATTTGACAGAGCCATATTACTATAATACAGACTGGTTAGGCGCGGTTTTTCGTAATGCTCCTATGCAGGAATATAATGTAAATTTCAAAGGCGGTACAGAGCATGCACAATATTATGTTTCTGCTGGTTGGTTAGATCAGGAAGGAACTATTATTGGTACTAACTTTCAAAAAGCAAACCTACGCTCCAAAATTGATTTCTCAGGCGAGTGGTTAAAAGGAGGTATTAATATTAGTTACAACGAAACAGAACAGGATCAAATGTCATTGAGCATCAAGGAAACGTATGAATTCTTGCCAATGGTACCTGTTTACGACGATTCAAGAGAAAGTGGTTTTGGTTACCCGAATACCGATGAATTAGGTATGCCAGCTAATAATAATCCTGTTGGTCGTGAGCATTATGTTGATAGTCAGTATCGCGATGAGTATTTGTCAGCTAATGGTTATCTGACCTTTGATATCATGAAAGGTTTAAATTTTCGTTTTGAGGCAGGTTTGAATAATAGTAACCGTCATTCATTCTCACACAACCCTTCTTATAATATCAACGATAAGGAAGAGGTGTTTTACCCATCTGTTTACGAATGGAGATATAATTGGCGTGAAATTAACATCAATAACATTCTTACCTACGACAGAACAATTGGTAAGCATAAAATTGGTTTGATGGCTGGTTATGTGACGAAAAAAACAACCACTGATTATGTTGATGCCAGTATTACTGGTTTTAAAAATGAGTACAGTGCAGAACTAAATGAAGATGGTGATGCCGTATTAGTGACCGATGAAGTAGCTACTGGCTTCCTCGATGAAATGTTTAATACCATTAACGCTGGTATGGATGGAACAAAGGATGTTGGTGGCACCAGAACGGAATATACACGTGCATCGGTTATCGGACGTCTGAATTACTCTTACAACGATCGCTATTTGCTACAGGCCACTGTTCGACGTGATGGTTCATCTAAATTCGGACCTGATTCACGTTATGGTACTTTCCCTTCTGTAGCATTGGGTTGGAGAATGTCAGAAGAAGGCTTTATGCAGGATATAGAGTTTTTAAGCAACCTTAAGTTACGTGGTAGTTATGGTATCCTTGGTAACGAGGGAAGTCTAGGATTGTACCGCTACTTGCCATTAATGAGTAGTTACACATATGAGTTTGGTGCTTATTCAAAAGGACGCGGAGAATCAGTTTGGACTGGTACCATTTCTCGCGACCTTGAAAATCGTGAGTACCGGTGGGAAAAAACAGCGACAATGAATATTGGTGTCGACTTTGGTTTCTTCAATAATAAATTATCAGGTGGTTTAAACTACTACGATAATAAAACAAGTGATATGTTGGTTAATAAGCCGATACCTCCATCGGCAGGACTACGAACGCCTACAGTTAACTTTGGTGAAATGGTCAACAGTGGAGTAGAGCTGGAACTGAATTACCAAAACAGTCTTGGAGAATTCAATTACTCACTATTTGGTTCGTTGAGTACAACGAAGAATGAAGTGACTAAAATGGGTAGTGAAGACGAGAGTATTGCAGGTGCTGCCTTGAATTATTCTGAGCATTTTGCACACCAAACAAAGGTTGGTTATGCCTTAGGTTCATACTGGTTGTATCAAATGGGTGGTATTTTCCAAAATGATGGCGAAGTACAGGCTCATACCAATAGTGAAGGAACTGTCATTCAGCCGGATGCCAAGCCCGGTGATATTCGATTTAAAGACATAGATGATGACGGAAAATTAACTCCTGATGATAAAGCTTTCAGCGGGGTTGGTATACCTAAGTATAACTTTAGTTTTAGTATTGATGCCTCATACAAGTCATTTGACCTGTCGGTATTAATGCATGGTGCCGGAGGTCATAAGATTTACAATGGTAACCGTTATTACTATGAGTCAATGCGTACTAATCGTAATATGTTTGCTTCGACTTTAAATGCCTGGTCTCCAGATAATACCAATACTAACATACCAAGAGCTGTTATTGGTGACCCAAGTCAGAATAGCCGTGAGTCAACGCGCTTTCTTGAAGATGGTGACTTTATGAGAATTAAGAATATTCAGTTAGGCTATACGGTGCCTTCTTCTCTAACTCAGCGTATTAAAATTAATAAGGCCAGAGTTTATGTGAGTGGGCAGAACTTATTTACGTTCACTAAATACTCAGGTCAGGATCCTGAGATTGGAAGAAGTGATGTGTGGAGTCCTGGGCTTGATACAGCCTTATACCCAATTTCGAAAATGTACATCGTAGGTGTGCAATTGAGTTTCTAACCCCCAAAAGAATAATACAATGAAGAAATATATAATTATTTGCTTATTAGCAATTATACCATTCACCTGGGGATGTGAGGATGATTTCCTGACAACAACACCAGATGATCAACTTACTGTTGAGGCTTTTTATCGTAATGTAACAGATGCCGAGGCAGCCTTAGCTACAGTCTACGCGCAGATTGGTGCTGGCGATCGTTGGAATGTAACAGAGGTAAACTTTGTGGTGGAGCATTTTCGTTCTGACATGTGTATGCCTGGTCCTGACCGATATGCCGACTGGACAGCTATTTCAACATTTACTAATACCGCAGGTAACTCTCGTTCGACAACCTATTGGTGGGATGCTTATCGTGGCTTAAACCATGCTAATCAAGTAATCGAGAAGGTAGGCGAAATGACAGATGATAAAATCACACCTGAAGAGCGTGCGCATATCGTTGCTGAAGCAAAGTTTCTAAGAGGCTTTTTGCATTTCCGGGTATTGAATAACTGGGATCAAGTGATTCTTCAGGATGCAGCTCCTACTAGTGAAGAGGATTTAGCTAAACCTTTGAGCGATCGAGCTGCTGTGTGGGCTTTGGTTGAGCAGGATTTTAAAGATGCAGCAGCTGTTTTGCCGGCTTCATATGATAATTCAAATGTAGGACGTGCTACCAGGGGTGCTGCTATTGGGTATTTAGGTAAAGCCTACCTGCATCAGGCCAAATTTACCGAAGCGGCTGCCGAACTTAAGAAGTTGGTTGTTGATGGTGTTGGAAGTTATGAGTTGGTAAGTAATTTCATGAGTAACTTCGATGGCTCTAATGAAAACAATAAGGAATCTGTCTTTGAAATTCAATATTCTTCAGTGCGCTCAAATGGCCGTCATATTGGACATGTAACTGGTAAATTCACGTCAGCACCTGAAACAGGTGGATGGGGAAATATTGAGGCGACACAGAACATGGTATCTGAGTTTAAATCTGAAGGAATGATTGCTAATACTGGCAAATATGATTCACGTTTATATGCTACCTTGTTTTTTGATGATGCTGATGTTGATGTCTTCGGCCAGAGTTTTGAGGATGTTTTCGGTACTGGTTCTGACAGGGCAATTTATCGCAAATTTACCTTAAGCGATATTGTAGAAAGTGATAATGCTGCCTGGTATTCGTCGCAAAATGTGCCTGTTATGCGCTATGCTGATGTGTTGTTGATGTATGCTGAAGCTTTAAACGAAACTGGTACTGCAGATGCGGCTAAACCATTTATTGATGAAGTAAGACAACGTGCTGATATGCCTGCATTGCCTGCTGGTTTATCAAAGGATGACATGCGTAATCGTATTATGCACGAAAGAGCTGTTGAATTAGCTTACGAAGGACACCGCTTCTTCGATTTACGTCGATGGGGAACATCTATTCTTGAAAATAAAATGCAGAATAGTGGTAAACCGGGAGCTGATAATTTCAATCTGAGCTCACATGCCTTTTTCCCAATTCCAGAGGCAGAAACAAATACCAATGGAGCTTTATAAGCATTAATAATCAGGAGCCACACAAGGTGGCTCCGTCTAAAATGTAAACTATGAAGACGTTTAAAAAATCTATATACCTGTTACTTATTTTGCCCTTATTTGCGTCATGCGAAGTAGACGGCTTATTTGATATTGAGCAGGAATCAACAGTAATACAGCTTGATCAGGAAAAGTATGCAGCTAACTTTTTAGTGGTAGATGGTGAAGTGACAGAAACGCAAGATGAAATAGAGTTTGTTACTTTCGGAAAGAAACTATCTTATGATGTTAAAATTAACATCGCAATTGATCAGACAGAAACAACTGCTAGTCCTGATATGTATGAACTCGTGTCGACAACTATTACATTGCCGGCTAATAGTTCAAGGGTGGCATTGCCTATTACATACAATACAGAGTCATTACCTAATGGAGAGTCAGTAAAAATTGTATTCAAAATCGAAAGTGTCGATAACAATCTGCGCTTACATCCTAAACCATCCGTTATAACCATACAGAAAGCACAATTTGATATTGCGCAATTTATTGGTAAATACGATTATATGGCTGATGGTTGGTCGCGTGATTATGGTGAATTAAGAAGAACTGATGATCCTTTTGTATATGAGATGTACGGTTTCTGGGGTGTTGAAAGATGGATGCCTTGTAATCTTGATATTTCAAACCCTGAGGCCATTAAGTTATATTTTCCCAAAGGGGATTTATTAGATCCGGGTTGGGATGATAAAGGAGCCTGGTGGTTTGCTCGTGATTGTATTGGAGTTTTGGATTATGAGAATTCTCTAATCGACTACATTCAATTCGATTATGTTACAGATGACGACACAACTGGTTCATTTCCATGGTGCGAAGAAACCTGCCAAATGGTAAGAAAATAATATAATCTGAGTTTAAACTTAGATTAAAAGCGTGTGATTTGGATTTATTATTTGATGCGGGCCCGCAAAGGTGGGCTCGTTTCATTTTAATCAATGAATATACTATTTTTGAGGTCATGACTTCATACATTGTTATTGCTTTGTTTGCAATTGGTATTGGTATTGGTTGGCTCATGCAATCAAAAGAAAGAGCACGTAAAGGCATCGATACTGCTGTTACCTGGTCGGTTTACCTCTTGCTATTTCTGTTGGGCATATCTGTAGGTACCAATGATGAGATTATTAATAACTTCTCACGCATTGGATACAAGGCCTTTTGGTTAACATTTGGTGCTGTTTTTGGTAGTATTCTTTTAGCCATGCTGGTTTATCGCTTCTTTTTTAAAACCCAAAACGAAAAATAGCGATGAAAGGAAGTTTAGTAATTCTTGCCTTTTTTACTGTGGGCTTAATAGGAGGTATTTACAGTGTTTTTCCCGATTGGCTGCTCAATGAAGATTTAACAACTTACGCCTTATTCGTTTTAATGTTTTTAGTCGGTATCAGTATTGGGAGCGACAAAAATGCTTTTTACGTTTTGCGAAAGCTTAATTTTAAGGTTGTGTTAGTGCCGTTAACAGTAGTGGTTGGAAGCCTGGTGGGTACTTCACTCATATCTATTTTATTAAGCGATATTAATGCTAAAGAAGCAATGGCTGTAGGAGCAGGCTTTGGATACTATTCGCTCTCCAGTATTTTCATTGGTCAAATGCATAGTCAGGAACTGGGTGTCATTGCCTTACTCTCAAATATCTTCAGAGAAATCATTACTTTGTTGGCTGTTCCTATTCTGGTTAAATACTTTGGTAAATTGGCAGGTATTGCCACCGGAGGAGCCACTGCCATGGATACGACTTTACCAATAATCGTTAAGTATACCGGTAAAGAGTACGGTATTATTGCCATATTTAGTGGCATCATTTTAACCATTTTGGTGCCAGTCTTGGTCACAATGATTCTGGAGTTTTTATAAATACGTGGTTATTGTCGGCCACTAACAGTCTAATCCTAAGAATATAAAATCATAGGGATGCAAAAAATACTTCTTCTTTGCGGCCTTTGGCGTATAGGCCTCCGCAATGACGTATAGTTTGTTATGATAAAACTTTGAAGTTTTGTATCCATATTTTCAATAAAAAGG
>NZ_JAENRR010000051.1 GCF_016612505.1 Carboxylicivirga marina
CCAAAAAATTGCATTGGAAAGCGCTAAACATCATTGCTTTTTGCATTATTCTTCTTAGACAACTTTAAACAACTTCAGTATGAAAATGTCTGATTTGAATATCAGGCACTTATATGAATGAAATTAAATTAATTCCGGTTTACCGGACAACAATGTAAATAAATGATTAAAAAGCATCTCTTGTTCGAAAGTTATGTATTATTTCGAGATGTTTATAATAACAGGTAAATGGTCGCTGATTCCACCAATGTATCTTGGGCCCGCATAAGTCCTGTGTGGTTTAATGCCACTATTGGTCTCATCTTTTTCAAATAAGTATGGCAGGTCAGATATCTCATGTTTAAAGCTATATTGCTCATCGTCAAGCCAATGTTTTGATAAAAATATATGATCGATTAACGACCATTGACCCTGGTATTTATAAGAACCCTTAATTTGTTTAGAGCTGATATCTTTCGGGTTTAATTGCGAGTTTATGCCAGCTTCTGTTAACAGATATTTAATAGAAGGTGATGTAAGTTCGGCATTAAAATCTCCCATCACAACTAGTCTTGGATTGAATTCAGCTTTAGCTATCGAGTCAGTTGTTGTTGCAATTATATTCGATACTCGTTGTCTTTTCATTTCAGAAGCCATAATTCCACCTCTTTTGGATGGCCAGTGGTTAACTATCAAATGAATAGTGTCAGATGCGATAATTCCCTTTACATAGAGCGCATCTCTTGTGTAAAAGTTATCACTTGTGTCGGATAGAAAAATAGGAGAGGAGTGTAATAAATTAAATTCTTTGTTTTTATATAATAATGCAACATCAATGCCTCTTTTATCACTTGATTCGAAATGAATGTATTTGTATCCAAGGTTGTTTAAACCAGTGTTGTAGACTAGTTGTTTGAGTGTCCATTCATTCTCAACCTCACATAGCCCTATAATTGAAGGCGTCTGCCATTGATTTATTGCAAGTATGGTTTTACTCACTCCTCTGATTTTTTGGTAAAACCGGTTGCTTGCCCAGTGTTTGCTGCCTTCTGGCAGAAACTCCTCATCTGCTTTTAAACTATCATCTTTACAGTCGAATAGATTCTCAACATTGTAAAACATGATTGAGTATGCTTGCCTGGAGTTTGATTGGCAATTAGTATATGTGATTGTGCAAAATAGAAAAGCGAAGAATAGAAGTGATCTCATTATTCTTTTTCGTAGCGCTCGTATGTACCCAAATCCGGACCATCATCCTGCAGACGGTTAACACCAAGTATGTCTAAAGGATAAGGTTCTGCTAACTTAAATGCGCCTGCATCTTTCGCAATTGAAAGAGTGTCAAGTTGGTAGTTGTATTCACTAATATTCACAAAGGAAGGATTTTCTTTCAGAATGTTAATGAATTTGGTTTCATCTGAAATATCAAATTCGTCAGAAAGCTTAATGATCGCATTATTGAATAAGTAATTAGCATCAAGCTCAGGTGCTTCTTCATTGCTGTATTTTAGGTCAAAACCCAACTCAGAATAGTTGTTGCCATATATGATGCAATTATTAAAAGTAGCCTCTTTAAGCGGAACTATCTGCTCTTTGTCGTTTTTATCAACGTAATAGTTACTCAAAAACACTGTTGGATTGTTTCTGAAAGTCCAGTCAAAGTAATTAGCAAAAGTACAGTGAGAAAATTCATAGGTACCACCAACCGTTATGGCTGTTGAACTATTGCCACAATCGCCGAACAAACAGTTGGCTGCTTTTAAGTTAGAGGTTTGAGCTAACAATCCAAAAGTGCTAATGTGTTCTATTTTTGTATTGTTAATCGTAACGGGTTCACTATTTAATCCAACAGAATCGGCGAGAATTCCCATCATACCATTTTTGATGATACAATTGTTAAACGATGAAGAACCTGAACCTGGTAATAAATGTATGTAGCCCCATTGACCTGGTTTATCTTCGTACCATTCCTCCTGGCGGTGACCTGCAAATACAACAGGCTCTTCAGTTGTTCCGTTTACATGTAATGTACCTAAAACCAGTAAGCTGGCATCTTGGTAAAAGTATAGTTTTGCACCCGGATCAATGGTCACCGTTTCGGCAGAATCAATAACCAGGTAATCGTAAATTAGGTAAGGCTTTTCACTTGTTAGCGTTTGCGTTTTTAGCTCTTCTTTTTTCATCAGAACCACATCCTGACCGTAAGCAACTAGTTGAATTGTTTGAAGTGTTTTTTTTGTTCGGAAAAAAATGGAATCAGTAACCACAAAAGGTGTGTTGCTGCCAACCACCGGGTCAATCGTTACTTCCACAAAAATATAAAGACTGTCTTTTGCTCTTATTCGTATTTCTTCGGCTAAACTTTCTGTATTGCCGTCAATGTTAAGTCTAAAACCACTTTCTTCGCCACCTGCCAATTCAATGGATTCAATTGACATGTCCTCGTTATAGGGATTATAAACTCTGAAATTTTTTGTTGTAGAACCAATTGAAGTAAAGATGGTATCGAACATGATGGTATCGGAGGAAAAAGTTAATCCTTCTTCACCTCCTCGATACACAAACTCACGCTCACAAGCTATGAAGCATATTGTGCAGATTATTAGTAGTATGCAGCGGTTAATCCATTTCATTTCTTGTACACTAATCTTTTCTATCGGGCTAAATGTTGGCTGTTGATAGAGTTAAGGTTCTAGTATGCAAAGTAACAAAAGCTCAGCCAAAAAACAATACATATTTTCACAATTAAACAAATAATATTTACAAAAATTAACGTTCTACTAGTTATTCGCTTATAAACACTAACGTTGCGGGAGTGTATTTATTTTAATTGTTTACTTATTTGGATTCAATTTTATTAATTTGCTCTCAAAATTTTATCACATGCAAAATTCACCACCTCGCCCTTATACCTTCGACCGAGTCGTCAGAATGGTTATGACTGCGCTCGTTTTTGGAGCGATATTATATATAGTCAACCTACTGAAACACGTATTGGGTCCCTTTATTATAGCTGTTTTTATTGCTTATTTATTAGATCCTCTTGTTAATTTTGTTCAAAACAAAATGCGAGTGCGTCATCGTGGGCTTGCTGTAATTATTACAGTTATTGTTGTCGGCTCAGGACTCACAATGATTCTACTTTTTTTAGTGCCCACATTTATTCAAGAAATGAATCGGATGGTTCAACTGATTCGTATTTACATGCAAACAGTCGATGTAAGAGGAGTGCTTCCTTTTGAGATGGAACGAGGCTTAAAGGAAATAATCAGAGAAAGTGAGCTTATTACGCATTTAAATATTGATAATATTTACGAAGCTTTTAAAAAACTTTTGCCTGGATTTTGGAATTTATTTTCCGGGTCAATGCGTGTTGTTGCCGGGCTGGTTGGAGTTCTTGTAATAGTACTTTATACCATTTTTATTCTAATGGATTTTCAAAAGATGGGTAAGCTTTGGTTGGGC
Source organism: Carboxylicivirga marina (assembly GCF_016612505.1). Lineage (GTDB taxonomy): Bacteria > Bacteroidota > Bacteroidia > Bacteroidales > Marinilabiliaceae > Carboxylicivirga > Carboxylicivirga marina. The sequence goes on from NZ_JAENRR010000051.1 coordinate 3,445, forward strand.
ATTATTCCTTCTCAATACCGCGAAGTATCTTCAGAGGTCTTAGATGATCTTGGTCATTCGATGGATTTGTATTTTCGTTCACAAGGCCTAATAGCGTTAATTGTGGGTGTTCTGTTGGCTATAGGTTTTAAGATTATTGGTTTGCCAATGGCCATATTAATTGGCTTATTCATTGGAGCCTTAAACATTGTTCCTTATTTGCAGATTGCTGGTATTTTACCGGCCATGATGTTGGCATTGCTTAAAGCCATGGAGTCCCAACAGAGTTTTTGGCATGTTGCTCTTTTGGTTCTTTTGGTTCTGACTGTTGTTCAACTTATACAGGAAACGATATTAGTGCCACGTATTATGGGTAAGGCATATGGAATGAATCCGGCCATTGTATTATTGTCTTTATCTATCTGGGGAAGTTTGATGGGCTTAATAGGTATGCTATTGGCTTTACCGCTTACATCTGTTATTTCATCCTATTATAAGCGTTTTGTATTGCATGAAAATGTAGATGCAGAAGAGAATTCGGATATCGAAACTTGATTTTTTAAAATAGATAACTCGAAACGATACGTAAGATAATGAAAGATAAAAATATTATTTGGCAACAAAAAAATAGGATAACAATTAGGAAATAGTATTTTTGTTGTGAGTAATTTAAACATCTAGTAATGGCAAAAGATATAGAAAAAGTAGTAGCTCAATTTCAAATTCAAGGAACATTTAAAGATGCTGATATTTTTGGAGATGGGTTAATTAACACTACTTATAAAGTTAAAACGATTCAAGATAATCAACCGAATTATCTACTTCAGATTATTAACCACCATATTTTTAAAAACGTTGCAGAACTAACTAGAAATATTCAGCGGGTTACTGACCATATTCGCACTAAACTTGAGCAAGTAGAGGATGCAGATGTTAAACGTCAGGTTTTAACACCTGTTGATACAAAAGACAATTTAGGTTATTACAAAGACGAAGAGGGTAACTACTGGAGAATGTTTCTTTTTATCGAAAATGCACGTTCGTATAATCAGCTATCAAACGCGAAGCAGGCATATGTGGGAGGTAAGGCTTTTGGCCAATTTCAAAGTCGTTTAGCCGATTTGCCTGGAGAGCCATTGTATCCTGTTTTACCTGATTTTCATAATACCGAAATGCGGATATTAAACTTTGTTAAACGCGTTAAGCTAGATCCAGTTGGTCGACGTAAAGAAGTTCAGGAAGAAGTTGATTATTTAATGCAACGATCTGAAGAGTATAAAAAAGTTGTTAAGATGGGACGTGATGGTTTATTGCCGGAGCGTATTGTTCATCAGGATACCAAGTTTAATAACGTTTTACTTGATGAAAATGACGATATTCTTTGTGTAATTGATTTGGATACAGTGATGCCCGGTTATGTGTGTTATGATATTGGTGATGCCATAAGAAATGGTGCAAACACTGGATTAGAAGATGATAGGAACTTGGATAATGTGAGTATGAACATTGATTTGTTTGAAGGCTTTATCAAAGGTTTTCTGTCAGAAACAAAAGATATGCTGACGGATGAAGAAATAAATTCCTTAGCGTTTGGGGCGAAATTATTGACCTACGAGCAAGCTGTTCGGTTTTTAGATGATTATATCGATGGTGATAATTATTATAAAACGAATGCCCCTGATCATAATTTAGTTCGTACTCGTGCTCAAATAAAGTTACTAAAAAGTATGGAAGAACAATTTGAGCAAATGGAAGCGATTGTGAAAAGGTACGCTTCATAAATTGAGAGGATAGCTTATTAAAATAACAAAGCCGGATGAAATATAATCATCCGGCTTTTGTATGTTAATATGTGATAGTTTTTATAAGTTGATGTTTACACCAACCAAGTATAAACCACCCATTTCATCGGCAAAGCCAAATTGGCGTTTGTTTGAATTAAACAAGTTGCGAGCATTAACAAAAACTGAGCTGTTTTTGTAGACTTTATACGAGACCTTGGCATTTACAGTTGTATTTGCTTCAAGTTCGGCTACGCCTGAGCCAGTATATCCAGGTATGCTATACTCTTTTGAAATATAATGATATTGAGAGTATGCGTAGTCATGCGTATAGGTTTGCTTTGAATAATAGTTTAATCCAACAAATACATTCAACTTTTCTACGGGACGATAATTGGCCGTCATACCTCCATAAAAACTTGGTGTTTGCTTATGGGTTTGGTCAACAAGTTCATATGTAGGATCCATAAATACTAAATTGCCCGGATCAATTAACATTGGTGTTTCCTTGATGGCCAAATCTTCCAGCGCAGTTTTTTGTACGGTACCAAATGCCTTAAACTGTAGTTTTGTTGAAGGAGCATAAAATACTGATGCCGTAAGTCCTGTTTGTTTTGCGATTACAGGTGCATTCTGATAGTTGAAAGCTAAATGTAAATAAGGAAGAGGATTTTCGGTATGGGTCGGAGAACCTAAAATGGTTGGCTCAAATGTTGAAAAATTTTCAGTTACCGAATAAAATGCTTCTAAATCAACTTGTAATTGTTTCGTCAACTGTCCACGATAACCTAACTCAATCACATTACTAGTTGATAATTCCATGTGGTCGTTACCCAAATATTGGATGAATTGACCATTTGCCGGACTGCCTTCTTCGTAGTTAGTGTAGAAATCAACAATAACAGGACCTCTGTTTGCTTTAGAATATGATGCTCTGAACAAGTTGTTGTCATTTGGCTTGTATGTTCCAATCAGCTGATAGGTAAAGTAGTTATCTTCAGGCTTGTTATAGTGATCCATGCGTAATGCTGCAATCAATCTAAGTTTCTCACTTGCTTGATAATCGCCACGTAGGTAATAAGCAAAATTAGAAAGAATAGCCTCACCATTTATATAACCATTTTTGCTGTCAGCATTTGGTAAATAGTCAGAATCATCATATGCAATGCGTTGATAGCTTAATCCAGGTCGAACTGTTAAATCACCCAGAGTCCAGTCATATTCAAGTATGGCGTCTATATTATTATAATCATACTTTGATGTTGTACCACTACCTACATATATATCCTGAGTTCCAAAGTTTCCTGAAAATTGCAAACTTAATCCGTGAATATTACTTTGTGAATTAAAATAGAAAGATTCCGACTCACGGGTAGTTAATGGCGTTCTTGAACCTTCCATAAAAACTGTTTGCGCCGAAGAGTTTTGTATACCAGCTGAAGCACTAAAGTCAACTTTTTTCGAAGCCTGATAATGTAACCAAGCATTCACACCATACTTGTCTTTCGCTAATTCAGGGTTTTTGTATGTTGGATGATTTGGTTGCAATGGTTTATTACCTCCGGGATTAGTTGGGTCTGAACTCATATAGTCTATAAGATTTGTATACGGTCCATAGGTGCCATCTACCCAGTTGTAGTAGTCAGTCGTAAAGCGTTCGCGCTTTTCATAGTTTGCGCTAATTCTGGTTTTTAATTTATTTTCAGAAAATGAATTGTTGATTGCGAAATCACCAATTGTTGTGGCAGCACTACCTACCATTAGGTTTCCGTCTACAGAGATGCTTTTGTCCTGGGCTTTTTTTGTGATAATGTTGACTACGCCATTCACTGCATTAGGACCATACAGAGCTGTTGATGCTCCACGTATAACCTCAATTCGTTCTACATCCGTTAGACTTACTGGTAGTGTTTCCCAAAAAGTACCACCATTCATGTTATTAAATACCTTACGACCATCCACCATTATTAGTGACATGGAGTTTTCAGTAAAGAATGCAAAATTCCCGGAAGGAATGTTGTCGTTTCCACGAATGTGAATGTCATAATTGCCATTCGACTCTTCTCGTACAATAAAACCTGGCACTAATCTGAATGCTTCTTCAATAGTTGTAGCGCCTGAGTTAATGATTTCATCTTTAGTAATGATAGATGAAGATAGAGGCGCATCAAAACTGCTTTCAGCTTTTTTAGATACAGCCACAATTTCCATGTTCATCAAGTCTTCTAACGACATATTAAAGTAATCAATGGTATCCCCTTCCATTGATTGTGCACTTAGGTTTGAAACACTAAGTAACGTTGCTATGAGCATAGCAATCCCAAATCGACAATTCATAAATATGAGTTTGATTGTTTAAATATTACCCTAACCTAAATGTACTAGATTAAAGTATCCCTATAATTAATTTGTTATTGACAGGTTGAACTAACCTTAAAAAAAGTATGTAACTAAATTTTTTCCCACATATCTCTTACAGCTTTTTAGCTGTAAAAATCTCTTTCGCATATCCTATTTGTATTTTTTTCAACTTTCCCTATTTGATACTCTGGGTTTAGAATCAGCTACATCTACGGTGTTAATATTAAAATGTTACACAAAGGGTATTAAAAAGATGGCTTAGTCTTAAAATGTTATTGCGTTATGTATCAGCTTTGAACCTTCAATTAAAATCGTCAAATGTTGAATGTTTCTTAATTAACATTAGCAAATTCATTTGCATGATTATGAAAAAGGGCAGATTGATGCGAATTACGTACTTTTGTTATTCTAAAATATACACATGTCACAGGTTCTAATACTTACACCACCATTTACGCAGCTTAATACCCCTTATCCGGCTACGGCTTATCTTAAGGGATATTTAAATACGCTAGGAATTAAGTCTGCTCAAGCTGATTTAGGTATTAATGTTATTAATAAATTGTTTACCAAGAGTGGCCTAAGTAGGTTGTTTGATAATGTTACTGAGGAGAATGTTGTAGGCGATAATGCTAAACGCATTTGGTTATTGAAAGTCGAATACATTGCTCAGGTGGATAGGGTAATGAACTATTTGAAAGAACCAACAGTTGATGAAGCTCAATTGATTGTTAATAGCAATGTGCTTCCGGAATCAGGCCGCTTCAGTCATCTAAATGATGAAATTGAAGCTTTTGGAACAATGGGATTACTGGATAGAGCTAAGCATTACAGCACTTTATTTCTTGAGGACTTATCAGATTTTATCATTGAAGTTGTTGATGCTAATTTCGGTTTTAGCCGTTATGCTGAACGTTTAGGACGTTCAGCAGCATCATTTGACGAAATTTACTCTAAGCTAAATAAGCCCCTTACGCTAGTTGAGCAACTATTGATTGAAGAATTGAGTGGTTTAATGCTTAGATTCAATCCTGAGTTAGTTCTGCTTTCTGTGCCATTTCCAGGTAATTTGTTTAGTGCTTTTCGTATTGGGCAGTGGCTCAAAGCAAATTATTCAGATGTGAAAATTTCGATGGGTGGCGGGTTTGTTAATACTGAATTACGAGACTTGAGCGATGCCAGAGTCTTTGAATTTTGTGATTTTATTACACTCGACGATGGTGAAATGCCGATAAGGTGTTTGTGGGAATATCTAAAAGGGCAAAGAGAAGTATCTCAATTAAAAAGAACATTTCTCTGTCAAAAAGAGGAAGTGTATTATCTAGATGGAGCTGAAGAGCTTGATGTTCATATTAATCAGATTGGTACACCGGACTATAGTGATGTTGAATGGGGTAAGTATATTTCGGTACTTGAGGTTGCCAATCCAATGTTTCGCTTATGGTCCGATGGACAATGGCTAAAACTCACATTGGCACATGGCTGTTATTGGGGCAAATGTGCCTTTTGTGATGGTTCGCTTGATTATATTGGTCGTTACCAACCTTGCAAAGTCGATATTATTACCGATCGAATGGAGGCTTTGATGAAGCAAACAGGCAAAAGGGGTTTTCACTTTGTTGATGAAGCAGCTCCGCCGGCATTATTGAAAGACCTAGCTCTAGAAATATTGAGGCGAAAACTTAACGTTGTGTGGTGGACCAATATTCGTTTTGAGAAGAACTTCACTGCCGATTTATGTCTCTTATTAAAACAGAGTGGTTGTATTGCTGTTGCTGGTGGGCTAGAGGTGGCTTCAGCGCGTGTTTTAAAAATGATTAACAAAGGGGTGAGTATTGAGCAGGTAACAAACGTAACTTCCAATCTAAGCCAGGCCGGCATTATGATTCATGCTTATCTAATGTATGGCTTTCCAACACAAACAGCTCAAGAAACAATTGATTCGCTCGAAGTTGTGAGACAGCTTTTTGAGTTGGGTGTTGTCAATTCCGGTTTCTGGCATCAATTTGCTCTTACAGCGCATAGCCCAGTTGGACGCAATGCTCATAAGTACAATGTAGAGATCACAAAAGGTTTGGGAGGTACTTTTGCAATTAATGATTTGGAGTTTGTTGACAAGCAAGGAACCACCCATGCTCAATATAGTGAAGGACTTAAAAAAGCACTATATAATTACATGCATGGTGTTGGCTTTGATTTTCCACTTTCAGATTGGTTCGAATTTAAAGTTCCACGAACGACTTTGCCTCCAGGTTTACTAGAAGGCTATTTAAATAATCGAGTTGTTGTTAAAGATGATAGTCGTGTGTTGTGGTTAGGTCATGGAGTTTCTACTCATTTTTTCATGAAGAAAAAAGGTAAAAAACAAGTTGAAATGGCTGAATTAACACTAGTAAGTACAAAGTCACACCTTGTTATCACCACCAAAGTGCGATTAGGTAAGTGGTTGGTTAATACTTTAAAGCATGCATCATTCACCCAAAGAAAACTTGTGACTTTTAGAATGTTACAGGAAGACTATGAGGATAATAAACTGGGTGATTTTGATGTATTTATCGGTAGTTATACCTTTTCGAAATTAAAAGAATCGGGTTTAATTATTGTCTGATGACCCGTCAAAAGTGATTTTAGCTCTCATGGCAACTTTTTCCTGAGCAGAATTATAGCCTTCAAAAGTATGAGTGTTTCCATCTTTTTGTTGCGATAAGGCTATGGTTTCACCATGCATCGTTTCTTTAATATAATTAACCGAAAAGATTTTTGGGTAATTTTCTTGATGAAATTCCACTGGGTATAAATCCATTAACCAATCAACATATCGGGTTGATGTAACATGCTTATTTAAATCGATATCGAAATACGAAGGAGTAATGTGTTGTTGAATATTGTTATTGATGTTGCCTAATTTTTCTGGCGAATAGCTCAGTGCATCAACCCCTTTGAGTCTTGTGAATATTTCTATTTTTTCGGGGTTGAAATTGCTGGGACGTTTGCTATTATAATCAATAGCTAACCAGGCTGAACTTGCTTTCGCAATGATGTTGCTATTTTTATCACGTATTACAAACTCGCGAATATAAAAGATTCGTTCTACATTTTTTGGCCAGGTTTCCACTTCAATTTCCTCACTCCACAGTACTGGTCTGTTTATTTCTATCGTCATGCGATTTAACACCCAAAACAAGTTTTCTTCTTTTAAATCCTTAAGGCCAAATCCTAATTTTTCGGCTGATGATATGGCCGATTGTATTAGGTAATTAACCAAAGCACTTAGTTTAAGTCTTGAAAACATGTCGGTATCAGCCGAGGTAACCGTATATTTTTTTCTAAGTTTAAGTTGAGTGTTCATATCAAATAAAGTCAAGGTTAATGAGGCGCCAAATTTACGTAAATATTCACATTTTGATAATTTATGTATGAATATTGAGATTTCTGCAAACCTTTTCGGAACAATGGTTTTGACTAAAAGTGATTATTGAGAGTGAGTTAAGGTGCAGTAATTCAGGTTTATGTGTTTGTCTTGTCTATTGTGGTTATTTTAGATGCAGGCAACTGTGCTCTAGCTTTCTTAAATTTACACAAACTAAATATCGAAATTATGAGAAGCATATTTGCATTGCTTGTTTTAGTAGCCCTAGGAACTGTATCATGTGTAACTAAAGATGCTAAAACAGAAACAGTATCTACTGATGCTCCATTTACATGGGAAAACGCCAATATTTATTTTCTATTAACCGATCGTTTTAATAATGGTAACTCTAATAACGATGTAAACTTTAACCGAACAAAAGAAACGGGCGAGTTAAGAGGTTTTATGGGAGGTGATATAAAAGGAATTACCAATAAAATTAAGGAAGGCTATTTTACTGATTTGGGTATAAATGCCATATGGTTTAGTCCTGTTGTTGAGCAAATACATGGTTCGGTCGATGAAGGAACAGGCAATACATATGGGTTTCATGGCTATTGGGCTAAGGACTGGACAGCTTTGGAGCCAAATTTTGGAAACGAGGAAGACTTAGCAGAATTGGTTCAAACGGCACATGAACATGGCATTCGTATTGTTTTAGATGTGGTAATAAACCACACAGGACCAGTTACCGCGCAAGACCCGGTGTGGGGTGATGATTGGGTTCGTACAAAGCCACAATGTCGTTACGAAGATTACGAATCGACTGTGACATGTACTTTAGTCGAAAATTTACCAGATATTAAAACAGAAAGCGTGAAAGAAGTAGAATTGCCAAAAGCTCTGACTGAAAAATGGGCCGATGAAGGCCGACTGGAAAAAGAGATGGATGAATTGGATTCTTTTTTTAGTGCAACAGGTTATCCACGTACACCACGTTATTATATCATTAAATGGCTTACAGACTATATTCGAAAGTACGGCATTGATGCTTTCCGACTAGATACGGTTAAACATACCGAAGAAGATGTATGGGCCGACCTATGGAAAGAGGCCGTGAAAGCCTTTGCTGATTGGAAAGCTGCGAATCCTGATTTAGTAATTGATAACAATGAGTTTTATGCCTTCGGCGAAGTGTATAATTATGGTGTTTCAGGTGGCCGATGGTTTGATTTTGGTGATAGAAAGGTGGATTATTTCGCACACGGCATGCAAGGACTTATCAACTTTGAGTTTAAATACGATGCCACCAAGTCATATGAAGAACTATTTGCGAAATATAGCGAGGCTATTAATGGCCCTTTAAAAGGGCAAATCATTATTAATTATGCAACTTCTCACGACGATGGCGGTCCTTTTGATAAGCAACGTCTTAAAACCATTGAAGCTGGTACGAAATTATTATTGTGTCCTGGTTCGTCACAAGTTTATTATGGAGATGAAACAGGTCGTAGCCTTGAAATCGAAGGTACCGTAGGAGATGCTACCTTACGTTCATTTATGAATTGGGATGAACTGGCTAATAATGTAGATGTCAATGGTGTTTCGGTTAAAGAGATTCATAAACACTGGCAAAAACTGGGTAAATTCAGAGCTGCTCACCCTGCAGTTGGTGCAGGTGTTCATCAACAGATAAGTGCTGAGCCATATTATTTCAAACGTGAGTATATTCAGGAGGATATCAAAGATAAAGTAATTGTAGGCCTTGATTTAGAGGTTGGCCATAAAGAGATATCAGTAATAGGTGTATTTGATAACGGCGATGTTCTTAAAGATTACTACTCAGGAAAAACCGTTACTGTTAAAGGTGGTAAGGTGTCTGTTGACACTGAGTTTGATATTCTATTATTAGGATTCTAATTATATGCCCCCATAGGTCAAATGAAAAAAGGGTGATTTCTTTAACTTGAAATCACCCTTTCTGTATTTTTATTGCCTGTTATTCTTTATCTTCTTTCTTCTCTATTTTTGAGATGTCGCCATTGTAACTAATGTGACTGCGGTTGTTACTTATCACATTAACAGATGCATTGCCATTATATGAAAAATCCATACTGATTCTAAACGTATCATTTTCACCTCTGGCTTCAAAACTGTATGAGATTCTCATCTTCTTTTCGTTAATCTCGATTTTTTCATTTAACAACTCTGTTTTGTCAAATTTGATACCTCCATCACCACCGTATGGAACTGTATAACCACGACCAAAAAATGGCATGTCACCTTCAGTTTCAGAACCCATTATTTTGATGAAACCATAATTTGTTGTTAAATCAATCGAACGTCCTCCTTGTGGAAAAGCTCTGTCAGGTACAAAAATAAAGTCTTTTGAATCAATTAGTTTTTTCGTTTCGGCAAACTGCTCTAATTTTTTTTCTTTTTTGCTTTTCTTTTTGTCCTTTTTTTGTCCAACTGCATTCTCCATTGGTAAAACCAATAATGCCGACAAAACTATCATACCAAAAATCGCTTTCATATTTTCTTTCATTTAAGGTTAACTTATTATTGTAATTTGACTATTTGATACGGTCTATAGTCATTTTAAATATCTATATCTTTAGTTCGCACAATAATGTTAAAAGTTATATTTTTGTAATGAGTTTATTTGCAAACAAATAGTATGCCACAGATACATAAAGTTAACAAGTCAATTAAGTGTTTTGTTTGTGAAAAAGCGATTCAAGATAATGAAGTTAAGTATCATACAAAAGTAAACATGCCTGTTTGTGAAAAATGTAATGGCTCTGAAAAAGAGAAGTTAAAGGCTGCCCAACTACTTGATGGATTAGCCGAAGGTTTTGTGTGCGGATGTATTTAAACCTATACCTATGATTAACATTAATAAATTACTTATCATTAGTTTGGCTGCCTTTCTGCAGGTGGCGGCTTATTCACAAGAATCAGATGAACAAGAAAAGGTACCGTTTAAAGATAAGCTTTTTACCGGCGGTAGTGTTGGATTAACATTTGGTGATTACACCAATATAATGATTAGCCCGGTTGTTGGAGCTCGACTTAACCCCAAGGTGTATGCAGGCTTAGGGATTGAATATCAGTATACCAAAGATAAGAATTGGGAACCTTCACGTACCTATAACCAATATGGTGGTCGAGTATTTGCCCAATACAACCTTATTCCTACACTATTTGCTCATGGTGAGGTGGCCGGCTATAGCATGGAACGATATACTTTAACTGGTAAAGAACGAAGTTTTGTACCGTTCATATATATTGGCGGAGGATACCGTCAAATGCTCTCCAAAAGAAGCTTTGTTACATTCAGGGTGTTATTTGATGTACTTCAACACAGTAATTCACCTTATAAAGCTTGGGATCCTATTTTCAGTGTTGGCTTTGGTGTCGGTATATAATTTATAAGTAACCTTTCAGTTTGTAAACCAGTATTCCCATCCATTCCTTTATAAGAAGTGGCCAGCTTTGAAGCGTATGTAACGACGGTAATAAATAATCTTTCGGTTTGAGAGCTTGATGATTTGTAAAAGCATGTGCAGCAAGTGGGTGCACCTTAAAGTTTTGCTTTTCGAAACAGGCCTGTGCGCGTCGCATATGAAAGGCAGAGCTTACTAAGGTGATTTCTTTACCAATGTCTAAACTATCAAATAAGGTAGCCGTATTTAGGGCATTTTCAAATGTATTTCGCGATGTTGTTTCAAAATGGATTTTATGGCTTTCGATGCCGATGTTAGTTAGATATCCATACAAATATTTGGCTTCCGGACGTTCACTAAAGTATATTTCAGCAGAACCACCACTTATAATTAAGGGTCGCACAGGGTTTGCTTTATGTAACAATAAGCCCTGCATGAGACGATCAGTTGCTTCATTAAAATGGATGCGTTCTGTATGATTGTCGTAACTCGATAATCCTCCTAAAATAATAATAGGGTAATCAATGCTTTCATCTTTAGTTAATGGTTCAACTGGATATTCCCATCGTTTTACGACCATCTGGTAGATGAAAGTATTAGAGAAAATGATAAATATGAAAATACATCCGATAAAGGCTGTTCGCTTTTTTCGTTTGTTTTTACTGATGAGTCCAAATGATAATAATAGTAAGCACCAATTAAATGGAACCAATAAAAAGCTAAGGATTTTAGATAGTAAGAAAAACATTTGTTTTAACTAAAATTTGGAAGTTACATCAGTCCTTTTAATTTTGTTGTAAAGAAAAACAAAGTTAGCAATCGAACAAAATCCTGTTTTATGCATTTTAACCAACTTCTTCGCGAGCGTTATTCCATTCGAGAGTATAAACCCCTAAAAGTTTCTAAAGCTTTAGTAATTGAGGTTCTTGAAGCCGGACGTATGGCGCCATCAGCGGCTAATAAACAGCCATGGAATTTCATTTTAGTATCTGATGAGAATAATTTGAAAACATTGAAATCGGCTTATGACAGAGAATGGTTTAAAAATGTGCCACAAATGATTGTCGTATGTGGCAACCATAATGAATCGTGGAAACGTTCAACAGACCAAAAAGATCATTGCGATGTGGATGCAGCCATTGCTATTGATCATATGACTTTGCGGGCCACTGAATTAGGCTTGGGCACTTGTTGGGTTTGTCATTTCGATCCGGCTATTGTCAGAGAATCATTGCAGTTGCCACAGCATATTGAACCGATAGCATTGCTACCCATCGGTTATCCTGTAGATAATGGTAACCCGGCAAAGGTACGAAAGGCTTTTTCAGAGGTTGCTTTTGAGGAAGTGTTTGGTTCGCCATTAAAGAAATAGTGAATCATTAATCAGGGGCACAATGCAATCCCCAAGGGGCGCAATGATATCCCCAAGGGGCATTGAGTTGGTAGAATAGGAATAATGTCATCCCCATGGGAATATGTCTTGTCCCTTGTTCTAAAATCATGGCGTAATCCAATAAAAAAGCCCGAAACAATTATTGAATCGGGCTTGTATATTATTATTGAGTACTTTTTATCTAAAGTTGATGCCAACACCAGCTGTAATCACTGAGTATTCGCCAACAGTATAATCGGCATGTAACGAGAATATAGCAAAGCGCAAACGCATACCGGCATTAAAGTCAAAACCGCTTGTTTTGTAGTCTAAGGCAATTGGGTTATTGGTGTCCTCATAACCTGTGAAATCACCAATAATATCAAAATTACTGGTTGTTGTGCCATAACCAAGTCCTGTATAGAAAGAAACAACGGGCACATTAATTCCAACCAGTAAGCGAGAAGTAAATGCGCCAGCACTTGTTTCAAGGTTTCCGGTTCCAGTTCCTATACCTTCTAGTGATCCTGTGTTACTAACACCCAATTTAGCTCCAAAGTCGGTGTAGGCCGCTAATACTGATGCCTGAAGAAAAGGAACTCTTTTAACAAATGGAATATAATCTTTGATGGAATGCTTTAATCCGATACCCCAAAGGCTAGCTTCTCCGTAATCGCCATAGCCCATTGTCGGCATAAAACGACCCATAATTTCGGTATGGAAAGGTAAACCAACGGCTGCTTGTATCATTGGACTAACGAAATAATCTGCTCCAGCTCCTTTCATGTCAATGATATTTGTTTTGCTTGGGTCATCTTTCATGTAAAAACCCATGCTTGAAGATTTGCTGCCAGCCATTGTTGGTGCCATACCTGTATTTTCAGGAGCAACAGCTTTCAAATCAAGGCTTGAAGGGTCAAAACTTTTTTTACTGTTAGGTGCGGTGGTGTAACTCGTCGAAAAAGTAATGTCGAAGCCACCAATTTTATGCACTTTAGCGGTGTTGTACCAGCCACTGTTGAGGTTAACGCCCAGCATCTCACCATACGGTAAAAGGTAAGCTTGTGATAAAGTATTGGCATCTGCCTGTCCGGCTTTTAGAAAGTCAATTATCTGGCCCTGGCCAAAAACCTGTGATGTTGTTGCTATTAAAGCAACGCATAGTAATAATCGAATTTTTTTCATTATGTGTATGTATAGGTATTTGTAATTTTATGATTCGCCGTTTAGCAAAGTTACTGCTTCTTTAACTGAGATACGCTGATTTTTGTTGTATGCCACAATAAAACCTTTGATACCTTCAGCTTTCATATTGGCTTTTGCTTTATCCAAATCCTGAAATTTGCCAACCGAATATTTGTACCAATCGTTTACATTCATTTCTATTACCTCATTATCTCCATTGTAAAGGGAGCTTAATTGTGCAGCTGTCGCTTGTTTTTTATCTGCTAAAATCTGAATGGTTAAGAATACATCCGGATTTACCGGTGTTGTTTCTTCAATAACTACAGGCTCTGTTATTGTTTCCTGAGGACTTTCTACAACAGGTGTATCTACAACAATAACAGAATCAGTTGGAGTTGCAATCGCAGCAGTTGCAATCGCAGCCGTTGATACAGTAGTAGTTGGAAAAGTAGCAGTTGATACTGGTGTTTCTGCTGGAGTTACCATTTCTGCTATGTCGCTTGTGGTAATCATAATAGAGTCAGAAGTTTCAGTAACAGGTTCTTCTATTACCAAAGGTTCTACAGTTGTTGAATCAAGTGCAATTGGTTCTTCTGCAATTAAAGCCGCTTCTGGTTCAATGATCTCGCTAAGACTGATCAAACTGGCAGTTTGCAACTCAATTGCTTTTTGTTGATTGCTTTGTGCTAACTCAAGTAATTCAATAACTTTTTCCGGAGAAGACATGTTCTCAGCCTTGTTGTATTGCTTGCGAGCCTTTTTCTCTAGTGCTTTGATGTCATCGCGTGTTTGTTTTGCTTCCGAGTTGCCCGATTTCTCAATATCTTTTAATCGGCCATCCAGTACATCAATGTATTTTTTATATCCATCCTGATAGTACAGTGCAGCTTTGGTTTTAACCTCTGCGATTTTCTTATTGTACTTATTGATTTTCCTGGTTTTAATTCTGCCATCAGCATTTTGAAGACTTTTTACTTCCTTTTCAAGTTCAACGGTTTCCTTAATATAGCTGTCTCCCTTTGTAATTAGCTTTTCGGCCGATTCAATTCGTTTTAATTCTTTTTCGTTGAGTATGCTTTTAAGCTCCTTTTCTGATGCGTGTAATGAAGGTGTGCATAAAAAGCTTAGCAATAATGTCAATGTTAGATAAAATGCTTTGTTCATCGTAATGTATTGAATATGTGTTGTTTTATTTTTTGCAATAAACGGCAAGGTTTTTTCTAATGCCTATTTAAGGATTTTTAACGAATATAATTGAAAAAGGTTTGTTGTTAAGAGGGGTATTTTCACCTTAATCGTGATTACTTTTGCGTTTTATACGCTTTGAAAAAATAAGATAATGACAAATAATATTTTACAACAGAAGTTTGATACGCCGTTTCAAACACCACCATTTGAGTTAATTAAAGAAGATAATTATCTGCCAGCGTTTAAGGAGCTCATCAATAGTTCGAAAGAGCAGATTAATAAAATTGTAGAAAGCCCTGAAATACCTGATTTTTATAATACGATTGTGGCGCTTGAAACCTCAGGAAGTCAATTGGGTATCGTTAGCCATATATTCTTTAATCTAAATCATGCCGAAACCAATGAGGAGATTCAGACAATAGCACGCGAAGTATCACCTTTATTAACAGAGTATTCAAATGATATTTGGCTAAATGATAAATTGTTTTCAAAGGTAAAGCAGGTGTATGAACACCAGAATAAAAATGAATTAACGAGCGAACAAGTACAACTGCTCGAAGAGTCATACAAAGGTTTTGTTAGAAAGGGTGCTTTGCTCGAAGGGGATAGTCGCGAGCATTATCGTGAGATTACTACTGAGCTTTCTAAACTAACGCTTCAATTTGGAGAAAACCTGTTGAGCGAAACCAACGATTATCAACTACATCTAAGCAACAAGGAAGAATTAGATGGCTTACCTGATGGTATACTTGAAGCAGCGGCAGCTTTGGCTAAAAGTCAGGATAAAGAAGGATGGATCTTCACTCTTCAGTTTCCAAGCTATGTGCCTTTTATGAAATATGCTGAAAACCGGGAGTTGCGTCGGCAAATGTACATGGCTTATTCAAAAAGGGGGAACAATGATAATGAGCACGATAATAAGGAGTTAATTAAGAAAATAGTCTCGCTACGTGTACAGAAAGCTAAACTTCTGGGCTATGCAAGTCATGCACATTTTGTTTTGGAGGAACACATGGCACTAAACCCCGAAAAGGTCAATGGCTTTTTAAGCGAATTGCTGGACGCTTCATTGGAAGTGGCAAAGTCGGATGTGAAAGAAGTTGAATTATTTGCGAACGACAATGGTTTAGAAGGTGATTTGCAACGATGGGATTATCCATATTACAGTGAGAAGCTCAAAGCTGAGAAATATGGATTGGATGATGAAGCAACACGTCCATATTTCCAATTGAAAATGGTGGAGCAAGGGGTTCTTGGATTGGCCACGAAACTCTATGGTTTATCATTTAGAGAGAATAACAATATCTCGGTTTATCACGATGAAGTAAAAACCTATGAGGTGTTTGATGAGGATGGCACATTTTTAAGTGTATTCTATGTTGATTATCACCCAAGAACCACAAAGCAAGGTGGAGCCTGGATGACAAGCTTCAGGGAGCAGCATCGTGATGGGCAAGGGGATGTGCGACCACACGTTTCGATAGTATGTAATTTTACTCGCCCTACTGATAATAAACCATCATTACTGACCTTTAACGAAGTACAGACGTTTTTACATGAATTTGGACATGCCTTGCACGGAATGCTAAGTAATGTGATTTATGAAAGCTTGTCAGGTACCAATGTTTATCGTGATTTTGTTGAGTTGCCTTCACAAATTATGGAAAACTGGGGAACGCAAAAGGAATGGCTAAAGGATGTTGGTGTACATTACCAAACCGATGAAGTGATTC
The DNA here is from genome assembly GCF_016612505.1 of Carboxylicivirga marina. Taxonomy (GTDB): domain Bacteria; phylum Bacteroidota; class Bacteroidia; order Bacteroidales; family Marinilabiliaceae; genus Carboxylicivirga; species Carboxylicivirga marina. Next base: position 19,842 of record NZ_JAENRR010000051.1, read on the forward strand.
CTGATGAATTGATTCAGAAAATTATTGATTCAGAAAATTACCAAAGTGGTTATGCAACCGTTCGTCAGTTAAGTTTTGGTATGAATGATATGGCCTGGCACTCTTTAATCGAGCCCTTTGAAGGAGATGTTATTACGTTTGAGCAAGAATCAATGAAGGCAACAGAACTATTTCCTCCGGTAGAAGGCACCGCCTTTTCAACAGGCTTTGCTCATATTTTTGATGGCGGCTATGCGGCTGGCTACTATGGTTATAAATGGGCCGAAGTATTGGATGCCGATGCTTTTGAAGCTTTTAAGGAAAATGGAATATTTGATAAGGAAACAGCCACACGATTCCGAAATGAAATATTGGAAAAAGGAGGTACCGCTCATCCAATGACCCTTTATAAAAAATTTAGAGGCCATGAGCCTTCCATTGAGCCATTATTAAAGCGTAGTGGTTTAAAGAAATAAGAAGACAAAAGGGCTGATTAAAATTCAGTCCTTTTGTATATATAATTGTTAGTTTAATTCTTAAGCTTTTTCACTTGGTTGTAATAAACCTTCCAGTCGTTCTATTTGGCTTTGTTTGTTTACTTCCCTCAGGTTTCGTGCTGTTTCAGTATAGTATTGATGTTTGCGAATGAAATTAAGCTGTAATTGATTCCAGTCGTCGATGGTGCCAATCATATTACGCTCTTTCAATTCCTGAAAAAGAGTATTTGACACTGGAATAAAATCACTACGTCCAAGATAATCCAAATCTGAGTCGCAAATGACTTGTTCTAGTATATCTTTTGGTTCTGGAGGAAACTTGGTTGACATGATTAATCTACAAACAGTATCTATCTGATCTTTTGGGTAGTTGTAATTTGTTAAAATGTCCCGTGCAATCATAGCACCATGCATCTCGTGTTCGTGGTAATCAATGGTGTGCCCGCTATCGTGAAATAGTCCGGCCAGTTTAAGCAGTAATATCTCTTCTTCTTCCAATCCTTCAGCCCAACCAATTAACTCAACCTCTGTAACCACATCAATGGTGTGTTTAATGTTGTGATAATACAAGCTCTCAGGGAGTTTTTGCTCAAGTATATCCAACAATTCTTCCTGGATATCCATAAACTGTATAAGACTGTATTTGGTCGTAAACTTGCGATTCGGATAAATGCCTTCTTCTTTTTCAGAAAGATCAGGTAGGATACCATCGACCTTAAACATGTCAAGAAACCCTTTGTATTTCGCCGGCATTTTCCCATTTTCTTTTACCTGGAAAAACTCCTTGATGAGTTCATAGGTCATTACAGAGATGTTTATTTCACCATCTTTACAAGCCATACCCATACGTGAAGCAATGTTTACACTTTCACCGGTTAAGGTGTAAGGTGAACTCTTTTTACCAGTTAATTCACCCAAAACAGGACCTGTATGAATGCCAATATTTACTTTCCAGAACGGTTCGTTATCGCCATTAATAATACATTTGTTAACGGCGGCTTGCATTTCCATGGCAGTATTGACTACATCAATAGGGTTGGTGCGATTTTCTTCTAAAATACCTCCGGCAAATAAGAACGTGTCACCAATTGTTTTGACTTTAAGTACACCATATTTTTTGGCAATATCGTCAAACGTTAGATACAATTCATCGAGTGCATCTATTAGCTCCTGCGAGTGCGGGTGACCGTTAATTCGGTCAAAACCTTTTATAGTGGCATGAAGAACCGATACCATTTTAAAACGCTTTACACGTTTTTTTGATGGCATTTTCAAACGTTCTTCAATTTCTTCGTATGAATATTCAGAAAGTAAATTCAAATATTTTTCGTTTTGTTTTTGAATTATCTCATAGCGCCCCACAAGTCCTTGTAACTGGTCGTTTAACTCCTTGTTACGATTAGCTAGTTTTGTAATCCTTAAAATATAATCTTCAATGCTTTCCATGGTTTGGGTATTTAGATTGTGCATTAAAAATAATGCATTATCAGTACAATCAAAACTACTTATACTTACACCGAATTAACGTCAATGTATAAATAGTCTGTTAACAGTACGTTGCTAAGATTAAAAATGTTATTTTTATTTATAATTGTTCTAAAAACATGGATAAACGTTAAAAAAATGATTACGAAACAACTTCCCTTACTATTATTTGTATTTGTTTTCGGTACGCTTTCAGCTCAGGTTAGTATCAATTGGCAGACTGAAGCAATACTCGATGTGCCTGAATCAGTCAAATACTATGCCGAAGGTAATTATCTATTTGTATCGAACATTTCAGGTAAACCAGCCGAGAAAAACGGAAACGGATTTATCTCAAAATTATCGCTGAAAGGCGAGATAATGACGCTCAAATGGGTTGAGGGTTTAGATGCTCCCAAAGGAATGGCCATTAAGGATGGTATATTGTATGTGACGGATATTGATGATTTGGTTCTAATTGATATTGCAAAGGGAAAAATTATTAAGCGGTTTCATCAAGATAAAGCTAACTTTTTAAACGATGTAACCATTACTCATTTAGGAGATGTACTGGTATCTGATTCGGGTACTTCAACAGTATTTATTTTAAAAGATAATAATTTAGATGTGTGGTTGCAGAATGATGAGTTTGGCCGTGTGAATGGCTTATTTACTGAGAAAGATTACATTTTATTGGGCACTGCAACAAGTATTGTAAAGATTGATGTAGCCACTAAACAATATAGTGTCTTCCTTGAAACGGGTGGGCAACCAGATGGCTTATTGTCAGATGGAGAAGGAGGTTATTACTACTCTTTCTGGCAAGGTGAATTATTTCATTATACCCCAGGTCACGCTCCGGTACAGTTGCTTAATACTTCAGTGAAGGGAGTACAGACAGCCGATTTTGGGTTTAATCCTCATACCAAAGAAATATTAGTGCCTAATTTCTTTTCCAATCAAGTGGTATCTTATACGATGAATTAAGCCTTAAGTAGGTTTGCAACTTTTTCTATACGATTTTCAATCGGTTCAAAGGCGTCAACCCAATGGATTTTGGCGCCTTTACGTTCCATACCTCTAAACCAGGTCATTTGGCGCTTAGCAAACTGGTGAATGGATACATTAAGCTTGTCGAACATTTGTTGATAGGTGAGTTGGCCGGTTACATGCATGGTCAGGAATTTGTATTCCAATCCATAATAAATTAAATCTTCGGGAGAAACACCACTTTCTAATAGCTGTTTCACTTCGTCAATCATACCTTCATCAAATCGTTTTTTTAGTCGGTCGGTTATTTTTTTACGTCGTGCATCGCGGTCGATGTTAACGCCAATAATTAAAGGGTTAACCTCAGGCAACTCAACGACAATCTCTGGGTTTGTCTGATAGTATTCTTCTATTTCAATGGCACGAATGGCTCTTTTAACCGTGTCTGTATCTGTTTGGTTGTGGAGTGATTTATAGCTCGATAGAATGGATGTTAATTCATTCAAATCTTTTCCTTTCAGGCTGTCACGTAAATTCTTATTGACTGGTACGTTAATCAACTTATATTTCTTTAATACCGATTCGATGTACATGCCTGTTCCGCCGCACATAATTGGCCATCTGTTGTTGAACTGGACTTTTTCAAAAGCCTTAAAGAAGTCGGATTGATATTCAAATACATTATACTTGTAACCGGCTTCTACAATGTCGATTAAATGATGGGGAATAGTATAGCCATCTATGGTGTAATCCTCAATGTCTTTGCCTGTTCCCAAGTCCATACCTTTGTATAGCTGACGAGAGTCAGCACTGATGATTTCACCATCGAGATGTTTTGCCAAATGAGCTGCAAAAGTTGTTTTGCCCGATGCTGTTGGTCCTAATATTACTATAAGGTTGTATGGAGAATTGGGATGTTGCATGTGATTAAATTTTCTTCAAAGCTATAAAATAGTGAGTAGTTTATGGATAGGCTTACTTTGTTTATTTCGATTGTTCATCGAGTAATTCAAGCTGTCCATCTTCGTTTTCAATAATCATTTGGTATTCCTCCATCCACCTTAATACTTTACTTAGTTCATCCTGCGGTGATTTAAGTGCGATTACTAAATCATCGTACGTCAGAGCTGACGACTGAAGTTTGTCAACAATTTGTTGTTGAATGCTGCCAAATTGTTCCACCGATAAATTTGTCTTTTTCATGCTTTGGCAGACATCGCAGAAACCACAATTATCACTTTGTGTTTGTCCGAAATAGCGCAATAGTAGTTTGCTTCTGCAAATGTGGTTGGAGGTTCCATAATCGATAACACTGCTTATGCGTTGTTCGTATTGTTCTTTTCGGTCTTTATATACTTCTTTCGGCAAAGTAATGTATTTACTGTCTTCGCGCGAGGTTGTATAACTTATTAGGGGTGTTTTTTTCTGAGGTATGTATTTGATGATGCCTAGTTTACCCAACTTAACCAGATTCTGATAAATTGCATCTCTATTGGTATTCATCCGTTTTGCTAACAGTTCTTCATTGATTGGGACATATTCAGTAAAAAGACCAGTGTATGAGCGAAGCAATAGTTTGATTAACTGGTCGAAATCTTCGTTGGCTACCTGAAACTTATACAAATCATCGCGACGTGTAATGAAATGTACTTTGGCTGATAGCTGCAATTCTTCTGTAAATTCTAAATAACCAGCCCGTTGAAGAATCTTAAGGCTGTTGAATACAGTCATCATATTCATTCGGTAACTTTTACAAAATAGAGGTAAGTTAAAATCATATACCATCCCAAAACCACTGCCTACTGCTAATTGAAAGAAGTTACCTAATGCTTCATATACTGCTAATATTTTGTCTTTTTCGGGAAAAGAAACCGAAATACTTCGCTTTAAGCGTACATTATCGTTGTTAGACCATAGAAGTACAGCGAAAGCTTTTTTACCATCGCGACCAGCACGACCAGCTTCCTGGTAATAGGCTTCCAATGAGTCTGGTGCGTCCATATGTACGACCAGACGAACATCAGGTTTGTCGATGCCCATGCCAAATGCATTAGTCGAAACAATGATTCTGATTTCACCATTAGTCCATAGTTTCTGACGCTTGTCTTTTACTTCAAGGGGCATGCCGGCATGAAACGAACTTGCAGAAATGCCGTTTTTTACAAGAAGTTCACTGTACTCTTGTGTTTTTTTACGATTACGAACATAAACGACAGCACTGCCGGGTACTTTATTAATGATATTGAGCAATTGTTGTTCTTTATCCTCTGCTTGTCGGACAACGTAAACCAGGTTGTCGCGTTTAAAACTCTTTTGAAAGAGATTCTTCTTCTTAAACAGTAAGCGCTTTTGTATGTCATCGGCCACTTCAGGAGTTGCGGTTGCAGTTAGTGCCAGAATGGGTGTTTCAGGTAATAACTGACGTATTTCTGAAATGTTGAGATATGATGGTCTAAAGTCATAACCCCATTGCGAAATACAATGTGCCTCATCAATGGCCAGTAGGTTAACATTCATTTGCTTCACCTTTTCCTGAAACAGGTCGGTGCCTAATCGCTCCGGTGAAATATATAAGAATTTGGTTCCTCCAAATATGCAATTATCTAGTGTGATATTAATCTCATCACGCATCAAACCTGAATAAATGGCCGATGCTTTGATATCTCTTTTTTTTAGGTTGTCAACCTGATCTTTCATTAAAGCGATTAATGGTGTAACAACAAGGCAAATCCCTTCTTTGGCCATGGCAGGCACCTGAAAAGTCAGTGATTTGCCACCTCCTGTAGGCATTAGTCCGAGTGTATCATCTCCATTTGTTATGGATTTAATAATATCTTCTTGCAAGGGGCGAAAGGTATCATAGCCCCAGTATTGCTTTAATATGTGATGAAAAATATCCATTGAATAGCAAAGTTAATATTATGCCATCAGACAATGGTTAGTTGGTCTGATAAAATTCGTAAACTATTGAAATTGAGTTGGTAATTGTGAGTTAAATTTGACTATGAAAAAATAACTTTGTAATATTTCACAATTAAAGTTGTTGTGAATAATTTTTTACTACTTTTGCCAAAATTTTTTAATTCCAAAAACAAGGTTCCATGTCATTTCTTGAGGATAAAATCGTTTCTGAAGGTTTAACTTTTGATGATGTTTTACTCATCCCAGCTTATTCGCAGGTGTTACCCCGTGATGTGAAGTTAAATGGTCGTTTCTCTAAAAACATTGTGTTAAATACGCCAATTGTATCCGCTGCAATGGATACGGTTACTGAGGCTCGTCTGGCCATGGCCATTGCGCGCGAAGGTGGTATTGGTGTAATTCACAAAAATATGCCGATTAAAGATCAGGCAAAGCAAGTGGAGACCGTAAAACGTGCTGAAAACGGTATGATTTACGATCCTGTTACTATTTTGCAGGGAAGCACTGTTGGGCAAGCGCTCGACTTGATGAAAGAATATAAGATTGGTGGTATTCCGGTGGTTGATCAATATGGCTATTTAGTTGGTATTGTAACTAATCGTGACTTACGATTTGAACCAGACATGGGTCGTTCGATTGATGAGGTGATGACCACTGAAAATTTGGTAACCACTAATCAAACGACAGACTTAGAAAAAGCTGCAGCTATTCTACAGCAATATAAAATTGAAAAGTTGCCAGTTGTTGATGCTAATAATAAATTAGTAGGACTACTTACTTATAAAGATATTACCAAAGCCAAGGATAAGCCACATGCTTGTAAAGATGAAAAAGGTCGTTTGCGTGTAGCTGCCGGGGTAGGAGTAACTGCTGATACTTTTGATCGTATTGATGCGTTGGTTGAAGCAAATGTTGATGCTATTGTTATTGATACGGCACACGGACACAGTGTTGGCGTGTTAGAGACTTTGAAAAAAGCCAAAGAGAAGTATCCTGATTTGGAAATTGTAGTAGGTAATATTGCAACAGCTAAAGCAGCTCTTGATTTGGTTAAGGCTGGTGCTGATGGTGTAAAAGTAGGTATCGGACCAGGTTCAATTTGTACTACTCGCGTAATTGCTGGTGTTGGGGTTCCTCAGTTATCTGCTATTTATGATGTATCAAAAGCATTAGAAGGAACAGGTGTACCTGTGATAGCCGATGGTGGTATTCGTTACTCAGGAGATATTGTTAAAGCATTAGCGTCAGGATCACATGCTGTAATGCTAGGAGGATTATTTGCAGGAGTTGATGAGTCACCAGGCGATACGATTATTTACAATGGACGTAAGTTTAAGTCGTACCGGGGTATGGGCTCAGTTGAAGCTATGCAGCAAGGTTCAAAAGACCGTTACTTCCAGGATGTTGAGGATGATATTAAAAAACTTGTTCCAGAAGGAATTTCAGCTCGTGTACCTTATAAAGGAACCTTATACGAAGTTATTTATCAGCTTATTGGTGGATTGCGTGCCGGAATGGGATATTGTGGTTCAGCAAATATTGAAGAGTTACACAAGGCTCAGTTTACAAAAATTTCGAATGCTGGTATGAGCGAGAGTCACCCGCATGATGTAACAATTACGCGAGAGGCTCCAAATTACTCGCGATAATATAAGAAAATACAGTATATAAAAAAGAGGCTTTTCAATTGAAAAGCCTCTTTTTTATTTTGCAATCAATGCAAAAATGACGATGTTAATAATACTTGTTTTTAATGGTATAGGCTCGTTTCGTCAAATCTGTATTCTGAAGTACTTTTAGCTTAAGGTGTTTAGGGTAATTGGGGTTATTCGTCAGGAACTGATTGCTTATATCGAAAGCTTTTTGTGATGAGTGACCACTAAAGCTATTACCCAACCAGCCAATAGGGAAGAAGATATCTCCTGTCAATTGGATTTCTTCCAATTGCTCAAGTGTTTTGTGTAGGTAACGCACCGACTGTTTCGTTCTTAATGGGTGGTGCAGATTTGCCAATGCGTTTTGTACCCATCCTTCCTTACTTCTGTTTTCTACCTTTGATAATGATAAAAAGAATTCATCGCGCTGAGCAGCATTATCTGATAGAGTTGGGAGAAGAAATGCCAATTTCTCTTTGTTATGCTGGCTCTTAAGCTGATTTGCTACGTAAGTTTGTAATTCTTCTGAGCGGGCATGTTCTTTTATACTCAATTGAGTAACAAGGCTTATCAGGTCATTGTCACTAAAGCTGATGCTATTAATGTTTACTTCGCCAACCGTTATTTTTGCCAATTGGTCAATTGATTCATTGCTCAATGCTATATTGCTCCACAATCTAAAAAGTGTTTTCTTGTTTGCAATACTTTCATGTTTATCAATACAGGCGTAAATTGATTCTTCCAGTGCAGGAGCTAGTTCAACTCTTCGAATTTCAGGTATGAATTTCCAATATGCCGTTTGCAATTGTTTACTCAGTTGATTTAAGATTATTGGATTCGTTTCGGTGGTAACACCTTTGGTGAGGTAAGTAATGAACTCATCAGGATGGATATCGCCATCGAGAAAGTTTTCATATAAATTAATGACCATTCTGCCGCGCAATAATTCATCAGACAATGAACAAGTTTGGTTCAGCCAGTACTCAGATTGTGGATTTGTGAGTCGAACTAAGCCATAGCCAACATCATCGGCTAAAAATAGTGTGTTCTCTAGTTCCAGGTTTTCTTCAATGCTAATCTTTGCATCGTACATCTGGTATTGCAGGTGCGATGATTCATTTTGAAGAATATTTATCTCCTGCGGCCAATAAGTCTTTGGAGAAGCTAAGCCTTGATGTTCGGCTATCTGTTTTAATCGCCATGAATCGTTGTGCTGTGTTGATGGTTCGAAGAACAAGACGGGTCGACCAGGTTCAAATACCCAGGCATTGCTCCATACTTTTAAGTCACTCTCAGTGTGTTTATCAATGCAGTCAATCAAATCGTTCCACGATGCATTTCCATAGGCATTATTGGCAACATATTCACGAATACCTGTTTTTAAGTTCTCAACTCCGGCAATGTTTTCAAGTTGCTTCATCACAATAGGCGATTTGTGGTAGATTATTCCGCCATATAGAGTGCCGGCATTCTTCAGGTTTTTAAGTTTTTGACCGATTGGGTTAGCACCGGCAGTTCGGTCAACTGAATAAGATGCAGGAAAATGTGCCATTAAAAAGCGTAAATCGTGGTTCATATCCGGAAACCAAGGTTGTGTTATTTTATCTGCCATAAAGTTGGCAAACACTTCTTTGAGCCATACTTCATCAAACCAGGGCATGGTTACCAAATCACCAAACCACATGTGAGCCGTTTCGTGCGCAATTAAATTTGCACGGGCTAATTCTTCATTGCGAGTAGGGTTTTCATCCAGAAATATTTTTTCGGCGCGATAATAAGTAGCTCCTGGGTGTTCCATGCCACCAAATTGAAAGGATGGAATAGCTACTAAATTGTAGGTTTCGAAAGGGTAATCGTAATTGGTAAAATCCTCCAGCCAGTCTAGCGATGTCAAAGTCTGCCTGAATACTTCTTCAATATTTCTATTGTACTTGGCTGAGTCATCGACCATGTGATACATGCCTATGTTTTTGCCATTCCATTTAACTGAATCATATTGGTAAGTACCTGCTGAAAATGCCCATAAGTAGGTGCTGATTGGTTGTGAAGGCGCAAATTCAAGTATGGTTCTTCCTTCTTTGGCTTGTTTAATGGTTGGCTCACCATTTGCTATGCCCGTCCAGCTTTCAGGAATTTCCATTTTGACTGCAAAGCGCCCTTTGATATCAGGTTGATCAAAACATGGTATGGCTGTGCGAGCTCTGTCGGGTACGAATAAGGCATAGAAATAATCGTTGTTACGATTTAATGCGCCATCGCCTAAAGTAAATTGAACTTGAACCGTATTCGTGCCTTTATTGAGCATCGAAGCTGGCAGTTTTATGTGCTCATTTATAATATCCAGTTCTTTAACCGACTGATCGTTTATTGTTAAGGCATGCAGTTGATTATTGCTGGCCTTAAAGTCTAGATAAACAGTTTCTTTGGTTTTTAAATCAAATTCTATTGTAGATGTACCATCTATCGGTTCATCTTTATCGTCAGGAACAATTATCGATAGTTGATAATTTAAGTCACTTATAAGCGTAGCGCGATGCTTGGCCAGCTGATGGCTCACACCATTTTCGGGTGCGGGTTTTTGGTAAATACTACATCCAAACAGGAAGACAGATAATAGTCCAATTAAAGTATATTTTGTCATTGTATTTAATTTTGACTTCTAAAATAATGAATCAATGTATATCTTTCTTCATGTGTGATATATTTCATATGGTATATGTAAAAACTTTCTCATCACCTTATTGTTTCCTTCCTACATAAAACTAACTTTACTCGTATGATTTTTTCAACCAAATTAATAACAATGAAACAATTTTTGACCTTAACTTGTATTGCCTTTATTTTCGGTGCCTGCTCAGGTATTAAAACGACTTCAGATTATGACCCAACAGTAGATTTTACTCAGTATAAAACAGCTGAGTTTTATGGATGGGACAAAAACACCACCGATGATTTAAATACGTTTGATCGTAAGCGAATTGAAGCTGCCTTTACTGAAGAATTCAAGAAAAGAGGAATTGAACTTGTAGACAAAGGAAGCGGTGGAGACTTAATCGTAAGTTTGTATCTGATTAATGAAGAAAAAACACAAACGCGAGCAACTACTACGCATCGAAGCTCAAATGTACATGTTTATGTAGGTATTGGTGGTTATTATGGTTATGGACCTGGATGGGGATATGGACCAGGTTGGGGTGGATACACAACAACGCACATTGAAGATATCGATTATAATGTTGGCACCTTGGTGTGTTCTGTGTTCGATAGCGAAGAAAAGCAATTGATTTTTGAGAGTGCAGCCAGTAAAACCATCGATGAAAATCCGCAGTTAAGGAAGAAAAGTATTCCTTATGTGGTTCGCTCTATTATGAGGAAATTCCCAAAGAAGTAATTTCTAATTATAAACATAGAGCCCGGAGATTTAATTCTTCGGGCTTTTATTTTTTAAAAGCGGGCATTCCACCTTAACTCAACCCCCTTAAAGTCGAGTACTTCGTAACATACACCAGCACTACAGGCTGGGCCGCCACGTCGCTCGCCTGCAAAAAGTTGAATTGTATGCTTCTGGTCTAATTTGTAACGCAAGGTTCCGCTGAGCCAAAGTTTATCGGTTTCTGTTACAAAATTATCATTACTCCACTCTGACAAGGTCCCTATAAATAGGCGTGAGTCATATCGGAAGGTGAGAGCACCTACATAGTTTTGATTGGATTTGTCCGATCTGTCAAAGGTTTGATATTCCAACTCTATTAATACGCCTTGTTTGGTTTTAAAAGGAACATCTATATTGGTACCTGCTGAGATTCTATCCATTTCACCTTTTAATGGGTCATTTGCATAGTCGATAAACAGTTTAGCGTCAGTTGAGTTAATGGTTGACGATACTTCAGCAAACCACTCGCTATAGGTTAGTGTTTTACCAATATCATTATTGGCAACTGTATGGTTTAGAGTTATCAATGTTTTATCACTAGCCTGATAAAAGGCTTCTAGCTGAAAGCCTGTTTCATTATCTGGTTGCAGAACATGTGTGCTTCTGTTTAATACCCGGTACGAATGTTCTTTAACAAGAGCTGGCGGTTCATTAATGCCTGAACCTATCACGAAATTATCATAGTTTTTCATTTCTGCACTCAGGCCAATTTTACCCAAGCTGAAGTTTAACGAGGCATATAACGCATGCCCTTTTGACTGGCTATTGACCGTTGTGGCATAGGCTGTGTAATAGTTCAAAAATGAAAATAGCCGACCGTTTAACGTTGTCATTGCATAATCGCTTGTTGCTGCCTTGTTCGATAAGCGCATATAAGTGCCACTAATGGTTTGCTTCAATAGTTTATACTCGGCAGATAGGGCGGCAATTTCATCATCGCGTCTGTTTTGCCAACTATCGGTAGGGGGTATTAAATTGTTAAGAACAAAACCATAGCTGGCTTTGATAGCATATTTTTTATGACGATATCCAGCTGATGCACCCATGATGTCACGATAGAAATATTGCTTACTTCTAAAGCTGATGTCTTCAATCACGGCACCTTGTATTTCGTAAGAACGCAAAAGGATGCCACGGCCAATAGTTTCATTAAAATTACCAGCTTTAAATTCCCAACCTTTGGATCGATAGTTTAATCCCATCCATCCAGGTTCGATATAATTACGATCTGAATAGGGTGTTAAATAATACTGAAAACCCGAATTGACTTTTAGTTTCTGATATCGATAATTAATATTGATCTTGTTGTAGAGAGCATTAAAAGGGTCCTCATTAGCAGTTGGTAATTCCCCATATTGATATTCCATCAGGCTGGTACCTGAAACTTGTGCCTCTGCTTGATTAAAACTCAAGGTAATTACTGCAATGAAAATCAATACATACCTCATTGAATGAAAAGTTTAATTTGGTGTTCGATTTCTTTTTCATCACCTATATTCCACCCTTCGTGCCTGTAGCGCACTGTTCCTTTGTTATCTACCAAAAGTAAAGTAGGTAAGGCGGTAATGTTAAGTTCATTCATCAACTCGTTATTGATATCTGAAATAATCGGGTAGGAGAGCTTGAGCGTTTTACTTAGTGGAACAACTTTCGATATACTCCTGGGGCCATCGGTATTAATGCTAATAACACTAAGGCCTTTGTGATGATAGTTGTTAAATAATTTTTCAATTTCAGGCATCGCTTTCATGCATGGTTTACACCACGATGCCCAAAAATCAACCACTGTAACTTCGTCTCCTTTTAATTCTGAATAACTCACCCATTCTCCATCCAGATTCTCTAACATAAAGTCAGGGATTGTTTGGGCCTGACCAATTGTGCTTACTGCCAGGAAAATAATGAGTAGTAAAAACTTGTCTAATTTCATGTTTACAAACTATCATCGAGAATACTTAATGCCGCAGCTATGTCTTTTGAAGCCCCCTGTGTGCCTTTAAAAACAATGTCTCCATCTTTGTTAACTACAACAAGTCGGTCGTAGGTAGTGTTGTAATCAGATGCAACTTTGGATGCATTTAAAAGTAATGGAAATGTAATACCCGTTGTGTTTTTAAAGCCTTGTACCGAAGCTTTGGTGCCATTCCATTGATCTAAACCAATAATAGCAACATTTGAGTTGGAAGCATATGCATCTGCAATTTGTGTTTGTATTTTAGGCGCAGCTGTTTTACATGCCGGGCATGAATTGCCAAGAAAAAACATAACCAGCACCTTGTTGTCAAAATCTTGTAATGAAACGGTTGTACCACTTAATGATGTCAGTGAAAAATCAGGTGCATCGCCCGAATTGTTACCTTTCATATCATCTGGGTTTTCTTGTTTTTTCATTTCATCTACCGGATCGTCAGCATCGCTACATGCCATTTGGCCAAGTCCAATAATAACTGATACTATCAGTACCTTGGAAATCGATAAAAAGCTATTGAATTTCGTTTTCATATTTTAAGATATTTATGTGTTTAAATATTTAGTCGGCTTATGCATATATTCCTTACATTTTTTTAGAACAATGTTTTTAATACTGTAAAAGCCTTTATAAACTAAGGTTTGTAGCGCTTATTTTGTTCTTTAACTTAAAAATAAATTATAAAACGTAAAAATAAGTTGATAAACTTAATAGTAAGTTGTAGGTTTGAATTGCTGATTAACTAACTTAGTATAACATGGTAACTTTAACTAAAGCAGAAGAGAAAATTATGAAGCTTCTTTGGAAGCTCGAAAAGGGATTTATAAAAGATTTAATAGAATTGATGCCTGAGCCAAAACCCCCTTATAACAGTGTCTCAACCATCGTTCGAGTGCTGGTTAAAAAGGAAATTATTGGTTTTAATAAGTTTGGTGGAACATATGAATATTATCCACTAATCACCAAGGAGCAATACCGTAGAAGTCAAATGGGTTCGTTGGTGAATGGGTATTTCAATAATTCTTTTTCGCAAGTGGTAAGTTTCTTTTCTGAGAATAAAAACCTAAAAATTGATGAAGTTAATGAGGCAATAAAGATGCTTGAAGAACTTAAAAAGAAGAAAAATGACTAGTTTCTTAATATATCTGTTTGAAAGTGGTTTATGTTTATCGCTTTTTTATACAGGGTACATTCTGCTTTTTAGAAAGGAAACATATTTTACTTTTAACAGAATATACTTGGTTGCTTCAATGGTTTTAGCCCTACTGCTGCCCTTGTCAAATGTGCAATTGTCGTTCAACTCGGGTGAGCGAATGGGAGAGGCTTTAGTAGCCGTAGTTGAGTTCAGGAACTATTACGAAGAGCTTATATTAATGATGGAGCCTGATTTTAATGTTGGTAATGTTATTCAAAATACTGTTGATGAAACAAGCCACCAAGTTCTAACCTGAATTATTCATAAAAAAGGGATAAGTGTTCCTTGAATCTTCTGAAATATCAGTATTTTCAAGGTGTCCAA
>NZ_JAENRR010000052.1 GCF_016612505.1 Carboxylicivirga marina
AATAATACTGGAAATATACTTTAAAACTTATAGCATATCTCCAGTGTTTTTTAGTTCGTAAGGATTAACTAATTAAATTTTAAACATTTTTTAGCCCCAAAAATTCAACTTACAAATTGTAATCAGATTTTCTGTAATGCCTCATCTTTCATCAAAAAAGTGGCAAAATAAACATTAAGATTTAGAAAATAAGGGTTGCTTGACTAATAAACTGTTTTGTTAGCCTTGCAACCCTTCTTTTTAAGATGACGAATGACATATTTCTACATAGAAAAAACACCAACATTTGCATTCACATAACTAAAAACTATCAATTATGGCAATACGTATTGAGAGCGATTTAATTGGGGAATTACAAGTACCCGTTGATGCATATTATGGTGTGCAAACGCAACGTGCCGTTGAAAATTTTAATATATCTACTGCTCGTTTGAGCCAGTATCGTCATTTTATCTGGGCCCTTGGGGTCGTTAAAATGGCCGCAATCAAAGCCAACCATGATATGGGGCTGGTCGATGATAAAATGAAGAGTGCTGTTGTTCAGGCCTGTAAAGAGGTAATGGATGGTAAGTTTGATAAAGAATTCCCGATTGACATGATTCAGGGAGGAGCCGGAACCAGTACCAACATGAATGCCAATGAGGTGATCGCTAACCGTGCTCTGGAGCTAATGGGGTACGAAAAAGCGCAGTATGAGCATTGTTCGCCAAACGACATTGTTAATTTATCGCAATCGACTAATGATGCATACCCTACAGCTATAAAATTGTCGCTTATCCGGATGAATTACATTTTGATTGAGCACCTGCAGCAGTTAGTCGAAGCTTTCAAAAAGAAGGGTAATGAGTTTGCCGATGTTATTAAAATGGGGCGCACTCAGTTACAGGATGCTGTACCAATGACTCTAGGTCAGGAATTTTGTGCCTATGCGATCACCTTAACAGAGGAGATTGAGCGACTAACACAAAATGCTAACCTTTTCCGTGAAGTGAACATGGGAGCTACTGCTATTGGTACTGGTATTAACTCAGTGGAAGGATACTCTGAGGCTTGTGTAAAGCACTTGTGTAATATTACAGGTTATCCAATAGTGCTTGCATCTGATTTAGTGGAAGCAACACCAGATACTGGCTCGTATGTCATATACTCATCGGCACTCAAACGAATGGCGGTGAAGATTTCAAAAATATGTAACGACTTGCGTATTCTTTCATCGGGCCCACGTGCCGGATTTAACGAAATTAATCTGCCACCAATGCAGCCTGGTTCATCGATTATGCCAGGTAAAGTCAATCCGGTAATTCCTGAAGTAATGAACCAGATTTGCTTTAAAGTAATCGGTAATGATTTGACGGTGACTTTTGCTGCTGAAGCAGGTCAGTTACAATTGAATGTGATGGAACCAGTACTGGCACATAGTATTCTTGAATCAATTCAATTCTTAATGCGAGGCATGGATACACTTCGCACCAAATGCATTGATGGTATTACTGCCAATGAAGATGTTTGTGAGAATATGGTGTTGAAGAGCATTGGTATTGTTACAGCCTTGAATCCTCATATTGGTTATAAAAACAGTACGCGCATCGCTAAAGAAGCCCTTAAAACAGGCAAAGGTGTATACGAGATAGTCTTGGAAGAAGGTATTCTTTCAGAAGAAGAGCTAAAAGAAATATTTAAGCCGGAAAACATGATTGGCCCGGCAAAAAGGACATGCCAATAATTACTTGATTAGTTAATTGTTTAAAGCGGGTGCTGGTAATGGCATCCGCTTTTTGTTTTTAGGTAATGCAACGGATGTCATCTTTAAGAACAAGAGACTTTTAAAGATAACATCCATTTAAATGGTATTAACTCTTTTATCATCATCCTTAAAGCCAATAAGTATCAACTTCAAAACCGATAACTATCGGTTTACAAACGAATAACTATCGGTTAAAGAAAATATAACTATCGGTTTCTAAACAGATAAGCATCGGATGAGGGAGGACATTCTTTTGATAGATTATGTGCTTGGCAAATATGGTAATGCAACGGATGTCATCTTTACAGATAGGAGGGTTATAAAGATGACATCCATTTAACTTATCACACAATTTGATAGTCAATCAAACTGATGTCTTTCGTTTAATAACTTAACTCTAATCGAAAAAAAAGCCCATCAAACAAAAGTTTGACAGGCCCGAGTTATTTCCAACATCCCAACAGGGATCAAATTTATACTAGTCCAGTTTAAGAACAGCTAAGAAGGCTTTCTGTGGTACTTCAACATTACCAACCTGCTTCATGCGTTTCTTACCTTTTTTCTGCTTTTCAAGTAGCTTACGTTTACGTGAGATGTCACCACCGTAACATTTGGCTGTTACATCTTTACGCACGGCTTTTACTGTTTCACGGGCAATTACTTTAGCACCAACCGCAGCCTGAATAGCAATATCAAACTGCTGACGCGGTATTAATTCTTTCAGCTTTTCACACATGCGTCGGCCAAATACCTGCGCATTATCAAAGTGAATTAATGATGATAGAGCATCAACCGGCTCACCATTCAATAATATGTCCAGTCGAACTAACTTGGCAGCTCTAAATTCAATCGGATGATAGTCAAACGACGCATAACCTTTTGAGATACTTTTTAGCTTATCGTAGAAGTCAAATACAATCTCGGCCAATGGCAATTCAAACTCCAAATCAACTCGGTCGGAAGTGAGGTAATGCTGTTTCATAAGCGTACCACGTTTGCCTAGACAAAGGGTCATTATCTGACCAATATACTCCGATTTGGTTATCACTGAAGCCCTGATGTAAGGTTCTTCAACAACATCTAATAAGGTAGGTTCAGGTAATTCTGAAGGTGTATGAACATCTAATGTTTCACCTTTTTTAGTGTGGGCAATATATGGTACGTTAGGCACGGTAGTAATCACTGCCATGTCAAACTCACGGTCTAATCGCTCCTGTATAATTTCCATGTGCAACAAGCCCAGGAATCCGCATCGGAAACCAAACCCCAGTGCAGCTGACGATTCCGGTTCGTATGTTAGGGATGCATCATTTAACTGAAGCTTCTCCATAGCTGCGCGTAAATCTTCGTAATCTTCCGCATCTATAGGGTATACGCCGGCAAACACCATTGGTTTTACTTCTTCAAATCCACCAATTGCTTCGTTACAGCCATTTTTTACATGGGTAATGGTATCACCAACTTTTACTTCTTTACTGGTTTTAATACCTGAAATAATGTAACCTACATCACCTGTCTTGAGCTCTTTACGAGGCTCCATGTCAAGGCGAAGCACACCAATCTCATCGGCGAAATATTCTTTTTTAGTATTGAAGAATTTAACATGATCACCTTTTTTGATGCTGCCATTTACTACTTTGAAATAAGCAATAATGCCACGGAAGGAATTAAATACGGAGTCAAAAATTAAGCACTGAACCGGCCCTTCAGGGTCACCAACAGGTGCTGGCACACGATTAACAATGCCTTCTAAAATATCATCAACACCTTCACCGGTTTTACCACTTGCACGAATGATTTCTTCACGCTCGCAACCAATCAAATCAATGATTTGATCTTCTACCTCTTCGGGCATGGCATTGGGTAAGTCCATCTTATTTAAAACCGGAATAATGGTCAAATCATTCTCAATGGCCTGGTACAGGTTAGAGATGGTTTGTGCCTGAATACCTTGTGTGGCATCTACTATTAGTAAAGCACCTTCACATGCGGCAATGGAACGTGACACTTCGTATGAAAAGTCAACGTGTCCCGGTGTATCAATCAGGTTCAAAACATATTTTTCACTCTCAAACTCATAATCCATTTGGATAGCGTGACTTTTAATCGTAATGCCACGCTCACGCTCCAAATCCATGTCGTCGAGTACTTGTGCTTGTGCATCTTTACCGGTTACAGTTCCTGTATGTCCCAATAGTCTGTCTGCCAAGGTACTCTTCCCATGGTCAATATGAGCAATAATGCAAAAATTACGTATATTCTTCATCTACAATTACTTTCAATCAATTAGCTTATCAATCAGCCGATAAGGATTGCAAAGATACTCAATTAATTAAAATCTGACTATAGGAGATTAAGATAAACGCGGGGCATGACAAGCTCATTTTTTTTTAGAGAATAACAAAACTCAATGGGTATATTGCTTGCCATCAGATATTTTATGGTTTAATTTTGACATGTTGGTTCAATTGATGTAGTTTGTTTGATGGATTTTAGTCACGTTTAACATACCTACACAAATTCTCAAGATCACCCTAGTGCTCATTTCATCGGTTTTCTTATCCTAAAAATTAAGTCATCATGAAAAAACTGTTTGTATTGGCAATAGCTTGTTTATCTTTTGTGCTTACTGCTCAGGAAAAACCCGATTATCAATCAATAGCTAATAAGGTTGTTAATCAGTCTTTAGATGTTAAGCCAGGTGAACTGGTAGTAGTTTCAGGAACGCCAGCCGAATTAGAATTGATTGAAGCCCTGTTGGTAGAAGTGTCAAAGGCAGGAGGGCACTGTTCAGTTGAGTTAAACTTGCCTAAGGCCAATCACAAGGCTATTATGGAAACCCCTGTCAAATATCTGGCAATGGTTAATCCTTATCCTCTTTTTCAGGCAAGGGTAGTTGATTGCTATATTTCAACAGGGTCGGTTCAGGAGCCGGCATTATTTACTGATGTGCCTGAGGAAAAGTTAAAAGCCATGAGGATGAGAAATATAGCCTTGCGGGATGCTTTTAATAGGGCTAAATACAGATCCGTATCTATTGGGCAGACAGGAGGTATTCCAAGTCAATCTTATGCCGAACTGGTAGGAATGAACCATTCTGATATGCTCAACAATTTTTGGAATGCAATTGATACAGACTATGAGATGATGCGTATTGACAGCGATGTGTTGAAAACATATCTTAAAGCAGGAAGTATAGTAACCGTTTCAAGTAAAGAGGGAACATCATTAAGCTTTAACCTGGCTGGTACTGATATTCGGACAAACTGTGGAGATTGCACAAAGTTAAACAATGACGGGGGACCTACTGCTGCCTGGTTACCGGCAGGAGAGGTGTATGCATGTGTTGATCCACAATCGGCTAATGGCTTATTGGTAATCCCTCATTATACATATAATGGCGAGATACTTACAGATTTGAAAATGACCTTCGAAAATGGTGTTTTAACTGATTTATCAGGTAATGGGAATTTAGATAGGATTAAAGAAGCATTGGATTCAAACCCCAAAGACAAAAACTGTTTATCGATTGTTGATATCGGAATTAACCGTGATCGGAAGTATACCGAAGGAACTCAGTATGCATCATGGGAAATGGCTGGTATGTTAACGTTCTTTATTGGTGATAATTCCTGGGCGGGTGGAAGTGTCAGCTCTCAGTATTCAATGGGTGTGCATGCTCCATTACACAGCATGGAAATTGGCAATACTGAGCTAATCTCCGAAGGTGAGATATTATTACTTGATGATATGGCCACTAAATAAATATTAAAAAAGGGAAGTCTTTTGACTTCCCTCTTTCTATATGTTTATTTTTAATGATTCTTACATCATACCTGGCATGCCGCCACCCATTCCACCACCCATAGGAGGCATAGCTGGAGCAGCTTCTTCTTTTTCATCAACTAATACACACTCTGTTGTTAAGAACATACCTGCAATAGAAGCAGCGTTCTCAAGAGCGATACGAGTTACTTTAGCAGGATCAATTACACCGCTTCCTAATAGGTTTTCGTAACGGTCGAATCGTGCATTGTATCCAAAGTCACCTTCACCTTCAGAAACTTTCTGAACAACTACAGCACCTTCTTTACCAGCGTTGAATACAATCTGACGCAATGGCTCTTCGATAGCACGCTTAATGATTTCGATACCAGTCTGCTCGTCTTCAGTCTCACCTTTAATGTCAGCTAAAGCAGCAATAGAGCGGATGTATGTTACACCACCACCAGGAACGATACCTTCTTCAACAGCAGCACGAGTCGCACTTAAAGCATCATCAACACGATCTTTTTTCTCTTTCATTTCAACCTCAGAAGCAGCACCTACATAAAGTACAGCAACACCACCAGCGATTTTAGCTAAACGCTCTTGTAATTTCTCGCGGTCGTAGTCAGAAGTTGTATTAGCAATCTGTGCTTTTATTTGGTTAGCACGAGCCTCAATTGCTTCTTTTTCACCAGAACCGTTTACAACAGTTGTGTTTTCTTTGTCGATAGTGATTTTCTCAGCTTGTCCAAGCATCTCAATGGTTGCACCTTCAAGATTCAATCCAGTTTCTTCTGAGATAACAGTACCACCAGTTAATACAGCAAGGTCTTGCAACATTTCTTTACGACGGTCGCCAAAACCAGGGGCTTTAACAGCTGCTACTTTTAATGAACCACGCAGTCGGTTAACTACTAATGTAGCCAATGCTTCACCATCAACATCTTCAGCAATGATCATCAACGGACGACCTGACTGTGCAGTCTGCTCAAGAATTGGAAGAAGATCTTTCATTGTAGAAATCTTCTTGTCGTGAATTAAGATGAAAGGATTCTCAAGGTCAGCCTCCATCTTGTCAGTGTTAGTTACGAAGTACGGAGAAATGTAACCGCGGTCGAACTGCATACCTTCAACAACTTCAACAGTTGTTTCAGTACCTTTTGCTTCTTCAACAGTGATAACACCTTCTTTGCTAACGCGCTCCATTGCTTCAGCAATTAACTTACCAATTTCGTTATCGTTGTTAGCCGAGATTGTTGCTACCTGCTCGATTTTTTCACTGTGCTCACCAACAGCTTCAGATTGAGATTCGATATTTGCAACAATAGCTTTAACAGCTTTGTCGATACCCTTTTTTAATTCCATTGGGTTAGCACCCGCTGTAACATTTTTTAATCCAACATTGATAATTGACTGAGCTAATACAGTAGCTGTTGTTGTTCCATCACCAGCGTCATCACCAGTTTTAGAAGCAACCTCTTTTACCATTTGTGCACCCATGTTAGCATAAGGGTCAGATAATTCAACCTCTTTAGCCACAGAAACACCATCTTTAGTGATTGATGGTGCACCAAACTTACGATCGATAACTACGTTACGACCTTTTGGTCCTAGTGTCACTTTTACAGCATCTGCCAAAGCATCAACACCTTCTTTTAGTAGGTCGCGAGCTTCAATATTGAATTTTATTTCTTTAGCCATTTTATGTCTATTTTAAATAATCAGGTTTAATAATTACAGGATGTATAGAACATCAGACTGAGAGATTAATAAGTAATCTTCGCCTTCAACATTTAATTCAGTACCACCGTATTTTCCATACAAAACTACATCACCAGCTTTTACTTCCATTGCTTCGTCTTTTTTAGCATCACCAACTAAGACGATTGTGCCTTGTAATGGCTTCTCTTTGGCTGAATCAGGAATAATAATTCCACTTGCTGTTGTTGTTTCAGCTGCCTGAGGCTTAACCAAAATTTTACCGGCTAAGATTCTTCCTTTTAAATCTGACATATCAATTATTTTTTAATTATGTTTTAGTTTCTAACGATTGCTTTTTTCTCACAAAGTATGCCAAAGCAATTTATGACATATTTTTATAAGATTCACTGACTTTTTTGCAGAAGACTGACATGTGCGGAGTGACACAAAGTCAAAATTGCAGACATAAAAAAAGTGTCAGACAAAACAGCCTGACACTTTCCATATTTTTTTAATTGAATGATTACTCTGCATCTTCAGCAGGAGCTTCGGTTGCTGTTTCATCACCTTGTGCTGGTGTTGGGAAAGCAGGAACTTCTTGCTGTACTGGTAAAGTGTTTAATTTCTCATCAATTTCGGCAGCACCCATTTGATCTTTTGGTAAAACCATAACGGCAACAAACGATAATACTAATAAAACACCGGCCAAAGTCCAGGTCGCTTTTTCAAGAAAATCGGTTGTTTTACGTACACCCATCACTTGGTTTTGCGATGAGAAGTTTGATGCTAAACCACCACCCTTAGAGTTTTGAACCAAAACGATAAGGATTAAAAGAACACTTACTAAGATTACAAGTATCGAAACAAAAGAATACATATCTCGCTATATTATTTAATTAGTTAATTTTTCTAAGTCGCTAATTCGACGTGCAAAGTAAACATTTTTTTCGGGATATTTCAAACCAAGCTTTTTATATATCCCAATTGCCTTGTCGTAGTGCATTTGTTTAATGTAAATATCAGCTAACGTTTCTGACATTAGGTCTTCCCCTTCATGGTCCATTACTTCGTCTAAAGCACTGTTTAGCTTTGTTTTCTCTTCATTAGTTTTTGCCGAGGGAACAATTTTAGGCGTGTCTATCTGCAAGAAATTATCAATGATTTGATGTGATTTTTTCTTAACAGGTTTTTCCTCTTTATTCACACTTGCGTGGCGCATCATAGTCAGCCAATCAGAAAAAGAATGGCTTTCATCCTTTTTTTCTTCTGTATTTATGCTTTCTTTCAGCTGATAGCCTGATATTTCAGGAGATTCGTAGCCCAGGAAATCAGCACTAGGCAATATCATAGAGGTTTTTTCTTCAACAGGCTGCTTGCTGTCCGACATTAAAGAGAAATCAATCTGTCCGCCATCTGCTGTTTCAAAAGTATCGTCTGTTTGGAAGTAATCGACAATAGAACTAACCTTCGTCGTGATACCAACACTACCTTTCGGTTGCGCTTCGATTTCCTTAACTGTAGGTGTTGATGTCGGTACGTTAGTCACTTCTTCATGACTCTGCTTATGAACTATTTCAGTTTTCTTTTTATGAATTAGTTCATATAAGCGCTTTCGATCGGCAATAAATGCTGCAGATTGCTTTAATTCGCTATTAAATCGAACATGTTCGATGGAATGCAGATTTTTGACCAATAGCATGCGTGCTGTTTGAAACCATGGAAACTCATCAACAATTTCATTTAGAGCTGTCAACGAATTCTCATTTAACAAACCAGGTTGTTCAACTATGTCAAAAAAATCTGTTTTTTTCATAAAGAATGGGCACTTACTATTACCAGTCGGCAAATGATTTATTGAAAATATTCTCTGTTATTTCTTCGATCATTTCAGCCGTCAGATCATTTTCAATGGCATTAATATTTTGCGATGAGTCAAAATCTCGAAAAGCAGAAAAAGTACTTTCCCAATTCTGTTTTGGGTCTTTGTAATTTTTATAACGCACTTTAACTGTCATGGTTAGTCGCGTCTCTGCCGAAACTGCATCTGCCTGTATTGCCATGGGCCTAACGCTGTATCCAGTTATTTCTCCAGAGAAATCGACGTCGCCGGTTCCATTTACCAAGCTTAATCGTGATTCGTTGGAAACACGATCCTTCAGGCCTTCTGTAAAATTCTGACTTAACACCGGGTTAATCAAAGGAGCTCTGTTTTCGAAATATTGAACAGAGAAGGTGTTCAGGTTCTCAGGAATTGAAGCACCACTCATGGTCATGTTGATGGAGCAGGCTGTCACCAATAGTGATAGAGTTGCAACAACAAATATTTGTATAGTTTTAATCATGTTTATCGTTCTATTTCGTATTCTTTAATTTTACGGTATAAAGTTCGTTCCGAGATACCTAGTTCAACGGCAGCTTGTTTACGTCGGCCATTGTATTTTTCCAGTGCTTTTTTTATTAACTCTATCTCCTTATCGGCTAATGATAAAGATTCCTCAATAAATTCTTCGGTATCTTGTATTGGGCCATGATGTTCTTCAGGAACAGTAGTTGGATAGCTTACGGGTTGAACATTGTTGTTGTTAGGAACAAAGTCACCATCTTCACTCTGGTATAATTTCTGAATGATATGTGCATGTTCGCCCTGTGCATTGGCTCCGCCGGTTTCCATCATGTCGAGTACGAGCTTTTTAAGGTCGTTCATGTCGTTCTTCATATCAAACAACACCTTATACAGAATCTCACGCTCTGTGCTAAAATCAGCTTCATTTTTACTCTGGTCGTTAATTACTGCTGGCAAGTTATCGCCCGAGTGATAGGGCAGGTATTTGGTGATAGCTTCGCCATTAATCTCACGCTTTTGTTCAATGACAGATATTTGCTCAGTAATATTCTTTAGCTGGCGAATATTTCCAGGCCAACGGTAACGCATTAATAAATCTTTCGCATCATCAGATAAACGGATGGCCGGCATGCGGTATCGTGTAGCAAAATCATTGGCGAATTTCCGGAATAACAGATAAATATCGTCTGAGCGATCGCGAAGGGGTGGAATGCTAATGGGAACACTGTTAAGACGATAGAATAAGTCTTCACGAAACTTGCCGTCTTTAATGGCCTGTTCCATTTTAACGTTGGTAGCTGCCACCACACGTACATCTGTTTTAAGTACTTTAGATGATCCAACTTTAATAAATTCACCAGCTTCGAGTACTCGCAATAGTCGTACCTGAGTGTTTAATGGCAATTCACCAATTTCGTCCAGAAAGATGGTACCTCCATTGGCTTCCTCGAAATATCCTTTACGATCAGATAAAGCACCGGTGAAGGCTCCTTTTTCATGGCCAAATAATTCTGAATCAATAGTGCCTTCTGGTATAGCTCCACAGTTGACAGCAATGTATGAGCCATGCTTTCGTGCGCTCGACTGGTGAATGATTTGGGGCATTACTTCTTTACCCGTACCGCTTTCGCCGGTAATTAAAACGGATAAGTCGGTAGGTGCTACCTGAACAGCCACATCAATGGCTCTGTTCAAGCCAAATGAATTGCCAATTATTCCGAATCGTTGTTTGATTTGTTGTAAATCCATTATTTATGCAGCTATCTCATTATCATACTATCGAACAAATAACCTGCAAAAATTGCAGATAACCTGACAAAGTTACAATTCTCCTTCAATCACAATTCATTGTTTCAAACAAATTTTGTTAAAATGCCTGCTGATAATCTTTATCTTTCAATAAAAATCGAATGTATCTAAATTGAACTTGATACATTTGTGCATATTTCTATTTCTGAAACAATGAGTGAAAAAAACATTTTAGGGATTATTCCAGCCAGATATGGTTCAACCCGATTTCCGGGCAAGCCACTTGCTGACATTGGCGGTAAGCCAATGATACAACGCGTGTACGAACAAGCCAGCAAGGAACTGGAATGTGTCTATGTGGCAACCGACGATGAACGTATTGAAAAGGCAGTTGCAGCTTTTGGTGGTAAGGTGGTGATGACATCTGTAGACCATCAGAGTGGTACTGATCGTTGCGCTGAAGCCATGCTTAAGGTAATTGAGCAGGAGAAGAAAACTTTTAGTGCCGTCATTAATATTCAGGGCGATGAACCATTTATCAGTCCTAAGCAGATTGCATCTGTTGCCAGTTGTTTTATTGATGAAATAACCCAACTTGCAACATTGGTGAAGCCGATAACCGTAAGCGATGATTTATTTAATGCTAACAAGCCAAAGGTTGTTGTTGGAAAAGAAAATCAAGCATTATACTTTAGTCGATCGCCCATACCATTTTTGAGAGGAGAAAAGGAAGCTGAATGGGTAAATAAGCATCAGTATTATAATCATGTTGGTTTATATGGCTATAGAGCTGATGTTTTACTGGAAATAACCAAGCTGGAAATAGGTCAACTAGAAGCTGTGGAGTCATTGGAGCAGTTGCGTTGGCTTGAAAATGGTTATGCAATTAAAGTGAAGGAGACGACTGAAGAATCGCATGGTATTGATACACCTGAAGATTTACAAAACCTGGTAAAGCTTGGGTTAATATAATTTATAGTTGAAACCTAATGATACAAAAAAAGGTCATCCAAAACGGATGACCTTTTTTATATATAGTGATATAGTTTTTACAACTTACGGCTTACTTCTACCTCTTCGTAGGCTTCAACAAGGTCACCAACTTTAATATCATTGTATTTATCGATGTTTAATCCACACTCGTAACCTGTAGCTACTTCTTTCACGTCATCCTTGAAGCGTTTCAGTGAGCCAAGTTCTCCAGTGTACACCACAATACCTTCGCGAATCAAGCGAATTTTGTTGGTACGTTTGATTTTTCCTTCTTTCACCATACAACCGGCAATGGTACCCACTTTCGAAATCTTGAATGTTTCACGGATTTCAATTGTTGCAACAATCTCTTCCTTGATTTCAGGTGATAACATACCTTCCATAGCAGACTTAAGCTCTTCGATAGCGTCATAAATAATAGAGTAAAGACGAATGTCAATTTCTTCTTTCTCAGCAATTCGACGAGCCGCCATTGATGGACGAACCTGGAAACCAATTACAATGGCATTAGATGCCGTTGCTAACATGATATCTGATTCTGAAATCTGACCAACAGCTTTGTGAATAACATTCACCTGAATCTCTTCAGTTGATAACTTGATTAATGAGTCAGATAGTGCTTCAATAGAACCATCCACATCACCTTTTACAATCACATTCAACTCCTGGAAGTTACCAATTGCAATACGACGACCAATTTCATCAAGCGTAATGTGCTTTTTAGTACGCATGCCTTGCTCGCGCTGTAACTGCTCACGTTTAGTGGCAATGTCTTTGGCTTCGCGTTCATCCTCCATAATGTTAAATTGCTCACCTGCCTGAGGTGCACCATTTAAACCTAGCACTAATGCAGGTTCAGAAGGACCAACTGAATCAACCTTTTGGTTACGCTCATTAAACATGGCCTTAACGTGTCCGTAGTGCGAACCGGAAAGGATCATATCTCCTACACGCATTGTTCCACCTTGAACAAGAAGTGTGGTTACATATCCACGTCCTTTATCTAATGATGATTCAATTACCGAACCAACTGCACGTTTCTCTGGGTTAGCCTTTAACTCAAGGAGATCCGCTTCAAGCAATACTTTCTCAAGTAATTCATCGATGTTAACACCGTTTTTAGCTGAAATCTCCTGACACTGATATTTACCACCCCAATCTTCAACCAGGTAGTTCATATTCGCCAGTTCTTCCTTAATTCTGTCAGGGTTAGCACCTGGCTTATCAATTTTATTAATGGCAAATACCATTGGAACACCTGCAGCTGCAGCGTGGTTAATGGCTTCAATTGTTTGAGGCATCACGTTGTCATCTGCCGCAACAATAATAATAGCTATATCGGTTACCTGAGCACCCCTTGCACGCATAGCGGTAAACGCTTCGTGACCCGGTGTATCAAGGAAAGTGATTTGACGCCCATCTTCACGTGTTACACTGTAGGCACCAATGTGCTGTGTAATACCTCCGGCCTCACCAGCAATAACGTTGGCTTTACGAACGTGGTCAAGTAAAGATGTTTTACCGTGGTCAACGTGACCCATAACAGTAACAATTGGCGGACGATCTTCTAAATCCTCCTCTTTATCTTCTTCTTCCTGAATTGACTCAACAACATCGGCACTTACAAACTCAATTGTATAACCAAATTCTTCGGCAACAAGCGCTAATGTTTCAGCATCTAAACGTTGGTTAATCGATACAAACATTCCCAGGCTCATACAGGTCGCAATGATCTGGTTCACCTGAACACTCATCATGTTAGCCAATTCGTTAGCCGTTACAAATTCGGTAACTTTTAATATTGACTTTTCCTTATCTGCCTGCTCCATCTCAGCCTGCTGGCGTTGAGATTGCATTTCACGTTTTTCACGACGGTGTTTAGCACCTTTGTTCTTACCTTTTGAAGTAAGGCGTGCTAATGTATCCTTAATTTGCTTTTGTACATCTTCCTCGTTAACCTCAGCTTTGATTGGACGTTTTTTAACGCGAGCCGGACGCTGTCTTTGTGGGCGAGTATCTTTTCTATCGCCACCAGGACCTCCCTGACCAGCTGGTTTGTTACCTCCACCTTGCTGTTGTTTCTGGTTGATGTCAACCTTTTCCTTATCTTTTTTGATGCGCTTACGTTTACGCTTTTTATTCGCGTTGTTCTTATTCGCATCTTTATTTTCTGATGATTTTACCGGTGTTTTTGGTAATTCAATTTTACCAATAACGGTAGGACCAGAAAGTTTCTTTACCTGAGTAGCACGGAAAGTATCTCCTTCTTCAGTTTTGCTCTCACCTTCTTGTGGTTTAGCTGGAGCTTCAGGTGCAGGTTTTTCTTCTGCTTTTGGAGCTTTAGGTGCTTCTTCTTTTTTAGGTTTTTCAGCTTTTACTTCAACCTTTTTCTTTGGTTTTTCAGTTTTAGCTTGCGGCTCTGCTTTTTCCTTTTTCTTAGGTTTTTCAGCTGCTTTACTTGGCTTATTTTCTAAATCAATCTTGCCAACAACCTTCATTTCTTCAACAGGCTCAACCTTTGTTGGAATGTGTTCAGGTTTTTTCTCTGGCTTCTTTTCAACCTTTTTCTCCTCAACCTTCTTTGGCTCTGCCTTTGGAGCCTCTACTTTTGGAGCAGGAGCTTCTTTTTCCACTTTCTTCTCAGCTTTAGGTTGAGCTGCAGGAGCTTCTTTCTTCTTAGGTTTGAAAGCCTCTAAATCAACTTTACCAACAACTTTAGGTCCTGATTCATCTTTGGCAGCAGGCGTTTCGGCCGGCTTTTCTTTTTCCTTAACCGGCTCAATATCATCTCTGATATCTTCAAGTGAAATCGACTCTTTCTTCGACTTCTCCTTTAATCTAGCCAGTTTTTCCGATTCTTTCTTAACATGTGAATCGCCACGATATTCTTGTGCCAGAAGCGAATACATCTCTTCCGAGATTTTTGTATTCGGGTTAGTTTCTACCTTGTAACCTTTCTTCTGAAGAAACTCCACAATAGTGTGGTGTCCAACATTGAACTCTCGTGCTACTTTACTAAGTCTTTTTCCAACTGCCATATAACAGGACTCTTCTTATAATTTCTTTTTGTTTGGATTCAATTCTTTCGGCGCAAATATAGCGATTTATTCAAACTCAGCGCTTAATACACCTCTAACTTCCCGAATTGTTTCCTCTTCTAAATCAGTTCTCTTAACCAGATCTTCAATAGATAAGTCTAGTACAGATTTGGCCGTATCACAACCAATTGCTTTCAGCTCATCTAATACCCAGCTTTCAATTTCATCGGCGAATTCATCCAACTTCACATCTTCATCATCTTCATCCGCTTCACGGTACACATCCAACTCATAACCGGTAAGCTGGCCAGCTAAACGAATGTTTAAGCCGCCTTTACCAATCGCTAAAGACACTTCTTCCGGACGAAGGTATACTTCCGCTCTACCTGTTTCTTCAACAAGCTTGATGTTGGTAATCTTTGCCGGGTTTAATGCTCTTTGGATAAATAATTGAGTATTGCTAGTGAAGTTAATCACATCAATATTCTCATTTCTTAATTCACGAACGATGCCATGAATACGTGAGCCTTTCATACCAACACAAGCTCCAACAGGATCAATGCGTTCGTCATATGATTCAACGGCTACTTTTGCTCTTTCACCAGGTACGCGAACGATCTTTTTAATGGTAATTAATCCATCAAAAATTTCTGGTACTTCCAGTTCGAATAAGCGCTCAAGGAATACCGGAGAAGTACGTGAGAGAATAATTAAAGGGTTGTTATTACGTATTTCTACCTTTACAACAACTGCTCTAACGTTATCTCCTTTTCTAAAGAAGTCTGAAGGTATTTGCTCAGTCTTTGGTAAGATAAGCTCGTTTCCTTCATCATCAATAATTAAGATTTCACGTTTCCAGATTTGATATACTTCACCAGTAACGATATCACCGACGCGATCTTTATACGCGTGGTAAATATTGTCCTTTTCAAGCTCTAAAATGCGAGCCGATAGGTTTTGACGAAGGCTTAATATTGCTCTACGACCAAAGTCAAGAAACTTAACCTCATCGGTTACTTCTTCACCTAATTCGTAATCATCATCAATTTTCTTGGCTTCCGATAGAGAAATCTGAAGGTTTTCATCTTCCAAATCTTCGTCTGTCACCACCTCGCGGTTACGCCATATTTCAAAGTCACCTTTGTCGTCATTAATAATAACGTCAAAGTTCTCATCCGTTCCAAAACGTTTGATAAGAACACTTCTAAATGAATCTTCTAATACACTGATCATGGTTGCTCGATCAATGTTTTTGAGTTCTTTAAACTCCGAAAACGTATCTATCAGATTAATATTTTCCATATCCTTACAGAATATTTAAAAAGATATAATGTCTTTTACCTGTTTTACTTCGTCAAAATTACAACTTACCGTTTTTACCTGCAATTCTTTGCGCTTCTTGCCTTCGACTTTTACTTTCTCTTCAACTTCAACGCTAAAACTGTCTTCGCCCACTTCTGTTAGCTTTCCTTTAAATTTCTTGCCTTCCGAAGTTAATACTTCTACTTCGCGGCCAAGATTTTTCTGGTATTGTCGTTTCACCTTAAAAGGTTGTCCAATACCGGCAGATGCTACTTCGAGTTCGAAATCTTCTTCATCACGATTCAGGCCTGCTTCAATAACTTTACTTAATTCGATGCAGTAGCTTATCGGTACACCATTGTCGTTATCAATAACAACTAGAATCTTATTGCCAGAAACCACTGTCAACTCTACAAGAAACATTTCGTCTTCCTGTAGCTTTTTGTCAATTAGATCTTTAATTATTGATTCTGAAATCATGTTTTTATGCTTAATAAAATAGGGGACTATTTCGTCCCCTAAGTCATTCCCTCGGTAAATCAAGCGCAAAAATAGGAATAATGGAGCATAATTCCAAATGATTATAAGGCTCGACTAATTTCTTATTACTTTAATCTCATATTTGCTTTGTTCAATTCGTCTTTTCTTTAATTGATTCATTTAATAATAGGCGTATGGGCCTATTTTTGTATATTGGCTGCAAGGTATTCTAAATGATCATTTTGTGAATAAAAGAAAGATAATTAATGACCCTGTGCATGGTTTTATTAAGGTCCCTTATGATCTTTTATATGACTTAACAGAGCATCCATATTTCCAAAGACTTCGTCGTATAAAGCAATTAGGCTTAACTCATTTAGTTTATCCTGGTGCGATGCATACCCGCTTTCAGCATGCCCTTGGCGCAATGCACCTGATGAGTTCCGCTGTTGAAACCCTACAATCTAAAGGTCATGAAATATCAGAGGAAGAATCGATCGCTGTTCATGCAGCCATATTACTTCACGATATTGGTCATGGACCATTCAGCCATGTGTTGGAGCATTCATTAGTTGAAGTGTCGCATGAAGCTATTTCGCAGATTATGATGCAGCATCTCAATGAAGAGTTTAATGGTAAACTCTCTATGGCAATAGAGATTTTTAATGGTACTTATCCGAAAGGGTTTTTGCATCAGTTAGTTTCAAGTCAGTTAGACATGGATCGTTTGGATTACCTTAAGCGTGATAGTTTCTTTTCTGGCGTGTCTGAAGGTGTGATTGGTTCCGATCGCATTATCAAGATGCTTAATGTTGTGGATGATAAATTGGTTATTGAATCGAAAGGGATTTATTCAATTGAGAAATTTCTTGTGGCTCGTCGCTTGATGTATTGGCAGGTATACCTTCATAAAACAGCATTAGCTGCTGAACAAATGCTGGTGCATTTATTGAAGCGTGCAAAAAAACTAATTGAAAAAGGTGAGGAATTATTTGTTCCACCGCATTTACGTTTTTTTATCGAACAAAAGCTCGATTTAGAAAGTTTCCATAATGATAAGGAAGTGCTGTATAACTTCACATTGCTTGATGATGATGATATTATGTGCTCCATTAAGGCATGGACGAAGCATGAGGATGTTATTCTATCGGTATTAGCCAATGGATTTGTGAATCGTAAATTATGGCGTATAAAAATATCAGATCGTCCATTTAGAACGGAAGACATTAAGGCAATTAAGGAGGCGGTAAAAGAAGCTTACGGTTTGAAGTCAACAAAAGCAAGTAAATATTTAGTGTTTGCTGATACGATTACTAATAATGCTTACAGTATTAAGGACGATAAAATAGAAATATTATATAACAACAACGAATTAAAAGATATTGCAAAAGCATCGGATATGCTAAACCTTTCGGTTTTAGGTAAAACTGTACGTAAGCATTATGTGTGTTACCCCAAGAGTATTGAAGATAAGTTACAACTAGACACATTGCTTTTCTAAAGTAAATATATTTACTAGATTTGCACCAAATTTTTTGACGTTTAGCTAGTTAATTATCTTACTTAATTTCAGATTGTTATTGTGGTGAGAGAGTGTTAATTGGCTGACTAACACATTGTTGTTAAGATGAAATGCGCCATAGGAAAGAATTGCTCATGGATGGGTTGAGATTTTTATGGCGAGTTAGGTATGTCATGTATTAAAGAAAACAATTAGACATATGAAACGAATATGTGTGGTTTATTTTGTAAGGTGAATATCGATAGGTAAAATAAACTGTATGTGGGAGTTACATGTGACCATTGAAAAGTAAATTTAAACAGATGAAATTTACAGCCGGTCAGATTGCCGAATTATTAAACGGTAAGGTAGAAGGAAACGAGGAAGCGATTGTTAGAAATGTATCTAAAATTGAAGAGGGTAAGCCTGAAACACTTACGTTTTTAGCTAATTCAAAATACAATCACTATATCTATACCACAAAAGCAGAAGTGGTCATAGTTAATGATTCATTCGTTGCTGAAAAAGAGATTAACTCAACATTAATACGTGTGCCTAATGCTTATGAAGCATTGGCTCAGTTATTAGAGATGTATGAGCAAAGTCAACCTCAAAAAACAGGAATAGAACAGCCATCATTTGTTAGCGATTCTGCTAGCCTTGGCGATTTTGTATATGTAGGTGCTTTTGCCTATATCGGCGATAATGTAACTATTGGCGATAATGTAAAAATATATCCGCAAGCATATATTGGTGATAACGTAAAAATAGGTGATAACACTACTGTTTATTCTGGTGTTAAAGTATACAAAAATTGTGCTATTGGCGCTTCATGTACTATTCACGCAGGTGCTGTAATTGGTAGCGATGGTTTTGGTTTTGCACCTAATACCAATAATGAATATAAAAAAGTTGCTCAAATTGGTAATGTTATTCTTCATGATCATGTTGAAATAGGAGCTAATACAACAGTTGATCGTGCAACCATGGGTTCTACAGTCATTGAAAAAGGTGTTAAATTGGATAACCTAATTCAAATTGCGCACAATGTTGAAGTTGGTGAAAATACTGTTATTGCGGCACAAACAGGCATTGCAGGTTCGACTAAACTTGGAAAAGACTGTATGATTGGAGGCCAGGTTGGGATAGCAGGTCACATTAATTTGGCCAATGGTACAAAAGCTGGTGCCCAAACAGGAATAAGCAAAACGATAAAAAAAGAAGATACCGTATTATTCGGTTCCCCTCATTTAGAAATTGGCGATTTTCATCGTTCATATGTTGTGTTTAGAAGATTACCTCAATTAAAAGCCCAACTTGACGAGTTAATTAAAAAGTCCAAGGCTTAAATGATAACAAATTGATTCAGATTTTTGGAATATATATAGTATGACTGAAAAACAAAGAACCATAAAAGCACCTGTGACATTAGAAGGAACAGGTTTGCATACTGGTGTAAATGTTAACTTTACATTGATGCCAGCTCCTGCCAATCATGGATTTAAGTTTAAACGAATTGATTTGGAAGGTCAACCAGTGATTGATGCTTTAGCTGAAAATGTTGCGTTTACTCAAAGAGGTACAGTACTTCAAAAAGGAGACGCCAAGGTAAGTACAATAGAACATTGTTTGGCGGCATTAACGGCATTAAAAGTTGATAATTGTCTGATTGAAGTAGACGGACCAGAAGCACCAATATTAGATGGTAGCTCAAAGTTTTTTGTTGAAGCTGTTAAGAGTGTTGGAATAGAAGAGCAGGAAGAAGAACGCCAATATTTCGTTGTGAAAGAAAAAATGGTGTTTGAAGATAAAGAGCGTGGCATTAAAATAATGGCATTGCCAGATGATGAATTTAGTGCTGATGTTAAAATATCATTTGATCAATCTTTATTGTTATCCAATCAGTACGCTGTATTAGATAATCTTGATGATTTTGAAAGTGAAGTATCGGCTTGTCGTACGTTTGTTTTTTTACATGAGTTAGAGCCTTTATTAAAGAATAACCTTATTAAAGGTGGTGATTTAGATAATGCTATCATCATTATCGATAAAGAAATATCGCAGGATGAATTAAATAAATTAGCCGATTTGTTTGATAAGCCTTATGTCGAAGTTCAGCCAACGGGCATTTTAAATAACGTTGAGCTTGTGCACTCTAATGAGATGGCTCGTCATAAGTTACTAGATGTCATAGGTGATTTAGCACTTTGCGGTATGCCAATTAAAGGACGAATTATTGCTACACGCCCTGGTCATATGGCTAATGTCGAATTTGCAAAGTTGATTCGCAAAGAAATCAAGAAACGTTCAAATAAGCCAGAAGTACCATTTTATGATCCTAACAAAGCGCCTGTTTGCGACATTAATGACATTAAAAAAATGTTGCCGCATCGACCACCGTTTTTGTTAATTGATAAGATTATCGAACTGGGCGAAAAGCATATTGTAGGCGTTAAAAATGTGACGATGAATGAGCCTTTCTTTGTAGGCCATTTTCCTGAAGAGCCAGTTATGCCAGCAGTATTGCAAATTGAGGCCATGGCGCAGGCCGGTGGGATTTTTATCCTGAGTCAATTAGATGATCCGGGTGCCTACAGTACCTATTTCTTGAAAATTGACAACGTAAAATTACGTAAGAAGGTAGTGCCAGGTGACACCATAATTTTCAAACTGGAATTACTTACCGAGTTTAGGAGAGGAATGGCTAATATGAAGGGCACAGCTTTTGTAGGAGATACGGTCGTATCTGAAGGCGAGTTTATGGCATCAGTAATGAAGAACAAATAATTTACACCAAATAAGAATATTCTCGATTGAATAGTCAGGAAAGAATATAGAACTAAAACAACTGTAAAATGAAACAACCATTGGCATATATCCATCCGGAAGCTAAGATTGCTCCCAATGTTGTTATCGAACCTTTTGTAACCATTGATAAGAATGTAGTTATTGAGGAAGGAACAACCATTGGCTCAAATGTTACAATTCTGGAAGGTTCGAGAATTGGTAAAAACTGTAAGATTTTTCCAGGTGCTGTGATTGGAGCTGTACCTCAGGACTTGAAGTTTGCAGGTGAAGAAACAACGGCCGAAATTGGAGATAATACAACCATTCGAGAGTGTGTTACTGTTAACAGGGGAACAAAGGCAAAAGGTAAGACAGTTGTTGGAAGTAATTGTTTACTAATGGCGTATACGCATATTGCACACGATGCAATTGTTGGTAATAACGTTATTTTGGCCAATGCTGTGCAGGTAGCCGGTGAGGTAGTGATTGATGATTTTGCTATCATCGGAGGTACTTCAGCTATTCACCAGTTTGTTCACATTGGAGCTCACGTAATGGTTTCGGGTGGTACACTTATAGGTAAAGATGTTCCGCCATATGTAAAAGCTGGTCGTGAGCGTATTTCATATGCTGGTGTTAACTCAATTGGCTTACGTCGTCGTAGTTACAGTAATGAACAAATTAGGGATATCCAGAATATCTACCGTTACTTATTCCAGATGGGATTAAATAACTCAGAAGCTATTGAGCGTATTGAAGCTGAAATGCCAGCATCGAAAGAGCGTGATGAAATTATTCTTTTCGTTCGTAATTCGCAGCGCGGAATTATCAAAGGTTATTATCCAGATAAAGCGTAATACTTTGAAAAAATATAAGAAGCCGGCCTTGAGTCGGCTTTTTTTATGATGATTATTTCAAGAAGTTCAGATTGCGTTTTAGTCCAGTAAACTTAGTGCGTTTCACGGCCGATTTTCGAAATATCTCATTGAATCGTTCTTTATCCATTTGGTGCCACTCCTCAGTTGAAAGAGATATTAAGTCTGGGTGAGGTTTAAAGGCGTCTTCTTTTGTGGGACGTGCTTTCCAGTTCCACGGACATGCTTCCTGGCAGATGTCGCAACCAAAAGCCCAATTCTCAAATTGACCTTTAAAATTATCAGGTATTTCTTCGCGATGCTCTATAGTTAAATAGGAAATACATTTATTAGCATCCAGCTCATAGGGTTTGATAAGTGCACCAGTGGGGCAGGCGTCGATGCAGCGCTCACAACCACCACATGCTTCTTTAATTGGCGTGTTAGGTTTCAATTCAAGGTTGGTTATTAGCTCACCAATCAGCGTATAGCTGCCCAGTTTTTTGTGAAGAAGATTAGTATTTTTACCAACCCACCCTAGTCCGGCTTTTACCGCCCATGCCCGATCTAATACGGGTGCAGAATCGGTAAATACGCGTCCTTCTAATGAGGAGTAGATATCTGTCTTAATGAAATCGAAAAGTAGTTGTAACTTCTCTTTTATGACAAAATGATAATCTTTTCCGTAGGCATATCGGGCCAACTTAGGCGCTTCTTTGTCATGCTGAAGTTCTTTTGGTGTGTAATTTAACAAGACCGAGATAATACTTTTTGCACCTTCAACTAACAATACGGGATTAACCCGTTTTTCAAAATGGTTATTCATGTACGCCATGCCTGCGTGATGGCCTTTTGCTAACCAAGCTTTTAGTTTAGTTTTATCGTTTTCGAGAGGCTCAATAAGTGCAAAACCAATATCATCAAAGCCCAAGTTAATGGCTTTTTCTCTAATCTGTTGATGATATGCTTCGCTGATGATACTCATTATGAAATGCTAATGTCGTTTAATTTCGCCTGATGTGCGATGGCTGTTTTAAGTGTATGAATCACTTCATCTTCTAATTGCTGGTATTCAAACTGAAATTCAGTTTTGTCGGTTCGCTTTATACGGATGGCTGTAATATTAATCTGAATTTCAGATATGTCGTTCCAGCTAATTACGGTTTTTCCTTTAAAGATGCTTGGTTTTACTACCATTGCATCATTGCTAATGTTAATAAATGATTTAGCTATAAGATTTATCAAATTCATACCGGCACCCATTATGGCATAATAAACGCCAAACAAGAATAATAAGATTAATTGATAAGGCTGAAATCGTGTAATAGATGAGAAAAACTGAATGTATACAGTAGCTCCTATCATTAATATGCCAAGTATTAACCTAAGGTAGTTGGTAGATGTCTTCTTATTTAGGTTTGTGTAAAATGCATTCATAATAAGTCTGATATTTCGTCATTAATAAAAAAGCTCTCGTATGAGAGCTTTGTATGTTATAGAGATAATCAAAATCTCAGTGTCTAATTGTTCCTGTTATGAGACTATAATAAGCCAAGTTCTAATAAGGCCTCTTCTGATAACATATCTTTTGTCCAGGGTGGGTCAAACGTTAAGTTTAAGTCCACACTAGTAATGCCATCAAGTGCAGCAACTTTATCATGAACCTCTTCAGGTAATGATTCAGCCACAGGACAGTTCGGCGATGTTAAAGTCATCACAATACGAGCTTTTCCTTCTTCATTCACATCTATCTCGTATATCAAACCTAAGTCATATACATTCACCGGAATTTCCGGATCGAAAATGGTTTTAATGACGTTGATTATTTCTCCTTCTAATTGTAAAAACTCGTTGGCCATCTTTTTCTAACTTATGGCTGTCAGCAATTTGCTGCTAGCTTTGTTTTGATAATAATTATATAATCTGTCTGCTCTTGGTTTGAATTAATCTTCAGACTTCGCGCTTCAATACTTCGGACTTTATTGTCCCATCTTTGCTTTAAAAGCAACAGCGTACAAGCGCATTTGTTTCATCATTGAAAGCAACCCGTTAGAGCGGGTTGGTGATAAATGATCTTTCAAACCTATTTCTTCGACAAATGAAAGCTCTGTATTTAGAATTTCATCTGGTGTTCGACCTGATAACACACGAATAAGTAATGCAATAATGCCTTTTGTGATGATGGCATCGCTGTCGGCTGAATAAATAATTTTGTCATTATCCAACTCGGCATGCACCCATACTTTTGACTGACAGCCTTCAATCAGGTTTTGTTCCAGACGCCATTCGTCCTTAAAACCTTCAAGGTCGTTACCAATCTCAATTAAGTAGGAGTATTTATCCATCCACTCATCAAAGGCTGAAAATTCTTCAACTATTTCTTCTTGTATTTCGTTAATTGTCATCGTTCGTTTGTTGTAAAATGTCT
Source organism: Carboxylicivirga marina (assembly GCF_016612505.1). Lineage (GTDB taxonomy): Bacteria > Bacteroidota > Bacteroidia > Bacteroidales > Marinilabiliaceae > Carboxylicivirga > Carboxylicivirga marina. Next base: position 24,189 of record NZ_JAENRR010000052.1, read on the forward strand.
TGCAAAATTGATAATTAATCGTGAATCAGCCAAAAAGTTGTGCAACACGTTCAATGCCATTAACCAATTGATCAATTTCTTCTTTGGTATTGTATATGGCAAAAGATGCACGAATTGTTCCAGGGATATTGTAATACTGCATAAGCGGCTGTGCGCAATGATGCCCGGTTCTTACAGCTATTCCCATCTTATCGAGCATTGTTCCCATATCAAACGGATGGATGTCACCAATCAGAAATGAGATAACACTGGTTTTTTCTTTAGCGGTACCAAAAAAACGAATATTTGGGATTGCAGAAAGCTTTTCAGTGGCATATTCCAATAGTTCATGTTCATATTGAGCTATGTTATCAAGGCCAATAGACAGAACATAATCTATGGCGGCACCCAATCCAACAGAACCTGAAAAATCAGGAGTACCTGCTTCAAATTTAAATGGTAATTCATTAAAAGTGGTGCCTTCGAATGATACAGTTTTAATCATCTCGCCACCTCCTTGGTAGGGCTCCATTATATTGAGCCATGCTTCTTTGCCATAAAGTACACCAATACCAGTTGGCGCGTATAGTTTATGGCCACTAAAAACATAAAAATCGCAATCCAGCTCCTGTACATCGACTTCAAGGTGTTGCACAGATTGTGCGCCGTCAATTAATACAGGAATGTCCTTGCTGTGTGCAATTTCGATAATTTCTTTAATTGGGTTAATAGTGCCCAGTGCATTGGATATGTGTGCAATGGAAACCAGCTTTGTTCTCGAGTTAATTAATTCATCGATATTATCCAGAATTAACTCACCGCGCTCATTAATTGGGATATAACGAAGCTTAATGCCTTTGCGTTTTTCGAGCAATTGCCATGGTACTATGTTCGAATGATGCTCTAATTGTGAAACCAAAACCTCATCGCCTTCCTTTAAAAATGTATCGCTAAAAGAAGATGCTAAAAGGTTAATGGATTCGGTAGTGCCACGTGTAAAAATTATTTCGTGCGAATGCGTGGCATTGATAAATTGTTGCACTTTAATGCGCGCATTTTCGTGAGCCTGCGTACAAACATTACTTAAATGATGCACACCACGATGAATATTACTATTGTACTTCTGGTAAACTTCCGATACAGCATCAATTACAACCTGAGGCTTATGCGTGGTGGCTGCATTATCAAAATACACCAATGGTTTTCCGTGAACTTTCTCTTGTAAAATAGGAAAGTCTTTTCGGATTTGTTCAATGTTAATATTCATTTTCTGGCAGTAATTATTTAACTACGAAGACACAAAGTACACTAAGAATGAATTTATTTTCTTTGCGACCTTTGTGTCTTCGTAGTTTAGTATTTTAATAAATGATCTATCTCTAAATCAGAGAATTTTCTTTAAAGGCAACTCACGCTCGAACCTTGTTGGCCACAAACCACGCATGAATCACATTTGTCAAATTCACCTCTGAAACGTTTTTCAACCAGACTTCGGATGTTTTCTTTAAGAGGCTCTACACGAATTTTTTCTATCACCTCGTAAGCAAAAGCAAACATTAGCAGGATACGACCTTCATTTTCATTAATGCCCCGAGCTCTTAAATAGAACATGGCCTCATCGTCTAACTGGCCAACAGTGGCACCGTGGCTACACTTAACATCATCGGCATAAATCTCTAACTGAGGTTTGCTGTTTATTTTAGCATTTTCGGTCAAAAGCAAGTTGTTGTTGCTTTGGTAAGCATTAGTCTGCTGTGCATCGGGGCGTACCAAAACGCGTCCGGTAAATGCTCCAGATGCAGAATCATCCATAACACCTTTAAACAGCTCAAAACTCTCGCAATTGGGTTTTGCATGGTCAATAAATGTAAAGTTATCGACATGCTGATTTTTATCGCTCAGGTATAAGCCATATACATGGCTTTCGCAACGCTCATCATCCATCGTCACACGGATGTTATTGCGTGTGACGCCCGAGTGTAATGTCAGGTTATTGGTTAATATATTCGAATGCTTCTTTTGGTGTACAAACATGCCAGAAACCTGTGTTGTAAGGTTATGCTGGTTTTGCACATTGTAAGCATCAAATATGCTGTTTTCGTTGGCGAAAACCTCCGTTAGGTTATTGATTACGAATTTCTGTGGCGAAATGGTGTGATCGCACAACATCATCTTAACCTGTGCATTTTCTTCGACAATCACCAGATTGCGTTGGAAAATCAATCGATCATTTTCACCTGTCATGATGTTAACCAGTTGAATTGGTTTATCAACCACAACTCCTTTAGGAATATAAACGAATGCACCATCTTGAGCAAAGGCTGTGTTCATTGCCACCATGGCATCTGAGTCAACCGGTGCATTTGTATTATAATACTTCTCAAAAATTTCAGGATGCTCCTTCGCTTTATCACGAATACTTCCGATAATAACACCCTTAGGAAGCGTGCTTAATTCATCTTGCTGAGCAAACCAACCATTAATCATAAATACATTGTACGTATCAAGATTGGGTACACCGCAATGGAATTTTTCAGAATTGTTGTTGATGGCCCCATCTGAGGAAAATGCAACATCAAAAGTGCCCTTAAAATAGGGTTGCAAGTTAGTGTACTTGTATTCTTCAACTTTGTTTGAAGGAATCCCTTTGCTAATGAAGGAGTCAAAAGCAGCTGCTCTTAATACATTCATTTGTTCAGGTGCGCCATTTTCCAAAAGAGAAATATTCTCTTTAAATAACTGGCTATATTCTTCTTGCAGATTGATTATTCGGCAAGTTTTATTCATAATCTTTGTTTTTAGTATTGAGCCCCGATTAATAACGGGGTTTATTCAAGTGTTCAGATTACTTTCTAGAATAGTAATAGATTACTACTCTGTACTCATTACTAAAATTAATCTTCAAACTCCTTTTTGATCCAGTCGTAGCCTTTTTCTTCTAACTCAAGTGCCAGTTCTTTACCAGCCGACTTTACAATACGACCTTTGTAAAGTACGTGAACAAAATCAGGTACAATGTGGTCTAATAAACGCTGGTAGTGGGTGATAACAATGGTTGATGTGTTTTCAGACTTAAGCTTATTTACGCCATTGGCCACTACACGCAATGCATCAATGTCCAAACCCGAATCGGTTTCATCAAGAATAGCCAATTTAGGTTCAAGCATAGCCATTTGAAAGATCTCATTCTTTTTCTTCTCGCCACCAGAGAATCCCTCGTTAACCGAGCGATTAGTCAGGTTTGAATCAATCTCAACCAACTTTTTCTTTTCTCGCATTAGCTTTAAAAACTCACTGGCAGTATGCGGCTCTTCGTCGCGGTATTTACGATGCTCATTTACTGCTGTTCGCATAAAGTTAACCATGCTAACACCTGGTATTTCAACCGGATATTGGAAACTCAAGAATAAACCTTCTCGCGCCCGGTCTTCCGGAGCAAGAGCTAATAAATCTTTATCATTAAAGGTAACATGGCCATCACTGACCTCAAATTTTTCGTTACCTGCCAATACCGATGATAAGGTACTTTTGCCAGAACCATTTGGTCCCATGATGGCATGTACTTCACCTGGTTTAACTTCAAGGTTGATGCCTCTTAAGATTTCTTTATCATCTATTTTGGCGTGTAAATCTTTAATGACTAACATATGTTGATACTATAAATGTTTCTAATTGTGATAACTATTTGTGGACTAACCCACACTGCCTTCAAGGCTTATTTGTAATAACTTTTGTGCTTCAACAGCAAATTCCATTGGTAATTGGTTGATGACTTCTTTTACATAGCCATTAACAATCAAACCAACTGCATCTTCAGTGCTTAAGCCACGTTGATTACAATAAAATATTTGGTCTTCACCAATCTTAGATGTGGTTGCTTCGTGCTCAACTTTAGCTGAGTTGTTGGCAATCTCTAGATATGGGAAGGTATGAGCGCCACATTTATCACCTAATAATAAGGAGTCACACTGGCTGAAGTTTCGCGCATTTTCAGCTTTTTTCGAAACTTTAACCAATCCACGATAACTGTTTTGACTTTTTCCGGCTGATACCCCTTTTGACACAATCAGGCTTCGTGTATGCTTGCCGAGATGAATCATTTTAGTTCCGGTATCGGCTTGCTGGTAATTATTGGTAACGGCAACACTGTAGAATTCACCCACTGAATGGTCGCCTTGTAATACACAACTCGGATATTTCCATGTGATTGCAGAACCTGTTTCTACCTGTGTCCACATTACCTTTGAATAATCACCTTTACAGATGGCGCGCTTGGTTACAAAGTTGTATATACCACCTTTGCCTTCCTTATCGCCCGGATACCAATTCTGAACCGTTGAGTATTTAACTTCGGCACGCTCCATGGCTACAATTTCAACAATAGCAGCATGTAACTGGTTTTCGTCTCGTTGAGGAGCGGTGCAGCCTTCTAGGTAACTGACATAACTGTCGTCATCGGCCACGATTAAAGTGCGCTCAAATTGACCGGTGTTCATGGCATTGATTCGGAAATATGTTGACAGTTCCATAGGGCAACGTACACCTTTAGGAATGTATACAAATGAGCCATCGCTAAAAACAGCCGCATTCAAAGCGCCAAAATAGTTGTCCTGATGTGGCACTACGGAACCCAGATACTTTTTAATTAAGTCAGGGTATTCCTGAATAGCTTCACTTATCGAACAAAAAATAATGCCTTTTTCAGCAAGCGTTTCTTTATAGGTTGTTTTAACCGAAACACTATCGATAACAGCATCAACGGCCACGCCAGCTAATACTTTTTGCTCGTCAAGCGGAATGCCCAATTTATCAAATGTTGCTTTTAATTCAGGATCAACCTCGTCCATGCTTTCCAGTTCAGGCTTCTTTTTAGGAACGGCATAGTAAATAATGTCATTGAAATCAATCTCTGGAATATTAAGATGAGCCCAGTCGGGCATCTTCATTGTTTGCCAGTGGCGAAAGGCTTTTAAACGAAATTCAAGCATGAATTCCGGTTCATTTTTCTTCGCCGAAATCAAACGAACGATATCTTCGTTTAAGCCTTTAGGGAATTCTTCCATTTCAATATCGGTGTAAAACCCATATTTATATTCCCCGCCGGTTACTTCTTCTAATATTTTATCTTGATCTTCAGCCATATTATACTTTAACTCGTGTTCGTCAATCTAACAACGAAGCATATTTTAAGTTCATTGTTGATTTTTATTCAGTACTAAGCGTATTGTTTGGTTATTGGAAGCGCAAAAATAAGTAATTATTTAGATTAAATAAAAGTTTAAAATACCAAATAAATCACTTCATGACATATGTCAATAGTTTAGTTTTCATGTGTATTATGAAAGAAATAAATAATCTATTTCTCAGCCTTTGCCTTCATTAAAGTGTAGTTGCTCAATGGATAAATAAGTACCTTAATTGCTTATTTGTTATTTAACCAAATTTGATGTCAGATGGGTTGCCTGGTAAAATGAATCCTCCAGGGCGTTGATCAAGAATTTTTTTGTACATGCCTTTCGCCATATTTTGAGCGCGCAGCTTGGCCTTATCGGCATACTCACCTTCAAATAAATTATCAATGGTAAGAGTCCAGAGTTCTAACCAACGATCAAAATGCTTGGTGGTTATCGAGTGCATAAAACTTTTGTCAACTTTGTTATGAGCTCTTGCAGGGTTGCCATCAAAGCCTTTTTTATCCATTAAGTTTAGTTCCCAAAAAGCAGTGAGTAGTTGGTAGTGTTTTTCCCATTCTTCATCTGATTTTATCATTTTATTAAAAAATGGACCTAATAAATCATCAATTTGTACTTTACTATAAAATGTGCGAACTAATTTCTCAATATCGTCTCGTGTTTGTAAATTTGATTTTGCCATAGGAATATTATATGATGTGTTTCTAGAAAACAGAGGGAATAATTATTTGTTTAGAAATTCGAAAAAATAAGGTTTAAATTGATGGAGTTATCTGTCTTATGCACAGAGCTGCTGGATTTATGGCCTAAGAAATATTTAGTATGTGATTTTTTGGCTTTAATTAGAGTTGTTATTAATAGTTCGTGTAATGGTAGAGGGTAATTATCCTTTTGAAAGATTAAGGAAAAAGATTAAAGGTCGGCTTGATGTTGATGAAGCTTCAAAAATTATCTATAGTACTGATGCATCGGCGTACTATGAAAAGCCTTTAGGGGTTGTTACGCCTCGTGATGAAATCGATATTAGGGAGGTTATCTTGTTTGCAAAAGAGCACCAGATTAATCTGATACCGCGTGCTGCAGGAACATCTCTGGCTGGGCAGGTAGTTGGTGCCGGTCTTATTGTAGATGTTGGTCGTTATTTAAATAAAATATTAGAGCTGAACGAAAAGGAAAAGTGGGTGCGTGTTCAGCCTGGTGTGGTCCTCGATGAGCTGAATCAGTACCTTGAGCCTTATGGTTTGTTTTTTGGCCCAGAAACGTCTACCTCTAATCGATGTATGATTGGAGGTATGGTCGGAAATAATTCCTGTGGTGCTCATTCCTTAATATATGGTAGTACACGTGATCATTTACTGGAGCTTAAAGGTTGTTTGAGTAATGGTGATGAGGCGGTATTTAAAGAGCTTCAGCAATGGGAGTTTGATCAAAAGTGCCGTGAATCGTCTTTTGAAGGTGAGATTTATAGTTCAATGCGGGATGTATTGACCAATAAAGACAATCGTAGAAATATCCGCAAAGAATTTCCGCACCCCGATATTCATAGGAGAAATACTGGTTATGCTTTAGATTATCTGATAGAATCCTACCCATATAAAAACGATGGTGGACAATTTAATATGTGTCAATTATTGGCAGGTTCTGAAGGTACGCTCTTTTTTACGACTGAGATAAAGCTTAACCTGATTGAATTACCACCTAAAGAAAAGGGTTTGGTTTGTGTTCATCTCCATTCGTTGGAGGAAGCGATTGAAGCCAATCTGGTAGGCTTGCAATTTAAGCCCGGTGCCATTGAGCTGATGGATAAAGCTATAATGGATTTGACCAAAAAGAATGTGCTTCAAAATAAGAATCGCTTCTTTGTAGAGGGTGATCCTGAGGCCTTGTTGTTGGTGGAATTTGCCCGTAATAGTCAAGAAGAAATTGAGCAATTGGCCAATGATATGATTGCTGCCATGCTTGAGAAGGGCTTTGGTTATGCATACCCCGTTTTGTATGGTGCTGATATTAATAAAGTATGGAACCTCCGAAAAGCAGGTTTAGGGGTGTTGGCTAATATGCCAGGAGATGAACGTCCTGTTCCGGTTATTGAAGATACCGCTGTACGGCCCGAAGACTTACCTGCTTTTATAGCAGATATAAAAACGATGCTCAATGGGTATGGCAAAGAATGTGTGTATTATGCCCACATTGGCACAGGCGAATTACATATGCGACCTGTTCTTAATATGAAAGATGACGCAGGTGTTGAATTGTTTTACAAGATTGCTCTTGATACAGCACGCATTGTCAAAAAGTACAAAGGTTCCTTGAGTGGCGAACATGGTGATGGGCGTTTGCGTGGCCAATTTATTCCGTTGATGGTTGGGGTGCACAATTATCAGTTGTTTAAAGAAGTTAAGTATTTGTTTGATCCTGATAATCTGTTTAATGCTGGAAAAATAACCGACACGCCGCAGATGAATACTTCATTGCGGTATAAGGAGCTTGCTGGCAAATTGCAATCCAATACTGTGTTTGATTGGTCATCGACCATGGGAATAGGCAGAGCAACCGAAAAATGTACTGGATCAGGTGATTGTCGAAAGAGTTCACTTATTGGAGGAACGATGTGTCCGAGTTATATGGGTTCACGTGACGAACGACAAACGACTCGGGCACGAGCTAATATGTTACGCGAGTTTTTTGCTGGAACTTTGCCTGATTCGAAATTAGGATACGATGAAGTAAAAGTGGTACTTGATTTATGCTTGTCATGTAAGGCCTGTAAAACGGAGTGTCCGAGTAATGTAGACATGACAAAATTAAAGGCGGAATTTATTCATTCTTATCACGAACAGTTTGGAGTGCCGTTGCGTTCTCGCTTAATTGCACAGTTGCCTGTCATTAACAAACTATTAATGCCATTTTCAGATCTATATAATATAGGTATACGTAGTAAATGGATGAAACGCCTGAGTGAAAAGTATCTCGGAGTTTCTGGAAAGAGACAGCTGCCAGATCTTTCAAGGCAGTCACTTGTAAAATGGAATAAACGTAGAAATACGAATGTAAAGGATGCTAAAGTAGTCTACTTTTTTGCAGATGAATTTACCAACTATAATGATACTCAGGAGGGAATAACGGCGATACTGTTGTTGGAGAAGCTGGGTTACTCGGTTGAGATTCCCAATCATTTACCGAGTGGACGAACTTATTTATCTAAAGGTATGTTGACAGATGCTGCTAAATTAGCAGAACATAATGTGTTAATGCTATCTGCGATTGTTAATAATGAAACACCTTTGATTGGTATAGAGCCTTCAGCTGTTTTAACCCTGCGTGATGAATATGTTGAGTTGGTACCAGCATTCTTAAAAGAAAAAGCAAGTGAACTAGCAGGCAATTGTTTTACATTTGAAGAGTTTATAGCGCAGGAGTATCGCAACGGACAAATATCATCGAATGCCTTTACTAATGAAGAGAAGTTGATAAAGTTTCATGCACATTGTTATCAAAAATCTTTATCAGAGACAGGTCATACTAAGGTAGTATTAGAAATTCCGAATAATTACAAAGCTGAAGAGATTCCTTCAGGCTGTTGTGGAATGGCTGGTTCCTTTGGTTATGAAGAAGAGCATTATGATTTATCTATGAAAATTGGCGAGTTGGTTCTTTTTCCTGAAGTACGAAAGGCAAAAGGTGAATCATTGTTGGTTGCAGCTGGTACGTCTTGCCGTCATCAAATTAAAGATGGAACAAATGTTGAGGCAGTTCATCCTGCACATGTCTTATATGATGCTTTATTATAGTTGGAGTTACCCCATTTTTTTAAGTAAATCCAAAAGTTAGCTGAGATTCCTTTCTTTGCTTATATGCCTTGGGTTT
>NZ_JAENRR010000053.1 GCF_016612505.1 Carboxylicivirga marina
AATGTCTTTAAACAGGGATATTGTTGATGAATCCATGATATACAAACGCTTCAGTTCTTTGTCTTTTAGTCGGCTGTTCGCTAAACTGGATGAATGCTTTTTGTATACCGCCATATAGATATCTTCGAAAACCTTGCTATCCCGGCGCTTATTGGCTTCTGAAAATGTACTGCGTTTAACTATGTAACTTAAACCCAAATGCGATAATTTATGAGCATTTGCCAACAGACCCAGTACTACCTCTCGTATCGAGTTATATCCCTCTAAGGCTACAAACAACATCACAACCAAATGATTATAAGTGGTAAACTTTTTAACATACCGCTCACTACCGTGTTTTTTCGCTATTTTTCTAATCTCACTCTTGTCAATGAACGTTAACAGCTGATTAAATATAGGCTGTCCGCTAAAATTTGTACTTTTACCCATGTCTTACTTTTTTGTTGTGGTAAACTAAAAGTAGACATACCGGGTGGTTCTTCAAAATGTACTGCCCGGTGACTTTTTACCGGACACTAGTGATTTTTATATTAGTTCAAACTGATAATATTATTGCCCCCAAATCCCGTTATCTTTTTTCCTGATAATTTTATAATACTGGATAGGGTAAACAAAAACGCCAATTATTAAGCAAGCTACAGTTGCTATTATTACGCCTACAACTCCAAATTCTTTGGCAAGCATAATTGATAATGGTACATTTACTATGCTAATTATAATTGATATTAAGAGTTGAAGTTTTACCTTACCTACACCATTAATGAAATAAATAAACACATTAGACCAAGCTCTAATTAATACAAATACGGCCATAAATAGTGATAATTGCCACGATATTTCTACTTTATCGCCCAACCATACTTTGTAAACCCAAGGAGATGCAATAAACATGACGACAAGTCCAGCTGCAACTAATGATACTAATTTTATAAGTCGCTTAATTGATTGGTTAACCCAATTAATCTCACCTTTTGTATAGGCATCAGTAAAAGCTGACCAAAAAGGCACTAATACAATTGAAAATCCCATGTCTACAATTCCAAAAAATTTCCGTGCAGCGGCATAACCTACAACTTGTTCTGGACCAAGGACTCTTGTTATAATAATATTATCAGTTGAAAAAAGAATTAATACGGAAGTTTGAATGATAAAAAATTTCACTCCCAGATTTGCAAGGCCTTTTAATAATTTTCTATCAACAAATTTTAATGACGGTCGAATTGATTTATAAGAATTATTGTAATAATACAATGAAAAACCAATTAACAAAACCACTGGCAATGCACCATGGATAGTGACTACATATACCAAAGATGATTCTGCATAATTAATCAATAAAATTATAGCAATAAAGAATAAAACACTAGACAGAAAGTCTACCAAATCACTAAAAGCAGGTTTCTGATCTGCCTCAAAAACAGTGCGTAGTAATCGCAAAATAAACTTAACGCAAAAAAACGTTACAAAGGAGAATAATGATACTTTTAAAATAGAAGGAGAGATATCTTTAACATTGAAAACGCTATTCCAATCCACCCAAAATATAATTGGAACGATGATTAAATAAATGCCAAGAGAAATTAATGAGATTACAAAGTACGTACTACTAACATATTTCTTTGATTCCTCTATATTCTTTTTGGCCAGACTTTCCGCAAGCTTGTTTCTCAATCCATTGCCAAGACCTATATTAAAAAAACTTAACCACCCGGTAAATGAACCAATAGTCAACCACACTCCATACCAAGCATTACCTAAATATGACAATGTAAGGGGGAAGCGAACATAACCAATAAGCAAACCAATCCCCTTAAAAACAAAGGAAACAGCGACATTTTTTTTCAGAAGTACAAAACGCGAATCACCTTTATTCAGTAATTTGGAGATTGTCTTCTTTAACTTGCTTATTATTCTCATTAATCCATTTATTATAGTAATACCTGTCAAATAGAAAAGCCATCATTAATCCATAACAAAAGATTTCATAATACACCTGGGTAACGTTGGCCCATAAGTATATTAGTATACCAGCTAAACTTCCCCAAAAATGAGTTCTAACAGCAGTTCTGTAAAAGCGTCTTGCGATCATCAACCAAAACGAAAAAGCAATTATACTTCCTACAATTCCATATGAAAACAGATGTGCTAAATAGCCGACGTGAATTTGAGAACTTCGTCCTGCGATAGCAGCAATAACTTCGTCAGTAAGATGAACTCCAGAACCAAACCAAGGATTTCGATAGAAAAACTTATTAAAAATTTCAATAGCCAATAAACGTGTAGAGGCCGAGTCGGATAATACACGTTCCCTTATATATGCTTCAAGATCAAAATCAGAAAGATAAAGACCTCCGACAAATAAAACCCCCACTAAAACAACACCTCCTGATATAATTAGAATAGATTTCACCTTACTTTTTGTGATTTCGATCAAAGGCAATAGAGCCACAAAATATGCTAATTGGGCATATCGATAATTATTTCCAAAAGGAACAATAAAGGCAAACATTACTAATAAAAGCAGATAGTATTTCTTACGCTTAATTGCATGTGCCGTAACAATTGCAACGATAGGTAAAAATGATATTGTTTCTTGCAGGTTGTCCAAATAACCAAAAATAGAAACTCGTCGAATTTCAAAACTATTTGTTAATGCTCCCATCATACGGGTATATTCGACAACCTCACTCGGTGTAAGAAAAAAAGGATCATCAATCAGTTGAATAACCGATACACCGCAAGCAACCGCCACCACCCCAATTAAAATCACACGAACTTGTTGAATCAATGTATCTGGTATTTTATAATTATCTATAACATAAATAAAAGCAACAATGTTAAAGTAAGGATTTACAAAGAAATCATGAACAAATCCTTTTCGTTCGAGTGTTCTTTGATTAAGAATAATATCCCAACCCAAATTATAGAGGTAAACGCCTAATGCAAAAACCAATAATACATCAATAGTAGAGTATTTTACCCCTTTTCGTATCATCAAAATAAAAGCCAGAATGGTTACCGTAGCACCATATAGCTTATTAAATCCCATATCAATGGTATGATAACTTACTAAAGCTATCAAAGGAGCAAAAGCCAGCGCTATAAAATACAGATATAAGTAGCTGGTTATCTTAAACATGTTTCTTTTGGTTCTGCTTTAAATAATACGATGAATAATTGTAATATCTATTTCTGGATGCCTTCACTCCATTAAGCAAAACCGTAACTTTTTTTCCTAAAGAATCTTCTAATTCTTTTAACACTTCAGTGAACTCTTTCTTTAAGGTATAATTAACTCTCAAAACAACCAAAACCAAATCAGCCATACACCCTAACGATAAACTCTCTGCTGTTACTGATGTTGGTGCTGTATCAGCAATGATATAATCATATTTCTTGCGTAACTCATACAGCATATCTCTGCATTCTTCCGATTCTACCAGTTCAGAGGGATTAGGAGGCAAAGGACCGGTCGAAATATAGTCAACATTACTTCCATGTTTTTTTTCAATAACATCATCCAAGGCTACCTGAGAAGATAAATACTCTGATATTCCATGCTCTCTATTTCCAAAATAGTTTTGACTTAAATCTCCTTTTCGCAAATCAAAATCTAGTATTACCACCTTTTTTCCTATTGCTCCGAGTGCATGACCTAAGTTGTAAGAACAAAATGTTTTTCCTTCTCCTGGCATAGTAGACGTAAATAATATAATTCGTCCCTTTTTCTCATGTTGCCAAGTCCAAAAACCAAGATTTGTGCGCAGTTTTCTGAATGCCTCTGCAGCAATAGGTCGATTATTATCTTCTTCGAACAACCTTTTTTCACCATTAGAACTTAAATAAATCTGTCCAAGAACAGGTGATTCAAACCCAAGTCGATAGTCGTCAATATCAGCGATTTTTTCAAAAAATGCTTCATGAATTAGCATGTAAACCGTTGGTATTAGAAGACCAAGAAAAATCATTAAAACAATATTTCTAGCTTCTTTCGGAGCTTTCATCCCCTCATATGCTGGATAGTCAATAATCTCGTAATCAGGCAAATTAGATGCCTTTGCGATTTGTGCTTCTGAACGCTTCTGAATAAGAAATGTATAGATCTCATCATTCAACCTAAAGTTTCGTTCAAAACTAATAAGGTTACGCTGTGTCTCTGGCAAACTGTTAAGTTCAGAATTTAGAGTTCTTAATTTTTGCTCAACTTGTTGAAGTGCTAATCGCGATGCATCCAATTCATATTGTAAATTTACTAAAATGGTATTCTTCAGGTTATTAATCTGAAAATTCAATTCTCGCAATTGAGGGCTTTTTGCCTGACGGTTTTCCAACAAATGATTTACTCGTCCAATTAAATTAATATACTCATTCAAAAGATCATTTAGCACTTGATTATTAAGATCGCTGATAACTGTAACAGAATGCGCTGTAAAATCTTCATCATTTTGGAAATTCTCATTTAAAAACTCAAGGTTATTTATATGCGCCTCCATTTGATCTTTTTCAACATTGATCAATTGTAAATTCTCATAGATTTGCCCCGCTTTAAGGTTCACATCAACAACCTGTCTGCGCGTTTTAAAGTCTTGTAATGATTGTTCTGCTAGGCTCAGAGAATCAAAAACATCTGCAAGTTGTTCATCGATAAAATCGATTGTAGAAAAGGCAATATGATTTTTTCGTTGCAAGTCATGTTCAATGATAGTCTCAACATATTTATCTAAAAAATCTTTTCCTTGCTGATAATTATTTGCTACCAAACTAATATTGATAGCTGTAGCATCAACCTGTGTAGCTTCAATTAATAAGTTATCCTTATAATCATTAATTAATTGCCTGTTACTACGTGCAACAAAATAAAAGTTTTCACCTGTGATTTTATCAACATTAACGCCATCTTTTAAAAGAATCGTAAAATTAAAATTCTCATTTTCAACAGGATCACCAAAGCGATAAGTGTGCTTGTATTCCCAATCTAAAACTTCCTGTTCATTTCTGCCTGATATAAAGTTATGAAGAGGTGCCTCATCAACTTCGACTGTAAGTGTATACAAATCTTTTGACAAAATTTCTATATGCATCTGAACTCCTGTCAACTGTAGATAGTTACGATCCAAAATAACCAGGAAAGGTGAAGAAGTGTAAATGTTTTGATCGTATAATAATTTCTTTTGGTAATAAAACACACTAAAGTTAAGTTTGTTAAGTACCTTTTCCAATAAAGGTCTTGCATTTAGTGATATTAAACTATTCTGAAAAGTATTCCTTCCACTAAACAACTCTGAACCAGGCATAAAACTAGCTGGATTAACGCTATGTCGGCCATCTTCATGCACAATAACATTTGATATAATATTAACCAGAGGCTCAGAAAACTTATTGTAAACAACTCCAATACAAATGGCAATAATTACAGATACCATGTAGAGTTTCCAGTATTTAGTAAGTTTACTTACAATGCCCTTTAAATCATTTATTTGTTCTGTATCTGTGCTCATATTAATTCTTTACATATTCCATTACCAAAATTAAAGTTGTTATCGAAGACATTAGCAAAGCATATGGGAAAGAGTCAAAGCCCCATCTTCTCTTTTTTAGTGGTTTAATATATACTATATCATTTGACCTCAAATAATAGTATGGCGAGTCAAATATTTTCTCAGTGGTCAAATCTACGACTGCTTTTGTTGTATTGTTTTCGTCTTCTCTAACTATAACGACCTCTGTTCTATTACCAAATTCTTGTATATCACCAGCCATTCCCAGTGCCTGAAATATGTTTATATGATCACTTGAATAATAATACCGACCTGGTCGACTTACATATCCAACAAGCGTAATACTCTTATTGACAAAATTGATTTTAACCGAAGGCTGATATAAATAGTCCTCCAACTGTTTTTCCATATAATCAGCAGCTTCTTCTATACTTTTTCCAGAAAGCTTCACTTTACCTACAACCGGTAAATTAACATTTCCATACTCATCCACCCTATATGAAATGATTGACAATCCTTCGGGAGTTGTTGTATTATATATGCCACCTCGTTGTTGCTGCTGCAAAAAGTTAGTGCCTTCCCTATCTGTACTTATAACTTCAATATACACCTCATCAAAAGGCTGAATAATTTGTCTATTTTTGGCTATATTATATTCTGTATCAATGTATTTATCTTCAATGTCATCTTGAAAATAAATCACTTCCTTTTGAGGAACGCAAGCCACGAAACTTATAATGAACAGAACAAAGGGATAGATTTGACGCATATAAATCTTTATTAATTACGCTTTTTACTAATTTATAAACATTTCGTGTGAATGAGCCTTTTATTTTACTAACCCTAGATAATTCTTCACTAACATGTCATATGCTTACATAAGATTACAATAATCGGCTTACAAAAACAACGGGAGTATTATACTCCCGTTGATTCTAGGTCGTTATTTTAGTGTTTAATGTTTAATCATAAGCTTTTGAACACCTTTTACTCCTGTCTTTGAGGTGTAGCTAATAAAGTAAACGCCGTTGGAAAGGTCACTCACAGCTATTCGCTTAGCCAAACCGCCATCAACAATTGATTTTACCAGATTACCTGTTGCATCAAAAATGCGAATCTCAGTCAACTCACCATCACTCATTATTTCACTATCAGCTGGATTTGGATAGAATAGAATACGTTGTCCTTCATTTGTTTTAAAACTTGTAGATAATGAAAATTGAACATCCATATTTACACTACCCGTCAGATTCTGCACTTTGTAAGAAAAAGTGTCATCATTATTATCAACCATAGCAGCCAAATCATCAACACCATCAATTGTTATACTCGCTACTGCATAACCAGCAGCGGGCGTGATTAATACGTCAAGTTCTTCTCCCTCCAATACATCATGAGTACCTGTTGGACTAACAGTTCCTCCAGCTCCATAGGTAATAGTCACCACATCGAATTTGGTAAAGACTACTTCAAGCTCAACATCTGTTGTTAAGCCATTGACGCTATAAGAATATGTATCATTACCAATATCAGTTACATCACCCATAACATCAACAGCATCGAGGGTTAAACCAGTAAATTTAAAACCAACATCAGGCGTTATCAATACGGTAAGTTCTTCACCTTCTAAAATATCATGAGCACCTGTTGGTGAAACACTTCCACCAGCTCCAGAGGTAATAGTCACCACTTCGAATTTGGTAAAGACTACTTCAAGCTCAACACCCGTTGTTAAGCCATTGACGCTATAAGAATATGTATCATTACCATTATCAGTTACATCACCCATAACATCAACAGCATCGAGGGTTATACCAGTAAATTTACAACCTGCATCTGGGGTTATCAATACGGCAAGTTCTTCTCCCTCTAAAATATCATGAGCACCTGTTGGTGAAACACTTCCACCAGCTCCAGAGGTAATATTCACCACTTCGAATTTGGTAAAGACTACTTCAAGCTCAACACCCGTTGTTAAGCCATTGACGGCATAATAATAAGTATCATTACCATTATCAGTTACATCTCCCATAACATCAATAGCATCGAGGGTTATACCAGTAAATTTATAACCTGCATCTGGGGTTATCAACACAGCAAGCTCTTCTCCCTCTAAAATATCATGAGCACCTGTTGGTGAAACACTTCCACCAGCTCCAGAGGTAATATTCACCACTTCGAATTTGGTAAAAACTACATCAAGATCAATATCTGCTGTTAAGCCAATAACATTATAGGAATATGTATCATTACCATTATTGGTTACATCCCCCATAACATCAATCCCTCCTAGTGTTATAGCTGTAAACTTATACCCTAGCTCAGGCTCTATTTCAATTGGTAGATCATCATTTTCAAACACTTCATTTACACCAACATTGCTAACAGTACCTCCAGTTGTAGAACTAACTGTTACACTATGATACAATTCAAATGTAGCGCTGTAAGTCATATCTTCAGTTACATCCGAAATAGTATAAGTATAAGTACCATCGCCATTATTGGTTACATTATTATATAATTCGACTAAATCTCTTAAAAATGATCTTAACTTATATCCCTCTAGTCTCGACATCTCCAATTCTAATATGTTACCTTCCATAATTTCAACAGAACCACTATAATTAGCAGAACCTCCATCTGAAAGATTTATCGTAATGGTATGTATTAATGCAAAATCAACAGTAATTGTATGATCATTATCAATATCTAATAATTCAAATGAATATGTGCCATTTCCATTATCTACTACATTATCAATTTGCTCAACATCATCTACTAAAACACTTCTAAGTCCATAACCATTTGAAGGATCTAATGTCATGCTAAAATCAAGCCCCTCATAAACAGTTGTTATACCCTCAGGTGAAACATCCCCACCTACATCACCTGAAACATCTATTTCATAGGCTGTTAATGAAATAAACTCAATAACAATATCTAAATTGTTCTGAACATCATTATCTGTAAATGAATATACTCCTGCATCTTCCACTAAATCAGCTAATCTATCTTCTCCATTTACTGTAAAAGTATAAATCTGATGGTTAATATCTGGTGTCAGATCTAAATTGATTGCACCCCCCGGTTCAATATCAATAGGTCCGACTTCTGATACTGAACCATTACCTGTTGATGAAATTGTAGTTCTATAATAAGGTAGCTCATAAGCTCCAATATCAATTCTGTCCTGAATAACACGATCGTTATTAGCGAGATCATTGTCGCCCAATTCCAGACTTGAAATGTCAGTAGTTCCCATATCTGTTAAAGCACTACCAATTGTATGTTGCCAGTTAGCTTCCTGGTTTTCATTTCTTTCTGAGGAAGAATCTCCTCGCCCCTTAACAATTGAGGGCGAAATAAAATTAGGTCCTCCAACTTCAGCATTTGTAAGATTAAGACTTACCAAATCTGTACCAACTGTTAAATCTTCTAAATTACCTATTGCACTATTCGTATAAATACCTCCCCCAGAAAGGTGTACTTCATCAGTGGGACTGCCGTCACAATGGTTGCCCCATATAACCATATTAGTGAAAAATGCCCCTGTCTCCGAATAAATACCTCCTGCAACACTTTGAGAAAGGTTATTTACCACATGACAATTAATCCAGATACCTGCTGCATCTGCAAATATACCACCGCCATCCACCCAGGCAGTATTATTGGCAATCAAACAGTTTTTGTAAATACCACCATTTGTATTTTCACCTCCATCATCATCAAAAAAACTATAAATTGCACCTCCTTTTGTATTACATTGATTATTAATCATTATACAATCAACTATTTCACCTGATGAGCTCCCAATTGCACCTCCAGCATCTAAGCTTCGATTATTATTAAAGAAACAATTTTCCAATCTTGAACCATCTAGATGAATATATATACCACCCCCAATTGCATCGTCTCCGTTATACTCTCTCGCCGTATTATACCAGAACAAACAATTATTAAACACACCACCACGATAAGCATATGCTCCCGCACCTCTATTGGCAGTATTATCTACAATAGTAAGATTATTATAAGTACCTCCATTTCTAGTTTGAATACCCCCTCCACGCGAATTACGTCCAACACCATTAGCATATCCATCAACAACAATTACATCGGATAACACTGCTGTATTATCAGTATTATCTTTTCCATATACAACATGGAATGCGTTATCACTTACATCATCTACAACCCCTATATCTCCGCTTAACCTAGTGGCATTATCCTCTCCATAATCATAATCAGTTCTATCATCTGGATTATCTTCTCCATTAAACCCCCCAATAATAGATACTCCATTGCGCATTATAAAACTTACACTACGAGCAGCTAATACCGCATCATAACTTGGATCTGTAATATCAACATCATAATAGCTTTCAGTTGGATGATACGTTCCTGCACCAACCCAAACTTCACCACCCCCTGCATCAGCAACAGCATTTATAGCCGATGATAAATCAGCTGTTGCATTTGCCCATGAGTCATGAGCTGCAACATTTGAAAACACACTTCCATTGGTTGTTACATAAACACGTTCCTGGGCATTTATTAACCCAATCAACATTACACAAACGAGTATAAGATACCCCTTCTTGTCTAAGTAAAACTTTCTCATAGCAAATAATTTTAGGATGATTTAAAGAATCAATTTATGAGAAAACAAAACGAAATGTGGGATCTTTACACTAACGTGCTAAAAAATATGGTAAACGATTATTTATTAATGAGAAAAGGCAAAATAATAGATAATATAATATCTAAATCAAAGTAATTAATAATTATCAATCACCTTATAACCAACATTTAATTGGCCTGAACTTAAGGCTCTTAGTTTACTTTTAAGCAATAAGCGCTTAAACGGATGGAGGTGGTCGATAAATAACCGGCCTTCTAGATGATCGTATTCGTGCTGAATTATTCTTGCTGTCATCCCTTCAAATACCTCTTTAACTGAATTAAAGTTTTCATCCTGATAAGAAAGCTGTATACGCATTGGACGCTTAACACGCTTATTAATAGCAGGAACACTTAAACATCCTTCTGTCATCCATTCATTAGGGCCTTTGAGTGGCTCTAAGGTTGGGTTTATAAAAACTCTCTTAAAGCCTCTCAATTCAGGATACTCATCTTTGTAAACATCTGCATCAATAACGAAAACACGTATACTTTTAGCTACTTGTGGCGCTGCCAACCCTATACCATCGGTACGGTACATAGTTGCCCACAAATCCCTAATTATACTATCTAGATTCGGATAAAGGCGATCTACTTTTTGAGCAACTTTTCTAAGAATCGGATGTCCATATACAGCAACAGGTAGAACCATTCTATCTATTTTGTTCCATATAGGTTTGCAGAATAATTGTTGCGCTCACCTTATCAACTAAGGCTTTATCCTGACGAGCTTTTTTCTTTAAGCCACCATCAATCATCGCTTGAAAAGCCAGTTTTGATGTAAAACGCTCATCAACCCATTCGATAGGCATTTGTGGAAAATTCTTTTTAAGACGGTTAACAAAGGGCTTTATGTATTTCATCGACTCAGATTCTTGTCCTGAATTTTGAGTAGGATAACCTATTACAATACATTCAACATCTTCATTATTCATGTATTTTACAAGGTAGTCATACAATTCGTGCGATAGCACAGTGTCTAATCCGTTGGCAATAATCTTTAATGGATCAGTTACAGCTAACCCACTTTTTTTTCGCCCATAATCAATTGCTAATATACGTCCCAAATTCTATGTTTTGGACAAAGTTAACTATTCCATTTACGAATTGAAGTGTAATCTAAAAAATATGCCTTTACAAAATGAAGCGTCATTCTGAACATTATGAAGTCACAACAGTTCCTTTGGGTTTTAGAAACGATTCTTTTTCAAAGATTAATTCTTTTAGATACAAGAAGAATATGTAATACATCATAAGTTCCGAAAACTCACCAATATTCTTTTTAAATCCACCATCAGGAAAAATATGCCAATCAACAAGCAGCCTTGGAACTAAATATGAAAACACAGTAATAATCGCTGTTGCAATAATAATTTTGTGAGGAATAAAAAAGCGAATCATTGGCGATTTTATTTTGTGTACAACTAATGGCCCAACAATAAATAACATGGCCATTAAAGGATAAAAAGGTCGCTTAAACAAACGGGCATTATTTCCTAAATTGTGAAGGTTTTTTGCACCAGTTACATCTCTAAACAATGTATTTGACTCCCCCGTAAAATACTGCACATAGTGCAACCCATAGTCCATCTCTTCAAGAAAAACGAAAGCTGTAAAAATCGACAGCAATACCATAGCCGCCTTCTCAATACGAACCTTTCGTCGCTTGATACCGATTAAACCGATGATAAAAATAAGCAGCAATACTAACAATTGAAGGTTCTCAACAATCCCAAGTTCCCAATTAACTGTAGGACAAACTAACTCCATAGCCCATTTTACACCTGAGAAATACATGGTTATTAAAGGAATTAATATGGCTAATGGCAATATCCAATACAAAAAATGTTTTTGATTTATTCTGGTCATAATAACGATATTTGAGTTAGACTTTGTGTGATATTCCCTGATTCATAGCTCAAAACTATAGATTAATCTAATAGTAATAACACTTGAATCCAGACCAATATATTAAGATAAAAATAAAAGCACACTCTTGACATTGTCAGTTTTTTATCTTCTGAAGTCTACTTTCTAATCATTTGATTCATAATTAATCAAAAAAAGCCGCTCCAAAATGGAACGGCTTTCATATTTAGTTTCGTAATAATCGATTAACGAAGGTTCGCCTGAGCAGCTGCTAAGCGCGCGATAGGCACACGGAATGGAGAACATGAAACGTAATCCAAACCTGTACGGTGACAGAACTCAACTGAAGAAGGCTCACCACCATGCTCACCACAGATACCTAATTTCAACTCAGGACGAGCTGAACGACCTTTCTCACAACCCATTTCCACTAACTGGCCAACACCTGTTTGGTCAAGTGCCTGGAATGGATCTTGCTTCAAGATACCTTTCTCAATATAGATAGGTAAGAATTTACCAGCATCATCACGAGAGTATCCGAAAGTCATCTGCGTTAAATCGTTAGTACCGAATGAGAAGAATTCAGCTACTTCAGCTACTTCGTCAGCAGTTAATGCTGCTCGAGGAATTTCAATCATTGTACCTACTAAGTAGTCAACATTAATTCCTTTTTCTTCCATTACTTTAGTTGCAGTTGAACGAATCAACTCTTCCTGCATCTTAAGCTCTTTAACTGTTCCAATTAACGGAACCATAATTTCCGGCTTAGGATCTAATCCTTCTTTCTTAAGGTCACAAGCCGCTTCGATGATAGCACGAGCCTGCATCACTGTAATTTCAGGATAAGTGTTACCTAAACGACAACCACGGTGACCTAACATTGGGTTAAATTCGTGAAGACCTTCTACTTTTTCAGTAACAACCTTCACATCAACACCTAATTTCTCAGCCATCTCTTTTTGCGACTCTAAATCGTTAGGCGTAAACTCATGCAATGGAGGATCTAATAAACGAACTGTTACTCCATATCCGTCCATCGCTTTTAAGATACCATAGAAATCTTCGCGCTGGATAGGTAATAACTTAGCTAATGCTTCTTCACGACCTTCAACTGTTTCAGCTAAGATCATTTCGCGCATCTTCCAGATACGGTCACCTTCGAAGAACATGTGCTCAGTACGACAAAGACCAATACCTTTAGCTCCAAATTCGCGAGCTGTTTGCGCATCGGCAGGAGAATCAGCATTCGTACGAACATACATACGTGTGTTCTTTTCAGCTAATTCCATTACTTTACCAAAGTCACCATCTAATGAAGGAGTAATTGTAGCTACTTTACCCTCGTATACAATACCAGTAGTACCATTTAATGAGATAAAATCACCCTCTTTGTACTCAACACCATCGATAGTCATTGAAGTACCTGAAACAGTTAAACCTGCAGCAGAAGAGATACAACATTTACCCATACCACGAGCAACAACAGCTGCGTGTGAAGTCATACCACCACGCTCAGTTAAGATACCCTCGGCAGCGTACATACCTTTTAAATCTTCTGGAGATGTTTCGCGACGTACAAGGATTACCTTTTTACCGTCAGCAGCCCACTCTTCAGCAGCCTCAGCAGAGAATACAATCTGACCAGTAGCAGCACCCGGAGAAGCAGGAAGACCTTTAGAAAGTTCTTTTGCAGAAGCGATTGCAGCTGTGTCAAATACAGGGTGTAATAACTCGTCTAATTTGTTTGCTTCCTGACGAAGGATAGCTGTTTTTTCGTCGATCATACCTTCAGCCAACATGTCAACAGCCATTTTTACCATAGCTGCACCAGTACGCTTACCAGCACGTGTTTGCAACATCCAAAGTTTACCATCCTGAATGGTGAACTCCATATCTTGCATATCGCTGTAGTGATCTTCTAATTTTTGCTGTACAGCATCCAACTCAGCATATAACTCAGGCATAGCCTCTTCCATTGAAAGGAAGTTAGCTTTACGATCTTCTTCAGAAGTACCGTTGCGCTCTGCCCAACGCTTAGAACCGATAGTTGTAATTTCAAGAGGTGTACGAACACCAGCTACAACGTCTTCACCCTGAGCATTGATTAAGTACTCACCGTTGAATTGGTCTTCACCAGTTGCAGCATCACGAGAGAAACATACGCCAGTAGCAGAAGTTTCGCCCATGTTACCATATACCATTGCCTGAACGTTTACAGCAGTACCCCACTCGTCAGGAATTTGCTCCATACGACGGTAAAGAATAGCACGCTCAGTGTTCCATGAATCAAATACTGCACATACAGCACCCCATAGCTGATCCCAAGGATTTGTTGGGAAGTCAACACCAGCATGCGCACGAACAACAGCCTTGTAACCTTCAACCAAAGCTTTAAGGTCTTCAACTGTTAATTCAGTATCTAATTTATATCCTTTTGATTCTTTTAACTCATCTAGTACTACCTCGAATGGGTTGTGCTGACCTTCTTCAGCCTCAACACCCATTACAACATCACCATACATGTGGATGAAGCGACGGTATGAGTCATATGCGAATTTCTCGTTACCTGATTTTTCAGCGATGATTTTTACTGCATCATCGTTCATACCAAGGTTTAGAACTGTGTTCATCATACCAGGCATAGAAGCGCGAGCACCAGAACGAACAGATAATAACAATGGGAAAGCCTCACCGGTAGAACCGAATTTTGCATTCATTACTTTTTCGGTAGCTGCTACTCCAGCCTCTACTTCAGCTTTCATTAATTCAACAACAGCTTCTTTACCTTTCAAGTTGTACTCTGTACAAACTTCAGTTGTGATTGTAAAACCGGCAGGAACTGGAACACCAATTAGGTTCATTTCAGCAAGGTTAGCACCTTTACCTCCGAGCAGATTTTTCATATCAGCTTTACCTTCAGCTTGTCCGTTACCAAAGGTATAAACGCGTTTATTGCTCATACTTAGATTATTAAAAATTTATTATAAAATAGTAGTTATCAGTGAATTCAATAATGATTGAAGATTTTTTTCTAAAACCATACAAATAAACAAAAAATTTGGGAAAGTCACCACTTTTAGGCCTTTCCGAATGCGTTAATAAATAATAAATTGACGCATAAATAACTAAAAAAAAGGAGCAGTTCAAGTTGAACGACTCCTTCCTTATCTATAATTATCCTTCCTTAATTAACAGGGTATTTTTTCAAATATTCTTTTGCTTTCATTAGGTAATCGACATATTGAGCACGACGGTAGGCATGCGGGTCGTCTACATTCTTTTTCGAAACCTTGCCTTTAAAGTCGTTAATTGATTCATAGCCTTTTTCCTTCATCCAAGCCGATAATTCATCGAGCATGCGAGTTACCTGGATAACGCCATTTTTATAAACCGTACTCACCACCTGAACCACATCGGCACCAGCCAGTAACATAGTAATCAAGTCTTCGCCATCAACAATACCCGTATTACTACAGATGCTACCATTGACATTACCAGCAAGCAAACCTGCAAAGCGCAATGCTAAACGATTATCGCCTTTGTGACTTAAATTATAAGGTATGCGCAATTTCTCTTCCTTAATATCAATATCAGGCTGAAACAAACGGTTAAATAGCACAAAACCATCGGCTCCATTTTTATCCATGCGATAAACCACATTCATCATATTGGTATAGAACGGGCTCAGCTTTACACTTACCGGAATTTTGATAGCAGCTTTAATCTTTTTGAGGATTTCTATACGCTCATCTTCGATTGCAACAGCTGACTTCTCAACATCTGAGATGGTCGAATAAAAGTTTAACTCTAAGCCATCCACACCTGTTTCTTCAAGAAACTTAGCATATTCAACCCAACTGACATCGTATGTACAATTTAAACTGGCAAATACTGGTATTGATACGGTTTCTTTAAGTTTCTTAAGTGCCAGCAAATGAGCCTTGGGTCCCGAATGCTCAATGGTTGGAAATAAAGATGTCATTTCTGCATTTATGTTATCAAACTCATGCAGTTCATCTTCCAGCTCTGCTGCTTCAAGGTTTAATTGCTCTTCAAATAATGATTTGTAAACAATTGCTGAAGCTCCGGCAGCTTCAAGTTTCTTGGCCATTTCTAAATCTAACACCAGATTACTGGCTCCAATAATAATGGGATTTTTCAACTCAATCCCCATGTAGGTTGTTCTTAAATCCATGTCAAAGGTGATATTAAAGGGTTTTTAATTTCTTTTGCCTTTTTCTAACAAGAAGCTGACAATAATTGTTTTATAAATAAGACACAAAGGTCTTCTTTCATAACAAAACACCTAAAAAAGATACGCCCTTTAGAAAGTAAAATCAACTCCTTGGACGACACAGTACATTCATCACATAAAATTATCGCATAAAAAAGCCGCTCTCTTTCGAAAGCGGCTTCCATTATATCTGAATTGAATTGATTACTCAATCACTTCGTATTCCAAATCATTCAAACGCTTGTATGAGCTATAACGCCATTTAGCATTCTTCTCCGATTCTGCGAATAACACTTTCGCATCCTCAGGGAACGACTTAGCAAGAGCTGTATAACGAACCTCGTTCATTAAGAAGCTTTGGAATTTATCCCATTGTGGAGGCTTCGAGTCCAAAGTAAAAGGATTCTTACCTTCATTCTCCAACATCGGGTTGTAGCGGTATAAGTGCCAGTATCCACACTCAACAGCAGCTTTACCTTCAGCCTGAGTTTTACCCATACCAGTTTTTAAACCGTGAGCAATACATGGAGAATAAGCAATGATTAATGATGGTCCAGGATAAGCCTCAGCTTCTTTAAGCGCTTTGAAGTACTGTGCCTGGTTAGCACCCATAGAAACCTGAGCAACGTATACATAACCATACGTAGTAGCCATTAAACCAAGGTCTTTCTTACGAATACGCTTACCTGAAGCAGCAAATTTAGCAACAGCACCAACCGGAGTTGACTTAGACGACTGACCACCTGTGTTAGAGTATACCTCAGTATCCATTACCAAGATGTTTACATCTTCACCAGAAGCGATCACATGATCTAAACCACCATAACCGATGTCATAAGCCCATCCGTCACCACCAAAGATCCATACTGACTTCTTAGATAAGTAGTCTTTTAAAGCAAGGATTTCTTTAGCAACAGCATGTGACTCATTTTCAAGAGCAGCAACAACCGCTTTAGAAGCAGCAACATTATCGTTACCATTATCTTTAGTCTCAAACCACTTATCGAAAGCTGCTTTTGTTTCAGCATTAACTTCAGACATTGACTCAGTCATCTTACGCTCGATACGGTCACGTAGCTTCTTAACACCAGTAGCCATACCTAAACCAAACTCAGCGTTATCTTCGAATAATGAGTTAGCCCATGCAGGACCTTTACCTTCGCTATTGGCACGATAAGGCGTTGCAGGAGCCGAACCACCATAGATTGAAGAACAACCTGTAGCGTTAGCCACCATCATACGATCACCGAATAATTGCGTAATTAACTTGATGTATGGTGTTTCACCACAACCAGCACAAGCTCCTGAGAACTCAAATAAAGGCTGAGCAAACTGTGATGACTTAACGTTTTGTGATTTTGGCGTAATGTCATCCTTAATAGATACATTTTCAACCATATAATCCCAACGTGCAATTTCAGCTTGTTGCGAATCAAGAGGCTTCATTTCAAGAGCCTTCGTCTTAGCCGGACAAACATCGGCACAGTTACCACAACCAGTACAGTCTAATGCACTTACCTGGATACGATATTGCAAACCGTCAAATCCTTTACCATTGGCCTTTTTCGATGTGGTTCCTTCAGGAGCTCCAGCTAATTCTTTTTCGTCTAATAAGTATGGACGGATAGCTGCGTGAGGACAAACATAAGCACACTGGTTACACTGAATACAGTTATCAACATCCCACTCAGGAACATCAACAGCGATACCACGCTTCTCATACTCAGTAGTACCTGCAGGCAAAGTACCATCTTCGCGACCTTTGAAGATACTAACCGGAAGGTCATCACCTTTTTGAGCATTTACAGGGAATACGAAATCTTTGATAAACTGAGGCGCTTTCTCATTCGTTGGGAAAACAACTTCAGCAGCTTCGTTAGCCCAAGATGCAGGAATAGTAATTTCGTTTACATCACCACCTTTATCAACTGCTTCGTAGTTCATATTAACGATGTTCTCACCTTTCATACCGAAAGTTTTAACAATCGCTTTTTTCATTTGCTCTACAGCATCGGCATAAGGAATTACATTAGCAATCTTAAAGAAAGCAGACTGCATAATTGTATTGGTACGGTTACCTAATCCAATTTCTTTGGCAATGTGAGTAGCATCAATTGTATAGAACTTAATCTTGTGATCGGCGATATAACGCTTCACATAAGCTGGTAAATGACTTTCTAATTCTGCTTCAGACCATGAGCAGTTTAATAAGAAAGTACCACCATCTTTTAAGCCTTTAAGCATATCGTACATCTGCAAATAAGCAGGAACGTGACAGGCCACAAAATCAGGTGTATTTACCAAATAAGGCGAACGAATTGGCGTATCACCAAAACGTAAGTGAGAAATGGTAATACCACCCGACTTCTTAGAGTCATACGCAAAGTAAGCCTGAGCATACTTATCTGTGTTATCACCAATAATTTTAATTGAGTTCTTGTTAGCACCTACTGTACCATCAGAACCTAAACCATAGAATTTACCTTCGAAAGTACTTTCAGCTGCTAATGAGAATTCAGGTAATAATGGTAATGAAGTGTTTGATACATCATCAACAATACCAACAGTGAATTGATTCTTTGGTGCATCCTGCTTTAAGTTTTCGAAAACGCTCAACATCATAGCTGGCGTTGTATCTTTTGAAGAAAGACCATAACGACCACCAACAACAATAGGTGCATTTTCTTGCTCATAGAACAAGTCACGAATATCTAAGTATAATGGATCTCCGTTGGCTCCCGGCTCTTTAGTACGGTCAAGAACAGCAATTTTCTTAACTGACTTAGGGAATGCTTCGAAGAAATATTTAGCTGAGAATGGACGATACAAGTGTACAGCAATTAAACCAACTTTCTCGCCTTTAGCAGTTAAGTCGTCAATTACTTCTTTAATTGTATCAGTGATAGAACCCATTGCTACAATGATGTTCTCTGCATCAGCAGCACCATAGTAATCAAATGGACGATACTTACGACCTGTTACTTTGCTTAACTCATCCATGTACTCTGCTACCATATCAGGTAAAGCTTCATAGAATGGGTTAGCAGCCTCACGAGCCTGGAAATAAACATCAGGATTTTGAGCAGTACCACGTGTTACCGGGTGCTCTGGGCTTAATGCGTTATTACGGAATGCCTGAAGCGCTTCCTGATCCACTAAGCCTTCAATATCCTCATTTTCCAATACCTCAATCTTCTGAATTTCGTGAGAAGTACGAAATCCATCGAAGAAATGTAAGAAAGGCACACGTGATTTAATAGAGGTTAAGTGAGCTACTGCAGCCAAGTCCATAACTTCCTGTACCGAACCAGTCGCCAACATAGCAAAACCAGTCTGACGAGTAGACATCACATCTGAGTGATCACCAAAAATAGAAAGTGCCTGAGCAGCCAAACTACGAGCACTTACGTGAAATACACCTGGTAAAAGCTCACCGGCGATTTTGTACATGTTAGGAATCATCAATAATAATCCCTGAGATGCTGTAAATGTAGAAGTTAAAGCACCAGCCTGAAGAGAACCGTGAACAGCACCTGCTGCACCAGCCTCTGACTGCATTTCTTCTACTTTAACTGTCTCGCCGAAGATATTTTTTCTTCCGGCAGCAGCCCATTCATCCACATTTTCGGCCATGTTTGACGATGGCGTAATTGGGTAGATAGCAGCCACCTCACTGAACATATACGCGATATGTGCAGCGGCATGGTTACCATCACAGGTAATAAACTTTTTTTCTTTAGCCATTTTATATACTCCTAATAATTAATTGGTTATTATTCTAACAGACTGATAGACTTATAGATTTTCAGACTTTTGAAGCAAATTATATTTACTTATCAATATGTCCAGAATCTATTGGTCTTATCAATCATTTCATTTTCTATTGCTTATTACTTTACAAGTCTTTAATCTAATTGCTTATTTGTTTTTTAATACAAAAAGCCAAATAACCACAATGGTATCTGATTCTTATCGCCTACTTCAAGCATATGATGCGCCAGGTATTCATTATCATTAACTACTTTACCCGACATTTTGTCATCGCCAATATAAAACTCCAGCTGGTTATTAACCTTAAAATCACTCTTTTTAGACACATTTACCTGGTGGCGATATCCAACCTGATTTAAAAAGAAAGTACGATTCATATTTAACTGGCTCACCTCACCATGTGTTACGGAATAATACACATTCGGATTTTGAATATATATCTTCGAAGGTTTCTTTGCCGACTCGCTATCTTCGTAAAGCATATTAATCAGGCGCCCGTTTTTAAGGTAATTCAGATAATTCATTACCGTTGCTCTTGACGTTTCAATTTCCTGGCTTAATCGACTTACATTGGGGTGCAACGGAGCCGATTTTGCAATGGAATAGAGCAATTTACGCAATTTGGGCAAATACTTCAATTCTATTTGTTCGAGATAAGAAATATCAATTTCTAATATTAGGTTGATATTCTTAACTACATTTTCATGATAGTTGCGTTTTTCGAGAAAGAACGGATAGTAACCATGCTCAAGGTAATCATTAAAATAAGCCAACGGACGTACCCTGGAGCTTATTTCTGCACTTATTTGTTCATGATTTTTTAATATATCATCAAGAGTATAAGCCTCGAATTTGTTTTTTGTGGCCAGATTGAGGTGTTCTCGAAATGAGAAACCATCTAAGCGGTATACAGCTACACAATCTTTTAAATCAGGATTCTGATCCATTAATCGCATCACTGCCGAACCACTAAATACAATTTTTAAATCCTGAAAATTATCATAGCAGTATCGCAGTTCCTTTGACCACTCGGGATACTTATATACTTGATCGAGAATTAAGGTCTTCCCCCCTTTTTTCCGAAATTCATCAGCGAATGATATGATTGTTCGTTCGGTAAAATATAAGTTGTTCAAGTTGACATACAGACAACTTTTATCGTATCCAAAATTGGCTTTGGCAAAATCAAGCAGAAATGTTGTTTTGCCAACCCCACGTGCACCTTTAATGCCAATTAATCGATGATTCCAATCAATTTCATTCATCAATTCGCGACGAACTGGCGAACCAAGGTGCTCTAATAAATATCGATGTGTCTCAAAAAATGATTGCATTCTTTTAGATTATATCTACAAATCTAAAAGGATATTGCTAAAAATTGCAAACTCCACATTACAATTTTGACAAAGTACTGCTATTTAAATTTATTAAAAATAAACATAGCAACACTTTCATTTTCAATGTTAAATTGAAGAAATATTTCCATATTGAAAGTGGAAATATTTCTCTAATAGGCCTCAATCATTGTTTTAGTTATTCATTTTCTATACTTTATGCACTTCTTTAATTGGAATCACCAACACGAAACATGATGTATTTCATGAAAGCATCATACATTTATTACATCCATTTCTTTTGTAAAAAAAAGCCTTGCCAAAGTAATTTCTTTAGTATCACTATCATTGGGTGAATAATCACTAGTCATCTCTATAGCAAAAGGTCATTTCAACCTTAGCTAAAATGACCTTCATCCAAATATATTAAGCTCCTTAGAATTCTAATCGATAGCTGAAGAACGGATAAATCATTGTCATACCATGCGGTACCACCTTTTGCTGTTGAAAATCATAGGCCCAACCAAACATCTCTTCGGTCATCGTTATGTTTTTCGCTTGCAAAATGAGCACATGAGATACTTTGTTGCGGTTAATTCGATAATTAAAAGCCAAATCAACAAATAGCTTATTATCTTCCTGCCACTCAAAAGCACGTGATTCATCCAACACTACCATTTCTGATTCCTTAGAAAGGGTTTGGTCGGGTGGTGTAAATCGATTACCTCCCATGTAAGAAATCTTACCATTAATACTCAACAGGTTATTTTCCCGCACTTTCCACTCTTTCCCCCCGAGTAGGTTAAGCACCATGTTTCGGTTATACGATGTATTGCGCTCCACTCCATCGCCGCCTTTATACTTTGAATCAAAGAATGAACCTGTAAACATATAATAATAGCCATTTTTCATATAGCGCTCAATTGTCACATCAACACCTATATTGCTGCCTGTACCGTCATTTACTAAAGGATCGGTAAAATACATGTTCCACTCATAATTAATCAGCGACTCAGAACTACCATCTAACACAGGTACATCATACAACTTTTGATAGTAAGGTTCTATTTTAAGACTCATATTATCAGACACTCGCCAATCGTATGAAAATACAAAATGGTTGGCCTTGGTAACTTCCAGGTCGGGATTCAGATAAGCCCCCGATTCATTTTGTGCCAAATAAAATCGTAAAGGCTCTAAGCGGCTATGCTTTCCATAAGCCAGACTAAATGAATGTTTCGGGATAAATCGCCATGTTACGCCCAAGCGAGGCTCTGGAATAAGCTCTTCATTTAAACCAAAATAGGTAAAATTGATACCTGCATTTACATCAAAAGTTGGCGCTATACGAAACTTGCTTTGCGTATACGCTTGCATCATGTATGAATTATCGGTTTGGTTGGCGATTCGAACTAATTCATCTTCGACACCTGGATTAGGATTTCCTTGTATGTCCAGATCAAAACTCAAATTAGTATACGTCATACCGGTTCGATTAGTGTGTCGATTACCAAACTTATGATTCAAATACGAACTTACAATTAAGCGGTAGTTTTTTTCGCTATGATCAGCTATCGGAATCATGCTTCCATCACGCTGCAATTGGTCACTAACGTTGGTAAAACCATCATAAGCTCCAACAATAGATGAAAACAAATAGGTCTTTTGTCCAAAATTTAATCGATGATTAATACCTCCTGCAGCAATCTCGGAGCCTGTATCATATTCATTATTATCCCACGATGTCTCCCATTCATTTGGGTCTTCATCGGGCTCAAAAGCAACATTACTTTTACCACCAATACCCCAAATGGAGAAGGTACCAGCCTTTTGGGTTGGTAAATGGACTTTAAAGCTCAAATCCTGATAATTGGGCAGACCGACATCCATATCGGCCAATTGCCCTACCAATCCCATGGTTGAGTATCGATAATTAAACAAATAAGAAGCCTCACCACCATCTTTAAAAGGTCCTTCAGAACTTATGTCAATGCCCTGGCTCCCGATTTGAAATGCTGACTCACGCTGATCTCTATTCCCTTTTCTAAATTTCATATCAAACACTCCCGACATAGCATTACCATACTCAGCAGGGAAAGCACCTGTAAGGAAGTCTGAATTATCGAGCATATTAACGCTAAAAACAGTTTCGATACCACCTCCGTTATTTACTCCATTCAAATGATTAGGGACAGGTATTTCAACACCTTCTAATCGCCAAAGAATTCCTTTGGGTGCATTACCTCGTACTACAATGGCATTATCGTTAACACCTTCGGCCATTGAAACACCGGCAAAGGAACCAGCCAAACGCGAAGGATCATTCCAGCCACCGGCAAATCGCCCGGCTTCTTCAACTGTAAAAGACCGAGCCGACAAAGTGGCCATATTATTTTGTGCCTTATCTTTCCTTTGCTCAGGCTTAATCACAACTTCATTTAATTGCTGAAACGTCTCTTTTATTGCCACATTCAATACAATCTCTTTACCCGAACCTACTAACACCTCTGACAAAACTACTGGCTCATATCCTAAAAAGCTTATTTGAATAGTATAACGCCCCACAGGCACATCTTCAATCATAAAATGACCATCCATATCAGTTATGGTGCCCTTTTGTGGATGAGATTCTAAAACAATAACATTTACTCCTGGGATGCTAATTTCGGAGTCAGCATCAACTACTCTCCCTTTAATGGTTTGAACAGGCCCTTGCGCCATTGATTGAACAAAAGGAAACAAGGCACTATAAATACAAACCAATAATACGAACTTCACTTTTTCCATGTTTGCTATAGATTTAAACAGTACAGCAACAAAACTACAAGTACTAAGCTGAGTAAACGTTCAATATTATAAAACCGAACCTCCATATAAACACCTCATTATATGAATACTGTATACTCAAGAGGTCATTATTTATAAACCTGAACATTTTTTCTTGTATTCCGATGGTGTTTGCTCCGTCAATTTCTTAAAAGTGGTGTTAAATGATGTTTTGGAGCTAAATCCTGACTCAAATGCGACTCCTAAGATTGAGAGCTTGTTATTTTCTTTATCTGACAACATAAGCTTGGCCTTCTCAACCCTGAAGCGGTTAACAAATTGAAAGAAATTCTCATTGTAGCCCTGGTTAATAACGTATGATAACTGATGAGATGTAACACCTAACAATTCGGCCAGTTTAATTAAATTCAATTCACTGTTCAGATAAGGTTCATCGCGCATCATTAATTCATCCAACTGATATTTTAGCTCCTCCATCTGATTATCAGTCACAATCTGACGCTTTGGAACTTCTTCTATTTCTTCATTAATATCAATTACTTGCTGAACCATCACATTGTTCTTCGGAAATATCTCTTTTTGCTTTAACGAATTATAAGTAATGAACAGAACTACCAGCAATACCATCGCATTCATAAAAACATTTAGAGGCAATTCAAAAAATACTATATTAAATACGCCAACAATAAACACCAATGATATCATAGCCAATATAATATACTCCAGCCAATTCAGGTTAATCTCTTGCGTTGAAGAAGCAAATTGTTGAATATTGCTTTGATGTTTTCGTATTCTTATAAAGGATAAAGTGGTAAAAAGCAATGCATGAATCAAAACGAAAATCAATTGAAGCAAATACAAGTTAGCTGGCAGAAATTTATCAGAAATTAAAATCAGCAAATAAACAAAAGGTAAAATCAAAAAATTTGGAAGATCCTTTTTCAATTTATAAGCAGGCGTTGTAAAATGACACACACTGATAAAAAATAATAGTGGCGTAAAAAACTGAATAAATGCAACGACAAAAAAAGTACTTATTTGAATTTGCTCATTCGTTACTAATGAATACACTTCATCGAACCAATAAGACGCCCAAAGAAGCAAGAGCCAGCCGAACCATCGGTTGGCTTTTATATTAACTTTCATTGGATTGGTCACTAAAATAAATGAGAGCAATAGCAACGAACTAAAAACCAATACTTCAATCAGATTTAATATCATATAGTCAAACACTATTAATCATTATCAGGCTAAAGATACAAATATTAAGAATGCAGCCTTTTATTACAAACATTAGATATTAAGTCAGAATATGTCTATCTTTTTGGACATTAGTCTCCATTCAAAAAAATATCAAAATCGTAGTTTTACGGAACTAAACAATACACAATAATGAAAACACTAATTCATGCGATTTTTATAGCATTCACTCTTTTGTTAGTGACTGCTTGTTCGAACAGTAACAGTTCGACCTCATCAACTGTCATTCATTTAAATGATAATTGGAAATTTAGTGAAGCCAGTCAAAATGAATGGCTGTCGGCTAAAGTACCGGGCTGTATCCATACCGATCTGCTCAATCACGATTTGATAGACGACCCGTTTTATAGACTAAACGAACACGACTTGCAATGGATCGATAAAAACGATTGGGAATACAAAACCAGTTTCATTATCGATAAAAGCACATTTAGCAAGAACCGTATTAACATCACTTTTGGTGGACTTGATACATATGCCGATGTCTATTTAAATGATGAACTTATTCTGAAAGCAGATAATATGTTCAGAGGCTGGACATTGAACTGTAAAGAACACATTAAAGAAGGTGAAAACACATTACGTATTTATTTTCACTCACCTATAAAAGTTGGTTTAGAGCTATACGACAACTACCCATATGTGGTGCAATCTTCTGCCAATGATTTGGCTAAAATTGGAAAAGTACCTGGTGAAAAGTGGGTAAGTCCACACGTGCGGAAGGCACCTTATATGTTTGGATGGGACTGGGGCCCTCGCCTGGTTACTTCAGGCATTTGGGAACCTATTTCTATTAAAGCCTGGAATACGGCACGACTGGATAATATTCATACTATACAGAACCATATAACAGAACAATCGGCTCAGCTGACGTCGGTTTTTGAAGTTGAAGCAAATGAAGCCAACGATGCCACGCTTAGCATATCGATCGATGGAAACATTCTCACTTCAAAAAAGGTGAACCTCAAAAAAGGCACACACACTTACAATGTTGACTTTGAAATTGAAAACCCTGAGTTATGGTGGTCAAATGGATTGGGTGAAGCTCATCTTTACCAATTGAAAGGCGAATTACAAACTACTGCCGGAATTGAGACATTCAGCCACACACTTGGAATCAGAAGCATAGAGCTTGTAAGAGAGAATGATGAAGTAGGTCGTTCGTTTTACTTCAAACTAAACGGCAAACCTGTATTTATGAAAGGGGCCAATTACATTCCTAATGATGTATTTCTTGATAGAGTCTCACCTGAGAAATATGAACACATTATTAAATCAGCAGCCGATTGTCACTTTAACATGTTACGTGTATGGGGCGGTGGCATCTACGAAAAGGAGATTTTCTATGACCTATGTGATAAATATGGCATTTTGGTATGGCAGGATTTTATGTTTGCATGTAATATGTATCCTGGTCATCCTGAATTTCTTGAAAGTGTGAAGCACGAAGCAGAGTACAATGTACGACGTTTAAGAAATCATCCGAGTATTGCTTTATGGTGTGGTAATAATGAAATATTAGGTGCCTGGTTTGGTTGGGGCTGGAAAGAGAATAATGAAAAAGAGCAACCCCATGGTGCCAAAGCCATGTGGCAAGCGTATAAAGACATCTTTTTAGATGTGTTACCCAAGGCAGTTGAAGCACATGACCCTGCCAAACAATATTGGGCATCAAGTCCACAAGCTGGCGATACTATTAAAACAAACAAGATAGATGGCGACGACCACGATTGGCGCATCTGGTTTCGAGATGTTCCTTTTATTACTTATCACGATGGAGCTGCACGCTTTGTAAGTGAATATGGTTTTCAATCATTCCCTGAACTAAAGACAATTAAGAAGTATACCATTCCGGAAGATTACGACATTAATTCGGAAGTAATGAAATCGCATCAGCGATCATTTATTGGTAATGGGGCCATCAAACGTTATATGGATAACTACTATCGTAATCCTAAAGATTTTGAATCATTCTTATATGTAGGGTTATTACTTCAGGCCGAAGGCATCAGAACAGGTATCGAAGGACATCGCATAAACATGCCAACTACCATGGGAAGCCTATATTGGCAATTGAATGATGTGTGGCCAGCTGCATCGTGGTCAAGCATCGATTACTTTGGCAACTGGAAAGCACTGCAATATTTCACTCGAAAGGCTTTTTCACCAATAATAGCAGTGCCCGATACAAAAACAGATGATTTATTAATCTACTGTGTTTCGGACAACTTTGATGATAAACAAGGTCGATTAGAACTTGAGATAGTAGATTTTGAGGGAAACAAACTCTGGTCTTATCAGGATGAAGTAAAGGTAAAAGCTAATACTTCCAGTATCATCTTTAAAAAGCCTCTAAAGGAATTACTAAAAGGCATAAACACAACAAATGCTGTATTATCAACAAAACTTTTTGCTGAAGGTGAGCTAGTCTACTCGACTACCAGCTATTTTAAAGAGCCAATGGAATTAAACTTACCATCACCAAAGCTGAAGGTGCTCACTAAAAAAACTGACGTAGGTTACGAAATATCCATCTCAACCGACATGTTAGCCAAAAATGTATATTTAAGTTTCGATGAGGCCGAAGGTTGGTATTCTAATAATTATTTCGACCTATTACCGGGAGAAACGAAAACAATTATTTTTGAGACTGAAGAAAACATCGAAGATTATACTAGTAAGTTAGTAGTCCGCACCCTGAATGACACCTATTAGTTTATAAAAATAGAGGCATAAAAAAAGCGAGGTTCTTCATACATTGAAGAACCTCGCTTTTTATAATCATTGCTTATCGCTTCAACACTCTAAAAATAGCTTTATCGTTATTCGACTGCAGTTCCACCAAATATACACCTTGTGCATTGGCAATCGCAAAACTGATATTATCAGAAGCTCCAAATACTTGTTAGTGAACAATTGCACCTGTTAACCCTCTAACCTTACAAGCTCATCACTATCTTGGTCATTAATAACAATATTTGCGCCTCACTAGAGAGTATATTAAAAAGTAGGTTATAAAATGAGAGCAATTTAGACTTATATGCTACTATAGGCAGTATTTGAATCTAGCATAAAATATTTCATAATATTTCTTTTGAGATGTGTTAATACTGGAAATATTAACAATAAGGTCATAAATTGCTTCTCATAATTAATCAAACACTTAAACTATGAAGAAGTTAGTAGCAGAATTTTTTGGAACAATGTGGCTGGTTATAGGCGGTTGTGGCAGTGCTGTATTAGCAGCTGGCTACCCCGAACTAGGCATTGGATTTGTTGGTGTTTCTATTGCTTTTGGACTAACCGTAGTAACCATGGCCTATGCCATTGGGCACATATCTGGTTGTCATCTCAACCCGGCTGTCACCATTGGTTTATGGGCCGGTGGGCGATTTGATACCAAAGAAATTGTTCCATACATTATTTCACAAGTGCTTGGAGCAACAATTGGTGCAACCATTCTTTACTTAATTGCAAGTGGCAAGTCAGGTTTTGAATTGGGTGGTTTTGCAGCCAATGGTTTTGGAGAGCATTCACCTGACGGTTACAGTATGATAGCCGTATTAATATGTGAGGTGGTGATGACTTTTATGTTTTTAATTGTGATTTTAGGTGCCACACACTCTAAAGCTCCTAAAGGGTTTGCCGGATTAGCCATCGGTTTGGCATTGACTTTAATTCATCTTATTAGCATACCCGTCAGCAACACTTCTGTTAACCCGGCACGAAGCACCAGCCAGGCGATTTTTGTTGGCGATTGGGCCATGGGGCAATTGTGGCTGTTCTGGGTAGCTCCAATAGTAGGTGCTATATTAGCAGGATACGTATATAAATACCTTTCGCCAGACACAGAGGATTAGAAAGTAGTAGCCCCAAAGCAAAACTACTTTGGGGCTTTCTTAATTATATATTAGATATATACTTCCAATAACCTGGCTGATTCTGACTGGAGAGATACATTTTTTATGGAAGCAGGTATTAATACAGCTTCCATCTCGTTCAGGTCGACACTACCTTTTTCTGTTTCGATAGCACACTTGCCTCCAACGTTCATCATTATCACAAAAGAATCCAATGCTGAATAATCTTTTTTAACCACTCCATTAACATTCAATGCATTGGTTGTGAAATATTGACAAGTTGCAATTTCAACAGACTCATTGTTCTTTGCCTGATATGCTACTTTACCGGATCCATCATCATTAAAATTCATGGCATCCATAGCCAGCTCATGGTGTAATTCGCGTGGATTACCGAATTTATCGCGACGATCGAAATCATAAATACGGTAGGTTATATCAGATGTCTGCTGAATTTCGGCAATTAAATTTCCACTCCCGATAGAATGAACTTTACCAGCCGGAATAAAAAATGAATCACCCTCAGCTGTTTTGTGCCTCGCCATCAGCTCCATCAACCTGCCTGATTTATGATAATCTTCAAACTCAACAGCGTCAGTCTTTTTACTGAATCCGGAAATCAAAGCTGCGTCTTTTTCATTATCTATCACATACCACATCTCCGTTTTGCCAAATGAGTTATGCTTTTCCTTAGCCAATGTATCATCAGGATGCACCTGAATGGACAAATCATCATTAGCATCAATATACTTGATTAGCAGCGGAAAATTGGTTCCAAATTGCTCGTACACCTTGCTACCTAATAAATCGGCTTTGTAAGTTTCAATTAGCTCTATCATATTTTTACCAGCCAAAGCACCATTGCTCACAACCGATAAATCATTTTTAAGCCCCGAAACCGCAAAGTTTTCGCCAATTTTAACACCTTCTTTACCTTCAATATTTAATTTTTGAGGAATTTTTTGTCCTCCCCAAATCATTTCTTTGAGGATAGGTTCAAACTTTAATGGATGTAACATTTTTATTATT
Organism: Carboxylicivirga marina; assembly: GCF_016612505.1. GTDB lineage: Bacteria > Bacteroidota > Bacteroidia > Bacteroidales > Marinilabiliaceae > Carboxylicivirga > Carboxylicivirga marina. The sequence continues at coordinate 30,323 of NZ_JAENRR010000053.1, forward strand.
GTTTATATGTTATTTTCTATACCGATATGATGTCAATTCTACTATATCGTTTGAGTAATTAATTTAAATTCTAGCGCTCAATAATGGTTGTCGAAAGACATATAGCTTCTTGCAAATTCTTGCCTTCTATCTGCGCAATTAACATATTTACACAGTTCCTTGCTATTTCTTCACCAGGTTGCAATGCCGAAATTACTTTTGGCTGCACATAATCAAATACATCTATATTATCAAAACTGGCAAAAAGTACTTTATCCAACAACTGCGGATAATATCTATTAAACACCCAAATACCTTCAGTTGCCAATACGTTATTTAGAAAAAATATACCATTAACAGGCCGGCTCAAATTCATTAGTGTATCAATCCCTGACTTAATAGTGGCTCTTATATCATTAATATTGGCTTCCACTATCAATTCCATATCAGTAATCAATTTATTATCCTGCAAAGCCTTTTTGTAACCATCTATTCGTTGTTTGATGTTAGGCAAAAACGCTTTTAGAGTTACCACCCCCACTCTATTACAACCTCGCTCAAAGAGTTTCTGCGTTAATTGATAAGCCGATTCTTCGTTATTGATTGTAATATTTGCAGTTCGAAAATTGGGCATTTGCCTATCGAAAGTCACAAACGGAAAATTAGGAGTATTTTTAATCATATCGACTGACGACGGTGCAATAATCACTCCATCTATCTGTCTATTATGAAATGAATTAATAATTTTTTGCTCTTTCTCTGGCTTTTCATCGGTACTGGCCATCATCACTGAATAGCCTTTTTCTTCAGCATAGTGCTCAACCAGTCGTGCAATACGACTAAAAAATGGATTTGAGATATCGGGCACTACAAAACCAATCGTATAAGAACGCCCTGTGCTTAAACTCCGCGCCAGATGGTTAGGCTGATAATTTAAACGAAGTGCAGTATCTAACACCCGCTTTTGCGTATCGGCACTAATGTTTTTTTCATCACCACGCCCGTTTAACACAAACGAAACAGTTGTTTTTGATACGCCAGATTGCTCGGCTATGATTTTTATAGATGCCTTCACTAAAAATTACTAAACCGGTTTAGGTGCAAATATAAAGAAGATATTTGACAAAAAAAGCGCCTCAAGTTTGAGGCGCTTTTTCTAAAGTATCATTATTCGATATTTAATGAGCAGCACTATCTGTGTCAATGGACTTAAATCCTTCACCTAACACCTGACTACTATCCATCACATTTACAAATGCTTTCGGATCAATCTTTGAAATATGGCTCAAAAGTATTTGTGATTCGCGACGAGTAATCGTTGTATAAATTACCTTGCGCTCAACTCCTTCATACATCCCCATTCCTGTAAACATAGTGCCGCCTCTTTTTACATTATTAAGAAGCTTTTCCTGTATCTCGTCAGCTCTTTCAGATATGATAAACAGTGTTTTATTCACTTTCATACCATCAATAACCATGTCAATAATCTTCCCTTCGATAAAGATAACAACCCACGAATAAATTGGTAAGGTCCAATCAATTCCTCTAAAACTAAACTCACCACCTTCCTGAGGCATAAAAATCGTCAGCATAGTGATAGTACCATCGACAATCATTACCAGTTTACCCAATGACATATGAGTGTATTTATTCAGAATCATGGAAATAATATCTGAACCACCTGATGTAGCACGCGATTTAAAGATAAAGCCAATGGCCACACCATAAATTATACCAGAGATAATGGTATTCAACATCGGTTCATTTGGAATAAATGCATCATGCCCCCACACCGATGGCATTTCTAACACATAAACAAATCCCATGATGGCAAACGTACTTACCAGTGTTTTAATTCCGAATCGGGGTCCAAGAATTACTGTACCTAGTATTAATAATGGTATCTCCATAAATAACACCGAAGTACTAATATTCAATCCTGTAGTGTGGTACATAAAATTTGCAATTCCATAAACACCACCTGGAGCCAGCATATATGGGTTTACAAATAATACATCACCAATTGCAAACAAAAGGCTACCCACAAGGATGTATGAGTAGGCAACAAACCAGTCCTTTGATAAGAACTTTTCCTTAGTAACAAAAGCCATAACTTAATCTAAATTTTTGTGTTCATTCAAAAAATCGCGCAAAGGTCGACTCTTCTGTCAAAATGAGAAATGACAAAATTCATACTTTCAAAAAAAGCCCATCCTTTATTTGGATGAGCTTATATTTTAGATCACTAGCCTCCGAAAGTCGGAATTTTAAATAGCCCTCAGAATCCTATATTTTTGTTTCGACAAAAAAACTTAAATA
>NZ_JAENRR010000054.1 GCF_016612505.1 Carboxylicivirga marina
CCTTTTTATTGAAAATATGGATACAAAACTTCAAAGTTTTATCATAACAAACTATACGTCATTGCGGAGGCCTATACTTTGGGGTTGTAATTTCTTGTGATAAAACTGATAAATGACATTAAGAAACAACAACTATTTCCCTTGAGCATGTAGAAAAAAAAGGTTCTGTATGGATTAGAGTGGGTGAATTTAAAAGCTCCCCAATGGCCTTGGCTGGTAAACCATAAAACAAGGTTGTTTATGACGATTTTAAAATCGTTTTTGTTTGAGCGAAGCGAGTTTAACGATTTCGTCATACAACCGTAGTTTTATGAGCGAAAGCAGGCATAGCCGAAGATTTTTTTGCTTGCGTTTTTTCATCTTTGAAAAAATGAAGTCGGGGTCTGTGGGGTGGAAAACCCCAGTAGGACAAATAAGACAATATTACAAATCATATAGACCCAAAAAAATTGCTCTATTGTATTCTATTCTTTAAAATGATATTACGAGTGGTAGACTTTCTGAAAAAAAGCTTCTCATCTACTCTTAAGAAACAAATGAGAAGCTTTAAAAAAGTTCATAGCATACTAGGCATTATCATTAATAATTCCACAAGCGGGTAATATTAAATCCAAAACGTATGCTCTTTCTATCAAATTCACCCTGACTATACATGTATAACTCCTGATTTAAAATACCTGAACTGTTGGTTACAAAAAACTGAAACGAATGAGAGCCTGTAAAAATCTCATAACCTATCGACAAATGCATCTTGGGATGATCGGTAAACGATGTATACTGTGCGATACTCTGAATTTTCAACGGAATACCTCCTTCAAATGTAATTGAAGATAAAGGGCTCACCTTAATACGACCTCCAAAACCAATACCAATCTTATCATTATCAAGTAAACTATCGACCGCATTATAATGAGTAAAATTAACACTAGCTTGCAACGAAATAGCATCATTGATTTTACGCCCCAGTATCACTTCTGAGAAGTATGAAAGACGATCAGTAAATTCATAATTCTTACCAAAAACCGACTCTTCTCTTGCATCAAGAGCAGCATTTCCATACAAACTAATACTAACAGGCATCGAGTTATTGTCTGTCTGTTCAAACAAAGTATACTTTGCCTGAAAATCCTGATATTGCTTCTGAGCACTTGTACCAAAACCTATGTTAAGGTTTTTCATTGGGGTATAATTAAGACCTAAACGAATATTTGCACCCGGCGACATTATACCAAATACATCACTTATGCCATTTTCAACACTACCAAAACGGTGGCTAATGACCATCTCTAATGTATTGGGGTCTTGCGTTACACTGGTTTGATGATTAATCAGTACTCCTGAATCCCAGGGAGCAAAAACAGGGTTGCTTTTTGCCCCATCTTCATCCTGAGCATACAACGGACTAAATACAATCGCGAAAAGTACTAACAACAATATTTCTATAATCTGTTTATTCATAATCTCTATGTTTGTATTAATTAACGATTAATTATTCGCCGCCCCTTCTTCTATCCACTTCAATATCCACGCCAACTCTTCGGCAGTAAGCGCCTTGCTACCTCCTGGGTGTCCGCTGGCTCCTTTCACATATATAATACTTTCCTCTGGATTCTCTGTATCAACATACCCCCCTCCCATCAGACTATTGTAGGCATTTCCGGTTGTAAGAATTGGACTTCGTGATGCATGGCACGAAGTACATTTAGGTTGAAAAATAGGTTCAACATCATTGGTAAAACTCACTGGTTCTCCTGTATCTGGTATTTCTACTATAATAGGTTCAATGTATTTATAATCGCACGACAATGCACCTATCAATATTAATCCAAATATTAAAACTAGTATACTTCTCATGTTCTGATATATTATTTATTTAATTAAAGGAAAGCTGCTTAATTAAAGAACCAAGCAGCTTTCCCATAAAATATTCAATTAACTATTTCTATAACCCCATAGTCGCTTCAGCTTCTGCCAATAATGCTTTCACATAAACAGGATTGTGAGCACTATTACTTCTATCATCAAGAACAATCTTAAAGTTCCAGAATGCCTGGAATTGCTCACGAGTAATTGATGCATACATAGGATGCCACGAACCATCAGTTTCATCATAGTGAACAGCATGTATTGCCTCTAATGCTTCACCTAAAGCCTGCACTCGAGCAGCAATCGCATCCATAGCAGCCGTAGGTGCACCACTTGTGTGACATCCTGTACAATTTTCATGTTCTGGAATAAAACTATGTCCACTGGCTGGACCCATATGGCACATTACACAACCATCAGCGTGAGCACCAAATACATCCCCGGATTCAGCAGTATAGCCACCTGTTCCAACAAATGTATTAGCTTGAGCTCCATAATGAGGACCAGCATGTGAACTGCTGATATATACATGTGTAGTAGGAACGTCAAACACCACAGTGAGCGTACCGTCACCATTATCAGTTACTGAACCATTAGGTCCAACAGCAGCATTCAAATAAAGTGTAGCATCCTCACCTGAAAATGTTCTTGTATATGACGCTGCTTCTGTAACTGAGTCATAGTAACTTCCATTTCTTCTTGACTGGTGACAATTTATACAAGTATTATTATTGCCTTCATCAACAACAGTAGTCCCATCTGCAATTAAAGTAACAGGAGCACCTAATCTGAAGGCATAATCTGCTGTTTCAAACTGTTCGTGCAAACCATGACATGTTTTACAATCCCACGCACTTGGCTTGCTAATATTTGCAGCAACTGTTCCGGTTGCAGCAAATTCGGTAAAACCTTCATGCGAATGGCAACGTGCACAAGATGAACGCCCACCGGCATAATCAACTGCATTTGCACCGGCCTTGTGGGCAGAACTGTTAAACTGAAAGCGTACTGTTTCTTGAAGTTCACTGGTATGACATTCCAAGCAGGTTACATTCCCATCTACACCATCTTTTCCATCGCTACCATCTTGTCCAGCAGGCCCCATAGGTCCTTCTTTGGTACAGCTGGAAACAACAACAGCAAATGCCATCATTGCAAGCCAGATAAATTGTTTTAGTTTTTTCATAATTCTTGAACTTAATTGTAATAAAAGCGTTTTATTATTCATTATAGATATAACAATTTTACATATTTCCTTCTTAACCATCACGATGTAACTTACACATCAAAAGATTGATATAAATCAATAGAAATTACATATGCGACTAATAATCTGGACATTAGTGTTTACTATTTTATTAATGAAGTCTATCGTTATTTAAATTCAATCCAACTAAGATTAATACCTACACCCTGTATACCTGAACATTACACCGTCACTACACGATACAAACACATACCCTAAAACGTTAGAAGCTTTGTTTATATCACATATTCATGCTATTTTTAGTTTTCCACACATCTCAAAAAAACCAAATGAGTATAACAAGAGATATTTCGAACGATTGCAGTTTATGCCATGTAAAATTCAATGGTTTTGAAACGCTAAACGAAGATGAACTAAATGCGTTCAAGGAATCTCATTGCAAGGTCGTTTACCAAAAAGGTGAAACTATAACAAAGGAAGGTACCAGATGTAATAATATCATTTGCATAAAAAAGGGATATGCCAAACTTTTTATCAAAGGATTAGAAAAGAAAAATATCATTATAAAAGTTCTTAAAGAGGGTGATTTTATTGTTAGTCCAGGGCTATTCACAGACGACCTTAATCATTTCTCAGTTAGCGCCATAACGGAGGTTGACACCTGCTTGATTAGTATTGAGGCCTTTACTTCAGCCTTTCGCAACAACAATCGTTTTGCAGAACAAATCCTTCAGCTTAATCATCATATTACACAAGATTTGTATAATCAATTAATAAATTTTTCACATAAAAAAATGACTGGTAGAATTGCTAGTACCATCATTTATTTGTCTGAAAAAATATACAACTCCAAAAATTTCCACACCACATTAAGCCGTCAAGATATAGCTGATTTATCAAGCGTTTCAAAGGAAAGCCTAATCCGTGTATTAAAAGATTTTAAGGAAAGTAACATCATTGCAATTAACGGAAACCACATTGAAATAAACTCATCAAAAACCTTACATGACATATGTCGGGTAGGTTAACGGGCCTTTTTAACAATCTCAAAAATCACCTCACATATTCTAGCATCTGGGTGGCATTGGCCTTGGCATGTGTATACAAGCTTGTATCTTTTACCACTAATGATACCAGTTTCAATAATTTCTTAGTGTGTTTTGGAATTGGCTTTATTGGGTATAATTATATTTATTGGTCAGTATACTTTATATCATCGAGTAATTTACAATACGAACGCTACTTATGGATGAGAAAAAACAAAGTAACAATGCTCATAGTTACTGGCCTAATAAGCTTTGCAACTATTACTTTTATTATACATAGCCAACTCTACCTTAATCTAAAGTTTATAATCTTTGCTCTACTTTCCCTGTTCTATATTCTCCCAATAAAAAAAGAATTTGGCTTAAGATGGATCCCCTCGATTAAAATTTTCATCATTTGTACTTCTTGGACACTATTGTGCCTGTCGCTTATTGACCCACCACTTGATCACCCATTTACACCACTTATAATTTGGTTATTTATTTTTGCCATTACCTTGCCTTTTGACATAAGGGATTTATACTCTGATCGTTTAAATTTAAAAACAATACCACAAGTGATTGGCACAAAATCATCGATAAAACTTGCGCAGTTATGCCTCCTTCTATCAGTTATAGCATACACTATCATCAAGCCTAATACTTTAATCGCATCCACCATATTTGCCCTTGCTGGAATGACAGCACTCGAAAAAGTTAAGAGAAACAAAACCCAAGCATATATCAACTTTTACATTGAAGGCTTGCCAATTTTATGGTTCATACTTATTTATGTTTCAAATATGATTTAAAATCAATATTGTCCTAATTATTTTTTCGCTAAAGCCGCGATGGCTCCAACTTTTTTAGTTCCCTATTTTTTAGTTTTATTTGGAGTTCATGATTTACGTTGCACTCCAATTCTACAGTCAAAAAAGTTGGCAAAAAGTCCGTCGGCTGCACCCATTTAGTTCACTATTGTGTTAGCTTTTATCTGAGTTCATGATTTCCGCTTTGCTCCAATTCTCACAAAAAACTAGGTTTCATGACTGAAATTGTTTTAAACTCGACTTTTTTCGTTCCTACAAAAGCCTCAAACAGAAAACAATTTTTAATCGTCAAATTGCGCAGCTCTTCATGAAGACCATAAAGAACAAACAAAACTGAATAATTCAATCCTGTTTTTTGGTTCACTGGCTGAGGCCGAGATAATACAAGACGTACAGCATATTTCACAAAAAAGTTTAGGGCGCTATTGATTTAAAATACAAACTCCAAACCTAACTTAAAAGCCCAATTATCCATAGACTCAGGTAAGTGATAAGCTCCATAACGGTAATGTACCGATAATCCATATTGGAAAATAAAGTTAGAGAATAGGTTCTTTAAATAAATACCAGACTCATAATAGCCTTTATCAAAAGTTGATACGCCATTAGGTGCATTACCCAATGCTATATTAGTACTTAATACAATTTCAGGCTTAATGCGGTTGTCAGTATTCAGCGACAAGGGTATTCCATGAGAAAAATACAGAGCAGCAAACTCACTGGCAGCAAACTCATTCATGCGCATAGTTCCGAAAGTATATGGTACCAGCAAGGTAAATGACTTATAACTCCCAAGAGTACTATAAAGGAGGGTACTCGGATAATCTCCTGACATATAACCACCCTCCAAACGAACAGTGGTATACATTGAGTTAGCATAATTAAACTGCTTGTGAATGCGCGATTCTATCCGACTATAGCCTAGTGTTTCATCGTCTTTCCATTGTCCTTTTGAGGCATTAAACCAAACTGTTGGCCAACTGGTTCCTTTTGAAATCAAACCCAAAGGAGAGCTTATAAACATCTCCTTATTAGCCCATCTTAGCTTAATTCCTGCTTCTTGCATCGAAAAGCCATTAGCTACGATATCAGATTCCATAAACTTATACGCTACCTGAGGGGCAATATCCTGATTTACATAAAAAACACCCGCCTTAAAAAATTTCAAAAAGCGAAAGTCAACACCAGTTGCCCAGCCCTGACTTAAATCCATTGTTTCGGTTAAAAAACGACTAAAGCGCTCGCTAGATAGGTTTTTAACACCATCCATAAATTCATATGTACCAGTAGCATAAACATCATCTTTATACTCCAAATATATTCGACTATCTTTTTTTGCAAAAGGAGTCACCGATAATTTAGCACCATATTTACTCGCTTTATCACCAAAACCATAAGTATAATAACCGCCTGTTGTAAAATTCTCTGATAGCGAAGGACTGGTATAAATTCCTGCTCCAAGCTTAAGTCCTTCATAGTCGTTATAATCAATTAATTTAGACAAATCGAGTTGTAACTTACCCATTGGCAAATATCCTTTTACAAATGACATTTGCGTTTTAATCAATGCATCTAAATGGTTTTTACGCCCGATACTATCAAGAATATGGTAGGTCAAAGAATCGCGAGCTGTAAGTGGTTCGTATCGAAATGCTGAAATTTCCTGAGATGATTTGGTCGACGAAATATCTTCCATTATCACATTATCGAACTCTTTAGCAGATATGTCAGGACTCGTATTGATAGCTGTTACGTAACTTTTGCCAGTTCCTACCATTGGAAACGGCAATCGCCTTGCGGCACCTATACCGCCAAACTGCAAACTACTTTCCAATTGTTTAGGAAACCATAGGCCATTGGATATTGCTTGATACTTTTGTCTGACAAATAATCTCATTCCGTTTTCGGTACCAGCCGTTGTAGCCGAAACTGTTCTAATAGCTTTTGATTTGCCATCAATATGAAAAGCACCTGTCAGTCCCCTAAAATTTTTATCTTTTTTAGGTCGATAAGAAATATAGTAAATAGAATCTCCGTCAGAACTACCATAGGTATCTTCTAAAACAAAATGATAAGTCGATAATCCAGGTTTTGATGCCGGATTTAAATACGAAAAACCTAACAACTTAATGTATTGCTCATAAAACGAGAATGGCTGCAACATAGCCGGAAAAGAAGCCAATATTGGATCTTTCAATCCACTTACACGGCCAGATATAACTTTTTCCTTACCCACCCCTTTCTTCCAATGTTTCTTTTCTGAAACCGACTCGAATAAGAACAGATAACTATCATTATTCACTCCCAACGAATCTTTAATTTCTCTTATTTCTTCTTCATTTAATCCATTGGGCCACTCAAAGTCCAAAGTCATTTTATGGTAAAGGATACAGCTATACGGATTATAGTTTTCAGGGTTATGTTGGTCCTTTTTATCCACAACCTGGCGCATAACTATTAACGCCGGATTTTCGACTGGAAGCACATCAACTGTGGGTAGACTATATTCCTGTGGTTTAAGTAAAATCTTGTTTTTACCATCCAAGTCATTTACAAGATATATTTGTGGCTCATAGCCCAGGCAACTAACTGAAAGTTGAGTTACTTTCACATTCGTTCTAATCTCGAATTTACCATCAATATCGGTAACAGTACCTGCCCCTTGACTATATACAATATTGGCAAAAGCAATTGGCTCCTTATTTTGAGCATCAATAACCTGCCCTTTATATGTTTTTAACTGGGCCGATACTTCAAATATTAAGAAGACCAACAAAGTAAAAAGGAAAAAACATTTTCTCATCTGCTTTTAGCTTAAGTCTGATTATTCATCGAATTTATAAAACAGTTATGGAAATAAAAAAATATCCCCTGTCATTCAATCATAACAGGGGATATAAATAGTTTATTTTAGCATACCGGCTTTTAACCTTGTCACTTCCTTATCTGACAAATATCGCCATTTGCCTCTTGGCACTCCTTTTTTTGTTAATCCGGCAAAGTAAACTCTATCGAGCTTCATAACCTTATAACCAAGATGTTCAAACATACGACGTACAATACGATTGCGTCCTGAATGAATTTCAATACCAACTTGTGTTTTATCATCCTTCTCAACAAAACTTATGGCATCGGCGTGAATTGGACCATCCTCCAGAGTAATACCTTGTGCTAGCTGATCAATATGATTAGCAAAAACAGGCTTATCGGTGAATACATGATAAATCTTTTTAGCATTGTATTTAGGGTGAGTTAACATTTTTGTCAGCTCTCCATCATTGGTCAACATTAACAATCCGGTTGTTTGCTTGTCTAATCTTCCAACAGGATAGATTCGCTGCTCACAAGCATCTTCAACTAAATCCATAACGGTTCTCTTGGCATGCTTATCCTCTACTGTTGTAACATAATCCTTAGGTTTATTAAGAAGGACGTACACTTTCTCTTCCGGATTAAGGCGCTTGCCCTGATACCTGACATCATCACTTAGCCCAACACTTACCCCTAACTCCTTTACAACTTTACCGTTTACAGTAATCTCCCCTTTTTCTATTAGTTTATCTGCATCACGTCGGCTACAAACACCGGCATTGGCGATGTATTTATTGAGGCGCATCTTATCTTTAACGACCGGCTCATTTTTATCGCCATCGTCTTTTTTAATGGTTTTACGGCGCGACAAATTAGGTGCCTTTTCTTCAATTCCTTTCTTTTTAAATGACTTCGCTTCGTCATCCTGAGGTCTTGATTTACCGAATTGTTTTTTACTGCCTCTTTTATTGAATTCTCTATTCATCCTGATCAAATTACTTCATTCACTAACAGACTATTGTAAGTGCTGTTAAATAATTATGCAAAGGTGATAAAAAAGCATTAATAAAAGCGAGCTTTCAACTAAAAATAAATCACTTATCAACAAGCCTTATCCTGATTATTAAGGAGCATCATTTTCGAAACCTTACGAAAGACCTCAATCGACTACTACATTTACATTAAAATGTTTCGTAAGAATCTATTGGCTTTTTAAAAAATATGAACCAATTTTGCACATTCATATTAAAAACCATTGATGTTATGACATTAATAAAATCCATTTCAGGAATCAGAGGCACAATCGGAGGCCGCGCGGGTGAAGGACTTTCGCCGCTTGATGTAGTTAAATTTTCATCAGCCTATGGCCAGTGGGCTAAAAACCGTCATCAGGGCCGACTTAAGGTTGTAGTGGGGCGCGACGCACGTATCTCGGGTGAAATGGTCAACAACCTGGTAATAGGAAGCCTTATGGGCTTAGGTATTGATGTTGTTAACATTGGCTTGGCAACAACGCCTACAACTGAGCTGGCTGTTACAAATGAAAACGCTCATGGAGGAATTATTCTTACTGCCAGCCACAACCCTAAGCAGTGGAATGCCTTAAAATTATTGAATGAAAAAGGTGAGTTTTTAACAGCATCTGATGGTGCTGAAGTACTTAAAATAGCTGAAGACGAAAGTTTTGTTTTTGCTGATGTAGATGATTTAGGTCAAGTAAGTAAAAATAACACCTACAATGAATATCATGTTCAGCATGTACTGGATTTAAAAATGGTTGATGTTGAAGCCATCAGAAAGGCAAATTTCACTGTGGCAATCGATTGCGTCAATAGTGTTGGTGGCCTTGCTATTCCTCCATTATTAAAAGCTTTGGGTGTTAATAATACCATCGAACTATATTGTGAACCAAACGGACAGTTTCCACATAACCCAGAACCATTACCTGAAAACCTGACTGAAATATCGGCTGTCATTAAAGATAAAAAGGCAGACATAGGTTTTGTTGTTGATCCTGATGTTGATCGTCTGGCCATTGTTAATGAAGATGGTTCTATGTTTGGTGAAGAATACACCTTGGTGGCTGTAGCTGATTATTTGTTGCAAAATAAGAAAGGTAATACGGTTTCAAACCTTTCATCGTCGCGAGCATTGGCCGATGTAACACGTGACCTTGGTGGCGAATACCAACCAGCTGCAGTTGGCGAAGTTAATGTGGTGGCTAAGATGAAAGAAACAAATGCGGTTATTGGTGGTGAAGGAAACGGCGGAATCATCTACCCTGAAAGCCATTATGGACGCGATGCCTTGGTTGGAATTGGTTTATTCCTAACTCATTTGGCTAAAAAAGGCATTAAGTGTTCAGAACTAAGAGCGCAATATCCAGAGTATCACATCTCAAAAAATAAAATTGAATTAACGCCTGAAATAGATGTCGATGGTATCCTAAAAAGCATCGAAGAGAAATACCAAAAGGAAAACATAAATACCATTGATGGTTTAAAAATTGATTTCCCTGATAAATGGGTTCAACTACGAAAATCAAATACTGAACCTATTATTCGTATTTATGCCGAAGGTAAATCAATGGAGGCTGCTGATGAGTTGGCACAAACAATTATTAATGACATAAAATCATTAATATAATATTAGATATTAACAAACTTTAACAAAAAGCCCGTCAATAAACGGGCTTTTTTTGCGTTGATTTATATAATATCGTAGCCTTAAACCCAGATTCTGCATTAGTATGGATAAAAAATACCTGATTTCATTAAGCATAATTGCCTTAATAATAACAACAGCTGTTTTATTTCCTAAAAACAACTCATCCGAAACATATCTTACCACAAAAGTACGACGTGGAAATTTTATTTCTGAAGTATATTCAACAGGTCAATTACAAACTGAAAATTCTGAGCTAATTGTTCTTCCCGAAGAAATGTCTAGTCGAAGCGTCAACTTATATGAAATTAAAGTATCAGAACTAATTGAGGAAGGTACGGTTGTCGACTCTGGTGATTATGTTGCCACTCTTGATTATGCTGCAGTTGAAGAAATACTTCTTAAAGCCAACGATGAGCTAACCACTGCATTGAATGATTATGAAGATGCTAAAATTGATACCAACCTAAATCTTAGCACACTGCGTGATGAACTATTAAATGCGCAGGTTGATCTGGAAGAAAAAAGACTAATTCTTGAACAGTCAGTTTACGAATCTCCGGCTGTAAAACGCCAAGCTAATTTAAATGTCGAACGTGCAGTTCGTGACCTTGACCAAAAAAACAGGAACTATAGCTTAAAGCAGAAACAAGATGAAAACAAAGTTTATCGTGCCTGGGAAAAAGTTAAAAGCAGACAAAATAAAGTTGACGACATTGATAAATTATTTAATAAACTAGAAGTCAAAGCTCCCAAACCAGGCTTAGTTATCTACAGCCACGATCGCTTCGGTAAGAAAGTTAAAGCAGGCTCTGTAATAAGTAGGTGGTATCCTCAAATTGCCGAACTACCCGATCTTAGCTCCATGATATCAAAAACTTTCATCAACGAAATAGATATTTCAAAAATAAAAGTGGGTCAGCAAGTGAAAATTGGTATTGATGCTTTTCCTGAAAAATTGTTTGATGGAGAAGTCATTACCGTCGCCAATATCGGTCAGGTTATTCCGAATACTGATAGTAAAGTCTTTGAAGTTTCTATTAAAATTGATGGTATAGATAAAGATTTACGCCCAGCGATGACTACCAGCAATATCATTACTACAGCGAACATTGACGAAACGCTATTTGCTCCTCTTGAAACGGTTTTTAGAAACGATTCGCTAAACTTTGTATTTATTAAAAAAGGTAGCAAAATTAAAAAACAGATTGTTCAACTTGGTATATCAAACGAAAATAACACTCAATTCACAGAGGGAGTCACAGAGGGAGACCTGCTTATTATGAACCAACCTGCCAATGCTGATAAGATTCCATATGATGGTATAGAAATCTATGAAAGGGTAAAGCTAGCCGAGATCGATTCAACATCTACTATTAAATAACAGTATCGGCATGAAAAAAACACCTGTATACATATATATGCGCTATGCGCACAATGTCGGCATTGCTGTTGAAGCCATATTGTCCAATAAGGTTAAATCGATGCTAACAGCTCTTGGAATTATGTTTGGAGTTGCTGCAGTTATCAGCATGTTAGCAATCGGAAAAGGTGCTCAACAAGAAGTACTGGAGCAAATTAAGCTCGTTGGTGTCAACAACATTATAGTCACACCTGTTGTTCAATCATTTAATGACAACAGTAACGGAGACAGTGAAAATAATCAGTCAAAGAAATATTCCAGAGGCCTGCACAGAATGGATGCGCAAGCGATATTGGAAACAATTCCTTCTGTTCAGCGGGTAAGTCCGGTTGTTTCAATTAACTACCATGCTGTAAAAATGGGCAAGAGCTATCCTGTCACACTCGAGGGTGTATCGCCAGATTATTTTGAGATGCTTAATATCAATTTAGATATGGGCAAACAGTTTAGTGAACAGCAAACTGATAATGGAATGCCGGTTTGTGTAATAGGCAATAATATACGTAATCGATTCTTTAATCAGGAAAATCCCCTTGGGCAATACATCAAATGCGGGCAAGTATGGTTGAAGGTGATTGGCACCATTAGCAAACGTGATTTTACCACATCAGCATCTGATGAAATGGGCATAAGCACTAGTGATAATAAGATAATTATCCCGGTTAAAACCATGTTAATGAGATTTAAAGATCGTGGCTCCATCAATCCTGAATTGATGAATAACATGGCTCGCGGAGGCTCCATGTTTTTCATGGGTGGCAGTAATGATGATGAGGAGTCGTCTAATCAAAAGGAAACCTCCACCAACCAGCTCGATAAAATCATTATTCAGGTTGAAAATACTGAGCAACTTTCAGCTACGGCCGAAGTCATTAAACGTCTGATATTAAGACGACATTCAAATGTGTATGATTTTGAAGTGACAGTACCCGAACTCTTACTAAAACAGCAACAGAAAACGAACGAAATTTTCAACATCGTCCTTGGAGCTATTGCCGGCATCTCACTTATCGTGGGAGGCATTGGCATCATGAACATTATGCTGGCATCCGTTTGGGAACGTATCCGTGAAATAGGAACCCGCCAGGCGATTGGTGCATCACGTAAAGACATTATCGCTCAATTTTTAGCAGAATCCACACTTATCAGTATCACAGGCGGATTAATCGGTATTATAATAGGTGTAGTTCTGGCGAATCTAATCCATTTAATGGCAGATATTAAAACAATTATTTCATTCTATTCAGTTTTTATCGCGTTTGGTGTATCAGCCACTGTTGGTATTATATTCGGCTATATACCTGCTAAAAGAGCAGCCAGCCAGGATCCTGTAGAATCATTAAGACATTAAAATATGCGACAATTTATTATAAGCTTAATGCTCGTTTCATGGTGCTTTCAACCAAAGGCACAAAATCTAGTTACCCCTCCAAATAAAACCATTCAACTTACCTTAAGTGAAACTATTCAATTAGCTACATTACAATCCATAACAAGCTTTCGAAACAAAAACGAATACTTGAGTAAATACTGGCGTTTTAGAAATTACAAAGCTAAACAATTGCCGAGATTAAGGCTCAATACGACACCTATTAACTATAGTCGGGGCGCTTATGCCAATGACAATAATGTATTTGAATATAGAGAAACAATTAATAGCAATGCAAACATATCTTTAAACCAAAGGATTATACCAACAGGTACTACAGTAAGAGTAATCTCAAGTCTTTCCGGACTACAGAATATTAATAGAGATGATTCCGGCATCAACAGATCTACAACCCTTTCATCTAAACCTATTAGTGTGAGCATAGAACAACCTTTAAATGGTTATAATGCCTTTAAGTGGGATTCTAAACTAGAACCATTAGAATACAAAAAAGCTAAAAGAACATTTATTTCAGATACCGAATTACTATCAAAAAGAGCGGTACAGTATTTTTTCAATACGGTTGGAGCTCATATTGATGTGGCTATTGCAGAAACAAATCTGGCTAATGCCGATACCTTATATAATATAGGTAAAGGACGCTTCCAAATTGGCACAGTCACTCAAGATGAATTACTGGACCTCGAACTCACCTATCTGAATGCCAAAATTGCTAAAACAAGAGCGACTGTAGAGCTTCAACGTTCCAGAAACCTGCTTAACTCGTTTTTAGGTTTTGAGAAAGATGTTATCATAACTCCACTAATTCCGGACAAAATTCCATCGCTGAAAGTAAAAACGATTCGAGCACTTGAATTAGCCAAAGAAAACAATCCTGAAATATTGGAACTCGAAAGGCAAGTCATAAATGCCAATAAAAACCTGGCATTTAAAAAATCAAACAGTGGTATCAGTGCTAATTTGCTTGCCAATATTGGTATAACAAAACAGTCTGAAGAAATAAAAGAGGTTTACCAATCACCCTTTGACGAAGGCCGTGGGGTAAGCATCCGATTAAGTGCTCCTATCTTGGATTGGGGTGAAAGAAAAGGAGATATATTAATGGCCAAATCAGATAAGCAAGTAACAGAAGCCAAAGTTAAACAAGCATTAATTGACTTTGAACAAGAAGTCATTATGGAAGTTTTACAATTTAACCTTCAGGAAGACCAGGTGAACATCTCCGCTAAAGCAGACACCGTAGCACTATTGGGCTACGATGTGACCAAGCAACGCTTTATGATTGATAAAGTAGATGTTATCAAATTGAATGCTGCTCGTAACTCTCAAAACAGTGCCCGTCGTCGTTACATAAATTCCTTATCGGAATTCTGGCAACGATACTATACTCTTCGTCAGATCACCCTTTTCGATTTTGAACGAAACGAGACTTTAATTAAATCACTCGATTACCTTCTTGAAAACTAATATGAATAAAAAAATAGCTATAGTAGTGGCATGTATCAGCATTTTGATAATTGTCATAATCTGGCAACCATGGAAGCAAGAATCCGGTTCTAATAAAAAAGCAATAGTCAAAAGAGGACTTATTGAAACCACGGTTGAAACAACAGGTGAGCTTAAAGCTGAGAAGGCTGTTGACATTACCATTCCCCGAATTGCATTAAACCGCATGATTGATATTTGGGAATTAAAAATATTAAGTCTCGTTGAAGAAGGTAAAATCGTCAAAAAGGGTGACGAAGTTGCAAAATTAGATCCAACAGAAGTTGAAGAAAGACTACGTTCCACAACCGACGAACTGAACCAATACCAAACACATTTAGAAGATGCTAAAATTGATTCTAGTCTAACACTTTCGGCACAACGAGAAACAATTCAGAAAAAAGTTGATCAATTAAACGACGCAAAAATTAGTGTTGAACAATCAACATACGAATCAAGTGCTGTTCAGCGTCAATCACAAATTGAATTAGAAAAATCTGAACGTGCTCTGGCAAAAGCTCATCGCGACTTAATTACAAAAACCATCAGGCACAAAACAAAAATTAGCCGAAACGAGCGATCAGTAAAATACTACTCAGAAAAGAAAAAACTACTTGAACTACTCAGAAAAGAGCTGAAAATTAAATCACCTTCAAATGGCATGGTGATATATGGCAGCTCTTATGGGAGAAAAGTAAAAGTTGGTTCACGTGTCAGCCGATGGCGCCCACAGATTGCAACCCTTCCCGACTTAAATTCAATAATTTCCGAAATGTTTGTCAAAGAAATAGATATTGCTAAAATAAAAGTTGGTCAAACAGTTAAAATTTCGATTGACGCCTTCCCTAAAAAAATTTTTAACGGACAAATTAGTTCCATTGCAAATATCGGTCAAGAAATACCAGGTGAGTTTCAGAATGGTTTTAAGGTAAATGTCACATTAGATGAATATAAAGAAGAATTATTACCGAGAATGACATCGTCTAACACAATAATTACTAACAGCATTGAAGATGTATTATACGTAGACAAAAAAGCTGTCTTTTCTGCCGACAGCATCAACTTTGTGCTTATGAATAATGGATGGAGCCTTGTCAGAAAAGAGGTAAGCATTGCTCTTGAGACAGAGGAACATTTTCAAATAATTGAGGGTTTAAATGAAAATGATGAAGTCCTTCTTAATTTACCAGACAATGCTGACGAAATTGAACTCATACAGCTAAACTGACATCTTAAGGTCTCCACATAACCTAAGCTTGTCAATCTGTCATTTTAACTGACACAAAATTCTTTTATTTCTCCATCGCCCTGTCATTATTGCGCAAAAAATAATGCTTTTGGTATTGGCACACCATTTGATTAATAGCTTCCCGTTGAAATAAAATAATTAAAAGAATAACAATATAATATTACATAACAATGGGAAAAATTATTGGTATCGACTTAGGAACAACCAACTCATGCGTTTCAGTAATGGAAGGAAACGAGCCGGTTGTGATTCCAAACAGTGAAGGAAAAAGAACAACGCCATCTATCGTGGCATTTGTTGAAGGTGGAGAGCGTAAAGTAGGTGATCCTGCTAAGCGTCAGGCAATCACTAACCCACAAAAAACGATTTATTCTATTAAACGTTTTATGGGTTCAATGTATGATGAAATTCCTAACGAAGTAACTCGTGTACCATACGAAGTTGTAAAAGGTGACAATAATACGCCTCGTGTAAAAATTGACGATCGTCAGTACTCTGCACAGGAAATTTCAGCCATGACACTTCAGAAAATGAAGAAAACTGCTGAAGACTATTTAGGTCAGGAAGTAACTGAGGCAGTAGTAACTGTGCCAGCATACTTTAACGATGCGCAGCGTCAGGCTACTAAAGAGGCTGGTGAAATTGCGGGTCTTAAAGTGAGCCGTATCATCAATGAGCCTACAGCTGCATCATTAGCTTACGGTTTAGATAAGATGGACCGCGACATGAAGGTTGCTGTATTTGACCTTGGTGGTGGTACTTTCGATATTTCAGTATTAGAATTAGGTGATGGTGTATTCGAAGTAAAATCGACTAATGGTGATACTCACCTTGGTGGTGATGACTTTGATGATGCAATCATTAACTGGTTAGCTGATGAGTTCATCAAAGATGAGAACATCGACCTACGTAAAGATCCAATGGCTCTTCAACGTCTGAAAGATGCTGCTGAGAAAGCAAAGATTGAATTATCTTCATCGACAAGCACTGAAATCAACTTGCCATATATTATGCCGGTTGACGGTATTCCAAAGCACTTGGTTCGTTCATTGTCACGTGCACAGTTCGAGCAAATTGCTGATCGCTTAATTCAGCGCACATTAGAGCCTTGTAAAGTGGCTCTTAACGATGCTGGTTTAACGCCATCTGATATCGACGAAGTAATTTTAGTGGGTGGTTCTACACGTATTCCTGCTATCCAGAAAATCGTTGAAGACTTCTTCGGCAAAGCGCCTTCAAAAGGGGTTAACCCTGATGAAGTAGTAGCTGTAGGTGCTGCTATCCAGGGCGGTGTATTAACTGGTGAAGTAAAAGACGTTCTTCTATTAGATGTTACGCCTCTTTCATTGGGTATCGAAACAATGGGTAGTGTAATGACGAAATTAATTGAAGCGAATACCACAATCCCAACTAAGAAGTCTGAAACATTTACAACTGCTGTAGATAACCAGCCTTCTGTTGAGATTCACGTATTGCAAGGTGAGCGCTCAATGGCTAAGGATAACAAAACCATTGGTCGTTTCCACTTAGACGGAATTCCACCAGCACCACGTGCAACACCACAGATTGAGGTAACATTTGATATTGATGCCAACGGTATCCTTCATGTAACTGCAAAAGATAAAGCAACAAATAAAGAGCAGAGCATCCGTATCGAAGCTTCTTCTGGCTTATCTGATGATGAAATCAAGCGCATGAAAGATGAAGCAGAAGCAAATGCTGAAGCTGACAAGGCAGAAAAAGAAAAGATTGATAAGTTGAATGGTGCTGACAGCTTGATTTTCCAAACTGAAAAGCAACTAAAAGAGTTTGGTGACAAATTACCAGCTGACAAAAAGCAACCAATCGAAGCTGCTCTTGAGAAGCTTAAAGAAGCACACAAAGCACAAGACATTGCTGCTATTGATGCTGCTACTGAAGAGTTGAACACTGTATTCCAGGCTGCATCTCAAGAGATGTACAACGCCAGCCAACAGGCAGGTGGTCAGCCAGGACCTGATGCAGGTGCACAACCTGGACCAGACGCTGGTGCTCAGCAAGGTAAAGATGACGAAGTGACTGATGTTGACTTTGAAGAAGTGAAGTAAGGAACTATTATCAACAATAGACAACAATAAGCAAATCCCGGTAAAACACTGTTTTACCGGGATTTTTGTTTCATTTGATTCAAAATTATATTGGATTTTTATCGTTTGTCAATAGCGCCCTAATGATTAAAACACATCGATACACCCTGGAATTGACAATAAATAGAGATAATCAACTTAAAGGCACTCGTTTTTACAACTATGATGTTGACCCATACCAACTTAACAATTTGAGTTTTGATAAAAAGCCCCAATTGTTGAGCATTAATTGGTTGAATTAGCATCAGAACTAAAGAGAAGTAATGACCCGTTGTATCAAAATAAAGTGCTTGCTGATTGGATTAACTATAAAAAATAGACAAATTCACAGCGCATTTAAAATGTTAATCCATCAAGAAGTCATTTATTAATTACCACATCTTATTATGAAAAAGCTTGAAGTAGCAAAAGTTCAACACTCAAACAAAGGAGACATACTGTTTCCGAAGGTAACAAATACTATCAGTCATGATAACTGGAATTATCCTGTAGAAATGGATGTAAAGTTTGGCATTGCCTACGACGATAACAACCTGTATCTGCGTTACGAAGTCATGGAAGATCATCCTAAAGCGCAAAGTACCGTTGTAAATGGACCGGTTTGGGAAGATTCATGTGTAGAGTTTTTTATTGCTTTTGATAACAAAGGCTATTTCAACCTAGAGTTTAATTGTATTGGTAATAAACTTGTTGGGTACGGCACTAGTAATACCGATCGAAAATGGCTTAATGATGATTTGGTTAAAACAATTACCACCAAACCCACCTTAGGTACAAATTGCATCGACATAGCCAATACACCAACAAAATGGAGCATGGATATTATTATTCCTCAAGCTATTTTTGGAGAACATAAATCACTATTTACCAAAGGTCAAGTATTTAATGTAAACTTCTACAAATGTGGGGATAAACAAAAAGAACCACATTTCCTATCGTGGAATGCGATTGAAAATGAGACACCAAATTTTCATTTACCAGCATTTTTTGGTTCTATGGAACTGATCTAGCACACAACAATCACATCGATATAGTGCGTCATACACTTGTTAAATTAACAATAAGCGTTTGACGCATTTTTTATTTTCATATTAGCTTAAGTGAATCAGACTTAGTATTCATTAGTTGCTTGATTAATCTTTTGAAAGCCTCAGGTGTATCAATACTACATTGTAGGTTTTCTTTATTTCATATCTCTCATTGCAATAGTTTACTACTTGGTAAGCATCTTTATTATTTAAGCTATTAAAGTAATTCACCAGTGGTCACTAAAGATTAAAAAAAGTTCTTTGAAATTTTTTGTTAATCGTACTTTGACAGCGTGACGATTTGAATTGGATTATGGATTTTTTACATGCAAACAAGCAAACAAAGATGTAACCATTTGATTTTATGACCAACTAAATCCAAAAAAGTGAAGTAATTATCACTAATAGATAATTCTAAAGAAAGTCTCCTTTTCAAGGAGACTTTTTTTGTATTTTTGAAACCTGTTACTAAAATAGAAGTAACAGGTATAGAGCAAACGTTTTGCTTTACTAAAACAACTATCTTATAAAGTATTAAACATGAAATTGAAAATATTCTTTCTTTTTATATCACTTGTTTTTATTGTTCTGCCTACCACTGCACAAACCGATGTATTTGGCAATCGAATTCCCTCTAAAAAGAAAACAGCAGCACCAATCCCTGCACACTATAACCAAACCGATGCCAATGGTCTAAAACAAGGTCCATGGGAAAAAAGATATACCGACGGTAAAACCCTTTACAAGGCGACTTTCAAAAATAACAAGCCTGTTGGTAAATACACACGTTATTACCCCAATGGTAAAAAAAGTCTGGAAATTGTGTATGATGAAAATGGTGAATATGGCAAGGCCATCTTATTTAACGATGAGGGGCAGATGACATCTCAAGGACAGTATAAAGGACAATCTAAAATTGGAACCTGGACCTACTACACAACAAATGAAAGCATTCTGGCTACTGAAGAGTTTGTGGATGGCAAAGAACATGGCGATTACAAGGTTTACTATAGCAGTGGTGCGGTGGCTGAAAAGTTACAATGGCAAAACGGTCTAAAACATGGCGATTGGTTAAAGTATTTTGAAGATGGCTCACCTCTTCTCAAAGCACAGCATGTAAATGGCAAATTAGAAGGTAAATACCTTTATTATTATAAAAATGGCCAGCTGGAAATCGACGCCAATTACAAAGAGGATAAAGAGGATGGCAAATGGACTTTTCATCATGCCGATGGTAAGACAAATTATGTCTTAAAATATAAAAATGGGACTTTGCTCAACCCTGAAGTGTTGGATGAAAGACGTGCCTTAGAACAGGCTGAATTTGAGAAACGTAAGGATTCATTGAAAGACCCGGAAAAAATGAGAAATAATCCGGAACAATTTCTGCGATAGTATGAAACACATTTTAGCCATATTGTTGATTAGTGTGATAGCTCAAGGCGTGTTCGCACAAAATGGCTATTTCGTTTCATTTTCCGATAAAAGCAATTCGCCCTATTCAATCGAACGCCCAAAAGAGTTTCTTTCAACCCGCTCCATCGAAAGACGAGAAAGACAGAACATTCAGATTACAGAAGAAGATCTACCAGTAAATCCAGCTTACCTGGATAGCTTAAAAAAGGCAGGAATTGATGTGCGACATGCAACAAAATGGCTGAATGGTGCCATTGTTTTCAGTACCAACAAATCATTAATGGATACCTTAGCCAGGGTAACATTCGTTGATGCGGTTGAGATTACAAAACCATCATCAAGCAGTCGTTCGGAACAAAAATTTGAACAATTGTATCCTGGCCTTAAAAGCGAACTTAAGTCGTTATATGGGGATGCCTGGTCACAGATACAGACTGTAAATGGCCAAAAACTTCATCAACTTGGCTATAAAGGCAATGATATACACATTGCTGTTATCGATGCCGGGTTTTATAAAACCGATGAGCTTCCTCTCTTTGAACACCTATGGAATAACAATCAAATTATTGGAACAAAAGACTTTGTTAATCCTGTTTCCAATATTTTTAACGAGCATTCGCATGGCATGAGCGTGTTATCCATTATGGGAGGAAAAGCAGATAAGGAATACCTCGGCACTGCACCGGAAGCGTCTTATTGGTTATTACGCACCGAAGATGCCAGCTCTGAACACCCCATAGAACCTGACTATTGGATTTGCGCCGCCGAATTTGCCGATAGTGCAGGTGTTGATATCATCAATACTTCTTTAGGTTACTACGAGTTTGATGCACCCTCAACCAGCTACAGTTATGATGATGATATGGATGGCTCAACACGAATTTCAAGAGCATCTGACATTGCGGCATCAAAAGGCATGTTAATCATCACCAGTGCAGGTAATGAAGGCAATGATACCTGGCGATACATTGGCGCTCCGGCCGATGCCCAAAACTGCATAGCAGTTGGAGCCATGCTGCCAGACAGCACTAAAGCCGTTTTTTCATCATTTGGCCCCACTTCAAATGGGCGCACAAAGCCGGAGATTACCTGCCAAGGCGTATCGGTTGCAGTGCAAGGTTCGTCGGGAAGCATATATAAAGGGAATGGCACATCATTTTCTGCGCCTGTAATAAGTGGATTAGCGGCCTGTTTGTGGCAAGCACTACCTCTTAAAACGGCAACTGAAATCAGGCAACTAATTATTGATAGTGGACATCAATCAAGCAATCCGAATAATGAGCTTGGCTATGGAATACCCAACTTTGAACTGGCCTATCATGTTGACATACCTGAGAATGAGGTAGCAGAAAAAAAGTGGAAGGTTGGGCCTAACCCTTTTAGAAATGAGTTAAGGTTGACAGCTAAATCAAACATGGATGTGACAGTCTCCATTGTAGACTTAACCGGCCGACTTAAGTACCAGCAACAGCATGTTAATGGCAAACAAATCGTTATCAACAAAGTAGCACAATTTACTGAAGGCATTTATATTGTTACCATCAAAAGCAAACACTTTCATCAACATGTTAAAGTGATAAAAAGTTACTAATCCTATGGCCCAAGACCACCTCAGTCTCCATGAACTCAACCAGAATATTAAGGAGCAGATTAACGATGCCTTTCCTTCGACTTATTGGGTTATTGCCGAAATTAGTGAAATCAGAACAGTCAGAAGTGGTCACTGTTATCTTGAGCTGATTGAAAAAGATGAAGCAAGTAACCAAGTTCTGGCTAAAGCAAGAGCCACCATTTGGGCCTTTACCTACCGAATGCTAAAACCTTATTTTGAGACCACCACCAAACAAGAACTAACATCTGGGTTAAAGGTATTGGTAAAGGTAAGTATCGAGTTTCAGGAGGTATATGGTTTTAGCCTTAACGTTAAAGACATTGACCCTACATTTACATTGGGTGATATTGCCCGCCGTAAACTGGAAGTCATCAAGCAATTGGAAGATGATGGTGTAATGAACATGAATAAAGAGGTCAATTTAGCAGAAGTACCTCAAACCATAGCCGTTATCTCATCTCCTACTGCAGCTGGTTATGAAGATTTTGTCAATCAATTAGCAAATAACACCGAAAACTATAAGGTATATCACAAACTGTTTCCGGCCATAATGCAGGGCGATGAGGCGGAAGCATCCATAATAGCTGCGCTGGATCGTATCTATGAGTATGAAGCCATTTTTGATGCCGTTGTGTTGATTCGCGGAGGCGGCTCTACAGCTGACCTGATGTGCTTCGATAACTATGAACTGGCTCTTAATATTTCTCAGTTTCCGTTACCGGTTCTTACTGGTATAGGTCACGAACGTGATGAGTCGGTAGCCGACATGGTGGCGCATACCCGATTAAAAACACCAACTGCCGTGGCTGAATTCCTTATCGATCGAATTGATGCCTTTGATGCTTATCTTTTAGACTTAAAAGAACAATTTACCACTTCGACCAAGCAACTTATCAATGACGAAATACATCGCTTCGAAGTGGCTGCACTTCAATTTGAACCCTTGGTCAAAAGGATTATTAATCAAAAGAAACAGTACCAACTGGATGCTGCACAACGGCTGGATTTCTCTGTCAAAAACTATTTTCAAAAACAACAAAGCTTTTTCACACACGTTAAAGAATCCATTCATTACCTCACGCAAAAGCAAGTTAGAAGCGGCCTACAGCAACAACGATTTATTACAACCCGCTTAAAACTTGAGGTGAGTGCTTTCTTAAAAAATAAAAAGCAAAGCATTGAATTAGCAAAGCGAACAAATGAATTATGCGATCCTAAAAACATTCTGGAACGCGGATATTCCATCACCTATAAAGGTGAACAGCTTGTCAAAAATCTGACTTCCATATCAGTTGGTGATCAGATCAGAACCAAAACCAAATACGGTAAAATAATCAGTACTGTTGAAAAAATAACGCCTGTAAAATAGCATTATGTGCCTCTCTTTTTATATTTTGTGCTAAGTTTTATAAGCCTTAGCACATTTCGATGACAACCAAACTCAATCTACAAAAGTACAACATCATTTTCTGGTGCTTTATTGCTTTTACCTTTATTGGGAGCAATTGTATTGCACAAAAGCAAACAGATAAAGCCCGGCACGAAGCATACCAACTGATACGTAATGCCGAAGAAGCAAGTTCCACTGATGATGCTATTTCTTATTGTGAACAGGCCATTACCAGTCTTTCTGCATCTGATGAAAAGCATATTCAATTTGACATACATCAGCAAGTTGGTATTATACTTTACAACAAGCAACAATACAACAGTGCCAATGAGAAGTTCAACAAAGCGCTTAGCTTTAAATCATCCATATCTGACAAGAATGAAATTGGTGTTGTTGAAGGTTATCTGGGTTGGATAGAAAGTGACAGAAGTCAATACATAAAGGCTATAAAACATTTTACTAAAGCCTTGAGTATCTATAAAAGCACTAACAACCAGGAAAAGCAGGGCAATACATACAACAGCCTAGGAGCCATGCATTGGTACACTCGCAACTATGCACTGGCACTCGAAAACTTTGATCATGTTCTGAAATTAGGTGAACAAACAGACAACTCTGAACTGATAAGAAAAGGACTGACAAACAAAGGGGTTATTTTAAACACACTTGCTCAGTACGATGAAGCTTTAAAATGCTTTGAAAGAGCACTGGAGATTAACCAATTAGATGGCAACTCAAAAAGCAGAGCGGTATTATTGAATAACATTGGTAACATCAATACCGAATTAAATCACCAACAGGTAGCCTTAAGTAATTACCGAGAGGCATTGAACATATACACCAAATTAGGTGACAAAAAGGGTATCAGCAATTGCTACAATAATCTGGGTG
The DNA here is from genome assembly GCF_016612505.1 of Carboxylicivirga marina. GTDB lineage: Bacteria > Bacteroidota > Bacteroidia > Bacteroidales > Marinilabiliaceae > Carboxylicivirga > Carboxylicivirga marina. The sequence continues at coordinate 24,414 of NZ_JAENRR010000054.1, forward strand.
AAGTATATCTTGAGTTGGGCAATATTTTACAGGCGCTTGAGAATTACCAGATTTCACTGTCCATTCTAAAAGAAGAAGGTGATAGTGCCAACATTGCAACGTCTTATCTGAATATAGGGCGTGCTCACCAAACAGGTAAACAGTACAGTAAGGCCATATCTTACTTCGAAAAGGCCTTAAAGCTGATGCTAAGCTTTGACGATCCTTCCTTAAAAGCTGAAACTTATCTGCATTTGGGTCAAACATTAATGATTAACAAGCATTATGACCAGGCACAAGAGTATCTGCTAAAAGCTGTTGAGCTGGCAAAGTCGCTTGAAGAAAAACCCCTGCAGGCACAAGCATACAATAGTTTATCTGAATGGCATAGTCTGCAAGGTGATTATGAAAAGGCCTTAAATTACAAAAGTGAATATGCCGACCTTAAAGATGACATCACCGATGAACAGGCCATGCTTAGCAGTGCACGCATGGAAGCAGTATATAAACTACTTCAGAAAGAAGAGCAAATATCTATTTTAGAGCAGGATAACATTCACAAAACCGAGAGTTTGGAGCTTGCTAAAAATAGTCGAACAATATACCTGCTGGTAGCTGGTTTGCTATTTATTCTTTTGCTTATTCTAATTCTGACATTCCAGATTCGCAAAAAATCAGAACGACTACTAACCGAGAAAAACAACGAGCTTAAGCAGCTAAACAATACCAAAGACAAGTTCTTCTCCATTATTGCGCATGATCTGAAGAGCCCCTTCAGTTCGCTAATGGGGTTTGCCGAAATGCTGGCTCTTAATGCCGAAAATAAAGACACTAAAGAAGTGGTTCAATATTCGCAGATTATTCATAATTCAACCAAACGCTTGCTTGGCTTGGTCGAAAACCTGTTACAATGGTCGCGCACACAAATTGGCACCACTGAATATAAACCAAGTCAGATAGACATTTCAATACAAACACATAATATCGTTTCTCTGCTTCGACTAAATGCCGAAGAAAAAGACATTGTTATAAGCCCAAAGATAGAACGTAACCTGGTGGCCTGGGCCGATGAAAACCTGTATAACACCATCCTCAGAAATCTCATCAGTAATGCCATTAAGTTTTCGCGCATTGGTAGTGTTATTTATGTAACTGCCGGCGTTAAAAATAATATGATTGAAATTTCTGTCGCTGATTCGGGCGTTGGTATTCGCCAGGAAAACCTTGAGAAATTGTTTATGGTCGATTCCACCTTTAGTACCAAAGGCACTTTAAATGAAAAAGGAACCGGCTTGGGCTTAGTACTGTGTAAAGAGTTTGTTGAAATTAACAAAGGAAGCATTTGGGCAGAAAGTGAACTAGAGAAAGGCAGCACATTTTATTTTACTATACCTTTGCTAAGCGAAAAATAGACTGAATACAATGACAAAAAAGAAGCTTACCTACAACGATGCCGTTAGTGAAATTGAAGAGATTTTACAGCAAATTGAAAATGAAGAACTAGATGTTGATGATTTATCAGCCAAAGTAAAACGAGTGAGTGCTTTAATTAAGACTTGCAAAGACAAGCTTCATAAAACGGAGGCTGAAGTTGAGAAAATTCTTAATGACATCGATGGATAATAACCCGAGGTTGATTATAATTTAAACAGCTCAGATTTTAATCTTCTTCAGAATGATATATCTAATACATTCGTCTATTCAACAGTGAACAGCACAAAAGGCATGTTAATATTTCTTACCCATATGTTCAGTCAAAGCGGCTCATAATTACCAAAGAAAGAATGTAAACACATTTGAACATACGGCCACACAAAGCACTGAACATCATATGCAAGCTTAAAAGGATGCAATTAATTTTGTAGTTATTAATTCATAGAGATAACTTAAAATTATATTTTCCATGGTACGTATTCTATCAGTTATACTTGCATTAACCATTCTCGCTCCGGTATGGGCCAAAAAACCTACAGGTAATAAATACTCTAAAGTATACAGCGAAAAAAAATTCTATTTTTCGGGATGGGGCGAACCTAAAAAAGGTGATGAAGCTGAACAGTTAGCCACACTTAAAAAATGGGCCGATGCCGGTATTACCGACTTGTTACCCGGTGCAGGAAATGAAAGATTAAAAGAGCTTATCCGTTTGGGTGGTAATTACAACATCAGAATACATGCCTGGCACTGGATGATGAATGTTGGTGGCAATGAAGTGTGTCGCCAGAACCCAGAGTGGTATAGCATAAATGCACTCGGGCAAAGTTGCAATGAGTACAACCCTTACGTAGGATATTATAATTTCTTAAGCCCATTTTCAGAAGGGGCCAGAGAATATATTAAGAAAGGCGTTAGGGAGAAGGCGAAAATAGAAGGCTTGGCCTCGGTTCACTTCGATTACATTCGTTATGTTGATGTGGTGCTGGGTAATAACCTGCAAAAGAAATACCCCTATAAAGGTGGTGAGTTAAAACAAGATCGCCTATTGCCCGATTATGACTTTGGCTATCACCCGAATGCTCGCAAACAGTATAAAGAGATATTTGGGATAGACCCGATAGACATGGAAGATAAAGAAGAAAATGCCGCCTGGCAGCAATTTCGTATGAATGCCATTTCATCATTAGTAGAAGAATGTATTGACATTTGCCACGAGGAAGGAACAGCCGCTTCGGCAGCAGTATTTCCATTTCCGCAACTAGCCCGTGAATATGTTCGTCAGGATTGGGGACGCTGGAATCTGGATTATTTCTTTCCGATAGTTTACAAAAACGACCACGATGGCAATGTTGGCTGGGTTGGTTTTGCAACCAATGAGGGCATGAAAGAGATGAAAGAAGGTAAACATTTATTTACCGGCATCCTGGTAGGGCATTACGGCGAAAACTACGATGAATTTGAACAGGCCATAATTGCAGCTTATGAAAATGGTGCGCGAGGAGTCACTTTTTTCGAGATCGGTTCTTTGAATGATAAACATTGGGCCATCGTTAAAAAATTAAACGAACGTTATAATAAATAATGGCATCATAAGTGATGGCTCAAAATGCCTGATTGCATTGAGAAATAATAATCAAACACTATAAACAGAGAGGTTATCAGACTGATAGCCTCTTTTGTTTTTTTCAGCCTCCTGCCTCAAAAATAGTTGCCGAATAACGGTCTCGAGTATAGTCAACACTTCACAATAAGGATAAACCAGCATTATCAATACAAGTAATAAACTGAACAACACCACATTCAGTTAATCATTGTTAATCTTTTACCACATAAAATATTCATTTGCATTATTTGGTAGTATTCATGTATCTTTGTCCGTAATCAAAAAAACATAGTAAAATGAGAGTAGAATACGACATTAAGTTAGGATTCAAAGATGTCATGTTCAGACCCAAACGTTCTACATTAAAGAGTAGATCTCAAGTTAGTTTGCAACGTACATTTAAATTTATGCATACCAGTATCGAATGGACTGGCGTACCTATTATGGCGGCCAATATGGATACTGTTGGTACATTTGAAATGGCAATTAAACTAGCCGAGAAAGATATGTTTACAGCCATTCATAAACACTATTCGTTAGATGAGTGGAATGCTTTTTTGAGCAATGCACCAGAAGGTATTGAAAACAACATAGCTGTAAGTACTGGTACTGGCGAAAATGATTTAGACAAGGTGAAAGCAATTATTAATACCAATACACACCTTAAGTTTATCTGTATCGACGTGGCCAACGGTTACTCAGAACATTTTGTAGCTTTTGTAAAAAAAGCACGTGAGTTATTTCCCGATAAAGTGATAATGGCAGGTAATGTTGTTACCGGCGAAATGGTAGAAGAGCTACTTTTAGCAGGTGCCGATATTATTAAAGTAGGTATCGGACCGGGTTCGGTATGTACCACACGTGTTAAAACAGGTGTAGGTTACCCACAACTTTCAGCCATTGTTGAATGTGCCGATGCTGCGCATGGTTTAGGCGGTCAGATTATTAGTGATGGCGGTTGTGCCATTCCTGGTGATGTAGCTAAAGCCTTTGGTGCAGGTGCCGACTTTGTGATGTTAGGCGGTATGTTAGCTGGTCATGATGAGAGCGGCGGCCAGGTAGTTGAAAAAGACGGAAAGAAATACAAGCAATTCTATGGCATGAGCTCAGCTACTGCTATGGATAAGCATGCCGGTGGTGTTGCCAACTACCGTGCCAGCGAAGGCAAAACGGTGCAGGTAGAATACCGCGGACCTGTAGAGTCAACGGTGCAAGATATCCTTGGTGGTGTGCGTAGTACTTGTACTTATGTGGGGGCTTCTCAATTAAAGGAATTGACCAAGCGTACTACTTTTATTCGCGTTGCCGAACAAGAAAACCGCGTTTACACGAAGTAATTCGATTAGACATATAGATAGAGAAAGCCGCTTTTGTAAGCGGCTTTTTTGTTTTAACCAGCAATATCAATGTCGTTTAGTTAAGAAATTATATAATCTTGAATGAATAGTACACAATCCAACTTCTTTCCCCCTTCGCCTCCGGCACTTCCCCACGGGGAAGATTTGATTAGCAGTTTGGTATAAATGCATAAACAACAAGCTGTGCACTTGGGGAGCTACCCGTAGGGTTGAGGGGGATTTTTACCCTTAACTAAACGGCATTGTAATTCGGGTTTAATAGAAGCTAATCCTATTGGCTTTATTTCTTTTGTTTTTAAAGCTACAAAATACAAAGCTTTGAACGGTATCAAATGGGGTTTGATGTTCCACCTCAATGCATTTAATTTTCTCGAAATATGCGCTCAGGTGTTTTGTCATCGAGACTTCTGAATATTGCTTTATATTAATCCCACTGCACTTATTGGGTCCTTGTTCTGAAAAAGTACCGATCACTAAAACACCATTGGCGGTCAGACTGGCTTGTGCGGTATTTAAATAGTTGGCAATATCATCTGCTTCAGTCAGAAAATGAAAAGCGGCTCTGTCGTGCCAAAAATCGTAAGACTGACTTGGCACAAAGGAAGCTGCATCAGCTACTATCCACTTAACACGGTCAGCTTTATTTCCCAGGCGTTTTTTAGCTCGTTCAATCGCGTTGGCCGAAATATCAAGCACTGTAACATCACGATAACCCAAATCCAAAAGGTGGTCAACCAAAAAACTATCTCCTCCGCCAATATCAATAATACTGGCCGACAGGGAAACATTGAATTGCTTCAGAAAGTTTAACGATGTTTCGGGTACCGGTTGATACCAGCTTACCTCTTCTACATTCTTGGTTTCATACACCTTATCCCAATGTTTCTTTCGGTCAAATCCTTCCATCTTCATGTATAATTTAGCGTTTTGAGTGCTTAATTTATAAAAACATTTCTCCCGGAATGCGTAACTCTATTTCCTGTTCGGTTAGTTTTAAACAGGTATTGCCGATTGCTGCTCGTACCACTTTCTTATTGTAGTTATTCACCTCATCGTCACTCAAAAATTCATCCACACTCATCCAACGCGCTTCCAGAATTTCATCGGCATCATTAATGCTTATTTCATCGTTTATTACCTTTGCTGTGCAAACAAAGTAAAGGTTCGATTCGCCAAACTGACCGGCGTTAAAATGACCAATATTCATAATAGACTCCAACTCTACCTCCACGCCTGTTTCCTCCAATACCTCCCGTTTTAAAGCCACTTTTATCGATTCATTTTTATCAATATGACCTCCAGGTAATTTATAGCCCGGCGAAAACCGGTCTTTAATAGCCAATAGCTTTTCATTGTGAAACACTACCGCCCCCACACCAACAATGTAGTTGCGACTGGTGGGAATATAAGCACCTTCAATAAGTGGTTTAACCATTGTCACACTCTTTTCATCGCAATGATGAAACTCAAAACCCAGCTTTGCAAGTACAGGAATAAAGTCTGATTGCTCAATAGCAACTTTTGACCATAGGAGCTTTTTACCCTTAAGGCCTTGCATTAAGTGCAGTAAATCCTTTTCTAAATCAATGGCTGTAGCAGGATAACTCGATTCATCTATCGTTATTCCCTGGTATCGGTCTTCGCTGGTCGTTAACATGGCTGTAATCGTTAATAAGGACAATAATAATGCTTTCTGCTCAACTAGCAAGTACATTGTTTATTTTGAACAGTTGGCTGCAGGGCGTCGTGAGGGATTGTAACCTTACAAACCTCCAAAAACTCTCTGAGCCAAATCTTTTATTTGTTTTTATCTTTTCTAAAGCCAAATCAAAGATTTGGCGGTGTTCATTTACCCAACTTAATTTCCAATCTCTCACGAACGCCAATTGCTTTATACTAGCGTGTTGTGGGGTCGTATTTTTTATTGAACAAGTTCCCCATTGTTATAATATTCTATTTTATTCAGTGTATGGTCAGGATTATAAATTAACCATTTTCCAATCTTAATCTGCTCATAAATTGTCTTTTTCCCAGTAGAAGTAATCTCGGTATAAACCGTTTTTAATCCAGGTTTTCTGCGATTGTTGGCACACGTTATTTTTATGTCAGATTCTTACGTATTTTATCCAAATCTGTCTTGTCAAAGAGGTCTTTTAAAATATATATTCTTTGAAATACGTTTATTCTTAAAATTAGAAACAAATCATTTTCATTAAGCTTTTTAATTTTTGAATTCGGAATATGTCGTAGACCTCTTTTGTCCTTGAAAAATAATCCTTGGTGAGAAATGCTTAAATGAAGTTCTTTTCCATAGCCATAAGTTTGGATATAATTTCCAAATGCATGCAAAATACTAAATGCTATCATTCCTAAAGCCATTGCTGCAATCATGGTTAGTACATTAACCATATTAAACGGTTCTAAAAAGCTCTTGTCCTGAAATTGAGGTAAAACAATAATGCCTATGAAAAGATAAAATATTGGTTCTTTAAAAGTATTATTGAAAGAGATTTTAAATACTTTCAAGAAATCCATTTTAATAGTAAAACCTAATTCAAAATCTGATATGTCATAATATTTTTCATGCCTCTTTTTATTTTCCTTTTTCAAGGCATTTAAATTGTCAATTAGAGTAGATAACAAAGTAGCAATTATTAAGGTCATCCAAATTAGAGTCTTTATATATATCGTTCCTAATTTCTCAAAATCAAGTCCTATAGTAAATTGCCCCCAAATCATTAATGAAGAAAAAATTACCACTATAATCATGGCTACAATTAATATACCTATCAACAATAGTCTTTTTAATCTATTCATTTAAATCTCTATTAGATAATTGTTAAGCTATGTGATTTAATGTGTGCCAACATCTGCCTCAATCTAAAGCGTATGCAAGCAACGCTTTATTGAGGGCTAATTGTTGGCATTTCGTTATTTCTTTTCTTCTGCTGCCTTTTGTTTTCTTTCTTGGTCAACTTCTTGGTCTGTTAATGGAACATCAATTAAATTTGTATACCTAATTTGTCCGTTTGGTAATTCTGCCAAGATTTGTCCATACTTTATTGAGCCATTTATTCGATTTATCTTTGTTGCTAGGAGCTGAATATAATCCAATTCAGGTGTTGATTTCACAAGTTTAAGTAGTTCTTGTCCAATTTTTGTAAATACTAAAATAGATAAAGGAAGTTCAGGTTTATTTTCTAATTTTTCGAAAAGAACAATTTTATCTCCAACTAGAAATACTTCCTGCGCTTTCGTGTTTTCTGTTTTAGGAATTTTAAACGATAAATCATTAGCTGTTATAAAGCCAAGTTCCTCTAATAATAATCTGTCAGGAAAAAAAAGTTGATACTTTTCTTCGAGTAATTTTTCATTCTTGAAATTTAGAATAAAGGATACGCCACTTGATTTGATTGCCAATGTGTTTTTAACCGCTTTAAAAACTGGACCACTTTGTAGCACATGAAAAGTGAAACAAAATGGTAGAAGAAATCATTA
>NZ_JAENRR010000055.1 GCF_016612505.1 Carboxylicivirga marina
ATGATTTCTTCTACCATTTTGTTTCACTTTTCATGTGCTACAAAGTGGTCCAGTTTTTAAAGCGGTTAAAAACAAAATCACATTGTCAATTCTTTAATAAAAACTCTTTTGGATTAATTAATCTATTTACTAATGCAGCCTTTCCTGAATAACATTCACCGATACTCTATACGAAGCTTCACTATCTCACCAGGCCAACGCATTCCCAAAACACTTTGTTTGGATAATCTGGGAGCCGAATCAAATATCAAACATTATGGCTCAGAATGCAACGCTCTGTCAGAGGTCATTCTTAGTCGCTATGACTTGTTCATCTCCGACCGCCTAATAACACACGTCACCACCAACCTCAATGCACAGGACATTGAAAAACTCTATGGGAAGAGAGTCCGGAGCCGCTTACGTGAAATGATGAATGTGATTGTTTTTCCAGAACAAAGTCAGGACAAAAGGCGTTAATTTATAGTAATTCACTAAGCAATTCTAATAATCATGACTTAACATGTATTAAGTACATCCTTCAATATGATTCAGTTCTTCATTTCATTTAAGAAATACATGATTTTCGAATAGTATTACTCATTAAGAAGTCAGATTGATTTCCCAACTTTAACCTTAAACAAATCGAGAGGTTAATTTCATACAGACAGCAAAAAATGTTATTTACATATCACATCTTACTCATGTCGTTAAATGTATGGGGGTAATCTTCGTTGTAATCGTGGTTATATTTTAATAAAAATTTATTGTAAGATTTTTTAGCTACCTCCACCATATCCAACTTTAGCAAAGAAACCAATTCATATTTAAACGCCTTTTCATTCAATGAGTCAACATAAAAAATTACTTTTGCAATCTTAATAACAAGCGCATAATTTTTACTTGCATATACTTCATCAATCTGTTGCAGAAAAATATCCAGTATAACATTCTCAACCTCTTCTTTGAATTTATCTAAGAAATCAAATTCAAACGATTCTAAAAAGGGACCGTTAGAAATAATGTCAAGAATTCTTATTATGTACTCATTTCTATCACCTTCATTTAATCTGAACTCCTCCAACTCTTTATCAAAAGCTAACAAATCACAATACAAATTTTCATTTATATCTAAATGAAACCTATTCTTATGAAACGACAATTCAATACCATCAATATCTACTAAAATCTTTCGAATTTGATTAATAGTAACACCTTTTGAATTTTTTGCTTTCTGTTCAGGCCTATCGGGCCAAACAGATGCATATATTACTTCTGATGATACGCCACCATCACCTCTAATACTATTCCACAAAATAAGCATGAATAATTGTTTAATCTTAGGGCTGAACATATAAGAGATATCCACCCCTTTACGATCAATAATCTTGAAGCCACCAAACAAACAAATGGCATTTTTAAGATTTAAATTATGCTTCTTCCTATCGCTCGAAAATTGAACTCGCTCTCGCTGTTCATTTAAATTTTTCCTAACCTCATTCCTCTGTTTTCTTACGAAGAAGATCAAAGAGGCACACAGAAAAGATATTAATATGCTAACCAAATAAGGGAAGAAGCTACGAAACCTCCAATGAGTCTCATGATATAGTTCTGACTTAGAAAGTGGGGGCGCTGAAATTGAATATAGTTTTATATTTGAAGTAGAATCAGGTAAAATTTCCTGTACAGAACAATAAAGCTCATTGGTATTTGAATTGTAATAAAGGTTAGCATTTGTTTCTATACGTTCAGAAAAGATTGGTATTGAATCTCCCAACAACTCATGCGTCCCATCCTCAATTGAAAACTGATAAAGCTGCAATAAAGAATTGGAGATATACTCTGGATAACAGAGTGTAAAAAAAGAACTTGAATCCTTCGTTAATACCATACTGCGAGAGGAGACTAAATTATCTTTAAGCTTTGGTATTTCCCACATTTTTTTGACTGTATTTGTTGATGTATTTACCGAATAACAATCATAAAAATATGTCTTTCCCAATGTTTGATCTCCCGAACGGTTTCCGATACCGCCATAAATGATAAGTTCGTCATCACTTACACTTGTCGCACCAGAAAAATAACGTGGGCTAATGATATCGCCCTTCATTTCTACTTTCCCCCACTCGTTACTAGCAATATTGTATTTAAGAAAGTCATTAGAGAATCGTTGATTACCAAATCCCCCAAATACCAGGTAACTTTGATTTTTGGAATTAAAAAAGCCATTGTGATGATGTTTCTGTTGCGCAAGCTGCTTATCACTAATCTTGCTCCACCTGAGATTATTTATGTCCAAGGCCATAATAGTTGGAGCACCATTTGCCACATCGTTTAGCTCATACACGTAAAACAGACGATTTTCCATATCCCAAAAACTCATGCCCAATCGCAATGGAACACTTAGCTTGTTTTTGCTTTTTCTTCCAGTCAGAGTACTTAGGTTATAATCATAAAAAAGCACTGAATCTTTGCTTGCAATAACCATCCTTTCATGGTTTGCATCATAATTTACAACAGCCATCCCCGGTAGCGACATGTCATGTCGTAATTTCCAGTGAAATGATTCGCTTATAAGCCAATGAGGATTATCAACATGTCCCATTTTCCTTCCATTACTTTCATGGACCTCATTCCCACTCTTCTCATTAAATTCAAACAAGAAAGATTTATCAGCACCTATCAGGTGTAATTTTCGTAAAGCAAATTCAGGCACATCAATGACACTACCTTTTTTACCAAAAAAAACTCTCGGCTTCATTTTATGTTTAAACTTTACATCGTCTATGTATGTTTCAGTGTCTTCGACTATAAATACAAGTTGGTCATCTTTATGTGAGAAACGAATACTTATGGGTAGCCATTTACGCCTCCCAAGCGTAGAGTTATCTAATTCAATAGACGTTAAATTCTTCACACCATCTACATTGAGCTTCAGAGAGCTAGCTAAGGAATTTTTGTTTGCAAATGTTAACGAAAATATCGTGCCATCAATATGAATCTGACAGATATACCCGAAATCGAACGGGTTGATAATTGAGATGTCAAATTTTATTTCGAATTCATCCTTGAAAACAGGAGAATGACTAGCAAAAACGTCATATGATGTCCTGTTAATTATAAGTTCATTATTTGAGTTGAACTGCAAACCTTGAGCATTTACAACTGCAGACATTAAACTCACACATACAAAAAGAAGTAGTCGTTTATAAAAATCATGCATAATATACAAGAATTTCACTCTTAAATTACGAATATTTATTCCCTCACAAAGAACCTTATATTACAAATATAACAGTTTTGTATTACCCCAATCATCAACACATATTACTACTCATAAAAATTATAATGCGCACCGATAAATGATTAACTGATGCGACAGGGTTGTTTTTATATAATACACATATAATTATGAAGATGCCATGCACAAAAAGTTACTTCCCATTAACCTATTCGTTGGGCAGGAGTAATGCATTAACAAAATAGGTGATCTTACATTTAGTGCATCTTCAGATAGTTTAAGCTTGATTGAAATAAAGATAAAAGAAAAGCATATGATAATGAATAGAACCTTTCCAATACTCCCAACTATGATCACCGGGACGCTCAATATAATCATGTTCTACTTTATTATCCAATAATTTTTGATGTAATTGCTGATTTACCATATAGAAGAAATCATCGATACCACAATCTATTATCAACTTTAAGTTCTTCCCTATGACCATAGGAATCATATTTACAACCGTATTCTCATCCCATAGCGTTTGATGCGTATTATATTCCCCCAATCGCTTTGCTATCTCCCAATTGTCAGAAAAAGGACGAAAATCGACCCCACCACTCATACTGCCTGCTGCCCCATATAAACTTGTATGCTTAAATGCTAAATATAAAGCACCATGCCCTCCCATACTCAAACCTGATATGCCTCGAGCTTTTGATGATACATCGGTATTATATTTATCATCTACAGCTTCAATTAATTCAAGTGTAATATAAGTTTCATATTGAGACGAAACATCAATGGGGCTATCGAAGTACCAACTGGAATATCCCCCATCAGGACAAACAACTATCATATTATAAGCATCCGCATAATCCTTTATATGGGGCACATTGTTTATCCAATCGAACGCATTACCTGAATAACCATGCAATAGATAAAGCACGGGTAATTTAATATCAGTATGGGTGTTGGATTCTGGGACTATGACAATATTTGTAATGTTCTTATCCATCACTTTACTCTCAACCACCAGAGTATCTACCTGAGCTCCAAAAACAGAAGCTGAATATAATGTTAGCAGTATAACAAATACAAAAGAGTTCCAATTCATGATATAAATATTTAGAAAAGAAGAGCAAACAATTAATGGGTATTATTTTTTTAGGGCTTTTTTGATCGCCCTATTAACCATATCAGACATAAGCTGGTAGCCTTGAGTATTTGGGTGGACTCCATCGTACGTTAAATCAGTAATCAACCCCTTGTTATCATCTACCATTGCCTCAAAATAATCAAGGTATGTTATCCTATTCTTTTTTGCATATTGCTTTAACATCCTGTTTAGTTCTGGTATTTTAACATCTGGATTACATCCTGAACTCCATGGATAATTACGTGCAGGTAATACCGAGGATATGATCACTTTAATATCATGATATGCGGCCAGCTCTACCATTGAAAAAATATTATTCGCTATTTCTTCGAGGGTAGTTGGCCCTGTATTTCCAGCTATATCATTGGTGCCTGCCAATATGACAACCAACGCAGGCCTAAGATTAATAACATCAGATCTGAATCGAAGCAACATCTGTGGTGTTGTTTGTCCACTTATCCCCCTGTTGATATAAGATGTATTCTTAAAAAACTCAGGATAATGATTCGTCCATCCTTCAGTTATTGAATTTCCCATAAATACAACACGTTGTTGTTTTGCATCCGCTATACCAATCATATCATTGGCTACTTTGTACTTGTTCAAGTTTGCCCAATCCTGAGCATAGGTGCAATTCCAGGTTATAAGACCAAGTCCTATCACTAAAAATATTCTTCTTAAATCCAAAAGTTTCATAATTGTAGATTTTTAACACATTAACCTAACCACATAAAAAAACAGTTAGCAGAGTTCGATTAAATTAGCACTCTTCCTTTTGACATTGATTCGGCATTGGTAAATCAGATGAATTCAATAAACATTTGATCAGAACCTTGCTTCTCGCAATGAATCAAAGAGCAGAAATATAAGCAACCAAATTTTATAAAATTTTTTAATCTTCAACATGGATACATCGGTCTAGCGATCACCACATGGCACTCTATTACATTTCATCAGCTTCCATACTGTCTGCTTCAGTTACATTGGATACATCATCGGTATAATAATAAATGATTACCTGGGCAGTATCCCTAAGAAAGCTGATCTTTTTAATTTCAGCTCTGTGGATTGGTAAACCTGTGCGATTTTTTAAATCATCTATTAAGTCCTGATAAAATTCAGGCTTTATTAACTCTATTTTTTCATACAATATCATTTTGCTGGATTCATGCCTCAGCAACCATATACGCTCCAAACCATAGGTTATCGCAACGATGATTACATTTACAAATATCAGCTCCAAATAACTTATATGAGCTCTACTTAAAGCATTTATAACAGACACCCCAATCACAATAAACAAATAAGTCATTTCTTTAATTGGAATTGGAGTTGTCCGATATCTGATGATACCAAAAATAGCAAATAACCCCAATGCAAATCCCAACTCTAACTTCACGCTCACAAGCAGAAAGCAGAGGAGAAAAACAATCGAGCTTATCATTATAAACGTGAACAGATAATCTTTACGTTTTTGACTCCGATAATACAAAAAGCGAACTAAAACAGTAGTCACAAGCAAGTTAAAAGAAAAATAAAAAATAAGATGAACGAATGCTGTCCAATTAACAAGTGTAATCTCCATATATTTTTTTGTATTTAATTTTTAATGATAATAACAGGATTATTTCTATCCTTAAAAGGCAGCATTACCTACTCAACTACAGAATACTGAAAGCCCTCATTTACAACAGATACACAACTAATTATTTCCTGATTCGTATATAATTCTATCAATATTCTTGAATTTCATTTTCAGTCGGTTTGCCTTTATCCTTTCGTCTAATAATGCAGCGCCCATACAGTATTTACTAAAAGATTCAGGCTGCATTTTCAACTGTTTAAAAATCTTTGCCAAATCCGATTTTGCGGAATACTTTTCCTGCTTCAATTCAAATACCACCACATGAGGAAACGAAACAATCTTCTCATTTTTACCTGTATATGAAAGATTAAAATCCATGGTGAGTCTCTCATGCGCTCCTGCAAGGGTAATACGATTAAAGCTATTCATCAACTTCAGTTCCAAAACTTCAGGTTTAAAAGGAGTATTTTTCTTAATGAATTTAAACTCATCCTCAGAAAAGCACGAAGCATTAACACTTGTTTCCATCCTCGTTTTTACCGTTTGCCGTCGATTATTTTTAAATTTAATTTCTAAAAAATTAGTGCCAGATGCCAGGTACTCTCGTTTTCTCACCTTATAACGATTTAGTTTACCGTTATGATGATCATTATACATGACGCCACCTTTGGTATCAAAATACTTTGTTTTATATGGAAGTATACGTCTGTTATCTATTTCAAGAATACGATACCGCCCTTTAACACTTGATAAGACATCATATAGACTGCTGATAGAACCAATATACTTTGTATCTATTCTACGCATCAGACTCACGCTATTAATTTCATTCAGAGAGAGTGGCTCTAAGTGATTAACTGCACATATAATGTCTTTTATGAGCAACGTTTGATTATTCATATAACTCTTGCTATCGGCTTATTATCATATCGCCAGAAGCTCTTAAGCCAAGTCTATTTAATTTTAAATTCAATGCCCATAAGTAATATATTCACGACATTTGGATCCGAAACATTAAATTTATTGTGGCGCTTATAAGCTAAAAGCAGACTCGTATTTTTTGTTAGTTCATGCTCAATGCTGAGGGTGATTCTTCTTTTCCACTTACCATGATTATCGAACGAACCAATACTAAAAAAATATTCAACTCCCATACCCGGATTCACAATCCAGTTTTTCCCCTCCCATTTAGCTGCTAGCTTATGTCGATGCTCCATTTGTGGAACCATTCCATTTCTGGTGGTCTTGTAATTTTCATATTCAGCTTGTAACTGTGCCCGGTAACTACATTTCAATTTTCCAATTTTCTTCCTTAACCGGCTATATACACCCCATCTATGTATCCGGGCATTATAATCAGGGTTATAAAAATCAGTTTGATATCGATAAATTATACCAATACCATTTTTCTTAATAATTGGCTTAAATAATTTAATATCTGCGAGTACAGAACCTAATCTTCCTGAATTATCAAACAAGCGCAGCTCCGGTTCTATTTCATAACTCACGTTTTTAAATAGTTCTCCCTTTATTGTGACATTATACCATGTATGAAAATCCTGTTGTTGTGCCAACAAAGCATTCATGATAAGTAGATGAAAAATAACTGCCTTAAACCTTGTCATTAAATTTATTTAACAACGATTAAATCATTTACTTCTAATACCTGACGCTTTGATAGAATTTTAACATTTCTAAAAACAGGTATTTTTTCTGATGTTGAATTATAATCAAAACTCTTATCTTTAGAATATACAAATACGGTGTAATCACCTTCTCTTAAAAAGTCAAATTCAAAATAGCCATCATAACTGGTTTTTATTCTGTCACCATAAAATGAGTCATTACCATAAATAAGATAAACATCATATGCCTGCGCTGGATATACATCACGCAAAACAGTAAAATCAGAATTATAATCTTCAATAATTACCTTGCCAGTTATTTTTGCCATTCCTCCCGGTCCTTCAACCTTCTCACAGGAAGAAAAAATCAGGACGCTTGCTATTAATAACTTATAACAAATCTCACCTGTTTTTTTTGAATACTTGTTCAATACACTTATCATCTTCACATATAATTAAGCAACTCGTCGTTGTCAGAAATTTCTAATCTACTGAAATACTATCTTTTTCTGGAATATGTTATGGCCGGATACCACACGAACAATATAAATTCCACGGGCCACCCCAATTTTAGTAAAATCAACGGTTAAGCGATGGTTCATATTTGATTGATATACAACTTGTCCTGAGATATTATGTATTAATACATATTGATGACTACTATTTTCACTATCAATCGATATAATTATTTCTCCATTGGTTGGATTTGGGTACACGTCCCAATCACTATTATCAACATGGGTGCTGTCAGGTGAATCAAATGATATATTAACATCATCTCGAAAAGGTGTCCCGCCAATCATTGACGAATTCATCCAATATTCTGCCTGGTTCGGGTGGTGTGTTGGGTAGTTCTCTTTTGAAGTAAGTGTGTAGCCCATACCGTCGGCTTTGACAGGCCACGGTAACCTATCTCGATACGTAAAAGACAAAAGCTCTTGTCCGTCAGGATCATTTACAAGCACAAATTCTCCTCCATTGTTAAAAAACCCTTGACAATTCCCTGAAGCCTCCATACCATATCTTTTCTCAAAATACTTAGGTTTGGTGGCAATAACGTAAAAACTATCTGGTTCCAAAATAGAATTGATTGGAAAACGATAGTATATCGCCGAATCCAGACTCACCCCGGATAGATCCATCCGGCCGGCATCAGTGTTTTTTAACTCTATAAACTCATAGGCCTTGCCTAAAATCGTATCGCTCATTTGCACCTCATCCTGTGGATGATAATTCAATTCTGTAACCTTAATTTCCCCATAGTTATTAAAGGCTATCCGTTTCATAGCACTCCATTTCCCTTTATCATATACTCGGGACTTAATAATGGTCGATTGATTAATTTGCAGGGTCTCACTGGTAATGATTCGTTCAGCAGCAGGTGAAACAGATCCTCCTATTTCTCGTGGATCATGATTATCAATCGTATAATAAATATGCCCTGAAGGATTAGGGTTGGATAACTCAACCTGCAACCTATCAGTGAGTGCATAATTCGATTTAGTTAGTATAGAGCCATTCCGTTTAATATTGGGAGCCATCAATGAGGAGTACAAATCAGCAATTTTCAATTGTTCTATAACCACCTCAGTTCGTTTTGACACGTAATTATAGATAACATTGTTAATTTCCGGCACCCAATCATCATCTTTAGTATAGGAATTCGTTCTTTTAGAGTCGCCCCACCGTGCTGACTCCACAATAATCGCATCCTTAATTTGGTCAACTCTTTCAAGAAAGCGCTTTTGCACCATTGCAGTAGTCAACACACCTGTTCCCTCCAGGTGCAACAAAGCTCTATCAGCAAACCGAAGACGATACTCCTTATTTCCCTTTAACTTCTCATGTAACCAATGTGGATTAAATTTAGCAAAATGAGAAACGGACACATCACTTCCAAGGTTGACTCGATCTTCCGCAATATCGAGCATCGAATGCTCTGCGTCATGCACAAAAAACACAAATCCTTTTGTGCTATCCGCTCTGTTTTTTATCGCGTAATAATTATTAGGCGAATCATTCCCAAAGTTCTTAGATATTGGAGCATCAAAATTACCAGTATAAAATATGATAAGCATATAATCGATAAGATTATCAATATCAACTAATGCTTCGATGTCTTCAGAGCTTTGACCATCAAACGTTTTTCCTTCCAGTTTAAAATAATTCTCATTGGATAAAAAGCCTTGCAAACAAAGATTATAGACCTTTTGCCAAGCATCCAGATTGCCATCGCTTGCTTCTATAACATAGCCACCGGCTGCATCTACTTTAATTACATCATATTCCTCTTTCTCCCCACCTAAATAATCTTCAGCATAATTCGCCTCCGATCGCTCCTGAGTTTGATACAAACCCCAGTACATACCATTTAGGTATAAATGATAATAATTTGATCGCGTATACGGCCGTCCCATATCTCGCTGTGTATCGCGAGAAAAGACCTCACGTACAAAAGTATTTTTGTGACTATTTTCAAAAGACCAGGAATAATTCTGGGCCGTTCGAAGGTCAATTTTACGATATGAATCAACCCCATACTTACCAAACATAGAATGCTCAAGTTCTTTATTCCCATATTCGTCCCTAAAGAATAATCTGAAGGCGTGTTTGGGATTATCTGGTGACCTGCTGAATCCGCCACGAATACGAATACCAGCATTTGAGAATACACTGGAATCTCCCTGACTATTAATTAATTCAAACGAACATTCCCGCTCCCATGCAATTCCATGTTGATATGCGTTCACATAAATGCCAGACAAAGAGTTAAACAGATTATCTGGACTTGTCATCACTGAAATGGATGGTATATCTTTTAAAGCTTTATCGAAAACCGAAGCGTAACGTGAGTCATTTACCACTTCTTGTGAAATATCTAAATCGATAAGCTGATTATTTACTGAGGTAGCTGGCCATGCACCTCCGGGGTGTGATTGTGAACGAACTGAATTAGGGAAAATAAATGTTCTGCTAATAGGCTGAGTTAATTCATAGCCCTCTTTAAAAAGGCAGGCTCTAATAATAAATGCTGGAGTTTGAGCGCGGTTTTGAATTGAGCGCGGGTCAATATATACTTCAGTCCTACTATTGCCAATCAGAAGTGAATCAGTATAAGCAGGATGGCTACCGTCAAGGGTATAATAGATCATAGCACTCTCATCGGGAGATGTGATATTAAGGATAAATGGTTCATTGTAAAAACCAGAACGATGACTAAAACCTTCGTTGAGAGTCAGGTTTAATTTCGGCAGTTTCCTTTCTGCTGTTATATCCACATCAAAATAAAAATCGGTACTTGCCAAACTAATATTGAAACACTGTATAGCAATGGTATTATTACCTTCGACCAAAGCCATGTCATCCTTTGATAATATTACCTCTTCAAAAAAACCAGATTCATGATTTTGTGGTGCAAATGAGGTGCTTGACAATACCTCTGGTGCGTTTCTTCTAAAAGCTTCTACGCCATTAACCCAAATAACAAATCCATCATCAAAATTGACACGAAATGATAGTTTCTCGATGCTTTCTATATCATTTGCGATAACATCAGATCGAAGATACAGTGTAGAGTAGCTATACCTCATATCGATCAACTTAGTCCCGTCAGCCCCATCTCCATAGCGAAAAGGAGCATTACCTAAGGACCATTCACTATCATCATACGAAGCATTTATCCAGGAACTATCAAGTTGATTGGCATCAACACCTTTTAAGAATCTAAATGCCGAACCTGCAGGAAAGTGTATTTGAGAAAATGTATTTAAAGCAAATAAAAAAGCAATAAGAATGAAAAGAGTTGCTTTCTTTTTGGAAGAAATCATATCTGTGTTTTGCTTAAATACTAAACGAAAAGTTTTATTGAAATAAATGCACCAGGCTGTTGACCTGATGCATTTATTAACAACTCTATATTTATTTAACTATAACTGACTTTGTAACAATCTTATTGCCACTAACAATTTTCACAAAGTACAACCCGGATGTGTACTTAGATACATCAATGCTTAGAACACCTTGTACAGTTTTATTTACATAAACAACCGATCCTACAGTATTATAAACAACAACTTCACTTACAGTACTATTACTTCCTAAATCAACATTAATTACACTATGTGCTGGATTTGGATACACACTCACTGTGTCTTTTTCTTTCACAAAATCTTCAATATCAGTAGGCGTATCCGAATCGGTTAACAACTGGAAATCCATTACCTGGAAAAGAGCATCTCCTCTGGTTGTAGGGAAACTAATTTTGTAATATTTATACGCCGTGGTATTGTTAAATTCAAGGGTTCTGGCATAACCTCTCAAATCACTATCTGGAATCATAACATCCGCAATCGACGTGTAAGTTATATCATCATTCGAACCAGTTATAATGCAATTAATGGCATCCCTTCCTGGAGCATCATTACCTGTAATATAGATAAATGAATTGGCGATAACAGCCTGATCAAAAGCGGCTGTAAAGCCTGAACCATTAGCTCCTCCATCACGATTCAACCACTTTGTTGTCGGGTCATTATCGGTACCCTGCTCAACACCCTCTCCTGCTGGCGAGTCATTACCTGCAAAAGCCGTTACAGTATGAGTTTGAGTTAAAAATAACTTCTTACTCACCAAATCAGTAATTACGCCATCATGCAGCAAGTTCGCCTCCGCAATCTGGAATGGCTTATTCATGTCGTGACGCGTTGGGAACAATATTCTGTAATACGAGTACGAGGTAGAGTTATTTAAAGCATATGTGGTTTTAGAGTATCTGTCGAAATTAACAGCGACATCACCAGAGCCAATTAATGTGAAGTCAGCTCCATCGTTAGAACCATAAACTTCATATGAAAGGGGATCTCTTCCCGGATCATCATTTGCCGTTCTTAATACTAACTTCTTGGCTACGGCTGAATAGATATCCAAATCAACAGTAAAACCAACCACACCTTTATCTTCACCTTCACCTTCAGTACCTAAAGCACCATTAAAGAATTTTGTTTCTGGGTTATTATCATAGGCCTTGTCAGGACTTTCCGTAACACCGAAAGTCTCACCCCATTGGAACCTTGGAGCATACGGAGTTGCTGTCATTCCTGTTTGGAAAATATATGGTCGCTCAATTGTTACAACATTTCCATCATGCAATAAATCAATATTCTGAATCTGAAATAGGGCATCTGTACCAACCAATGGGAATTCAATTTTATAATATGAATAAGCATTGGTGTTACTAAACGCAAAATCACGTGTATGGATGCGTAAGTGTTGTTCAGGAATTGTGTTGGTGGCTATTTGAACGAAATTATCGCCGTCTGTTGAACCTGAAATAATAAATGATAATGGATCACGTTCCCAGGTATCGTTGGCAGTAGTCAATCGTAAGGTAGTAGCTACCACATTACTCTCATTAAGGTCAAGTACGACTCCTACACTATTCGCTGCCGCATTAGTCAACCATTTGGTTGAGTAATCATTGTCAAAAGCTTTACTTACCGTTTCTTCTCCCGAACCAGTATAACCTGCAAAACCAATTACATCAGTATCCAATGCTGTAACCCGAGGTGATACGCCTTGTACTCCAGGGGTAGTTGCATAAAGCTGAACTTCTCCTACCTGACATAGCTGTCCTCCATCATATGTTGTAGGAAATGCAATTTGGTAGTAGGTATAGGCGGTAGTATTATCAAATGTCACATACATCTGTCCACCTCTTTCTGCGTTATAAACGAAGGCTCCTGTCGCAATCGAAGTAAAGTTAACACCATCGGTTGAGCCAAGCACTTCATAGGTAGCGGGATCTCTTCCTTCTTCGCCTGCGTTGGCGGCAGTTGTCACCATTAACTGATCGGCAGCTACGGACAGTCCATCCAAATCAATAGTAAAACCGGTATAAGCACCTGTTTTATCCTGATCCAACCATTTTGTAGCAGGATTACCATCAAATGCGGCATAAACGCCTTCATCCTGACCCCAACGAGGAGTAGCGTCACTATAAGGAAATACAGCCATTGAGGATGTGATTACCGGATTTTGAGGAATAAAAACGGTTTCGTCGTATAACTGAACCTCCATTATTTGAAACATTGCCTCATCAGCATTACACTTTGTCGCAAAGTTAATTTGGTAATGACTATAACCAACTGTATTAGTAAAGTTGTATGATTTTGTCTCATTTCTGTTAGCATTACATTCAAAAGCAATATCTGCTATTTGAGTCCAATCGGTTCCATTACTTGAACCTGAAATTATTACAGAACCCGGATCTCTTTCCGGAGCGTCATTACCGTAGGTCACTTCAATAATGCTTGCTACTGCCACTTTTCCCCCTAGGTCTACATTGAAAGCAGTACCACCGGTTTCGTCATTACCGTCAAAGTTCAAAAACTTAGAACCTAAATCCCCATCAATAGCATTAGCAATTGGCTCGTTATCCGGGGTCCTAATATTATCAAAAGCAGTAACAGTCATTCCAGGAGAAAATACAGGTGACTGCGCAATACTATTAGTGCTTATAAAAGCCACTAACAAAAATGCTATTACAAAATGTAGTTTTGTATTCATATTAAACAGATTTTAATTAAAATTTAGAAATATATCTAGCTGTTAATTTTTGTTTATAAAGACAAATAAATGTTTTTACAGTTAAGTTTACGGTTAAAAAGGGGTTAATAGGCGATTAATTCATTAGCAAATTCATTAACTAACCCACTTATTTTTAAATACAATGCCTTAGCATCGTGGCTGCAAATAAACTGAGTAAATAGCTTTGTCAATGAGTCTATAACCAGGAAAAAGATTGTCTTTTGTGTGTAACATATGGATGATATAACCTTCAATTCTCAATTATTGCACGTCAAATGCATCTTTTTTTTGAAAAACGAGAACATGTCTCTTTTATCATCCATATAATTCACGAAAACCTTTCTTTACCCTGGTACATTTATTTTTACATGCACTTTTAACTTGTTGCTTCCTGAGGAAGAATCAAATAACAATGGCACTCAACATACTTTCATTGTCATTCACAGTTATTTATATTAAATGAATCACTGTTTTGAAAATATTTTAGTTATCAATACTCATTGAATATGGACTCGACTTTGGAGATATACCTCTTTTGAAATTAGGCTTCGAAGACATCTCAAACTCTAATACACCTCCTTTTAATAAGTCATCATGAGTCACATAATTAGCATCCCACACCTTTTTATTAAACTTGAGTTTACTAACAAACACATTCTCTTTACTGTTACCCTTAGCTTCAATTGTTAGTACTTTGCCGTTTGGAAGCGTTATCCCAACTTTATTAAATACAGGAGACCCCAATACATACTCATCACTTCCGGGGCATACAGGATAAAAACCCATTGAACTAAACACATACCAGGCAGAGGTCTGCCCATTATCTTCGTCACCACAATAACCATCAGGCGCTGAAGAATATAATTTATCCATTATCTGACGGACTCTATATTGAGTTTTCCATGGAGTTCCTGAATAATTATAGAGATATGGCATGTGCTGAATTGGCTGATTACCATGGGCATAATTACCCATATCTGCAATTTGCATCTCTCTGATTTCATGAATCACAAATCCATAATAAGAATAGTCGAAAGCTGGTGGCATTGTAAATACGGTGTCAATGGTAGCGTTGAACTTCTCCTTACCGCCCATTAGACTAATTAATCCTTCAACATCGTGAAAAACAGACCAGGTATAGTGCAAACTATTTCCCTCGGTAAAAGCATCACCCCATTTCAATGGATTAAAAGGGGACTGAAATTTTCCATCATTATTCTTTCCTCTCATTAGGCCTGTTGAAGCATCAAATACATGCTCATAATTTTTGGCTCTTTTTTCAAAAAGTGCTATCTCATCCTCAGGTTTTTCCAATTCTTTAGCCAACTTCCAAATACAAAAGTCAGCATACGCATATTCGAGTGTACGGGCGGTATTCTCGTTAACCCCTACATCATAAGGCACATACCCAAGCTCATTGTAATACTCGGCACCATAACGCCCAACAGATGAAACATCTTGATGACGCCCATTGGTATTCTTAATAATTGCCTCGTATAATAATTCTATATCGTACCCCCTTATACCCTTTAAATAAGCATCTGCAATGATAGAAGTAGAATTGGAACCGATCATACAATCGCGATGCCCTGGGCTTGCCCATTCCGGTAACCAGCCACTTTCTTTATAGGTATTGACGAGTCCTTCCATTATTTGACTATTTAAGTCGGGATACATTAGTGTGAAAAATGGAAATACAGCGCGGAAGGTATCCCAAAAACCATTGTCAGTATACATATACCCTGGGAGAACTTCTCCATTATATGGGCTATAGTGAATTATTTCATCATCCTTGTTCAATTCATAAAAAGTACGAGGAAATAATAGTACTCTATACAAACTAGAATAAAAGGTTCTACGTTGTTCAAATGTGCCACCGTCTATTCGTATTTTAGACAATTCTCGCTCCCAGGCTATTTCAGACTCTTGACGAACATCATCAAAACCCTTATCACCGATTTCACGACTAAGATTTAACTGGGCTTGTTCTGGACTAATAAATGAAGAAGCTACTTTCACATGAACATGTTCACCTGTTTTTGTTTTAAATCCAACGACAGCACCCACATGTTCACCCTCAGCACTTAAATTATTTTCTTGAACAGCTCCATTCTTCCATGTATGCGTTACTTCAAAATCTTTATCGAAAACAGCTACAAAATAATTATGAAAATTATCAGGCACACCACCACTATTATTTCTGCAGAAGCCAATAATTTTTCGTTCTTCAGGAATAATCTTCACCTGTGAACCTTTAAAAAAGCCATCAAGTAAAATAAATGACTTCTCATTATCGGGAAAGGTAAAACGGAAGCTTGCTGCTCGTTCTGTTGGCGTCACTTCGGCGGTCACATCATAATCGGCCAAATACACACTATAATAATTTGGCTTTACTATTTCTGCTTTATGAGAGAACCATGAGGCACGCTTCTCTTCATCAACTTGCAACTCTCCGGTAACAGGCATTAATGAAAAAGCGGCATAATCATTTATCCATGGACTGGGCTGGTGAGTTTGTTTAATACCACATATTTTGTTTGCATCATAAGTATATGCCCATCCATCTCCCATTTTACCAGTTTGAGGAGTCCAAAAATTCATGCCCCAAGGCACTGCAATAGCAGGATAAGTATTACCATTTGACAAGGCATGGTTTGAATCTGTTCCCATCAATGGGTTGACAAGGTCAATCAGCACTTCTTCTTTTTCAACTTCATCCCCTTTTGCAGTAACATTGAGTGAGAAAAGAAAGAGAAGTATTAAAAAAAATATATTTTTCATCTGTTTAAATTTATTTTCATTTGTCAGATGGAACTCTCCATGAATCTACATCATCCTATTATGTGAATACTTGAATGTGTAAATTCATATTTATTTGAGATCTGATTAAATTATTTATCTATCATCAGATGAAACGATCAAGTAAATTATAAGTATGCTCCTATTGATTAGTTGAGATGCTAAACTTACTTGACAGTTTCACTAAAACAGTCCTAATAAACAATTGACTGAGGACGATCATCTTTATTAAAGCCAAATTCAGTATTTGGTTTCGGCCCCATAACAAACCTCAACACACCTCCATTAATTATTTCTTTATGGGTAATGTATGACTTATTATAAGGCGTTCCATTCAACTCAACCGACTGAATAAAAATATTCTCAGCACTATTGTTCTCAGCAATAACCTTAAACTCCGTTCCGTTGGGATTACTGACACAAGTTTCATCAAACAAAGGGCTTCCGAATACATACATGCCATTGGCTGGATTAACAGGATAGAAACCCATACTTGAGAAAACATACCAGGCTGACATCTGTCCACAGTCTTCATTACCACATAATCCATCAGGTTTGTCAGTATATAATTCTGTCATAATATGACGTACTAAATCTGCCGTTTTATGTTGTTCTCCGGCATAAGCATACATATAAGCAGTGTGATGACTCGGCTCATTGCCGTGTGCATACATACCAACTAAACCTGTAATATCAATTGATGCATGCTCACCCATGTCATCATTTACCTCAAAAAGACTATCTAATTTCTGAGTAAACAGTGCATCCCCTCCTAGTAAGTCTATCAGACCTTCAGGGTCTTGTGGTACCATCCAAAGGTATTGCCAGGCGTTACCTTCACAGTAATCATTAACACGGTGTTCTGCCGAAAATGGATTAAAGGGAGTCCTCCATGAGCCATCTTCCATTTTACCACGCATAAACCTCGTTTCACTATCGAAATATTGTTGATAAGCCTTTGCGCGATTAGCAAAATAAGCTGCATCTTCAGTTTTACCCAACTTATCAGCTAATTTAGAAATTGCCCAATCGCTAATTGCATATTCCATATTACTGGCTACAGATTCAGGACCAAAGTCAGCAGGGATATAACCATATTTCATTAAGTCCTTTACTCCTGGCTCATGATCACCTGTTGCAGTTTCTTTAATCGCTTCATAAGCAGCTTCAACATCAATTCCTTCATATCCTTTTAAACAAGCATCAACAACAACTGGTATAGCACTATAACCCGGCATGGTATTCGTTTCGAACCCCCTAAGGTGCCAAACAGGTAATTTCCCTTGCTGCTTAAATATTAGCAACATTGAATTAATCATATCACTCACTCGCTCAGGCTGCGTTATCGTAAACAATGGATGTGCAGCACGATAAGTATCCCAAAGAGAGAATAATGTATAATTGGTAAAACCAGGGTTATCATATACTTTCTGATCTGTTCCCCTGTATTGTCCATTTACATCAGAGAATAAGTTTGGAGCGATCATCGTATGATACATGGCTGTATAAAATACACGCTTTTTAGATATATCATCTGTCTTGATAGTCACTTTCGAAAGCTCTTTGTTCCATTTGGCATCCGCAGTAGCATATACCTCATCAAAATTCCAACCTGGCACTTCAGCTTCCATATTTAAAGCAGCATTCTTCATGCTTACAGGAGAGACAGCAACCTTTACCTCAACAACTTCATTCTCGGTGGTCTCAAACTCTAAGGCACACTTCATATATACACCTTTCCCTTCTACATCATCAATTCTATCATTTGCGTTTTGAAGAATAAATTGTTTAGCAGGCTTGGATAACACAATATGTACATACTCAATCTGGGTGCCAGCCCAGCCTTTGGATGAGCGGTAACCCTCATATGTTGTTTCGTTGATCTGATGCAAATATGTTTCCACAGGTAAATCACAATTCCCTTGTCCCAAATCGATAATCAGTCGAGCTTGTTTTGCCTTAGGGTAGGTGTAGCGATGATATCCAACTCTTTCTGTAGCTGTTATCTCAGCTTTAATTCCATAACTCTCAAGATCAACCTTGTAGTACCCTGGCTTTGCAACCTCAGTGTTTTTCCGATAATACGACGCATAGCCTTTATCTGCAATAGGGTCACGAGAACCATTATGCATTCTTAATTCACCTGTCGCTGGCATTATGAGCAACTCGCCCAAATCAGCACATCCTGTGCCACTTAAATTCAGGTGTGTAAATCCTTTAACAATACTATCCGAATAATGATAAGATGAACTCCAGTCCCACCCCTTATATTCATTACTCGGACCAACCTGTACTCCTCCAAAAGGAACATTAGCACCAAGAAAAACGTGCCCATGACTATCTGTTCCAATAAAAGGATCTACATATTGGGTTAATCCTTCTTTGTCACCACTGTTTTGCGGCATTGATCCACACGAGGTCATAAAGGAATTTATTGCAAAAAAAAGCAATACGACAAAAGAGAAACTTACTTTGCTCATAATATGAGTTTTATAATTTTTAAACAATTATTTTATTCATTTTATACAGACATCGATCTGTTTTATTTATAGCTCGGAGGCGCATCTGCAATGTTAAACTCAGTAGAGGATTTCTTAGAAGTCTGGAATTCTATTTTTCCACCCTCTTTTATATCTGCCCAATCAATCCATGTTGAGTGATGAGATTTTCCATTTACTTTTAACGACTTGATATAAATTTTATCAGTCGATCCTCCTTGTATCACAAGGTCTCCTTGAGGTAACTTAAGCTTTACTTCTTCAAATTGTGGCGTATTTACTGAGAAACCTCCGACGCCAGGTATCATAGGATATAATCCTACAGAAGCAAAAACATACCAGGCCCCCATCGACCCCAGATCATCATTACCTGGCAAACCATCTGGCGAACTTGTATATACCTCATTAAAAATACGATTGATTACATGCGATGTCTTGTTGGGCGAGTTAGTCCAATTGTAGATCCATGGCACCTGAAAGTCAGGCTCATTTCCTGCTGCGAACCAATCCTCTTCATATGAAGCATCTAGACGCACAAAAAGTGTATCTAAACGTTTTTCTGCATAATCTCTACCTCCAATTGTATCAATTAAAGTTGACAAATTATAAGGAACCATCCAAAAGTAGTTTTTATAAGTAGCTTCTCGCCAGTCATGTTCAATGTCTTTCCACACACCATTAGGATACCTGGAGTTAAGCCAATTGTTCTCCGGATTATAGATGTTTTTCCAATTTTGAGATCTACTAACAAAGAATTTTGAATCAACAGTATTTTCAAGTGCCTGCTCTGCAAACTGTCCGATAGCAAAATCAGCTGAAGTATATTCTAACATCATAGATGCAAATGTATGCCCATCATTAATATACTCAGTAAGATGCGGCCTAATCTCTTGATCCTGCGATCGCAGGCGAGGAATTGTTGCACCTCGTTTCATATGATAGTATGCTCTTTGCAAATCAAAATCAGTTGCACCAAATGCATATGAGTTAGCTATCAGGATAGCTGTTGGATCTCCCTGCATGATACCGGTCTCAATATTTGCGAGAATCCACCGTCCATAGCCACCACTTTGATCAGCAAAATCCACAAGTGACTTCATCATATCTCCAGTCTCTTTTGGAAAGAACATAGCCAATAATTGAGACTGGGTTCTATAGGTATCCCATACGCTAAAAGAACTATACTGATCACTACCGGAGCTATGATAAACCTGATAGTCGGCCCCCATGTATTCACCATTCACATCACTCACAATATTTGGATGTATTAAAGAGTGATAGAGATGAGTATAAAATTGTTTCTTTCGATCTTCATCATCCGTTTTAACGGCAATTTTACTTAAGCACTCATTCCAATCCTTTACTGTATTTTGCTTATAATGTTCAAAATCCCATGTATTATTGGAAGCATTAAGATTCTCTTTTGCATTCTCGATCGACACATAAGAGATGGCTATTCTGTACATCACTTCATTGTCATCTGTTGTATCGAAAGTAAAATACGCTCCTGAGTTTTTACCAAATCCATAGCTCGCCGTATCCAATAAAGCATGCTTGATCCAAGTACCTGTTTGTTGGGCTGGGCGGTTAAATTCTGCCGCGAAATACACTCGATAATTGGTTGCTGAACCACAAAATTCACCACCTTCTGAAAATCCCTCACAACTATACTCAGAGGTAATCTTTACCATGGCATTATTCACAAAAGTTGAGTTAACACCCGATCCAATCAACACGGTTCCTTCTTCATTCTTATTAAAAATAAAATTGGCAATACCTGTTCTTTTATCGACGGTTAGTTCTGCTTTGGTTTTATCAGCCATATCAACCGAAAGATACCCGGCATATGCTTCATTTACGCACTTATACTTCTCGTAACCATTCATATCATTAGGCGAGTCATTCAAGCTACCTGAAATTGGCAAAACAGGGAAATTCCCCATGTGTGGGCACCCTGCTCCACTTAATTGATTTATCACAAAACCTTTATGGGGTGAGAAGAAACTGGGAGTGAACTGGACCATGCCAAAGGGGTAAGATGCTCCAACGTAGGTATAACCACATCCAAGACCATTTCCTTTATTACCAATTTCGGTATCCACTAAATGTGCATAACTCTGCCCATTTAAATTAACACAAATACACACCAAAAGCATAATGACCAACGAGCCACTTATACCGCGTCTGTATTTATCTTTTAATAAATTTAAATATTTCATTCTTATATTTTTTCAACTAATATCCTTTAATAATTATCTCTAATAAGCTTGCCTGTCTGATCTTGGTTATGGTTCCACCGTATCCTCCAAAGGAGCTCCTCAGGAGAGATAACCTTTATTTTCCTATCAAGATTATCAATACACCATTTGATAGGTTTCATGCCTGTTCCGTACTCTTCAGTTCTTTTGGGATTCTCAAAACGTGACCAGGCATGTACACTTGTCCATGATAAAGTTTTACTACTTTCTTCCACCTGCTTATTAATACAATTGGTAATCTTATGCACATCTCCTCCCCCTGGTTCATTTAGCCCGTTCCATAATGAAAACTTTGCCGAAACCACCGGTATTTCAATACCCATACGATTTTTAACCCATATGACATCTCCATGTCCTCCATGGTATGGTGCATATTGAATAACCACCATTCCAATAATATCATCTAGCTCCTCAGCATAAATTTTGTAGGCATCTTTTGCATCCTGAGAGTCAAAATCGGTGCAAATAAACCCAAATATTTTTGCCCCTGTTCGTTTCATGTGAATATTCAACTTTCTTGCAAAAGAACGCTGTAATTCCTCTCTCTCTACTCCTTTTTTAACGGCAAATAAATCAGGGTATTGATACCCACCCCCAAATTCAATTATTGAGGTATGAAGTGGTTTTGACTCTACCATTTCATCTAATACATCATTAGCCATCATTGAAAGGTTTACTGGACATGAAGTAAAACCTACCGGAAACTGCCCATGCAAATCACTTCCCCAATAATTTCCATCACTCAGAAAACGTCCAATAGTCCATTGCATATTATCACCATCACTCATAATAAAACTATGGAAATGGCCAGTATCATTAAAATCAATATCCTTTGGATTCAATGATTTTATTTTCTTTGGTATAGCATTTTTTGAACCAGCCGAAAGAGTTAAAAGGTTGTCGCACCAATCACTTGCCGTATTAAACAAACCATATTCCGATGGCAATCGGGTAAAATCAATCTCATCTCCATGATTCCAACCCACAACAGGTGAGACTGGCCTTAACCAGCTCATTACATCGTTAGCCACGTCGGTAACTCCATATAATGACATGCTATTATTGGCAATTGCAAAGTCACTATTATTATGAAAGAACGGGTTCATCGTTAACACAAGTTCATTATTCAGACTTTTTTTAAGAGTATGAAAACAATCATCCAACGTAACATTGCGAGCATCAAAAAGCTTTGTAAAACCCAAAGCCTTTATTTTGCCTTCTATACTCTGTTCTATCACTAGAGCTTTTTTGAGTCCTGCATAAGAAACGGCCACATTATATGAGAAATTCATATCAGAATTATATTTCGGTTCCTTTTCCTGGCTATAAAGAATGTAACCATCTACAATTCCCAATTCCTTATATCGCGTTAAAAGCTTCCAAACATCGAAGTCACCTCTTTCCTGAAGATTTAATCGTTGTACAACCCGCTTATACCACTTTGCATAATCTCCTCTGCTATTTATCCACACAAGCTCATCTACTTTACCCTCTTTATGGGCTTTAGCAACTAAACCTGATAACGAATATACTAATGCATTTTCTCCATGCGTTGTTCCTTTATCACATGTTACTATACCTTTAGGTACCGGTTGCATTGGCCACCACCACGACTCTTCTAGTTCGTCTGTTGATTCTATATGTTTCGTGTTAGAATGCTGACACGACTGAAAAATTAAACAAACAACACACAAAAGATAGACTGAATAAAACTTCATAATTCAAATTTGACATGACTTCCTTTTATCAGAAACCAACATAAAGCACTATATGCATGCCACTTTAGTAATAAAATATGGCATCAAACAAGGGAGGCACTTTGATTAATTAAAATAATTAATCACCCCCCCTTATTAATTATTAACTCGGTTATGTCGTATAGAGGCTCCGATTAATTAACAGAGACAATGTTATCGCACCAAAAAGTCATCTCGGTAGCTTGTGCGGCTTTCCCCGTACTATTGGTAACTCGATAACGCACATAACGAACCTGTGGTCCTCCTCCTGGTATTTCAATTTCTTTAAAGGAAAGGGCATTGCTTATACCTGTTTCGGAATAAAGCAGCTTCCAACCTTTGCTTATAAAGGTAGCATAGTCAGGAGGGCTTGTCTCAGCATTTGTTATATCATCAATACCCCATAACTCAATTGCTGTGGGGTTATTTCCTTTCCATCCGTCAGTTCGTAAATCAACTCTAAACTTTCTTAATGATGCTAATACTCCAAGATCGATCGTTAAATGGTGTGGAATCGCATTTTCTCCGGAGTGATAACCCTGAACATCACCATTATACTCACCATTACCATCAAATAAAAACTCACTCGGTTTAGCTCCATATGCTGTACCGGGATTATCCGATGGCATATTCATTAAGGCATGTTCACTTTTATCCAATTGAAAATACAAATCCAATGGAAAGCTATCTAATGCCGGATCCAAAGCAATTGTATCGAAACCGTTATAACCCGATTGCACCATTGATTCAATAAATATATCGCCCCCGGTAACCCAATTTGCAATTGCTGTAACGCTGTCACTGGCCATCACCACTTCAGAGGTGTAGCCTCCATCCTTGTTTTCATATTTCATATTTGAATATAGAACATATTCGGATTCAGTCTTATCGGCCCATTTCATCATCACTGACCCATTTGTATATTCGTATCCTGTTATACGACGTGGAAATTGAGCGTCTACAAACACATCTCCAATGGCACGGCCTCTTACTGTTTGATGTACAGACTCATTTCCCTCTACATCTGCAGTATGCACATTAAATTCATAGCTTCTTTCATCCAATCCTTCAACGATCATTTCAAAAACGCCGTTTTGAATGTTCTCAATCGAATAAACCGCACTTGTATCATCCCACTCTACTGTGCATTCATCTGACTTAGCGATATAATGTGTCAGCCCAGTTATCTTAAGGCGATTATATCCACTTTCAACCTTTAATGAATCAAGTGCGCCAGCATATATTCTTTCTCCCTGTAAATACTCTTCATGGATCGATTCCATGTCAGAACAACCGTACGCCAAAGTCACAAACGCGATAACTAAGACAATAAAATTATACTTTTTACTTTTCATCAGTTCAATTTTTTTTTCGTTGCTCAGATAAAGGATCTAATGATTACTTATGCATTCTGAATGATTACTTTGAACGCTAAAATCATTGTTTCCTTCATATATTATTGCTTAAATATTAATTATAAATTAGTTGACTTCTTCGGTAATCTCACCCCAAAATGACAATTCTCCAATTACCGTAACACGCTGTTCACCCCATGTTTCCAGATTTTCCAAACGCACATACCTTACCTCCACTAAATTATTTACGTCAAATTCAAAGTCTTCACCTTTGTTTTGATAAGCATGATCTTCTGAGGTAGCCTGACCAACAGGTGTTCCACTAGGTTTAAACGAATGGCACTCTTTCAGGAAAGTCCAGCCTGCATTTGGATTTGCAGGATCGTATGGTGGTAGTTCATTTACATCCAGTGTACCATAAATATTAAAGCGTTTAGGATTACCGTGTTTGTATAATTCATCTCCTCCCCTTTGATAAAGTTTAAAACGGCTTAATTTCACTTTTACACCAAGATCTATGGTTAGTCGGTGAGGTAAATCTTCAAAGGCTGTATGGCCACAATTCCATTGGTTACCCCATTGTCCGTCCCACATCTGGTCTTCGCTAAAACCATAATCATTAAAATCCTTGTCACCACTAATCTTAAATACGGAGAATTTTTCCTTATCCAGAAAAGTATCTGGAATAGGGGTCATTTCGAAATAAGTAGTGTCTGATAAATTACCCCAACGATCTTCAACATATACTCCAAACTGGGTGAATACGGCACTGTATCCTCTAAAACTATATGAACCCGATGGCTGGCTGGTAAAAAGAGATTCCTTATAAATGTATTTATCCTGATTCTCTTCATACTTAATTAAATTAATGGAGACTTCGGCCTGCTCGCTATTCTCATAACTTACTTTAATCCCACCATAATCGACTTCTCCTTTTAAGGTTGGGAAAATTAAATCCAAAGGAGGTGTTAAGGGGTTAACCTTTGCCAAAGTAGGCGTTGAATGATTTTCTCCACGATCTACAGCATAAAGCGTCACTTCATATTCCTTTGCATCTGCAAATCCTTCAATTAGTAGAGAGTCTATCGCTGCCGATGCCTTTACTTCTCTCAAAACACCACGATCATCAATAAATTCAGCCTTTACATATAAGAGATCAACATCGTTGGGTGATTGGTAATGCACCACTGATTTGCCATGCATATTTGTTACTTCTTTTACGACTACAGGTCCAGGAGGTGTTGCATCGCTTCCATATGGATGGCGACCTTCCTCTTCACACCCGATAAACACGGCTGCTATTATAAGAACACTTGATATTACGCTATATATTTTCATTTTCACAAATTCAATTATTGAATAAATTATTACCCTACCATCCTGGATTTTGAACCAAATTAGAATTTCTTATTAACTCATTTTGACTGATAGGCCATAAGTAATCACGCATCAGATAATCCCTGAAAAAGATGTTTTTTACCTGATAAAAATCTTCAGGGGTAGCCCCATAAATATTCCAGCCCCTAATAGGTTTTGCAAAATAGTCCTCGGCCAACTTCCATCGTCTCAAATCCCAAAAGCGATGCCCTTCAAATGCTAGCTCGACTAGGCGTTCTTGATGAATAATCTCCCTCATTCCCTCTTTACTTAATGGCTTTTGAGGATTTTTAGAATAAGTTGAGTAAGTTGTAAGTAGATCGCCCCCGATGTCAAGACCTGCCTTATCTCTCACTCTTTGCACATATTCATATACATCATTGGTAGGTTGTCCTTCAACCTCATTTAAAGTCTCAGCATACATCAAGTACAAATCAGACAAACGAACAATCGGAAATACATAACCCTCTACAACAGTTCTGGATTGTTGAATTATATTTTCATAATTAACCAGCTTTTTAGTAAAATAGCCGGTAATTGAATATATCTCCTCACCACTCTTACCGGAAAACTGTCCCGCCTTTGCATTTAATGAAGGAATTAAAGCATCATTTTTTGTTTCTAACGAAAACCATTTACCGCCATCAAAGCCGACAGAAGCATAAAAGCGTGGTTCTCTATACAAATGCATCTTTGCTGTCGTGTAATCATCCTGAATAAAATATCGATGATCTGTTGCCAACTCGTCTTTTACATGTATCGCATTAAAGCGATTAGCGTAATCCCAGTTCTTATCCTCTTTGATTGGCAATCCATTATTAGTATAAAAATCTTCCACTACATTTAAGGTAGGTGCATGAGATTTCTTAGTATCGTTAAATCGGGCATTATGATCGCCAGTCCAACGAGGCTGACACCATCGCTGTAAATCACCAGTCCAGTTAGGCCCGATTCCCCAAATAAGCTCCTCATTATAAGGATCGGTTATGGTAGCTCTGAGTGTCAGTTCATGCCTAAGTGTATCACTGATGTCTCCAATCGGTAGAAGTTTGGTAAAAGAATATAAGCTATGTCCTGCCGATTCTGCTGCTATAATAGCCTCAAAACACGCATCTTTTGCCTTTACCCATTTTTCAGGATCATAACCCGCACCAAACAAATGAACACCATCCTTATCTGTAAAATTCACATACTCAGGGTTACCATTAAACAGCGGACTTGCTGCAAGAACTAACACTTTCGCTTTGATGGCCTTGGCTGCTGATTGAGTTAAGCGGCCTGATTCATCGCTGACGGAAATAATTGCTTCCGGAAGATGCTGACTTTCGATTACCTCATCAAGCAATTCCACTATGTAACTGACAACCTGATCAACCGGTTCCCTTTTAACAAAAAGTTCTTCGGTCTCAGCATTCACAGGTATATTTTCACGAACAACAGGAATAGGGCCATACATCCGAAACAACCAAAAATGATAAAATGCTTTTAAGGTTTTTACTTCTGCTACCCAACGTTCTCTTTCATCCTTATCAAGATCTGGTATATCTTTGATGTTATCCAGAAAAATATTGCAATCGCGGATACTTTCATACATATTAAATCCACCACGTGAACCATCCCAATAGTTACAGTACGGATCTGTTGCATTTTGCATGCCTTTAGCCAAGCGAAGACTCGTTTGATTATTCATATAAAAATCTCGCTCTGCATAATACCATATATCATCACCGCCTACAAGTGCAAAATTCTGCTCAACATGAGCGTGCTCAGGTACATAACTATAACAGGTTGCAAGATACTTTTCTGCCGATGCTCTTGTGTTAAAAGCCATCTCTATAGTCGCAACATTATCAGGAACAAGATCCAAATAATCGCTACAACCAGCTAAAAATAGTGCTATAAAAATTACTATATAATTTCTCATTCTATATTTGTTTGCTTTTTCCAACATTAAATTTCGTTTGACTTAAATCCCTGATTTCTTATTAAAAGCTTGCATTAAGTCCAATATTTACAACCTTTTGTATTGGGTAGCCCAGTCCATTACCTCCCATTTCCACATCCCACAAATCAAATGGTGCAAATAGAAACAGGTTGGTTCCACTGGCATATATTCTAAAAGACGACAGTTTAACTTTGGAGATAAAAGTTTTTTCGGTGAAAGTATAACCCAGTTCTACAGATTTCAACCTCAAAAAGCTACCATCCCTTAAAAACCACGTGCTTGGTCGATTATTATTCTCCACTATCTCTTCAGACAAACGAGGCCAGGCAGCATACAGATTTCGATTATCTTCCGACCAATGATCTTGTTCCCATGCGGTTAAAAGCGCTTTATTATCTACAAAAGGAGATGTGCCATTCACATCAATAAAAAATGACGAACGGGCAGAACCCTGAAAAAAGAATGAAAAATCAACACCTTTAAATCCGGTGGATGCACCAAAGCCATATACTATTTCGGGTGTTGCAGGATAACCAATTGGTACAATATCATTGTCATTAATTATACCATCATTATTAATATCCTTATACTTTATATCACCAGCCATATAACTATCAGCCGGTCCGAAATCCTGAACAGGAGAATTGGCGATATCAGCTTCATCAATAAACAATCGTTCAGCAATTAATCCATAATGTTGCGAAAGTGAATTTCCTAATGAGGATCTCCAAGGCAAACCTGCCGAGACATAGTCAAGCTCTTCCAATTTTTCAAATTGACTCGTCGCATAAGTAAAATTACCTCGCGCACTTACCCATAAATTATTTGAAAAGTTATGGTTGAAATCTAGCGACATATCAACACCTCGTGAAGCAGCAGCACCTAAGTTCGCTCTCAGGTCAGCCTGCGTTCCAAGAGTGGACGGTACTTCTGACCTATTCATTAAAATATTATCACGATACTCGTAAAAATAATCGCCCTGAAATTCCAGCTTATCGAACAAGCCGATTTCGATACCCAAATCCACCATGGTTGCTACTTCCCATGTAATCTGATCATTGCTATATCTATCAATACTGATACCTGGCACAAAATATCTGAACTCGTCTCCGTAAGTAGTTCCTTTACTACCATCATTCATATTAACCTTAGACATATAAAAGAAGCGATCTTGCGCATCTCCAATAGCGTCATTTCCAACAAAACCATAGGTACCTTTTAACTTTAATTTGTTAACGATCGTAGAGATCGGTTTCCAAAAATCTTCATTAGACACCATCCAACCAGCACCTACTGAAGGGAAAAAACCAAATCGTTCTTTCTGTGAAAAACGCTCTGAACCATTATATCCGAAATTAAATTCAGTAAAATAACGATTATCAAATCCATAAGTAAATCGTCCTGATATTCCAATATTCCTGTAAGGCAATGACAATTCAACATCATTGGCAGATAGTGAGGTTTTATATTCCCTAATAATACTTACTAACATACCAGTGAAATTGTGCTTATCAGCAAAAGTATTATTATAATTTAGTGAGCCTTCAAAGTATTGCGAACTATTCGCAACAACTCCCCCTGGACTAGCCTCAAGGTACTCTGTTCCTTGTCCTGGATTCAAGTTCGTTAAGACATATGTGTCGGTTTCCGGATCATAGCTATTACCAATGGAGTAATAAAACGGATTATAAGCACTTGATGTGCTAGAAAATGACTCTCTATGCGTATTCCCCATTAAGCGAGCAGATAATCCTTTGGTAATAAAATCCAACTTTTGCTTTAATTCAACAGATGCGATGACTGAGCTTCTGCTTTCGTCTTTATAACCACGAACCATATCGGCATATGGATTTAAATAGCTCCCAAATTGCCCTGCATTACCAAATAATATATGACTGGTATTTTCGTGCTTGGCATCTGGTTCATAATACTTCGGATACAACACTGGGTTTGTTCGCAATGCTTTTCTAAATAAATCCTCACCTCCATCAATTGGACCATTGTAGTCATCAAAATTAGTATTAAATCTAACCGCTACTTCTGTAGTCTTTGTCACATTAATGTTAATGTTGGAGCGTAAGGAAACA
Source organism: Carboxylicivirga marina (assembly GCF_016612505.1). Lineage (GTDB taxonomy): Bacteria > Bacteroidota > Bacteroidia > Bacteroidales > Marinilabiliaceae > Carboxylicivirga > Carboxylicivirga marina. Next base: position 30,212 of record NZ_JAENRR010000055.1, read on the forward strand.
CGATTATATTTTACATTATTATTAAAATTATTTCGTGGATCTACTTTTAATATACCATTATCGGTATTGAAGGTACCAGCTAAATAATAGCGAGCCACCTTTCCACCACCTCCAACATTAAAATTAAATCGATCATTAATGGCCTGTTTTTCAAACAACTCATCAAACCAATTGACTGCAGGGTATGCCATCTTATTTCTATTGGGCTGCTGAGTCATTCTTATTTTCTCCAAGGAATATTCTCGCCCTCCCAAAGGATTACGAGTTAAAATGGCTTCATTATGCATTTTCATGTACGTAACCGGATCAGCTATCTCAATCATCCTGGTTGGCTGAGAAATAGAACGTTCATATCTAAAGCTTAACTTCGCTGTTCCTTCTCGGCCCTCTTTTGTGGTAACCAAAATAACACCATTGGCACCACGTGCACCATAAAGAGCCGTTGCCGTTGCATCTTTCATAATGGAGAAACTGGCAATGTCATCTGGCTGGAGACGTGCAAGATCCCTTGTTGTTAACTCGATTCCATCAATCAAAATAAGTGGTGTGTTTTTATAACCAAAAGTAGTTGCTCCACGGATAAAAAACTCAGCATTATCCTGGCCTGGCTCACCACTTCGTTGATAAGAAATGATGCCCGACATTCGACCAGCCAAAGCAGTTGTTAAGTTACTTGAAGGTACTTTTAACTCGGCTGGTTTTATCGTCTCTATAGAAGCAATCACACTCTCCTTTTTCTGTTTTCCGAAGGCAACAATTGTAACCTCATCCAGCTCATCTGTCTGTGATCGCATCACCATATTTATAACCTTCTGACCGGTGTATTTTATTTGACTATTTTCCATTCCAATAAAAGAAAAGACAAGCATATCACCTTCCTTTACGTTAATAGAATATTCACCATCAATATTTGTAATCGTACCACCCATCACTCCTTGCAGCGTTACCGTTGCTCCGGGCATCGTTTCACCATTTTCATCCGTTACAATACCGGACACTATACTTACTCGTTCCTGCGCATGTGTTGTCATGGTAATAGAAGTTCCAAATACAAATAATAGGACCAGAAACGATTGCCCCAAATTGACATTAGACATCAACTGTCTAATAAATTGGAAGATGCTGACTGAATTCACTCTCATATAATACAGATTTTTCCTGAACATCGCCTGTCGTAAATTAGACAGGGGCATTTATTTAATTCATTTTACAATTATTAACATCGCAAAACTATCTCCGGAGAATTAAAATAAAGGTTAAAAAGCGGTTATTTTTTCTCAAAAAGCACTAATTCACCGCATTTTTCTTATCAAAGTTTAAAAAAACTTAAATTTTCAGCTTGCAAATAAGCTTTCTGATATCTAATGTGATTTCACGATAAATGTGGTTATGAAGTAGAATTTTACAACTAGAAAGACGAAAAATGGAACGGGAAGTGAGGATAATGAGGAAATAAAATCACAGATAAAGCCTTACATTATGAAGAAAAATTATAATTACTGACATTTCCCATGTCTATTAGGCAGCACTTGAAAGCTGCATTTCTATTAGCCTGAAGATTTTGTTGTCTTCG
>NZ_JAENRR010000056.1 GCF_016612505.1 Carboxylicivirga marina
ATGATTTCTTCTACCATTTTGTTTCACTTTTCATGTGCTACAAAGTGGTCCAGTTTTTAAAGCGGTTAAAAACAAAACCGTACTCCAATAAAAGGTTGTATTTGGGAATAACTTTCTTATTCGTAGGATTAATTTTTAACATTTATAAATCACACCTTGGGTTAAGTGCATATTTTAATGGTCTAATAATTTGGTCTTTATTAGCATTCGGCTTGACTTATATACTATCCAGACTATTCTTTACTGCCAGCCCAATAACAGAAATAGTAATAAATAGAAACTCTGTTGAAATATTAAGAATGGCAAACCTAATCAGAGAGTTTAATGTGATAAAAGATTTTAAGATAAACCAAGAATCGATCATTCTTGAATCAGAAAGGAAAATATTTGAGTTGGTCGATTTAGATTTATCAGAAGAGCAGCAAGTTCAGTTGAAGAATGAATTTACTACGTTAAAAAATCATCTAAACGAGAGTTCACAGAGGCAAAAAAGAGCATTAAGGAGAATTAGAAAATTTCTATGCTTGAAGAGGTTTTAATTTTAATTAGAAGATAAAGTACGAGATACAACACGCTAGTATAAAGCATTTGGCGTCCGAAAGTGTTTGAAGGTTAAGTCGGGTATTTGAACACCGCCAAATCTTTGATTTGGCTTTAGAAAAGATAAAAACAAATAAAAGATTTGGCTCAGAGAGTTTTGGAAGGTTTGGTTCGTTAAATCGCCAATCGCTTCATCTAGCCAACCGGAATGCATTTAATTTAAAAATACTTAATTGTCTGATAATGTGCCATTAAAGACTACTTCTTGGTTTTTTTTAAACAATGATGGCCATACAATTTGGTATACATTTGATAGTGATAAACCAAAATAAATAGCAGAATAAATTGTTGATAACTTATTTTGATGGTCAAGTAGTAATGCTGACTTGGTCGACACACTAAGTTGAGGGCCGCGTGTACTACGTTCGTGAGGGTTCGAGTCCCACCTTGGGCACACAAAAACTCCCGATTGATTTAGTTCGGTCGGGTGTTTTTTGTTTCATTAGACTTCCAATCTGAACTTAACCTTGATAGTTTTGAGGATGAAACAAAAAAAGAAGTGGTTAAATACTTAACTGCGTTTTCAAAGGGGCAATAATTTGATTATTATTTATTAGACTCACTAATAAGAATTATTCTACACGCAAGTTGCGATAATTTCCAATCCTTTATTATTAATTTATTATTCTCCTTATAAATTACTTTAAAATGTTTTGACACGGGGACATTTGTCAACCTGCATAACGCAGCAGCTTTGTTTATTGCCATTTCAAAATCGGCTTGTTCTACTATTCCAATTCTGGCTAGAATATCACTTGCATAGAATTTTAATTCCAGTTCCGAAATGCAATTAGCAAAATACTCCATTTCTGAACTTAACAGTTGATTCTTATAGTATTCAATAATCATAGTATTTAGCTTTAGTCAGATTTTACTTTTTGTTTATTCAATTTTTGGAGGTTCTCATATAGAGATAGCTCTTCAGTGCTTAAATCAGTAGGAACTTTAATATTAACTCTCACAAGCAAATCGCCAAACTGATTAGATTTTCCATAAACCGGCATTCCGTTTCCTTTAAGTCGAAGCATAGCATTGTTCTGAGTTCCTTTAGGGATATTCATTTCCACCTTTTTACTTAGGGTTGATATGGATAGTTTCCCTCCTAATATTGCAGTATAAATTTCAACATCAGCCAGAAAAATGAGGTCATTCCCTTTTAGCTTAAAACTTTTATGAGGCAAGACTTTTATATTTACATAAATATCACCCCGTTTCCCTCCATCTACTGCTTGCCCGCCTTTATTCCTAATGCGAAGTTGCTGACCATTATAAGCACCGGGTTTTGTCGTCACCCTAAGTTTTTCGTTATTTAGTTGAATAATTCGGGATGTTCCGTTATATGCTTCCTCTAGAGTTATTTCCATATTAGCCTGAACATCATGTCCGGCTGATTTTCTATGATAGTTCTTATTGCCAAAGAGGTCACCATACGAACCGAACAAATCAGAAAAGTCACCTTTTCCGAAAAATTGAGATGGGTCGCCTTCATAATAAAACGTTTGCCCATCTTCTTTTTCTCTATTCCCGAATTGTGACGAGTCAAATCCCTGATTAGCTCCTTCGAATTGTTTCCAATTTTCACCCCATTTATCATACTTTTCTCTTTTCTCTAAATTACCAAGTACTTCATTGGCCTTACTAACTTCCTTAAATTTTTCTTCTGCTATTTTATCACCTTGATTTTTATCCGGATGATATTTTACTGCCAACTTTCTATATGCCTTCTTAATATCTGCCTGTGTAGCATTTTTTTGAACTCCTAATATAGAATAGTAATCTTTCATTCCTTATTGTTTTTTACTATGAGACCAATTATAAAACGCTAAACGAATTCCCGGTACTGCACTACTTCCTAATTTTTTAACAAAAAATTGTTGTCAGGAACATGTAGTTTAACAATCTTTCTGGCAAAATTTATCCACAGTGGACTTATAAACAAAGTAAGAGCTATGGTACTAATAATTAATTGGTAGCTATAAATCGTGATAATACCAGAATAATAACCTGTTGATCCTAGAATAAAACTAAACTCTCCTATTTGTGACAATAAAGCACCAGCGTAAAAACTTAATTTCCAGTCTTTACAGAAAAGACGCATTATTAGTATGTTTATGGCGTTATTTACAACAAAAACAATGAGTACAAGTGAACCAATTATAATTGCATTCACTTTTAAAAATTGTAAATCAATTAACATTCCTATTGAAACAAAGAACAAAGCCACAAACATTATCTTAAAAGCATGCAAGCTATTGTGTACCCATGTGGTAGATTTTGTAGATGATAAAATAATACCAGCTACAAAGGCGCCTAAAGCAGATGACAAACCAAAAAATGCGGTTATAATTGAGAACCCGAAACATAGTGTAAAGGCAACAAAAACCTGGACCTCATGATCTTTGCTGATATAGCTCATGAATGGCAGTCTAATTTCTTTCTTTATTAAAATGTAAATAATGATTCCAATGATTAGTAAACCACCAATAATTTGTTTTATGATTTCTGTAATTTCGGGCTTATTTCCTCCCAGGTAACCCATAATGATAAGCATAGGAACAATTAAAATATCCTGTGCAATAAGTACTCCAAGGACATTTTGACCCACTTTTGTAAATAGCTCACCCCTCTCTTGCAAAAGCTTTACAATAACCGCTGTACTGCTCAAGCTGATAACAAATCCTAACAGAATTACCTGGTTAATTTCCCAATTAAAAAATTTACCCAACAACCAAACTACTACTACACTAAATACTATTTGAATTAATGTTCCAATTATTGATACCTTCCAGTTTGTAATTAAATTAGGTAAGTGAATTTCCATTCCTACAAAAAACAATAATAAAACAAGCCCCAGTGAACCGAGATTGGTAATCAAAATTTCATCTGTTACTAGTTTAAAACCATATGGCCCTACCAACACACCAACAATAAGGTAAGTGACTATGGAGGGTTGCTTAAATACCTGCAATATAAAACCCACAACAATGATTACCATTGAGAGGATAACAAATTTTGACAGAACAGGGTCAATGCTAATTGTTGCTATCATGTTTAGTTTTGTACTTTAATCTGAAAAAATTCATTGGTAGAATGCCTACTTTACATGCGTTGTAAAACCTTTCAATGCCTTTCCAAGTTCTTCTAAATCATGGTTTAGTTTATGTTTAAACGAATCCCATTTTTCTGATCCGTCAGACTTATATCCCTCAATTCTTTTGCTTTAGAAACTGTTCCTTCCGTATCCAATGATAGCCTTGGGTCAACCTCGGTAGAAATCTTGCCAGGTACAATATGTAATATTTCCAGACCAAAAGCAATATATAGCTTGTCTATAGCTATACTTAGCTGAAATTTTTTATTGGACGACTTGCTTTTGGCAAGGACAATAGCTTCTTCCAGCTAAGGGAGGTATTTGATATCCTGGCAAGCTTTATAAATGAGGGAAGGGTTTGTAGTAGCGTCAGTGGGGTTCTATTTGCACATCGACTCAAAGTCTCCGGAGTCTGCAATAACAATAGTCTGTGTTTTATGTTGCTCTAATAAATTTGTATTTTTTGTTTTAGCGAGCCCTAAAACATCCATTTCTTCTATATAGTTGGAAACCTGACTTATTTGTCCAATATTTGATGATTTCATGATTTATTATTTTAAGTACCTAATTAATAGACACTTAATTTTCTTTATTTATGCCTTTTAAAGGAACAATTCCGGCCATGTCACCAATAATATTCACCAGTTCGGAACCCGTTGGTATTACTATTTTTGCATTGTTACCCAAAGATGCTTCCAATGCTTCCAGTTTTCGCAACATTTGGGCGTTTCCTATAAAATATTTATCGGCCGCTTCATTAACCAGTTTTATAGCCTCGGCTTCACCTTCGGCATGTAAAATTTTTGCTCGTTTATAACCTTCTGCTTCTTTTATCTTGGCTCGTTTCACGCCATCGGCTACTGTTTCAGCCGCTGTGGCTGAATCTATCGCTGCTATTTTTTCATTTTCGGCTTTTACCACTTTGTTCATGGTTTCCTGTACATCAGATGGGGGGTCGATTTGCTTTAATTCAGTTCTGATAATTTCAATGCCCCAACTTTTGGTTTCTTTATGCAGGGTTTCATGCAATTCGGTGTTTATTTTTCCTCGTTCGCTATTAGCCGATTTTAGGGTAAGTGTACCAATAATATTACGAAGTGTTGTTCGTGCAAGGTTCACAATCTGCCATTGGTAATTGTCAACATCATAGGTTGAGCCCTTTATACTTTCCTCATCCGATTTTACCCGGAAATACACCTGTGCATCAACACTGGCGTTCAGGTTATCGTTTGTAATGATTTCCTGGGGTTCGGCATCAACCATTTGTTCGGTAATATTTACCATAAATATCCTGTCTACAACGGGTATAATCCAATGAAACCCCGGGTTGGCAAGTTTTTTATATTTTCCAAGACGCTCAATTAAGCCACGGTGCGTTGGACGTACAATTCTGATTCCTATAAAGAATATTAATACCACGGGTATTACTAAATATAAATAGCTCATAATATTAATTTTAATGTTTGTTTAAAAATTAAAGGTTCTTAACTATTTCGCTCATCTCCTCTTTACTTTTTCTTAGCCTGTAGGCAACCATGGTAAGCATACTTACTTTCTTCATTATTATTTGTAAATAGATAAATCGCTATCCGTAAGTGATGAATATTTATTTTTGAGTTTTGTTGTAAGTTCCTTTAGATTTTCTTCATTCATCGCTATTTTCATCTTGATTAACTTTCATAAAAGGTGTATCTACAAATTATTCAGAATGTTTAATCTTTTTTTCCTCCTTCAGGATAGATTGTTTTTCAGCCACCGGACGTGTGTTTACTCTGTGGTAATGTTTTTCTTTTTCAATGCTCATGTTACTTCCTGAGGGATGAATGGTTATTTCTTTTTCGGGTTTAAAAATTAGTTTTTTCGCTCTAATACCGAAAATATTCGAATTGGATATTATATGATATAATTTCCCAAAACCTTGTAGAAACCTGTTGTTATTGAAATAAATACTCATTATCACAATTTTTATGTCGACGTTGGTGCTTCTCTTTTTTGGGACAATCTAAATTTAGTTTCTATCTCATTTTCTTCCTTGGTAGCTCGCATTAATTGAAAGAAAACAAATTATGATTTACCAGTAAAAGCAGTACACTTCATAAAAACACAGATACCTTTATGAAGACATCTGTGTTTGCTCATCCAATTTCAATATGCTTTGGACCTTTTTCCTTAGCTTCTTCCTTTTTAGGAATACTAATATTTAGAATACCGTCCTTATAAGATGCTTTTATACCATCTTCTTGTACACTATTGGGCAAGGTAAAAGAACGATTAAAGGAAGTATAACTAAATTCCCTTCGTGTAAATTTTTTATTATCGCTTTCCTTTTTCTCCATTTTTTCAGATGAAATAGTTAGCACATTGTGGTTTAAGTCAAGTTTAAAATCTTTTTTCTCCATACCTGGAGCTGCCACCTCAATGTTAAACTGATTTTCGTCTTCATTTACATTTACAGCAGGTACTGAAATACCCACATTTAATTCTTCATTTGGCCACATTGGACTAGCAAAGAAATTATCTACCCAGCCAGGGTAGAATGTTGAGTTTTTTAATTTTGGATACATTTTTTTATGTTTTTAAATAAAGGAAAAATCTCCATAATAAAGATATGACCTCGTGTATCCAAAACTATTACATAACTATGTGAATAAGTTACATCATTCACACATTATCAATGAATAATCAATAAATCTGAATAAAGGTGAGGACACCAAAGTAGCTAAGGGAAATAGTGCTTTGAATATTTGAATTTAATAAAAATGAGAAGGCCGAAGTAAAAGCTCCAATTACCAAAGAGAAAATCCAACTCTTCAAATTCAATCGAGCCAATCCTTGATACAAAATCAGACAAAGACAACATTTTGATTACGATTGAATGGGATTCGTTAACATTAAAACAAATTCCATCATATTACATTGAGCAATCAGAAAGTGAGGGATTGGACTGGAAAAATATGACTTTATATGAGTCGGAATTAGAAAAAACAAAACCAAGAGACAGCGAAGAAAATGTCAAACAGATTCAAGATAAATTATTAGACAAATACCACTGGGCTTCGCTTGGAGATGAAGGAGTCAGAATATCAAAAGTATTGGAAAATGTTAATCCTCGTGACGAAATGAAATGTTTGCAAAAGTGGGTAGAATACCTTGACCGTAGATTAACTTTCCCAATTAACGCAATTGTTTCAGATTCGGAGAGTAATTGGTTAATTAAAAGAGGGGACAAGGTTTTAATCAAATCATTACCGCATATTGTGGATATGTATGGAATAATTGCTTCTGTACGACTTCGTGGAGAAAAATATGAATTTCCGCTTTGTGATTTAGAAGCAATTGATAAAACAAAAGCAGATTCACAATTGATTGGCGACTATAGAACTTGGTTTGCAAATAAATAATAATGGAAGAAAAACGCCCTACAACACGCTAGTATAAAGCATTTGGCGGTCGTGACTTTTGGCAAGTTCGCAGCTTCGATTACCACCGCCAAATCTTTGATTTGGCTTTAGGATTGAAAAGATAAAAACAAATAAAAGATTTGACTCTGAGGCGTTAGGAAAGTTTGGTTCGTTAAATCGCCATACGCTTCATCTGGCCACCGTTAGCATGCATTGGGGATATTTCAAAGAAATTACGTGTAAGGCTGAAGTGTAATAATAGATAAGTTAAGGAGTTGTAAAATTTCACATGGGTCATAGGAATTTATTCCTATAAAAAGTGGTTACGTGTTTGTAAGTGGCTTTAACAATCATTTTTATCTCATTCTCTGATTCCACTCTACTGTTTTCTGCATCATCAACTTATCAATAGGTCGGGCATAAACAAGCACTAAAGCTATTAACGCCCCCATGGCCGCACCACAGGTAATATCAACAGACGAATGAACTCCCAGCATCACCCGCGACAGCGCCACAAAAGTGGCCCAAATGAAGGGCAACACAAAAAAGCGACGCCTCCGGAAATCGGAATAGATAAACAGAATGATGTAGGCCATGAGTGTGGCCATTAAAAAAGCATTAAACGAATGGCCCGATGGGAATGAATAACCGGTTTCGTGAATCCAATGCCGGATAACTTTGGGATGTAAACCTTCGCCATCGAAGGTCATTTCATCTGCATTCGACCTTAGAAAATAAGCCAGATACCTTCTTCTTTCTTCTTTACTTTCATAGGCATAAAATGCATCCATATCAAAGCCTTTTTGCTTATGAAGGTATTTGACATTAGGACGTTCTACTTTGAGCTTCTCTTTGATGAAAAATTCATTAAAGCGTGCCATCACTCCCAGTACCAGTGAAAAAGCTACCAATGAAAGGCCAATGGTTAATAGTTTCCTTTTCCAACCTTTGTAATGCAAGCTAATCAGTACGCAAAACGTAATAGTAATTAGTGGCACACCAACAGTACCTCCCGAATGCGAGACAAGCAACCAAAAGGAAGCAGACCATCCTTCATGAATGGCTGAGAAACCAAAAGGCAACAGAAAGGTACTTCCCAAAATCAAAAGGCTAATAAAAGAAATGAGAAGTAGTTGTTTGATGCGTGACTTCATAAAATGACCTTTAAGAATGACAGCATAAATTAGTCATTTTTGTGCGAAATGTCTTTGATTGGCAATTGAAATCAAGGCTACATACTTGCATATCTTATATGGGAGTCTGCTTTAGCTCCTATTTAATAACCTTTACAACATGCACCAACAATAAACACCAGCCAACAATCATCAATAAACCTCCCAGTGGCGTAACAGGGCCTAAAAACTTTAGGTTTGCACCCAAAACCGTTTGCAACGACAGGAAGTAAATACTAAAAGAAAAGAGCAAAGTGCCTGTTATAAAACTCCAGCCCATAATGGCTTGCAAGCGCGTGTCAAACGACAGAAAAAAGCCCAGCACCAACAATACAATGGCATGATACATCTGGTACTTCACCCCCACTTCGAAGCTTTGTAACTGAGCTTCAGTTAGTACTTTTTTAAGGGCATGAGCACCTAGTGCACCCAATACAACAGAAAGGCCGCCATAGATGGTAGCTGCTATTAAAACAATTTGTTTCATACTATTTTAGATTCAAGATTTAAGACATAAGAATTAAGATTGATTTACAAGTCAATCTTATACTTATGAACAAACAAGGCCTCATGCAAAAAGTTTAACCCTTTACATTAATCAGGTCTTTGATTTCAAACGAAAGCTTTTGCGAGAAATCAATTTTGAGCGAATCAAATTCCTCATCCATCACAAACTTGTAACCTTCTACTTTGTCGTTAGGCAATGGCTCTTTACCCTTATACTTCTTACGAAACGCTTTTATTTGTTTGCAATCATTACGTTCAATGGCTACCAGACACTCAAGACTCTTGTTCTCGTATATTTCATGGTCGCTTTTTATATTTCGAAGGATGCCCATTGTATTTAGTTTATTAGTTTAATATGTTGAGAGTTAATTGTGTAATTCGACATTTGATAAGCTGAGGAGCTGATACAACACATCACAATTCTCGCTCTGCTTGCTTTGGTTTCATTTAATCATCCCCAAAAACGCCAGCCGTTCACTTGCTGCCATCCCATTGGGATTACATCCTGGCTGACCTTCCGGAATATCGATTCCCAATTCTTTGTAATGCTTAATCCATCCGCTATGAAAAGAACCACTTTGTGGATCTTTAAAAGTCATTGGGTTTAATTTAAAAATTGAATCCTGCTCGTAGATATGGTAAATGTATTCAGAACAATAAAACCCTTCATCTTCCAGTATGTAGGAGTAATTATAAGGCTGGCCAAGTTGCTTATTAGCTTTCCTTATAGCTGATTCAACAGCATCGGCATCCATATTCTTCACACGGTAATGACCGATGATAACTGAATCTTCACCATTCAGGCAAAAATCACTTAATAGCTCCTTGCACACGCCCTTTGAAGGAGCCGCATGATACACCCAAACCGTATCATTAAAAACCTCTACAACACCCATATGCGTATAATGATTTTGCGCCTCTGTTTGCGTCACTGCATCAATGGCCTGCGACAAAGAACTATCCATGCGACCGCGAAACAAAATATCTCCTGATTTATATCTCATTGACTCTTCACTAACATTACAGCTCATAAGTAACATGAGCCACATAACTCCTATAATTATCTTATTTATTTCCATGACACTTCAATATCGATGGGTTGAATACTAAAGTCATTCATCATAAAACGAAGAACATGAACACCCTGTTGCTTTATTTGTGGCAGACACTTTTCGAGCGGTTTTCCTTTGGCATTACCCCTATTATCTATTAACTCCAGAAGCACATCTTTACATTTCGCTCGCGATACAACCAAGCTTATGACTTTCACTCCTGTTGGTATATCTATCTGTTCAATTCGATGCCTCGCCGACAATTCTACCTTTGTCTTGTTATTCTGCATGTGTGCAAAAATAGTATAATTTGAAATAGGTCATATCGATGCCGGGGCTAACGCATTTAAAATTAAATATACCACCCCGCCTGTCGGCACCCCTCCTAAAATTCAGGAGGGGATGGGATTGTGCCACTCGCATTTCGATAAAAGGAGTGAAAGAGCTCATTCCTCTATCAATATCAAATCAAGTAAGACCTGATATGGCTTTTTCATCACTATTTTGGACTTCATCCAGGCATAATAAACCGATGCATGTAAATCTTCCTGCTCTATTGGAATCCAGTTAAAACTTTCTTCCACATTATCATAAAACTGCTGTGTTTGGGCCACCTCAGGGTCATCTACTATTTGATTAACCAGATTCAGAAATACCAACACACGTTGCATCTGCGGCAATTTACCTGAACTGTATTTTTGCCGAAGCATCCCCCTGATTTTATTGGCAGCAATTTCAAGGTTACCCAATTCAAATTGAATATATATGTCGAGTAAATTCTTTTTAACCACCCATTCTATACCAGCCACCTTGGCGCACCAGGCATTACTATGCTCTATACTAAGCAACTCGCGAAGCGCCACTCTGTAGTCCTCGTTATAAAAATGATAGATAGCCTTATTTAACTTCAAGTTAAGCACTTCTTCAGGTTTTAGGCGAAGTTGCTGCATAAATGCGGCATCCACCATACGTATGGCTTCATTAATATGCCCCGAGAAAAAACGCAAGGCACAATACAACTGAGTGAAACGAGGTAAAAGCCGGGCATATTCTGATTTTGATACGATGCGCAGTTGCTCCCGTAAAAGATAAATATAGTCATGCGCCTGCTTAAACTTTTTGTTTCGAAACAAGGTGTGCGCTATCATGTATTGCAATCTGGCAATGTAAATCTTATCGTTTTCCGATGGATCAGCATCCGGTGTAATCCCATTATAATAACGAAGCAGGAGTGGCTCAAAACCATAATACATTTTACTCGATTTAGCAGCGCTTCGAGCGATAGACATTAGCCGATACACCATGGATGGCCTTTGCGAAACAGAACCTGTTAATTCATATTCGGTTAATACATTTTCAATAACCAGCTGCATATCTGCACCTTCAAGGTTGGTTTTTGATTGATGCAAATGGTAACTGATAATTTTGTAGGCCGTATCAGCCCGGTCATCTTCAATGGCCAATTGCAGATACCTCTTCTTACGTAAAAGAATTGGCTCTATGTCTTGATTCAATTGCAACAATGGCATATCCAATTGCTGGCGGGCTATTTGATTGGCCATGGCATATTGTTCGGTTCGCACTGCCATCTGTTCGGCTTTACGGAGATACTTCCAGGCCAACGAATCTAAACGGTATTCATTGAGGTAATGCGCTAAACCCACATAAGCTGAAACCTGCGTCTCTGCAGTATAATCCTCTCGCAGTTGTTTTGAGAAAATAAAGTCGGTAACATGTCTGAGTAACTTCTTTCGCAAAGCATGATAAGCCACCTTATTACCATCAGGGTACAATCGGGCAAGTACATCAACCCTGCTTAATTCACCCTCTTTGTAGAATAACCAAAACAGCTCTAAATCTTTCCTGTTTTGCTTTCGTTTCAGGCGATTGATAAAAGAAGCAAACTCGGTAGCTTCCCCTTTTGTAAAAGTTTTTATAATTTCAACGAGTGCATCCATGCATTTTATAAAGTCTGTTTACAAAGTATTTTCTAATTTACAAAACCAGCTTGACAACTTATAGCGCTATCTAACACTACCCATAAAACAATGATTATAATGAGATAACTATTATTTAATCATGTTCGACGGCAAATACAATTGTCAAATATCAAATAATTATCTCATTTTTAAAAGTCCTTTTATCGATAATTTTGGTTTGCCTTAGCTTCTTTGTTCGTTGTAATTTTACATCGTCAATTAATGAAGTTTAACCCAAATTTGATGATCATGATTGAATTAATTAAGAAGCATTGGATAACCACATTAGGTATTCTATTTTTGTTTTCAGCATTTACTTATTTTTTAAAGATTGTATTTGAAAACGATTGGTTTCCAACAGAATTAAGAGTTTTATCGGGCTTTGGATTAGGTATTACCCTATTATTTGCCGGATACAACCTTTACCGAAAAGGCAGTATTAACACCTGTCAGATGTTGGCCGGAACTGGTATGAGCATTGTTTATGCCACACTTTCGTACCTGGCCTTTGGAGCCGAACTTAACTGGCCTTACAACATTACCTTTATTTCGGTTTTGAGCATAACTGGCCTGACTACTTTTTTAAGTTATCGTTACAACCTACGAGGCCTTATCTTCATAAGCATTATGGGTGGGCTACTCTCGCCTATTTTTATGAAAGCTCAATCGCATCATGACATGTTGTTATTTGCTTATGTACTAATACTAAATGTAGGCGCATTGTACGTCAGCATTTCCAAAAGATGGACCGAACTACGCGCTATGACCTTTGGTATTACCGTTCTGATTTATGCCACGTATTTCGTTTATTTCGACCCCATTAATTGGGTACGTCCGTTTATTTATGCAGCCTCATTATTTGTTACTTACATGGGTGGTATCATCTACGCTTCTTACCGAGAGAACGATCGTTTTACAGGTTGGAACTTATACCTGAGCTTAATCAATGCCATGCTGTTCATTTTTTGGTCGATTTACATACTCGGAAGTTTCAATATTACATTTACCGTTCCTCTACTTATTGTAGGAACAGCATTTATGACTGCCGCGGTATTTATCTACTATTTATCAGACAGAAAAGCATTTCCTTCTATCATATACACTTGCCTTGGTTTGCTTTTATTTGCTATTTCAGCGGCTAACATTCAACCAATGAGCGTTTATGGTCTGGAATATGTAGTCACAACACTTCTGTGGTTATTGGTTGTTACAAGCACTTATTCCATTGGACAATTTACCAAAACTTACGAGTTGATTTATGTGAGTTATGCTGCCTGGTTAATGCTCATCATCTATTGGTTTACAGTAGCCTGGGACGTACAATGGATTGAATTATTTGGCATTAAGTACTTACCATTCTTCAATGCCGGGGCCTTAACCTGGATGGCGCTTGCTGCCTTTGGTTTTTACACTTCTAAGAAAGAAGCAGTGAATAATAGCGGACTAAGTACACTAATGGCGATAACAGCAAACATTATTGTTGCCGGGCTATTTACCATTCAAATAAAGAACTTGTGGCAGGCTTATGACATTACTTTTATGAGTCGCTCATTGGCTATTTCAATCTCATACATAATCTATGCTCTTCTAATTTTTATCTGGGGTGCACATACAAAAGCCATAACCTTCAGAGTAATGGGTTCAGTAGTCTTGATACTAACATCGTGTAAGGTATTCTTTTGGGATATTACAGGGAATGCCAGCATTAGCAAAATGATATTCCTGACAATTATCGGTTTACTAACCTTGCTTATTGCACGCATTAATAAACATTGGATCGAAAAAGAAAAATTGGAACCAGGCGAATTGTCTGACAATGGTGATAAACTAACACAAGCCTCCAATCGTTAATTATTGGATTGATGACTTGAAAACATTTGCATCGTTTATATTTGTAAGGATAAGTGTCGTAATGGCACTTATCCATTTAATCCAAATAATATGAGTAATACAAAAAAAGCCAAATGGCTACCGCTGTTTATCACTAATTTTCTGGGTGTTTTAAACGACAATTATCTTAAATATCTGGTCTTTTTCATCTCTACCACCTGGATGATGAAAGAAAAAGAGTCAATTGTTATCATGCTAGCCTCGGCATTATTTGTCATTCCATACATTGCTTTTTCACCCATAGCAGGTAAGCTGGCTCGCGATCATTCAAAAGCAAAAATTATTCAGCGCGCCAAGCTATTTGAAATACCGATTATGGCCATTGCCTCTTTGGGTTTTATCATGCAAAGTGTCACTATTACCATGTTCGGTATATTCCTAATGGGCCTTCAAAGTTGTTTATTCTCACCCGCTAAATATGGTATCATACGCGACATTGGCGGCAAAGAAGGTATTCCTTTCGGCACTGGAGCTATGGAGATGTTAACCTTTATGGGTGTTCTAATAGGCACCTACATTGCAGGTGTCACTTCTGACATTAGCCTCATTGAATCACTGACAGGGTATCGTACCATCATTGTATGTTGTGCTTTGCTATTCTTTGCTGTATTAGGCTGGTTATTAAGTTTAAAAATTGCCCCAAAGGAAACAGTGCCCGATGACGAAGAGGATACAACCCTGAATCCAATCCTATTCCTGATTCGTTCTTACAAATGGAGTCGTCAAATAAAAGGCCTAAACATTGTCATTATTGGACTGGCTACTTTCTGGGCCATTGGTTCTTTACTACAAATGAACATTACTGTTCATTGCCGGAATGTTCTGAACTTATCAGACACGGCTACCAGCACTATTATGGCATTAGTCGCCATTGGTATTGGTTTAGGATGTTACATTACGGGGGTCATTTCCAATAAACAATTAAAAATGTACCTGGTGCCAATTGGCGGCATAGGCATGCTTGTTTGCGTTTCTTACATCTTTGTCTTTAACCCTTCAACTGTTCTTTTCACCATACTGATTGTTCTTACAGCATTTTTTGCCGGTATTTTCAAGATACCCCTTAATGCCTTTATTCAAAACAAAGTAGAAGGGCGAAAGCTAGGCTTAATACTGGCCTACAACAACCTGATGCTATTTACATTTATCTTGCTTTCGGCAGGTATTTTTGGACTGGTTGAAACCTATGCCAATTCATTAATGGTATTTGGCGCTGTAGCAGCCATCACTATAGTGATTACCATTGTTGCCTTCCTGCGTATTCCAGGAGCCGGAAAAGTTAAAGCATAGTTCTTTTTTTAATCTATTGAACGAGAAATCATGAGACAACATCATCCATTTATAATTGGGATTGCCAAATGCTTGTTTGCATTTGTTCGCTTTATCCTTAGTGCTCGTTATCGTGTCAAAATAATTGGTGAGGCCAACCTAAAAAGCACAAATCCCAAGCTTATCTTGCCTAATCATCAGGCCATCATGGATCCCATCTTACTATTCACTCATTTATATAAATTCTCATCGGCAGTACCAGTGATGTTATCGTCGTACTATGACATACCCGTGGCTAAATCAGTATTTAAAGCATGGGGAGCCGTTCGTGTTAGCGATCTTGAGGGCGGAAGTCGCAATACCAATGTTCTTGACCAAATCGTTTCTTCGGTTGACAAAGGCCTGGAGATGGAGAAAAACATCGTACTCTACCCAAGTGGACAAATTGCAGCACAAGGCTATGAACGCATACGCAACAAGCAAAGTGCTCAATTATCAGTTCAAAACATGCCCGATGAAGCAGAAGTGATTGCCGTGCGCATATCTGGCTTATGGGGAAGTTACTGGTCACGTGCCTGGATGGGAAAATCACCTTCTTTCTTTCCTACATTACTAAAATCTATTGCTTTGATTTTCTTTAATCTGCTCTTTTTTATGCCACGGCGCCATGTTTGTATTGAGTTCATCAATATAAGCAAAGATGCTAAAGCCAAAAGTCAGGAAGGCAAGACTGAATTCAATGAATACCTTGAGCAAGTGTATAATGCCAATGGTGAAGAGCCGGTTTCGTATATCAAATACCACTTTCTTGCTTCAAAATTAAAACGAAGCTTACCCACCAATATTGTTGGTTCTGATAAAACACTTAAGGCAAACCTGGAACCTGTACACAACATACCTGATGACGTTTTTGATAAAGTCAGTAAGTGCATCGCTATAATTCTGGAATTGGATAAAAATTGCATCCAAAAAGAGAGCTACTTACAACTCGAACTGGGGGCCGATTCATTAAATATTGTTGAAATCATATCAGAAGTCGAAAATCAATTTCCATCGTTTTCAGCTCCTGAGATCAACGACATAAAAACCGTACAGGATTTATGCATGGTAGCCATGGGGCAGTTTAAAAGCGACAATGAACTAAAACCTTCTAAGCTTGATCAAAAACTCAGCCATATTGAGCGACTCAATATTAAAGCTGATGGCACCATTCTTCAGCAGTTTATTTCTTCATTTACCAAAAATGGACAAGATCCGTTTTGTTATGATGCCATGCTTGGCTCCACATCACGCAAAGATTTCTTTTTGAAGGCCTGTGTTGTTTCTGAGCTTTTGAAGAAAGAAGTAAAAGAAGATAATGTTGGTATCATGCTACCAGCCTTGCAAAGCACCACACTTTTAATTGCAGCCTGTTATCTGGCCGGAAAAGTTCCGGTGATGCTTAATTGGACAGTTGGCAAAAAGGTTTTGCTACATTGTATCAAAACAGCCGAAGTAAATACCATCCTGTCAGCAGGTGCGTTTATTGAGAAAATTGATGAGCAGTTGCCACATGAGATTAAGGGTAACCTGATTTTGTTAGAAAAGAAGATTCCGACACTCTCACTGACCACCAAGCTTAAAGGTGCAATAAAATCAAAATTGCCTGGGCTTCTTATTTCCACCAAAAACAAACCAGAAACGGCGGTTATACTCTTCACTTCGGGAAGTGAAGCACTGCCCAAGGCGGTGCCATTAACGCATCAAAACATTGTGAGCAATCTGGCTGCAGCTTTTCAGTTGGTTAATATTGATAACAATCAAACCTTTCTATCATTTTTGCCACCTTTCCATAGCTTTGGTTTTTCAGTGTTAAATATTATGCCATTACTTACTGCCGTTAAAGTAGGCTATACGCCTAACCCGACAGATTCGCGTGAAGTACTTCGCATCCTTAAACACATTAAAGCGAATGTATTACTTGGCACACCAGGCTTCTTAAAATTATTACTGGCCGAAGGTTCAACAGCTTCTTATACTTTTAAATCGGTTAAATTCGCCATATCAGGAGCCGAAGCCATGCCTGAAGCCTTAAAACAGCAATTTGAAAAGGTAACAACGGGCGGCCTCATTCTGGAAGGATATGGTATTACCGAGTGCGCACCAGTTCTCACCTTGAATCCACAAAAGAAGCAAAAGCTAAACAGTGTTGGTCAGTTTCTACCGGGTATTAAGGCTCAAATTATTGATTTAGAAACTCAGAAACCATGCAAAAATGGTAAAGCAGGGATGATTTACGTACAGGGATCAAATATCTTTAGTGGTTACCTTAATCAACCAGAGCTGAAGCCTTTTGAAACAATCAATGGCGAAGAATATTACAAAACAGGTGATTTGGGTTACATTGACGATGATGGCTATTTATTCATAACCGGCCGCTTAAAACGTTTTATAAAGATTGCTGGTGAAATGATAAGCCTTCCTTTTATTGAGAAAGTATTACTGGAGAAATATGGAAGTCCTGAGGAGCAGGTATTAGCTATTGAAGGAAGTGATAAAACAACACCGCCTCGCATTGCTTTATTTACAAAAAATGGCATTGACCTTAATGAAGCGAATGAGTACCTCATAAGTAATGGAGTAGCTCCTATTGCTAAACTAAAAGAAGTTATTCATGTAGATGAGATTCCGGTACTAGGAACAGGCAAAACGGATTATAAGGTCCTCAAAACAATGCTGGAGAAATAAACAGAGTAAAAACTATCTTTGCGCCCCATTGATAATAATGAGCATGAATCAACATTTTAAAGACATCATATTAAAAGCCACGGGAGCTTCAGATTTGTTTGAAATTGAAACCATTCAAAGCCTATGGAGTGGATACGGTCGAATAATCAGGGTTGGACTAGAAGGCAGCTCATACCAAAGTGTAGTTATTAAGCACGTTAAACTTCCCGATGATACGAACCACCCAAGAGGCTGGAATACCGACTTTTCGCATCAAAGAAAAGTGAAATCTTATCAGGTTGAAACTGCCTGGTATGAATTCTGGAACCAACAATGTGATGATGATTGTCGGACACCACACACGCTTGCTTTGGAACATTTTGACGAAGAAGTTTTGATGGTTATGGAAGACTTGGACGCATCCGGATTTTCAGCACGCTTATCTTCTGTGAGTTGGCAAGAAATTAAAACATGCCTGCGATGGTTAGCCAATTTCCACGCTACTTTTCTACAACAAAAACCCGAAAATCTTTGGGAGGTTGGCACCTACTGGCATCTTGATACGCGCCCCGATGAATTAAAAGTAATGGATGATAAACAGTTGCAACAAGCAGCTACTACAATTGACCAAACACTCCGAAATAGTAAATTTCAAACCTTGGTACATGGCGATGCTAAACTTGCCAACTTTTGCTTTTCAAATGATGGACAAAAAGTGGCAGCGGTCGACTTTCAGTATGTTGGTGGAGGTTGTGGCATGAAGGATGTCGCATACTTTACGGGCAGTTGCTTATATGAAGAAGATTGCGAAGCTATGGAAGCTCAAATACTGGATTTTTACTTTTCCGAACTCAAAAAGGCCACACGGAAACATCATCCTGAAATCATATTCGAGGAAATAGAAAAAGAATGGCGGACTTTATACCCTGTTGCATGGACTGACTTTCACCGTTTCTTGAAAGGCTGGAGTCCTGACCATTGGAAAATAAACAGCTATAGCGAAAGACTTGCACGAGAAGTAGTAGCCCACATAACTAATTCATCACAATAATGACGCTAAGTCCTTCAGAACTTAAAGATCTATGCCAATGTGCAATTAATGCTGCCACCAAAGCGGGTCGGCTAATCGCACACAGAAGCAAGGAGCATTTTGTTGTCAATAAAAAAACGGGAGGCAGCAGCTTCGCCTCACAAGTTTTTACTGAAGTGGATATTGCAAGTGAAAGGCTAATTATTGAAACCCTACAACCGACAATTGACAAGTATAATCTGGCACTATTAAGTGAAGAAACAACTGATGACAAAAGCCGCTTTGAGAAAGACTACTTCTGGTGTATCGATCCTTTAGATGGCACATTGCCATTTATTGAACAAACAACCGGCTATTCAGTATCTATCGCCTTGGTTGACAGAACCGGGCATCCACTAATTGGCGTCATTTATAACCCTATTGACTCAACAGTTTATCATGCAATTGACAGAATAGGCGCCTATAAAAATGGCTATAAATGGATTCTGAATGAGCCGACAAATGAACTAACACTCGTGTGTGATCGCAGCTTTTTAAAACAGGAAGCATTAGAAAACATCTCAAATAAACTCGAAATTAAAAATGGCATTAAACCAGCAATCATCAGCCACGGAGGTGCAGCAATGAATGCCGTTTGGGTATTAGAAAATCATCCCGCTATTTATTTCAAATACCCGAAAAAAGAAAATGGAGGTGGTAGTGTGTGGGATTTTGCAGCATCCGCTTGTATTTATAATGAACTAGGCGCTTATGCTCAAAGCTTTAACGGCGAGGCTCTTGATTTAAACAGAAAAGACTCGACATTTATGAATCACAAAGGCATTTTTTATGCATCTGATGCCGCACTAATTAATAAGTTTAAACACCTATTATAAACTACCAATAGGCACCGACACACCAAAGTAAACAAGCATTTGTCCACGACCGATACCAAACAAATTCCCTACAAAGGTTGAAGAGCCCAAAAAGAATTGCCGATAACGACCTGCGATACCAATATTCCAACCTAATACAGAATTATGATCAAATGGCAGATATGCTCCCCATTTCTGTTTTTCATATCGAGGTGTTATCGTATATCGCCAAATACCTTTATTTAGAATATTAACGGTTGCGGTATAGTAATTTGGCCTATGCATCACTGAGCCATTCACAAACCACCCTGGTGTGATGCAGTAATCAAAATTAAAAACCATAGACAGAGGCAGTTTAGTTCTAAAACTTCCACCTTTATTCTCCTCAAAATCAATCGATTTTTCAATAGAATCCTTTAATGCTTCAATGGTTTGAATCCCTTTAAACCGACTATAAGGTACATTCTCCATACTAACATTGTAGGATGCCTGGTTTTTTGTGTCAGGATGATTAATGTGTCCAATATCTGAAATAACAAAACCAATTTTGTATTTATACGGAGCACCATCAACTCCTATTAAGTAATCGGGTAAATAAGCGTATTCGAGTCCTAAATCGAGACCGATACCCATATTGCCTGATTGCTCAATGATATCACCACCATCAATGGTCTTGCTTAAGCTCTCATTAAATCCATACGAAAATTGCATATCGAAATGCGATATTGATTCATCGTCAAACATGACATCTACACCATCCATTTCAAGGTAACCAGAACCAGCACCATTTAATATTTTTAGGTTCGCACCACCTGTCAGCCAGTTATTTTCATCCCTTAAAATGGTTGTAGACCAGCTTAAACTATATTCAACCCAACTATTAACTAGCGATTTAAAATATTCATCATTAATATCCTTCAATGCATCTGGTTGCGAAATACCACTAAAAATTTTCAAGAAGTCATCATTTGATGAACTGTAAACCCCATCAGCCCTAACACTGGTTGACAAGGCAAATGAATGCCGGTCATTCAGTTTAAAAGTTAATGATGGCGCAATTAAACGTCCTTTCACATAGAGCAACGACTCCTCTGAAGCTAAAAAATACTTTAAATCTCCAAAACCTACCTTAGCAAGGCCATCCCAGATATCTCCAGTGGCAAACACCTGACTATTTAATAGCGCAACATTTGTTGAAAGAAAATTAAAATTCCATTTCGCTGTATCACGAGTTAAATTTGCAGGTTGGTATATTAAATTTACAAATGGCAGATACTGACTCGTATGAACACCTATAAACTCCTGACTCTCTAATTTACAAAGGCAAGTATATATAATAAGTATAAAAAATAATACTCTTCTCATTCTTTATTAGATCTATACACAAAAGTAAATGAAATTAGGATATTTGAAACCCTTATTTACTTAACTTTAGGCTTTTAATTATTACGGCTCAAAAAACATCCATGACATATAACAGGGACTTACGTTCAGAACTAAAATTCATCACCGCCAGAAGCAGTGGTCCCGGTGGTCAGAATGTCAACAAAGTTAACTCTAAAGTTATCTTAAGATTCAATATCAGTGATTCTTCGATTTTATCGGTACACGAAAAACAGTTACTAATCAATCGACTTAAGCACCGCCTAACAATAGACAATGAGCTTATTTTAAGCTGCCAGGAAAGTCGTTCTCAATTACAAAACAAAAACATAGTTATCAACCTTTTTGATCAGATAATCTCAAAAGCATTAACCCCAATAAAAAAAAGAGTCAAAACGAAGCGAACGCGTGCTTCTATCGAAAAACGCTTGAGCAGTAAAAAACTTCATTCGATAAAAAAAGCGAACAGGCGTAGTAAAGATTTTTAACTTTCACTATTTTTGCAAACTCATTATCAACTCTAATACAACAACATGAAAGACATCACTTTAGGACAAGGTCTTGACAAAGTAAAATTCGGATTAACCAGACAAGAAATTATTAAATTAATTGGCGAGCCTAGTGAGGTTGAGGCGATGGATGGAGATAAAGACTCGGGAGCGATGGAAGCGTGGCACTTTGATGAACTACACCTTTCATTGTCCTTTGAAGAAGATTGTAATTGGAAACTCACTTCGATTACCACTGCGTCACCTGAAATTCTATTTGAAGGAATTGATTTAATTGGACTTAGCCAAGGTGAAGTAATGGAACAAATGGAGGTTTTTAATTTGGGGGAATTCGAATTAGAAGATCTATCAACCGATGTTATTCCAAATCAGTCATTAGCTGCTAACCCTGATTTTAGTCTCAACTTATTTTTCGACCACGACATTTTAACTGAAATTCAGTGGGGTCCATTTTGGGATGATGAATCAGAAATGCCTATCTGGCCTGAAAACTAATAACAGTAAAACGATAAAAAAATAGCTCCTCAAAAAAAATGAAGAGCTATTTTTTTTATAAGTCGCTTTTCTTAAACATTATAAGTTGTACTGGCTGTATCACCACCTCGCCCTGTCCAGTTAGTGTGAAAAAACTCACCTCTCGGCTTGTCTGTACGCTCATAGGTATGCGCACCAAAATAATCGCGCTGAGCCTGTAATAAGTTGGCCGGTAAACGCTCTGAACGATAACCATCAAAATAGCATAATGCCGTGGCAAATGCCGGAGTTGGAATGCCATTCATAACTGCTGTAGCTACCACTTTACGCCAGCCATTTTGAGCTTTATCAATGGCTGCCTTAAAATAAGGATCCAGCAGCAAATTACTTAGTGATGACTGATTATCAAATGCTTCCTTAATTTTACTTAAAAATACTGAACGAATGATACAACCACCGCGCCACATTAATGCGATACCACCATAATTAAGGTTCCAGCCATTTTCTTTAGCCGCTGCTTGCATCAAAGCATAACCCTGTGCATATGAAACGATTTTAGAAGCAAATAATGCGTCTTTTATTGCTTTAACAAATTCCTTTTTATCACCTTCAAATTGTGGCTTGGGCCCACTTAATATTTTAGATGCTTCAACCCGCTCATCTTTTATAGACGATAAGCAACGCGAAAAAACCGCCTCGCCAATTAGGGTTAACGGAACTCCTAAATCAAGAGCTGTGATTCCAGTCCATTTGCCAGTCCCTTTTTGCCCGGCCTTATCAAGTATAATCTCAACCAATGGCTCACCATCCTCATCCTTAAATGCCATAATATCACGAGTAATCTCAATAAGATAGGAATCAAGCTCCTGCTCGTTCCATTCTTTAAACACCTCGTGCATTTCATCTGCCGAAAGCTCCAGTAAATCTTTCATAATATGATAGGCTTCAGTAATAAGCTGCATGTCACCATATTCAATACCATTGTGCACCATTTTCACAAAGTGACCGGCTCCATCTTCCCCAACCCAATCACAACAAGGCGAACCATCTTCAACTTTGGCTGCTATTGATTGAAAAATAGGTTTAACAGCAGGCCAAGCCGCCTTTGATCCACCTGGCATTATCGAAGGCCCAAGCAAGGCTCCCTCTTCACCTCCGGATACGCCTGCACCTATATAATGAACACCCTTACTTTCAACAACTTTAACCCTTCGATCAGTGTCAGGGTAATGCGTATTTCCGCCATCAATAATAATATCACCGGCGTCTAACAAAGGCAATAAAGCTTCAATTGTTGCATCAACAGCACCTCCTGCCTTTATCATCATCATTACCTTACGCGGGCGTTCAAGTGAATTCACAAGCTCTTCCAATGAATAGGTTCCTTGAATATTTTTCCCCTTACCTCTTGCATTTACAAAATTATCAACCTTCTCAGTTGAACGATTATAAACGGAAACGCTGTAACCCTTACTTTCCATATTGAGAACAAGGTTTTCGCCCATAACTGCTAAACCTATCAAGCCTATATCAGATAATTTATTCATGTTTTTAAAATTTTTCCAGAATCATTAGCATATATAACACCTAAATTCTAGAGTTGTTTAGTTTATACACATCAGAATGAGCCAAAGAATAAAACCAGACAATTTTATCCTTTTAATCTTAATCAAAAGAAAATTTCATTGTCGATAAATGACAACGCTCTACTTTTTCTTTTTCATATTGCGTAAACGCCTTATAAAATGGCGGCGTTTATAATACAATGCTATAGAAGGAATATATGCGACGGCAAAACCAAGAGAGAGAATTAATATGCTTAGTCGAAGCATTCCCCAGTTTCTTAAGGAAAAGCCCAGAATAACAAAGGCAATGTTGATTGCCCCAATAATAAGACTAATTTGCAAATGCGAGAAACCAAGCGCCAGCATGCGGTGATGAATATGGTTCTTATCGGCCATAAATGGTG
Source organism: Carboxylicivirga marina (assembly GCF_016612505.1). Classification (GTDB taxonomy): domain Bacteria; phylum Bacteroidota; class Bacteroidia; order Bacteroidales; family Marinilabiliaceae; genus Carboxylicivirga; species Carboxylicivirga marina. The sequence goes on from NZ_JAENRR010000056.1 coordinate 23,887, forward strand.
AATTACCTTGCGAAACACGCAACATAAATACACGTAAAGTGTCAATGATAGGTACAATTAAAATCGCCATTGCAACCGCTGGAGCGCTATTCATTGTATGAATTAACTTATACTGCTCATCAGGCCTGTTAAACTCACTAAATTCTACCGCTACTACAGCAACTAAAAACCCTAAAACCAATGAACCCGTATCGCCCATAAAGATTTTTTGACGCTTTGAAAAGATATTATAATACGCAAACGCTAATAAACCACCTACTAATGCAGCAGCTAATGTTGGTATATGATAATCTTCATTTATAAAATACCAAACAGAAAATGATAGCATACTAATAATGCCTGTTATGGCTGCCAGACCATCAATACCATCAATCAGATTAAAACCATTAATAATAAACACCATACCCACAATGGTCAATATTGTCCCCCAAAAAAGATCGGGCTGTAAACCGAAAAAGCCATGAAAATCAGTTATCTGCAGGCCACCAAGCCCAACGACAATAATAACTGCAATTAACTGACCACCAAGCTTAACCATTGGTGCTGTAACTAAAATATCATCCTTAATACCAATGCCAAAAATGATGAGTAAGGCCGGAATTAAAAATGGTATTTCTATAAATTTAAACCAATCAACAAAAAGAGAATAGGTAAACAAAAAACCAATAAAAATAGCAAGTCCACCAAGGGTTGGAATCCGCATACGGTGTACGCTTCGTTTGTTTGGTTCATCAAATAAGTTCTTTGAATGCGCCACTCTTAAAATTGTAGGTATCGATAAGAACACCATCATAAAAGATAAAAACGAGGCGAATGGAACTAATAATTGAATTGTATAACCGTTCATATTAATTATTTCAGCGATAATGGTTCACAAAAATAACAAAAAGGTTGAGAGGAAAAGTACTTAACATCGATTATCGTTTCAACACCCCGAACTTATAAATTGCTTTCTCATTTATTATATTCGCAGTGAAAACACACAAACATGGATAAACTACAACTATTAAAACGCCTCATACCAGGCTTTCTTCCAATAATTGTTTTTATTGTAGTAGATGAAATTTGGGGAACAATTTACGGCTTAATTGTCGCCATTACCATCGGTATTATTGAATTAGTCATTGGTTATATTAAGATAAGGAAATTAGAACGTTTTGTTTTGTTTGATGTGGGTTTAATCATTGCCCTTGGAGCCGTATCCATTTTACTCGACAACGATTTATTCTTTAAACTAAAACCCGGCATTGTCAGTCTATTAATGACGGGATTAATTGGTTACTCAGCATTTTCGAAGCATAACCTGATGTTGCAAATGACGCAACGCTATATGAAAAACCTAAGCATGAATCCCTATCATTTATGGATGATGCAACAAAGCATGAAACGAATATTTTGGTTGCTTCTCATTTATTCGATAGCAACCCTTGCCTCTTCCTTTATAGACAATAAAGCTATTTGGAGTTTTATGGGTACTGGCGGATTAGTTGTTGTGATGGCTGTCTTTTTTGTATATGAATGGCTCAGTAAAAAAAGGCTTAACAAGCAATATAGCCATGAAGAATGGCTGCCTTTGGTAAACGACAAAGGCAAAGTCTTAGGCTCAGCGCCTCGTTCAGTTGTTCATTCCAAGTCATTCCTATTACACCCTGTGGTTCATTTGCATGTGATTGACAAAGGAAAGCTTTTATTGCAAAAACGACCTTCACATAAGCTTATTCAACCCAATAAGTGGGATACTGCAGTAGGTGGACATGTTGCTGCCGGGGAAAGCATTGAGACATCGCTTCAAAGAGAAACACAGGAAGAAATAGGACTAACACAATTCAAAGCCAAATCCATTGGTCAATACTCTTGGAAAAGCGAGGTTGAAACTGAATTAGTCTTTTGTTTCATGACGAACCATAAAGGTCCGTTTAATTTTGCTAAAAATGAGGTTGACGAGGTTCGCTTTTGGACACCAGAAGAAATTAACGACAATATTGGCAAAGGGATATTTACGCCAAACTTTGAGTACGAATACAATACATTCAAACACCTTTTGCACTCCTAACAACACTAATGTGGCAAAAATCAGGTGTTCATAAATGACTTGTACCATTTTTTGATTTTTAATTATACAAGAAACGAAAGAAAGTCAAGACTGCGTTTTAGCCTATAACCTTAAGGCCATCATAAAGCTTTTAACCATATTAATAAGGCTGCTCAAATTTTCTCATTCGTTAGAATTCACCACGATATCTACTTCACATTAGCGCATTATACAGTTTTTTTCCTAATATCAACGCCATATGGAATTCTACAGCATTTTGTAAAAGTGATTGTGCTATTAGCTCAGCTGGTTTCAAATAATGGAAAAAATCATCAGTGCATTTTTTGCTAAAAATCCCAATTACCCTATTTTCAGAGACTATCTTTTGAAGAAAACACAAATCACACAAGCTTACTTTTCTAAAATCAGTAAATAATCCCAATCAATCAGGTTTTTAAATAGCAATTTCATTTTCTGCAAATTTCACCTATTCGGCTTGCACTTATCCATTCGTGAACATTGGTTTACTGCTCTACATTTACAGTACTATTCGTACCGTCCTACAGTTAAAAACTGCATTCTGATACACCGGCAAAGGCCACCTAAATTCACGAAGTAACAACAATACGACAGCCATGATTTTTCTTGCCATTCTTTTAGTTAAATTTCTTTTTCCTGATTTTACAACAGTAAAATTAACAGACCTATTGCTTCATCCCACTAAAGAGAACGAGTGGACTTGTGTTAAAAGCAATAAGGGGATACAGCTTTATGAAAGATGGGTACAAATAAACGACACCTTATTTGTACGTGAACGCAAAGGGGAACTAATAACCAATTGCTCCTTAAAAAAAACAGAAGATTACTTAAGAGACCATTCAACTGTATGCGACTGGATGAAAGGCATCAAATCTGCTCAAAGCATTTCAACAGATTCAGGCCAGCTGGTACATATGGTTATTCAACTACCCTGGCCATTTTCAAACCGTGACTTATTGGCTCGCTACCATTTTTACAAAATCGATGGAAAAACCAGTGTTGTGCAGGTAAAAAGCGATAAGACTGTTACTATGCCAGACAATAGATTTATTCGCATAAAACATTATGTTGCAACCTGGCGATTAGAACAGATAAATGAACAGCAAACAAAAATTGTGTTCGAAACTTTCTCAAACGAAGCACCTATTTTTCCACAATGGATACAAGAACCCGTATTAAAAAAGATTTTCATGAGCAATCTCAAACGATTAAAAAGCAGATTATCTGATTCTCAAACTCAATAAAACATACATCATGTCAGCCCAACTAGCCATAATAACAGGAGCCTCTAGTGGTTTGGGTCAAACTTTTGCCCAACACCTGGCTCAACAAGGCTGGGATTTATTCCTGACCGGACGACGTACTAAGCGCCTACAGTCCATCCAAACACAATTAAAACAAAAACATGGCATCCAAGTCCATATCCAATGTGCTAATTTACTCAAGGCAAAGGAGCTTCAAGATTTAATTGATAAAATCTCACAACTACAACGTATTGATATGCTAATAAACAATGCTGGTTTTGGTAATCGAAATGACTTTTATAAAGCGTCGTATAATGAGCAGAATCAGATGCTGCAAGTACATATAACAGCTGCAGCTAGAATTATTCATGAAGTAGTACCAAAAATGAAACATAGAAAGAAGGGTGCCATTATCAATGTTTCATCTCTATGTGCCTACATGCCAGCCCCATTAAGCTACTTTTATTGCTCAAGCAAAGCCTTCCTGGTCAGCCTTTCGGAATGCATGCATATTGATTTACAAAAACATAACATTTCAGTGCAAGCCCTTTGCCCTGGCTTTATTGAAACAGAATTTCATAGTCGCATGGGATTAATAACAGCTCGTTCTTGGCTTGAGCAGAAATTATTATGGATGAAAGAAAATGATGTTGTATCAATTAGTCTTCGCCATTTATCGAGCAACAAGGTCATTTGCATACCCGGCTTTATCAACAAATTTATATATCACTCTGTACTATTCCTTCCGAAATGCTTATATTATAAAATATCAGCTATTCAATCTAATAAATTAAAAACCAGTCATCTCATCGCCTAAGAACACTGCCACTATGAAACGAGCTATAACATATGCACTGGTAACCGGTGCCGGAATTGGCTTAGGAAAAGCCATCGCAACCGAACTGGCAAAAAAAGGCCATAATCTTTTACTTTTAGCACGGCCTGATGAAAGCTTGGTGGAACTGAGCCAATATCTTTCGGTTCAATACAAGATCAATACGCAATGTAAAGAGGTTGATTTTACAGAATCAGATGCTATGCCGAGTGTCCAACAGTGGCTCAAAGGATATACAGTCAATATTTTGGTGAATAATGCTGGCATTGGTGGCTCTAACTACTTTCAACACGAAAACATAGACAACATGGATGCAATGTTAAAAGTCAATATTAGAGCAATGGTATTACTTACACATATGCTGATGGAAAACATGTCGAAAAATGCACCAGCATATATTCTAAATGTTGCCAGCATGGCCTCGTGTTGCCCCATAGCATTCAAAACAATTTATCCTGCCTCAAAATCATTTGTTTATTCATTCTCAAGAAGTTTAAACGAAGAACTAAAACCGTTAAGCATTAGTGTTAGTGTTCTTTTACCCGGGCCAATAAAAACCAACCACGAAATAACCTCTCGCATCAACAAGCAGGGCTGGTGGGTAAAAGCCGGCTTACAAAACCCTAAAAACATTGCTGAAATAGCCGTGCGAAAGATGCTAAATCAAAATTGCGTCATTATTCCTGGTCGCATTAACAAAATTAATTGGCTCTTATTAAAATTATTGCCCAAAGGCATTAGTATTCCATTGGTTTCTAATGCCGTCAAAAATGAAATTCAATTGGCTGTCGTTTAGTCACAAGTAACAAGCTTGATTTACAGAGTTAATCAAGCTCAATAACCATTAGAGCATTTGGCTTCTTTTAAGCCAGGCGACTGTTTGTTCCAATCCCTCGGTAAACATAGTTGGTTGATAGTTAATTTCATTCATAGCTTTGTTGCTTGAAACATTCCAATTCGCAAGAAATTTTCTTACCATTTTAGTCGTTATCAACGGTGAAGATGAGCATACCTTTGTATAACCTTGCATTATGTATGCTATAAAAAGCATTGCACACTTAGGCAGTTTAAACAAATAGTAATAACGTCCTGTTGAGTGCTGTAGTGCAGTGAAAAATTGGTTATAGGAAACATTTTCTCCTCCCAAAATATAACATTCTTTGTCGCAACCATATTTATAAGCCTGAATATGCCCCATGACAACATCATCGATAAAAACATAGTTTGCCATGGCTGTACCATTACCCGGAATAATATGCCATTTTCCTCTGGCATACATCTGGATTAAACGCGTCACACCATTGCTTTCACTCATATTTCCTGGTCCAAACACACGCGTAGGCCGTACAATGATCATCTCCATTCGCGATGGTTCATTCATAATTATTTTATCCGCTTCATACTTAGTCTCTTCATAATCACTAAACAAAGATGATGAAACAGCACTTTCTTCTGTAATAGGGCCAGCGATTGAAGCATCATACACTCCAGCTGTTGAAGTAAAAATACAACGCCTAACCTTGGTTGCTATGGCAGCAGCAATTATGTTTTGTGTCCCAACTACATTTGTATTATAAAAATCACTTTTATCTCTCGACCATAATTTCGCCAATGCGGCAATATGAAACACACAATCGCAATCTATCATTGCATTTACTAATGAATCCGGATTATTCAAATCACCTTTATACAGCTTAATGTTATCACTCTTGAATCCTTTGGTTTTATTTTCATCCCGATAAAGCGCATGAACACAATAGCCCTCTTCAGCTAACTTAATGACCAAACGGGTTCCGATATATCCGGTCGCTCCACTCACAAAAACATGCGTCATCACGTAAAATTATACTTCATTGCTATTTGTATTTACTTTGTTTTTTATGCAGAAAAAATCATTGGATACGGCCATTGTAAAATGTAATATCCACACAATCAAAAAAGAATCTGATAAATAGGCAATGACACAAAAAATAACACCTAAAGGCATTGAGCCTACAACTTCAAACTTGCCTTTTGGCAGATGAGCTATTGCATAAATGATAGAATTGAAGGCTATTGCCACCACAATACCCATCCATTTTATGCTGATAGAAAGCACAACTCCTCTAAAAAAAAGCTCATATGCAAACAAATACACGCCCCACAACAAAGCATTAAGCAACAATAAGCTAAAACGCCATTCACCTACCGATAATTGCGGGTAGATTTGGTGATGCTTTTTGTTTTTAGCCAGGTTGTAATTAATCATAAGAATTACTGGCACTAAAACTATTAGAGACACAACAGCCCACCAACTGTTAAACACACCCACATTAATCAACGTCACTTTATCATCACAAAGCATCACAAGTACAAATGTTGAAATTGCAAATAGGCTTGTTCCAAAAAAACGAAGCATTAAAAATTGTTTTAGCTTCAGGTGCTGACTATCAACTGCATTTCTCAATAAAAAAGCAGTAATAACAACGTACAACACCACCGTCAACAATGGAATTAATATGATGCTTAATAAACTCATCTTATGAGACTAACAATAAGGCTCTAATTATTTGGGCACAGATAAACCATGTTCATTTCTAAACTGTTCAATTCGTTGATGTAACTTATTAAAAAAACGATTTCGTGCTTTTTCTCCGACCTGACTTATCACATTTGACTTCGAAATCAAAACCTTATGAAAACTGGAAACATTACTACAAAAGGCACTGTTTGAACTTCCCAGAAGGCCAAGTACATTGTAGGTAATGTATGCATTGCATTTATTGTCTTCCGTAATATAAATGGTATTGTCATTGAGTACAATCTCATTCTCATAAAGTGTATATGAATTTTCAATACCCTGTGGCTTATGACCATATAAAAACTTCAGCCCCAACTCTGCCTGTTTTTGATTATGAATCAGCCATGTTTCTATACTGTTAATTAGTTCAATTAAAACCTGTTCACTCTCAAAATAATCTGATACCCAATAATATTCAATCTGCCGTAAAAGAATTCTGAATGTATCTTCATTCCATATTTCAATGGTTGGTATCTGCAATGACAATGCCGATATTTTACGACATTTATCAACAACATCAGGAGTAATGCTATTCAGAGCGAGCTTCTTTCCTTCTAACTTCTGAGAATGAAAGAGGGTCTTTTCCCAGAAAAATATTTTAAAAGCTACTATTTCAGGAAACTGAAAATATTGAAAAATTGGAGGATCTTTGGCCGCATATACAATTTGCTTTTCATTAGCCTGACAAATAGTTATGAGCCTGTTATGAATAAAACTCAACCACTGTGTTTTATCAAATGCTTCTGGCCCCACACGAAGATGCTGAAAAGTAAGAAACTGACTACTTTCTTCTATTAAGGAAGTTAATGGACAATTAAACCTGTTACATATTAAAAGAGCTTCATCCAGGGTTAGAGATTTTTCATTGCGTAACCTTCTATAAGCACTATCATAACTTATACCGAGCACTTCAGACACCTCATGCACCAATGACAGATTTGTTGGCAGTTTCTCTTTGATATGTTTAAATAATTTTTCCTGTATAGCACCTTTAGCATTCATATGATAAAGTTAGAATTATATCTACACTAAAGCAACGCCATATAAGATTGGAGTTACCCCATAATACAGATGCCTATCTCATGGATTTCTTAGTTAACAAGGGTTTGCAGGGAATGCTAAGTG
>NZ_JAENRR010000057.1 GCF_016612505.1 Carboxylicivirga marina
CAGATGGGATGGTTTTTGGAAACATTTTTCTGACGTATACTACACTAAAAATGCTGCGTAATATGAGAACTGCACCCATAAATAAGGATACAATATGTAGGTAAATATCAAGTTTTGTTATGGGTAATATGATTGAATAGTAGTAAATTACCTCTAATGTTAATGAATGTCAAACTAACTCATTAAATAAATAAAGGAATTTTAAAAGTCTCATAAGAAGACACGGCAAGGCTTACCAAACTTGAGCTAATTTCAATCTCAATTTTGATCCAGTGAGAAGTTTTCTTCAATGTAGTTGAAACGTTTGTATTCTTTTGAATTGTTGTAATCTACTATTACAATTTTTAATATAGAACTAAGTGTATTACCAACTTAGAGCTTTGAATGCATTTATCGATATCTCAAAGTAGTTAATGAAATTTTTTTCTGTATTTAAGTGCATTTTTGTAGGTGTCATTTTTGGGTCGATAAAAGGACTTTTGCCTTACTCCTTTATTTCAATACTCATACAGCACAGGCTCATCCCACCCCTTAATAGTAAGTCGAACGCTTTTAGTACCACTAACTTTTAATGAACTGATATTATACGATACTTCTTTTGTGAAATAAGCATCGCATACTTCGTTATTTTGCAGTGATAATCGCAAATTTCTTTGGGGTGGTAATGATTTACTTATCACACCTGCATCAATTAATTTCAGATCCCAAGTACTACCATCGCATCCACTAGAACCGAAATTAATAGCTAGACAATCCCCTATTATTACAACGCTGATGATGTTAAGGTGATCATCAGGGGCGTTAAGGTAGTTGTTAGCACTGGCGATGACTGTATCATCACATTGAATTTGGGGAGTTTCATCATTGTCTTTGTCGCATGCTGGTAGAGCCAGTAAAGCTATAATTAGGGGGATTATTGAGAGTATTGTTTTCATAGATGTATAGACGTAGGAATATTGAAGGGGTTGCTTTTATGAATCCTTTCATTAGTCAATGGCGATACATCAGTTCAGTACTCAAACCAAGGCTAAGCACTATCATTTCTATTTTTGAGGAGGTGCTTCTATAATAAATAGCAGGTGCACTTACACTAATGTTATCCTTTTGTACATAAGTAACGGGTTCACTAGAAGTATATTTAACTTGAAAATTTATCCAGTTATTAAACACGCAGCCAACTCCAATTGAAAAATTTACCGCAGAATCATTAACCTTCTTTACTTTATGCGTTTCATATTCATCTTCTTCATTGAAGAGAAATTCCTCCCAAAAAGTAGCTTCATCGACAATTGTATATTCAGACTTTGTTTTGCTCCAAATTCGACCGACCCCAACCTCAAAATACGGAGATGTTCTTTTTCTGACCAAGAAACGAAAACGATTTATGAAATTGAATTTATTAAAAGAAGATTTTGAGATTAACTCAAAACCATACCAATCAGCTTTATCTGTTCCCCCATGATAATATTCGTAAAGAACACCGGGCTGCCAAGATATAAAACTACTAATTGGACTGAGAACTAGGTCGCTACTAACACCCCATAGGTTATGTCTTGAGTAATTTGATGAAAAGTTATCAATTGGCATACCATTAATAAGGTTAATTGTAATATATGCGTTCATCGCTTCATAATGCCACTGGTCGGTGGTTACACCTTCGGTATTCCATTCTTCAAATTTTAAGGTGTCACTTTCAGTCTGTGAATAAATAAATACAGAAAAAGTCAGAAGCATAAGAATTGTAAGGTTGCCTTTCTTCATCTTTATATATTTGACTTGTTGTTATACATCAAGTTACTATTTAAATCGACCACTAACAATTCTATAAACAACTACTTGTTCCGAATAATGTAGTAACTTTTACTGTATCTAAGAATGGAACGCCTCCATTGTATTAAATATTCAGTTGTTTATTTGATTATTGGTGCTTTCAAAAATTTTATCGGCTGATGTTGTTTGGAATCCGGAAAATAATTCCCCGCTTGGTAAAATATAACGCATTGCAAACTCGTAATAGCAGGCAGGAATCATAAAGTCTCCCTCTACAAATTGTATTTTTACAATATCAGCTAAAGTACTCGATTGTTCCAGATAAACTGACGGAGAACCTTTTATTTCTCCACCAGCCGTATTAAGGGTAAAGCCTTTGTTTTTTAGAAATTCATTTACCATTTTTATTCCTGTAAAATGGCTTAAATGATTAATCAGAATTGTGAAATGGTTTGCTCTTATGCCAAAAACATATAGCCATGCAGCATATTCTGATGTTTTCAGTAATTCTTTATAAATCTCATACTTTGGTAAGTTCCATAATCGACCTGCTAGTAAAAGTTTGTGTGAAGTAGGAATCTGATTTATATTATCTATAATCTCCTTTTGGATAATGTCTTGGTATGCTTGGGGTAGGTCTTCAATGATCAATTGACTGATGAAAACTTTTGGCGCTAAAGGATCTTTAACATGTTCGAAGTGTTTTGCTGTCAATTTTTTTTCGTTAAAACAATAAAAACCCTTTTCTTTGTAGCCTCCTTCAAGAAATGGTTTAGCTATAGAATCCAAGTTAATCTCTGGAATATTAAAAGTCCGTAGAGCAATATGATCGTTGATAATTGTCTCTCCACTGTCTTTGAATAGTTCATTGATTTTTTTAACTGATGGGTTAAGCCGTGAATAATCAGAATATAATTGGTCGAAAAGATGTTTATAATGTAGCATGATAGTTTTCTTATTAAGTTAAGAAAGAATATGATATTGTGCAATTGCTTTCAAATTATAAGTGTTATTTGAATTATCTGTTAGCTTATGCTATTAAAGCTTGAGTTTTAGATGTTAAATAAAGTGTTAAATATCAATTTGAAAGTGGATGAAAAAAGCGGTCAATAAAGGACGCTCTTTTCTGTTTTTAAACATCTTAATTAAATGATAAAAGACATGTAAATTATGCGAATATCATCGTAGATTTGCAGCAAATTGTTAATTATAACTTTTAAAGACGAAATGGAATTTATTAAACAACTTAAGCAGAGGGCTAGCGAAAACAAAAAAAGAATCGTTTTGCCTGAAGGTTTAGAAGAACGTACACTTCGCGCAGCTAACACTATTCTAATTGAGGGATTTGCAGAAGTTATTCTTATTGGTAATCCGGATAAGGTAAATGAAGCAGCAACGGGTTTTGGTTTAGAAAGTATTAGCCAAGCAACAGTTGTTGACCCCGAGAACCATGAAAAAATGGACGCTTATGCGGACATGATGGTTGAAATCAGAAAAAAGAAAGGGCTTACAAAAGAAGAAGCGCTTAAGTTAATTAAGAATCCATTGTTTTTAGCTGTTATGATGATTAAAGCTGGAGATGCTGATGGAGAAGTTGCAGGAGCCGACAATGCTACAGGTGATGTGTTACGTCCTGCTTTTCAATATGTAAAAACAGCTCCAGGTATCAGTGTTGTTTCTGGTGCTTTCATTATGATTTTAAAAGATAAGCAGTTTGGCGAAGATGGTATGATGGTATTTGCCGATTGTGCCGTTCACCCAAATCCAACTGCCGAAGAACTTGCTGAAATTGCTGTTGCAACTGGTCGTACAACTAAAGCAATTGCTGGTTTTGAACCAAAAGTTGCCATGTTAAGCTTTTCAACAAAAGGTTCGGCTAAGCATGAGATGGTTGATAAAGTAGCTAATGCTACAAAGCTAGCTCAGGAAATGGCACCAGATATGAAAATTGATGGTGAACTTCAGTCAGATGCGGCTATTATTCCAGAAATTGGCCAGAAAAAAGCACCTGGATCAGACATAGCAGGTCAGGCTAACGTATTAGTTTTCCCAACTTTAGAAACAGGAAATATTGCTTATAAGTTAGTACAGCGAATGGCTCAAGCAGAAGCTATTGGCCCTGTTTTACAAGGGATGGCTGCTCCAATTAATGATTTATCTAGAGGCTGTTCAGTAAGTGATATTGTCAACCTGGTTGCAATCACTGCTAATCAGGCTGCAGGAAATATGTAATTGATAAGCCGGTTAATGCCGGCTTTTTGTTTTGTGTGCAAATACTTAAGTATAAAAACCATTAGGAAAAAAAACGATTAAATGGCTGAAATTCTTGTAGAACCTATTGAGCAATACTCTCTGGGTCAAAAGAAAAAAGGGAAAACATTGTTTTCAAAAGTTGGTGTTGTAGGATGTGGAAAAGAAGGGCAAAATATTGCTCGCATCGCCAGCTGGCATGGAATGGAAGTTGTTTTCATTGAGCTAAACGAAGAAAAAATAGCTCAAGCTCTTGAAAACATCGGAAAAGAACTAGATAGCAGAATCGAAAACTGGGGCTTAACAGGAAGCGAGAAACGTGCTATCATGAGTCGTATCAAAGGCTCAACAGATTATAATGATTTGGCTGATTGTGATTTTGTGATTGAAGCAATCAGAGCTGATGATCAAACAGGCATTCGTAGTATTGATGCCCGTAAAGATGTATTCAGAAAGGTTGAAGCCGTAATTAGCCGTGATGCTATTATTGCCACAAATGCCACAACAATTGTTGTAACAGAATTAGCTTCTGAATTACAATTCCGCGAAAGATGTGCAAGCTTACATTTCTTTGTGACTTCACCAGAAGCACGAATTATTGAGGTCGTTAAAGGATTGTATACGTCTGATGAAGTGTATGAACGCGTTTGTACTTTCGTGAAGCTAATCAATCGTGATGTTATTCCGGTTGAAGAATCAGCAGGTATTGTTAGTGTGCGTTTGTATGTTACTCTGTTAAATGAAGCTTGTGCAACGTTAATGGAAGGTGTTGCAACCATGCGTAATATTGACAAAACAATGGAAATTGGGTTGGGAATGCGCTTAGGGCCTTTTAAAGCAGCAGATGTAATTGGATTAGATAAAGTGGTTCGTTGGATGGAAAATCTTCATGAAGAATTCGGAAATCAGAAGTTTGCTCCATCTCCGTTAATTCGTCGTTTGGTACGTGCCAAGCGTTTAGGTAGTCATGTAGGTGTTGGTTTCTATCGTTACGATCAAGAAGGTAATATCTTGGAAGATGAAACAATTCTGGGCAAAAAAGCCTAAGTAGTAATTAGTAGCATTAACGAACCGATGATGTTTTTATCATCAAAAAGATTTTAAAATGAAAATTTTAGTATTGAACTGTGGAAGTTCATCAATAAAATATCAACTGTTTAACATGGTCGATAATGACTGGGGCGTGTTAGCAGCCGGTGTTGTTGAGAAAATTGGTTTGAAAGGATCATTTTTGAAGCACCAAAAAGAAGGTAACGAAAAAGTATTATTGGAAGGTGAGATTCTTGATCACCAAACAGGTATTGATTATATCCTGGGAGTTTTAGTTAGTGAGCGCCATGGTTGTATCAAGACCTTAGAAGAGATTGACGCAGTTGGACACCGTGTGGTACATGGTGGTGAGGAGTTTAATTCAAGCGTATTCATTACCAATGATGTAGTGCGTAAGATGGAAGAGTGTATTGATCTGGCACCACTTCACAACCCTCCAAACCTGAAAGGTATTGAAGCAATTACTCAATTATTGCCAAGTGTACCTCAGTGTGGTGTATTTGATACTGCATTTCACCAAACAATGCCAAAGGAAGCATATATGTATGCTATTCCTCAGTCATTATATAAGAAGTACGGTATTCGTCGTTACGGTTTCCACGGAACAAGTCACCGTTATGTGTCGCAAAGAGCATGTGAAATTTTAGGAGTGGATTATAAAACTCAAAAGATCATCTCTTGTCACCTTGGTAACGGAGCTTCAATTTGTGCCATTAAAAATGGTGAGTCGGTTGATACATCAATGGGCTTTACTCCACTTGAAGGCTTGGTAATGGGTACACGTGCCGGAGATCTTGATCTGGGAGCGGTTACTTACATTATGGACAAAGAGCTAATTGGTACACGTTCGGCAAGTGTTCTTTTTAACAAGCACAGTGGTATGCTTGGTTTAACTGGTATCTCTTCTGATATGCGCGAAATTGAAAGTGCTGCAGCTGAAGGACATGAAGCTGCTCAATTAGGACTTCAAATTTATGATTATCGCATTAAAAAATACATTGGTTCGTATGCGGCAGCAATGGGTGGTGTTGATGTTTTAATCTTTACAGGTGGAATCGGAGAAAATGGCGATTCAACTCGTGCAGGAGTATGTGAAGGACTAGAGTTTATTGGTGTTGAAGTAGATCCTAAAATCAATAAAGGTTTGCGCGGTAAAGAGCAGGTAATTAGTCCTGAAGGCAATAACGTTAAAGTGATGGTAGTTCCTACAGACGAAGAATTGGTAATTGCAAAAGACACCAAAGAAATTGTTGAAGAATTGGCAAACCGTTAACAGGCTGACTAAATCTTTAGATTCAATATAAAATGTTTAAATCCTTATCTGATCTTCAGAAACTTATTGAAAAAAATAAGGTTAAGAAGAGGCTAGCACTTGCGGTATCGCAAGATTCACACTCTTTGGAGGCGGTTTATACTGCCTTTAAAGCAGGTATTATCGATCCAATTTTAATCGGTTCTCGTCCTGATACTGAGCGTATCATCGAAGAGAAAGGTTTTGATTTTAATGGAGCGACATTTATTCATGAGCCGGATGATGTAAAGTCTGTAGAATTGGCTGTGCGTTTAGTACACGACAATAAAGCAGATATACTGATGAAAGGTAAAGTGGCTACACCTACCTTATTAAAAGGTGTTTTAAACAAAGAATGGGGCTTGCGAACAGGGAGTTTGTTGTCGCACTTTGCTTTGTTTGAGGTAGACACTTATCATAAACTAATTGGCGTAACGGATGTTGCCATGAATATTGCACCTAATTTAAAGGACAAAATTGGCATCGTTAATAATTCGGTTGGTTATATGAATAAAATGGGTATTGCGAAACCAAAAGTTGCAGTACTTGGCGCTATTGAGATGGTAAATGAGAGCATGGAAGCAACCCTTGATGCTGCATTATTATCAAAAATGAATCAGCGCGATCAGATCAGAAATTGTATCATCGATGGTCCATTGGCCTTTGATAATGCCGTTAGCTTTGAAAGTGCCAAGCATAAAGGCATTAGAAGTGAAGTGGCAGGTGATACAGATATTCTGTTAATGCCCGATATTGAAGTGGGTAATGTGTTGTATAAAACATTGGTATTCTTTGCAAAGGCTAAAGTGGCTTCGGTTATTTTAGGTGCTTCAGCACCAATTGTTTTAACATCTCGTAGCGATTCAGAAGAATCAAAATATAATAGTATTTTATTAGCCGCTATGGGTTAATTGTATATTCATCCGGTCTGCTCCCCAGACCGGATGTTTTACTGTTTTGATAAGAGGATGCCTGAAGGCTGATTCGAAAATATAATTTGTGAAAAATCCCAATTAATTAAGAGCAAACTATGGACAAGAAGAAAATCCTTGTTATTAATCCAGGATCAACATCAACAAAAATTGCGGTTTATCGTGGAGAAGAGTCTGTTTTTCTGAAAACATTAAGACATTCATCGGAAGAGATAGGACAATTTGAGAATATTGCTTCTCAATTCGAATTTAGAAAAGAAACAATAGTAAAAGAGCTTCTGGAAGCCGATATTGAAATTGATGATTTTGATGCTATTGTTGGACGTGGAGGAATGGTTAAGCCTATTGCTTCAGGTGTTTATGAGGTTAATGAAGCTTTGAAAGCTGATTTGAGAAAAGGCGTTTTGGGCCAGCATGCCAGTAATTTAGGTGGTTTAATCGCCGACGATATGGCTAAAAATATTGAAGGTGCCCGTGCTTTTATTGCCGATCCGGTAGTCGTAGATGAGTTGCAAGATGTGGCTCGTGTTACTGGTCATCCTGATATGCCACGTCGTTCAATTTTTCATGCTCTAAATCAAAAAGCTGTAGCCAAGCGCTATGCTAAAGAAATTGAAAAGAAATACGAAGATATTAACGTTATTGTAGCTCACTTAGGAGGTGGTATTTCAGTTGGTGCTCACCTTAATGGTAAGGTAGTAGATGTGAATAACGCATTAGACGGTTATGGTCCTTTTTCACCTGAACGTGCTGGAACATTACCTACAGGTGCATTAATTGATGCTTGCTACAGTGGCAAATACACCTATGAAGAAATGCGTAAAATCGTTAACGGAAAAGGTGGTTTGGTAGCTCATTTAGGTACCAATCAGGCGCATGAAGTTGAAAAGAAAGCTGCAGAAGGCGATCCGCATTACAAGCTAATTCACTCAGCGATGGCCTACCAAATTGGTAAAACAATTGGTGGTTGTGCTGGCGTTCTGAAAGGTAAAGTAGATGGTATCATCATTACCGGAGGTATTGCTTACGACAAAATCGTTGTTGAATATCTTAAAGAAATGGTTGGTTGGGTTGCTCCAGTTAAAGTTTACCCAGGTGAGGATGAGATGTGGGCATTGGCCGAGAATGGATTGGCTGTATTGGCTAACGAGGTTGAGTGCATGACTTACGAATAAGCTACTAAATAGTTTAAATATATTAATCCCGTTCACTTAGAGCGGGATTTTTTCTATATTACTGTCAAGTAATTTATCTGAATGGGAGAAATAAACGCATATTTTTTAGTTATAGGTGCAGCGGTTATCATTATCGTGTCCTATCTGTTTAATATTTTGGCACAAAAAACAAATATTCCCAGTGTTATATTATTAATCGTATCGGGTTATGCAGCTAAGGAATTACTAGGCATTGAATTTAATGAAGACGAATGGTTTTTGCCGCTCGAGGTTCTTGGGATTGTTGGTTTGATACTTATAGTGTTGGAGGCAGCGTTGGATCTTGAACTTAAAAAAAGCAAACTGCGTTTAATCTGGCAATCAAGCTTGGTTGCAGGTCTGTCATTGTTCTTTAATACTTTCTTTTTGGCAATTGGTATTCGTTATTTTATTGGTAATCTTGATATGCTTACGGCAGTAATCTATGCTATTCCATTATCAATAACCAGCAGTGCCATTGTTATACCAAGTGTCAATGGTTTGGAAAAGTCAAAACGGGAATTTCTGATTTATGAGAGCACGATATCCGACATTTTAGGAATCATGTTCTTTTATTTGCTTGTTGAAAACCTTGATACCAACGGAGCAACCAAAGTAGGCTTAAATGTACTTTCTAATATTGCAGGTACTTTACTTTTAAGTATTACATTATCCTATGCGATGATTATTGCCTTTCAACGAATAAAATCAGATGTAAAGCTCTTCTTGTTTTTTGCGGTTTTAGTACTCTTCTATGCTATCGGAAAGCTTTTTCATTTGTCATCACTCCTAATGATTTTAGTCTTTGGCTTAGTACTCGAAAATCGCTTGCTATTTTTTAGTGGTTTTCTTCGAAAGTATCTTCATGAAGAGAATGTGAGGCGTGTTTTAGTTGATTTTAAATTAATTACTCGTGAGAGTTCTTTTGTCGTTCGTACCTTTTTCTTTTTTATATTGGGCATGTCCATAACGTTGGCAGGCGTTTTTGTACCTGATATATTATTATTGACGCTTTATTTCATAACAGGTCTGTTTACTTTCCGCTTTTTCGTATTCAAATTGCTATTTAAACGTAACTATTTCCCTCAGTTTTTTATTGCACCCAGAGGCTTAATCTCAATTTTGCTTTTCTTTGCTATACCTAAAGAGTTTCGTATAAATGATTTTGAATTAGGTATACTTTTATTGTCCATTGTGGTAACAAGTATTTTTATGGCATGGGCTTTGGTATTTGATAGCTTTGGAAAAGTAGGACGTATGAAACGATATATATCATTTATGCGTGCTGTTAATCGAGGTAAAAGCTTAATGCATAGGCGTAAACGAAATTTAAAATAAAGCGTCTGTTAATAAATGAAACAATTTTAACTGGATTAAGTATTTTGAGATATGGTTAAACAAATTGTCGCACTATTTTTATTTGCTATTGGCATAGCTGCTAATGGTCAGGTTTCGCAAGGTGGCCAGCCACTGCCTGAATCAGAATATTTAGAATCTGTTGAGCTTTATTTATCGAGATCTGCCAGAGCAATGGCAATGCCATCTGTCAGGAAGAACCCTAAGCAGCCATTACGTTTTGCCGAGCCTATATACACAAATTTTACACCTCAAAATAGTGGTATTTGGGAATCAGATGTTAATGGTTTTAATGTGTGGCGATTGGCTATAAAGTCAGAGGGAGCATTGAGTTTAAATCTAATATTCGATAAGTTCTATTTATCTGATAATGATAAATTATTTGTTTATGACCCTGAGCGTACACAGGTTTTAGGAGCTTTTACCAAGCAAAATAACAAGCCGTCAAAAATATTTGCTGTTGCACCAGTTGCGGGAGATGAACTGATAATTGAACTGCAAACTAAAAGACCGATAGACTCTAATCATGAGATTCAACTTAGTGCTGTTAATCATGACTTCTTAGGTGTTCATGGTTATCTGAAAAGAAAAAGCGATTTTGGCGATTCGGGTTCCTGTAATATTGACGCTTCTTGTGAAGATGTTTGTTCAGAGGAAGTTAGGAGAGCTGTTTGTAAAATAATAACTGATGGAGTTTACCTTTGTTCCGGAACCATGGTTAATAGTTCTGATACAGAGAGTAAGCCCATGTTTTTAACTGCCGGTCATTGTGCTACAAATGGTAGTGGTACTTTGTTCGACTATACTGCACAGACAATCATTTTCTTTTTTAACTACGAATCACCAAGTTGTGATCCGATTATTAATGGAACTGATGCTCAGACAGTCTCCGGAGCCGAGTTATTAGCTTATGTGGAAAATATGGATTTTGCCTTATTGAGATTGGCCGAAATGCCACAAGAAAGCTATCGACCATACCTTGCCGGCTGGACAACTCAGGCAGCTATTTCTGAATCGGTTTTTTCTGTGCATCATCCACAAGGTGATGTTAAGAAAATTGCTATCTCAAAAGGAGCACCTGCCAATGCGACTTATGCTGCAAGTTCTTATGGAGGAGTGCGGTTTCTTGAGGATGTGCATTGGCATATTGCCGAATGGGACAGAGGAGTAACTGAAGGTGGCTCATCTGGCTCAGGTTTGTTTACAGAGGATCAATTGTTAATTGGGAATCTGTCGGGTGGGGAAGCGTATTGCGGCAATCTTGTCAATGATTATTACGTACGATTTAATCAAGCCTGGAATAAAAACACTGAGAAAGACAAGAGTTTGTCTCAATGGTTATCGCCTGCTGATATCTCTGTTACGGAGATGGATGGTCGTGAATTATCAGATTATAAGCGCATATCGCATCTAAATGAGCCGAAAACAGCTCATGTGCAGTACGACAATGATTTTAAAGGTAGTTGGTCGGGACATAACGATCGAAACTATATTGCTTATGCAAGTTCGTTTTACGATATCGAAAGTGCTAAAATTGGGGGGGTGTACGTAGTGCCAAGTAAAGCGATTAATTCTAATCAAACCGTCAATGTCAAAATCTGGGATAATAACAATGGTGTTCCGGGTGATGTATTATGGAGTGAAGAGAATATTCCTATAAGGGATTTTTCGGCCAATAGTGAAAGCTTGCTGGAACTATCAACCCCATTAGAAGTCAAGAATGCTTTTTTTGCTGGTATTGAAATATCCTATGAGGCAAGTATTGATACTTTTAGTGTATACATGAGTGATATCTCTGCCGAAGATGGCGAAAATAGGGCATTTGTTCAACAAGCGAATGGTGAGTGGGCAAAGTTTAATGATTTGCATTCTTCCATTCAAAAGAGTACCTATTGGGTAGATGTTTTAGCATCCGATGCTGTTTTTGTTAATATTGGCGATATTCCTAAAACAATACCCGATACCTACGTTAAAATTATTAATAACCCGATTAAGTCAGGTGAGATTCGCTTTGAAACAAATATTGGTTTTCTCGAACATGTGGAAGTATTCAGTATAAATGGCTCAAAACTTCAAGAAGAAAGTATGCCTGCTGTAACACAAGGAACTTTCTCTGTCTGTAATCTGCCATCAGGCTTATATCTGATACGTTTCTCAGGAAAGCACAAGACTGTTGTTAAAAGGGTGATTATAAACAATTAATTATTCGATAATATAAAGATTATCGAGGCAGAAATACATTGGTAGTTCAAAGCTCTCCTCGTCATCACGTGAGGAGCTTAAAGAAAAAGCCAATTGATGAATTGAACCGAGTTGACGAAGGTCTATTTTCTGCCATTCTTCAATAATGTATTTGTCAGCTGTAGCTTCAGGTCTGTAGTCAGCTAATAACACATCTACAGGGCCCGAAATGATTGTACCTGTTTCATCTAAACCATGAATGCTTAAAAGGAAATAATCTTTTCCTTCTTTTTTATTGAAGCCATTTTGCATGTAAATGTAACTTCGGGTGCAATTATTTACCGAGATGGTTTTGATAACATGCGATTGGCCGTCAGTAAAACTGATATGGTTTGCTTTACCTTCCATTTGTTTGAAAACAGTGAAGTTGTCCGACTCATCATCGGCACTTGAACCATAAACACTAAATTCGCCTTTTGTGCTTGAGTCACTTGTACTGGCATTCTCACTTATAGCAAAGCCATTCCAATTATCGGGAGTAGCTTCAGTATACTCGCAAGGATATTGTGCGTATTTAAACTGGTGAAAGCCTTCTGTTGGATTGTTGTAATATCCGTTGTCGTTAAAATCTTTAAACTCTTCAAAGCTATTGATGTCAAGCGAATGAACAGTAATATCCATTGTATCATCACCACTGTCAGTTAATACCGTGAATTGAAACTCATATGTGCCTAATTCTCTATTTTCAAAAGTGTAATCTTTATCATCCGATATCAGTGTCCCATTTTCAGTCCAAGCATAAATAGAGTTAATATCGTAGGTTATTTTGGGCTCAATAATTCGCACGCTATCCGTGTCAAAATTAAATCCACCATCAGGTATTTGAAGAAATATTTCTGGTGCCGGAATAACCTTATCTTCATTTTTACATGAAAATAAGCTTAGGCAGACAGTAAAAACTAGTAATGTATATCTGAACATTTTATTTCAATTTAAAGTGATGGTCGAGAAAACCTGGTATTTGATCTGCACCAATGCGTTTGGCCAATATTTTTTTATCCTTATCTAAAATATAGATAACCGGAGTACTGTAAATGTCGTAATTGTTTCTGAAATTACTCCTATTGTATGGATCGTAAAGATGAATCCAATCATGCAATTCATTATTGTGAATAAATTCTACCCAGGAATCTTTTTCCCATTGTGTATATACAGCAACCATTTTTATGCTTTGATCGGAATATTTCTTCCAAACCTCGTTATTGAGTTTGGGAATTTCTTTTTCGCAATGACCACACTCAGGCTCCCAGAACACAAGAATGGTAATGTCTGCTCTAATCTCACTTAGTTTAAAAAATTCATCGGTGTATGATTGCATCTTAAAGTCCGGCGCTGTTTTGCCGAGTATGTTCGGACTTATTTTTTCAACACGTTCCTGCAGGTTTTTAATGAATTCTTCATCAACCCAATCGGCCCTGCCGCTGAGGTAATATACTTCACCCAAACTGACCATTACGGCATCCATACCCATTATTTTGCTCTCATTGGCCTTGTTAAACAAATGCTGAATGAGGTATTTCTCCATTTCATAATTCGCATTAGCCATAGCAATTACACGGTGCGATTCTTTTATAATCGTATCTGGAACTTGTAACAGTACATTATCGAAGTAAGTATCGAGTTTATTGGTGAAAAAAGGTGTGCGAAGCAACCTCGGATCATCCATTTTAAAATTGTCAAAGTAATGAGCTTTGTAATAGTCGTAGCGCATGCGTTGCAATGCCGAGTCAGGATTGGAACTGCCTGAAGGAGGATTCATTTTAGGTACCTCAACTTCTTGTGTAGCTTTTAAAAACAAACTAAGAAAACTTCCTGGGTGTTTGTTTACAGTAGTCTCGTATTTTAGTTTTACATCGCTTGATAAGCCTTGAATTTTTTTCTGCAATTGTTTTTTAGTGTTCTCATCACTGGCTTTTTGTATTTGCTCTTGAATTGGACCTGCCTCTTTTTGTTTGCTTACTAAATATTTTTGATAGTTGAGGAAGTCATTACTTTCTTCAGAGCCTTGTATGGTCATATTTTCCAAAAGGTTAGCATTGGAAGTGCGAACATTAAATTGCTGGTCGGATCCAACTAACAGGTCAAAGTACGTTTGATTCTGTAAGTATACGATGTATAATCCTTCATTTAATTTGTCATCACCCTTAAACGTATAACTACCATCTGTATTAACGAATGTAGTGTCTTGCACCAGCATCTTTTTATTAAAATAATAGCCAAGGATGAGTGTCGAGTCTTTAACTCCGTCAATGTTGATGTTGATGGTATGGCCTTGACTAAAAAGGCTTGTTGTCAATAGAGCGAATGATATTATTAACCAGTATTTCTTCATATTTAATTAGCATTTAAACTGTTCCTGATTCTAGTATCGAATATAGCTTTTTAGCACTTTCGGTATTGTTGTAATATTTGTCAAGAACCCTTTGTCGTAAAGTTATTTCATTTGGCATAAACGCCTTTTGCATTAGAGAATCAATTTGACTTATCCATTCCGTATCTGTATTAGCGCTGTTTGCCAGCTTATCGAGCATCGTATTTTCAGCCATTAAGTTGTTGCAAATAACATGTCTGCCGCTGTATAAGGAATTTATAAGTTTAAGTTTGATGCCTGTGTTCTGAAAGGTATGAAGAAGAATGACCTGTGCATTCTTAATCAGCTGCTCCATTTCGTTATGGCCAGGGCTATCAATGATTTTAATGTGTGAATATGTGTTACATTTATTAATGAGTTCTTCTGAAGGTTTCCGCCCTGCAATTATAACCTGGTGTCTTACTTTATTCAGAATGTTATTTAAAAGGTATTCTACTGATTTAATGTTTTCTTCAACTTGTAAATTACCATGTATCAGAATGTAATCTCCCTTGCCTTCGAGAGTATTGACAGAAGAGTTCTGATGAAAAGGAGGAATTAACACTGCATTTTTATTTATCCGTCTAAAGAAATTTAAATCGTTTGGTGAGATGCAAAACAGACCCTTAGCAAATTTCAAATTCAACTCAAACGATTTGAGCTTTATGTGTTCCAGATAATAATACAGCTTTTTAAAAGCTGAATTGCTTGCCTTTGCAAGTGCTTTGTAATAATCCTGCTCAACGTTATGAGTGCGAACAAAAAGGCGGTTGTTGTCAACTTTATCTAATAGCGAAAGACCATGAATTCCTTCAACAATAATACAATTAGTATCCTTATTCAGTTCTTCTATTAATTGTTTATTTTCTCTGGATTTTACAATGAATGGTTTTATAGATAAAGCATCAGCAAATTTTAATTCACGTTTATAATAACTCACCCTGGTGCATATTTCTTCGAGTTCAATTGCTTGTTCTCTATCGTATTGATAGCAATGAAGGTGAATTTTTAATCCAAGTTTGTTTAGATACTTTAATTTGTAAAAGATGTCAATGGCTCCTCCATAGTTTGGTGGCCAAGGGATTGTCAAACTAACAATATGAATCTTCATGAATTACAAAACTTAAATGCCCTTTGTACTATTCTTTAACCACTCTTTAACATCCTTTTCAAGCAGTGGAGCTATTAATTCATATACCTTTTGATGGTAGTTGTTCAACCATGCTGTTTCATCTTCATTTAAAAGGTTGATATCAATTGCTCGTGTATCAATAGGACAAAGTGTTAGTGTTTCAAACTTAAGGAATGAACCAAAATCAGTTGTTTTATCATTAACGGTTAAAATAAGGTTTTCGATGCGAACACCGTGTTTGCCCGATTTATAAATGCCAGGCTCGTTAGATGATATCATACCTTCTTTAATCTCAACACCATTATCTTGCGGGCGAATACTTTGTGGCCCTTCATGAACGCATAGGAAGTGTCCAATACCATGGCCGGTTCCATGGCCGTAGTTGATGCCATGTTGCCACATAGCCTGACGTGCCAAGATGTCCAGGTGAACGCCTCGGGTACCTGTCGGAAACACTGCTTTGTCCAATCCGATATGTCCCTTAAGAACGAGCGTGAAATCAGTTTTCTCTTCTTTGCTTAATTCACCTAACGCAATGGTTCTTGTAATGTCAGTGGTACCTTCAGAGTATTGTCCTCCTGAATCAATAAGGTATAGTCCTTGCGGCTGAAGCTGAGCTGCCGTTTCTTTATTAACAGCGTAATGTACAATGGCTCCATTGCCGGCATAACCACTGATGGTGTTGAACGATTCTCCGTGAAAGTTTTCTTGTTCTGATCTAAAGGTACTAAGCTTTTCAGCAGCCGAATGTTCAGTAATATCTTCTTTGCCAATTGTATTGTCTAACCAATAAAGAAAATTAGCCATGGCGACACCATCTTTAACCATTGCTTTTCTAAAGTTTTCAACTTCAACTTTATTTTTTTGAGCTTTCAGGTTCGTAATAATACTGGTGTTTTCAAGGCGTGTGCATTGCTGCGGTAAAAAACTGTATACTGCACTATTTGTTCTGGCCGGGTCAACAAGCACCTTTGATAAAGGTGGCATGTCTTTTATGAAATTGTAAAACTCGTCGTAGATAAAGATTTTGACATCTTCTTGTGCCAGTTGTTTGCCAATGCTTGATGTTAGTTTATGCGGATCGATAAATAGGCTAACCTGGTTATTGGAGATGATGACATAGGCATGAAAAACAGGATTAAATTTCACATCACTGCCCCTGAAATTTAGTAGCCAGGCAACTTCATCAAGCGTATTGACAATGTAATGTGTTGCTCCTTGCGTTTTCATTTCCTGACGTATCGCTTCAATCTTTTCCAGACGCGATAATCCTGTATGTTTTATGTCTAACTCAAAAACTCCCTCTTCGGGTATGATAGGGCGTCCTTCCCAAATGTCATCTTCAATAAATAATTTGGCATCAAGTCTGATGTCAGCTTTTTTAAGTGTTTTAGCTAAGTTCCTAAAGTCATTAACCGTCATGGTTTTGCCATTAACACCCACTACCGAACCCTGATGAAGTTCCTGTGTTAACCAATCCTTGAATTCAGGAACACCAGGTTCACCCATTTTAAATAAGTCAATGCCCGAATCTGTCAATTGCTGTTCAGCCTGCAAAAAGTACCTTGAGTCAGTCCATAAACCAGCCAATTCATTAGTAATTACAACCGTTCCTGCCGAACCGGTAAAGCCTGATATCCATTGTCTGAACTTCCAGTGCGATGCCGGATACTCGCTTAAATGCGGGTCAGCACTTGTAATAATGCAGGCATCCACACCAATGGTTGCCATGTGACTTCGAATCTTAAATAACCTATCGGGAGTTGACATATATTCGTTAGTTTTTTATCGTTATTGATGCATCTTTATTAAACAAGATGATGTTTGTTGATTGTTCATTATCATTACCTATGGAACCAGAAAAAGTTACATTGTCATCCTCTTTAAAAAGTTGCAAATTTTGAGGCGAAGGGTGCGTGAACTCACCCTTGAAAACTTCACCGTTAATTAAATAGGAAACAGTATGTGGAATGACGAGGGTTGTATTTACTCGATTATTGGAAATGGTAATGTTCTTAATGTTTTCAGAAGCATTGACTAATAACTGGCCTTTGTCAATTTCGCAAAAGAGATATGTTTGTACCTGATCTAACTTACCAATAAACTGTGTTCCTTTTAAAGAAATGCTATCGGCATTGGTAATAGTTAAGCGATCGGTGAATGATTGAAGCTTGGTTGATGCTATATCAGTAAAGCTCGCCATGCAATAGTTTGTTTTGCCTTCAACCTTAAGGCCTTTATTCATGTTTAGCGTTGAATTGGCGAGATTGACTTTGGCTTTACCAAAATTGTCAATTAAACCTTCAATAAAAGATAGTTCAAATACGTGTTCTTTATCGTTAGCCAAATTTCTTAGTTCCAGGTTGCCGTAACTGTGATTTAGCTTAACTGTTCCTTCGATATTTTCAACTTTAACATCGCCAATTGAATTTTTGATATTCAAACTTATGCGTGCAGGAACTTTAACAGTGTAGTTAATTGTAAACGGATTGTTAGAGAAAAAATCATCAGAGAAAACCGTTTTGTAATGCAGCTGGTGCGAATAGCTTCGGTGATCAAATGAAACTAACTTTAAGAATTCTTCTTCATCGTATTTAACCGTGGTTTCAACATTTACAATCACTTCAATTTGAATTATTTCTTTATCCCAAGATGTCAGGTTGATAAAGCCGTGCTTGTTTGTAAGATGTAATTCGTTAATGTTGGCGGCATTAAACTCTTTTACAAATGGTTCACCATTGATGAGTTCAATTGTTTCTTCATTATTGTTGTAGTATTGTGCATTACATATACTATGAGTAGTCAGTCCAATTAAAACTAAAAGTAGAAAACGCATCATGTTAAGGTTCTATTATTTAATTGCTCAAGCACTTTATGTATAAAAATAGCCGAGCGATAATGTTCATTTTTCACAATATTATAGTGGCTAAATTACATAAAATAGCACTGCTTTAAAAATCTTCAAAAAGTTTGTTCTAAAAGGGCTTTGAATCGTTAAGCGACTGTTAATTCTTATACCTTTGCGGCTCATTTAAATTTTTAATTTATAGTATGAAGACAATTAATTTATTTAAAAAAAACAATTTGTGCTTTAAGCATTGGAATGGAGAGAATTATGCTGTTTTTAATAGCATTCAAAAAGTAGTGAAAATTGGTGCGTTGGCAGCCGTTTATTTAAGTGTTTTTGGTTATCAGCAAACTTTGGCACAAACTGATACTGCTTCGATAAGTAAAAAAATAAATCTTGAAGAGGTCGAGGTATCTGCCCGAAGAACAAGCTCGGTTTACTCTGAGGTGGGGCGAGTACTGCATGTTATTCCGCGAAAGGAGATAGAAGCACTGCCGGTTTATAGCGTTCAGGACCTGCTAAAGTATGCCATGAATGTTGATGTGCGCCAGCGTGGGCCTCTCGGTATTCAGGCTGATGTTAGCATACGCGGCGGCTCATTTGATCAGGTGATGATTTTATTTAATGGCGTCAATGTAAGCGATCCGCAAACTGGTCATTTGAGTTTAAACCTTCCGGTTGATATTCAAAGTATTGAACGTGTTGAAATTTTAGAGGGGCCGGGAGCTCGCGTCTATGGTCCGGGTGCATTTAGCGGAGCAATTAATTTTGTTACAGGCACTAAAAATCAAGATAACCTAACGGTTAACGTGCTTGGCGGACAGTATGGATTATATAATGCATCAGCCAATGCAACTGTTAAAACAGGAAAACTAAAAAACTACGTAGCGGCCAATATTGCCTCAAGTGATGGGTATATCGACAATACCGACTTCAAAAATCACAGTGTTTTCTATCAGGGGCAGATGGATTTTGGTCAAGAAAAGCTTGATTTCCAATTAGGACATAATGATAAGGAGTTTGGTGCAAATGCGTTCTACACGCCTGCATATCCGAATCAGTTCGAGCAAAATAAAACCACTTTTGCATCTATCAAACTTACTGCCGGTAATAAGGTGAAAATTACACCTGTCTTGTATTGGCGTCGTCATCAGGACAGATTTGAGTTGTTTAGAGAGAACCCGGCATCGTGGTATACCACTCATAATTATCACCTGACCGATGTTTATGGTGGTAGTTTTAATGCTATTATCCCTTCATCGATTGGTAAAACATCAGTTGGTGGCGAAGTGCGTAGCGAGAATGTGTGGAGTAATGTACTGGGATATGCTATGGATAAGCCAATTGACGTACCTGGTGAAGATGCACAGTTTACCAAATCGTACCAGCGAACCAATGTGTCAACCTTTCTTGAGCATGTGTATACTTATGAGCGATTCTCAATTTCTGCCGGTTTGCTAATGAATTACAATACAGGACTAGAATTGGGAGTAGATTTCTTTCCGGGTGCTGATGTGAGTTACTGGATGACTGATAATGTGAAGCTTTTTGGAAGTGTGAACAAAACACTACGCATGCCAACCTTTACTGATTTATTTTACGATGGACCAACTAACATTGGAAATCCTAATTTGAAACCGGAAGAGGCCGTGACTTATGAAGCTGGATTAAAGGCTGTCAACAACTGGTTTAACGGGCGGGCAAGTGTGTATTACCGAGAAGGGGAGAATCTGATTGATTGGGGGCGTTTGCCTGGCGTTGACGAATATTCGACACGTAACCTATCTGATGTCAACTCGCTGGGCTTTCAGTTACAAGGGCGAGTGAATCTTGATGAATTATTAGGACAAACACCCTTTAAGAGCATTGAAATCGGTTATGCACACATCGATCAGGATAAGACCATGCCTGAAAATTACGAATCGTATTATGTAGAAGATTACTTAAAGCACAAGTTTAATGCTGCTTTGCATCTGAGTTTAATTAACAGGTTGGGATTGTCTGTTAATACTTTGTATCAGGCTAGGGAAGGTCAATATAATAGATATATACTTGATACAGGAGATGAAATTCCTACAGATTACGAACCTTTCTGGCTAACCGACTTGCGCCTGCAATGGACAGCCTCGAAATACAAGCTATTTGTTGATGCTAATAATGTATTCGACAAAGAGTATTATGACTTAGGTAATGTTGCACAACCAGGGCGATGGGTTAAAGCCGGAATACAGCTGAACCTGAACCTGTAACAACTAAAAGACAATATTTTAATACCGGTTGGCATATGCTGACCGGTTTTTTATACCATTCACCCGCGAATTGAAAGCCTTGGAATACAAACTTGACACTTTGGTGATGCGTTGTGTGCGGATGCAGAGTTGTGATTGTAGAATGAAGAAAAAAGTTGACGAATGAAGCAAAGAAAAGAGCAATTCGTACAAAATCAGCTGCGGATTAATCTCGGGACTTGACGGATTATAGAAGGCGTGTTGCGGATTGTACAAATTGATTGAACGCTTAAGCCAAACGGTTTACGGATTGAGCTTTAACGATAACGGATTGTACAATCTACCTGACGGGTTGGCCGATTAACCTGACGGGTTGGTAGTTGAGTGTTGCGGATTGATAGTTGAAGGCAGCGGGTTGCACTTTGTAATAGCCGGAGCCACCTATAAATGCCAGCGCATACATTATTTAATGTGCCTTTTTAACTATCATCTCGCAATTCTTGCAATCGAATTCAAGTTGGTAGCTGTCTTTTTTGTTGTATAAGGTAAGTGGTAATAATTTTCTGGCTTCCGGATAATCTTTTAAACACTGATTGTTCATGTAGAGCAAGCAATGCTTTGTGCGCATTAATTCAGCATTTTTAATAGTTGCATCTTTTTCAAAGCCCCAGTCGCTTTTTTTCACACCATGACGTTCGTAAAACTGCTGAGCTTTTTTATTAACGATATTAGCCGTGAAATTTAATTCATCCTTTGGGAAAGGAAATGAATTTGGCTCAAAGTAACTCTTCTCAGACTTAAAATGATTCTGTCGCTTAAGCTCATGTTGTTCAATAAGTAGTCTTCGGGCATTATTCAGTTCTTTGGCCTGAAAGAACCAATCATTGCTGAGGCTAATGTTCACATTTTCAGGGTGAAAAATTGTACTTCCAAGCTTACTGATCTGAGTCTGTATTTGAGCTAAAGCACGTTCCGGATTATTAGCAGAAGAGGGTGAAAGCGAACACGTGATGCTTGTTTTTAGTTGATCTGTGTCAACAATTGAAAGAACAAACTCATTCTCGCGTTCTGTGAAATCAATATCAACTGCAATTTTTCTTGACGTACTATTCTTATTCACAGCATCTGAAAAGGCTTTATCATAGTTTCGGTATAGAGTTAAACCCTGATGGATACCTTTTAGATTGGTAGGATATATTTTGTCGCCCTCTACCTTATTGACTTTGGTGCCGCTTAGTTCCTTGTGTTTAGTGAAAAATGATAAGCCATCGCCATTTGATATTTTTACTGAACTGTTTAATGTGAAATGATCTTTCGCGATGCGTTTCACTGTACCGATTTTCTCGCCAATACTTTTAGGCGAATCGATGGACCAAATGCCTTTTTCGCGACCATTCACAAAATATGATGTAAAGCTTCTGTTAAAGCTTTTATTGGTGTTGGGCTCAAAGCTGGCTTTTGAATAACCTGATGATGCTCGCGTGTATTCTGGTTTTCTGCTAAGTATCTTATCAATAACCTGACGATAATGAGCTGTAACATTGGCCACATAATCCACATCTTTTAATCGGCCTTCGATCTTAAATGATGAAATACCAGCATCAATCAAGGCTTCAATATGTGAAGTTAGATTGAGATCTTTCAACGAAAGCAGGTGTTTATCTTTGTAGATAGATGCACCGTTTTTATCTTTTAAACTGTATTTGAGGCGACATGGTTGAGCGCACTCGCCACGATTGGCGCTTCTGTTATTTATGGCTGCACTCATATAGCATTGCCCACTGTAGCATACGCACAGTGCACCGTGTATAAAATACTCCAACGGTACTGTAGTTACTTCTCTGATGTCTTTAATTTGTTCGAGTGAAAGTTCTCGTGCCAGCACCACTTGTTCAAATCCGACATTTTCTAAAAACTTTACTTTATCGGCAGTTCGGTTGTCGGTTTGCGTACTTGCATGGATAGGGATAGGTGGGAGGTTGGTTTCCAATAGGCCCATGTCCTGAATAATGATGGCATCGGCCCCAATATTATAAACGTCGTGGATTAACTTGTTGGCAGCATCCAATTCATGCTCAAACAGCAGGGTGTTGAGGGTAACATATATTTTAACTCCAAACAGATGAGCATACTTTATCAATGTTTCAATGTCGGCCAGTGTGTTTCCGGCATTCTTTCGGGCGCCAAAGCCAGGTCCACCTATATAAACAGCATCAGCACCATGGTTGATAGCAGCCATCCCACAATTTATATCCTTGGCAGGAGAAAGTAGTTCAATTGTTCTGTTTGAAGTGTCGTTCATTGAATTTTGTTAAGCTAAATACCGGCTCTCAATAGTAAATTAAGTATAAATTTATACTTTTGTTACAATGCCATTATCAGCTATTGAGTGGCAAAAGTAGCATAAATATTTGACCCTTATCAGATGCCAGGTATTGACGTAATTATTGTTTTCGTAGTTATTGCTTTTATTCTTCTGTCGCTTTATCGCGAGTGGATGGGGGCTGCGTTTACATTCTTTATTGCTGTTATGGTGCTGGGAATCTTTAAGATATTGACGCCTGCTGAGATATTACAGGGCTTTGCAAATGAGCAGATTGCCGTTATTATTATGCTTCTGCTTCTGGGCGATGCCATCAGGCAGACTTCCGTTATTGAAATATTTTTTTCGCGTATATTTCCAACATCATCTACGTATAGAGGGTTTTTAGCACGTATGATGCTGTGGGTTGGTGGTTTTTCGGCCTTTTTAAATAATACACCCCTTGTTGCAGTAATGATGCCATATGTGCATCAATGGAGTCGACGTAATAATATTTCGTCATCAAAATTATTAATACCACTTTCTTATGCTGCTATTTTGGGCGGGTGCGTAACACTTATTGGAACCTCCACAAACTTAATTGTAAGTGGTATGGTTATCGATCAGGACATTATTCCGGATATGGCACCGCTTGAAATGTTTGATTTTGTATGGGTAGGCCTGCCAATGTTGGTTATTGGTTTTTTGTATTTGTATTTCTTTAGCTTTAGGTTATTACCAAGTCGTGCTTCAGCATTAGAAGATTTCAGTGACTCCGAAAGAAAGTATCTGGTTGAAGCGGAGATTCGAAGCAATTCAGGCTTGATTGGTAAGGTGGTAAAGGATGTGGATTTCAAAGGTAAATATGGTTTATTGGTCGTTGAAATTTGTCGCGGTAAGGAGATTTTCCAGATTAGAGAAGGGAATTTTGTTTTGAGCGAAGGCGATGTCTTACGTTTGGCAGGAGACCATAATAATATTGCCGGATTATTATCTGATGTCAGTGATTTAACAGTGCCATCCGTTGGCATGATGTCCAAACTTAAGCGATCGCAAATTGTCGAAATTGTTATTTCGCACAATAGTTCACTTATTACAAAACAGGTTAAAGACATTTATTTTCGGGGTAATTATGATTCTGCCTTATTGGCCATTCATCGTAATGGTGAGCGAATAAGAGGAGGTATAGATGATGTTAAATTAAAGGCGGGTGATGTTTTACTATTGTTAGCAGGAGATAATTTTACCAGTCATATCGAGAATGAAATTGATTTTTATGTGATTTCAAGGGTAAAGGAATTACGAAAGCCAGAAAAATATAAGATATGGGCTCTTTTTGGAGGAACGCTTTTAGCCATATTTTTGGCAGCTGTAAAATTGGTGCCCTTATTTATCGGTCTGCTCATTGTTTTGGCAATGATTAATATCTTAAAAGTGGTTTCATCTAAAGATTTACCGAAGAGTATTGATTATAACCTTGGGGTTATTATTGCCCTCTCATTGGCCTTAGGAACTGCAATGATAAAGACCGGTGTGGCTGATATGATTGCCAATACCGTTATTCAGGTGTTCTTACCTTTTGGTCGGGTTTCACTCTTGGTTGGTATATATTTAATAACAACCATATTGGCTGCGTATATTACAAATAAAGCGGCGGTGGCAATCATGTTTCCTATCGCCATAACGGCTGCTAAAAACCTACCGCTCGATCCAATGCCTTTTGTATTGGTTGTGTCATTTGCTGCAGCGGCAAACTTTTTAACACCTATTGGGTATCAAACCAATTTGATGGTATACGGGCCAGGTGGTTATAACTTCAAGGATTTTTTCAAAATCGGCCTTCCTTTAACCATTATTTACATGGTTGTTACCATCGCCATTTTAAGTTATATGTATTTCCCAAATTAAAAAGGCTGCTCGAAATTCTCGAACAGCCCAGTGTGTTTATAGCATTATCTTCTTATGCAGGTATGCGTCTTTTCAATACTTACGCTCTGTAAAGAAATAGCCTTATGTTATTGTCTAACTATTAGTAATGTCCTAATAGTTTAGCTACTTTATCAACCTCTTTACTCTTGTTAGGATCGATTGGTTTGTTACTGCTTTTCGCTTTTAATAGTTGTTTTCTTAGTTCAACAAATGCTTTTGATACTTCCGACATGTTTTGTTGGCTTTTAACCAACTGGCGCTCCATATCTTTTAATTGAGCCGATTGAGTATCCAGCTGTTTCTGTATTTCAACGCGTTTAATACCACTTGCACTGGCTTTTTCCTGAGAAGCTCTCAATTCATCTTGCAACATTTTATTACGTTGCTTAGCCAATTGAAGAGAGTAGTTTAAACTAGCCGTATCGCGCTTTAGAATGTTAACAGTTCGCATGGTCTGGCTTAATTCTTCATTGGCCAGATAAGAATCGGCTTCCTTCGCTTTAAACTGACCTACTGTTTCATCTAACTTAGCGCTTAAGTTTTCGCTTTCCTCTTTCAGTTGAGTAACCATTATCATCAAATCCGATATCTCATCCGTTTTAAGAGCATTGCTTTTTCCATAATCATTTCTCATGGTTTCGTAATCGGAAATTGCTTGCTCGAGGTTAACCTGTAGTTTTTCGCTTTCGGCTGTTTTCTTATCAAGGTTGTCTTCTAAATGGCTGTTTTCAAGTAAAAGTGCGTCATATTTCTTTTTTGATACCACGCAGCTACTCAATGTAAGGACGAGTGCTGTTAAAACAAATAATACTTTAGTCATATTTCATAGTTTTTATGTAGTTTCATTATTTAAATCTGGTATTTGAGCTTAAATATACCTTAAAAGAACAGATTTATTCTTCACAATAAAAAATCATTCTTCGAAAACATAATCAAAAAATACCAAGCGGGTGATTTGCAAATTCTGTGCCTAAATTATTTTAGTCCCTGATATGGGGATGGGATTCCTGGATGAAATACAATTTAGGAACGATTATTGTTTAGACTCGCAAGCGAAAGAAAAATGGTATATTAACAGCTAGAAATAAAATAGACTCGAAACTAAAACTTATAATATGCATATGAAAAGGATAACGAGTAGTATAATGTTACTTTTTTTATTGATGATTACCAATGGGCTTTTAGCACAAAACATTATCATAAAAGGTCGCGTGGTAGATGCCGAGACAAATAATCCGGTTGAGTTTGCTAATATTGGTGTAGTTGGAACTTATATGGGTACGGCCTCCGATTTTGACGGGTACTATGAATTGACCGTTGGCGAGAGTTTTATAAACTATAAAGTTCAGATATCAGCTGTTGGCTATCAGCCTAAAGAGTTTACTGTTGATGAATTAAATGTACTCAATGGTGAATCAATCAAACTCTTTGCTCAAACTTATGGCATTCAAGTGGTAGATGTTAAGGCAGACTCAAAACGCTTGTATGGTATACTGAAAACAGCTGGCAATATTATTGCTGATTCCTATGAGCCGGCTTATGCGGCTAATGTGTATCTGAGTCAGGATGTGAATGAAAACAAAACGGAAGCTGTGATAAGCTTTGCCGATGCAAAAGGATATGGTAATCGCTCTTTAGCAATGGCATTTGAAAGCAGAGGGTTTCAAGTGAAAGAGGTACGTCGTAACTATGAATCTACACCCATAAAAAAAGGTGTGTTAATGGCTGATGATGTATTAGCTTTTGATATTGTAAGGCAGAGAGGTAATGTTTTAGATGTTGATTTTGTAAACGATTACCACCTCGAACTTGCTGAAGAAAAAGTTGTTGAAGATGATTCGGTATGGGTGATAAATTACAAGTTAGATAAGCCAACAATGGCTAATACCGGAGATGCCTATTGTATAAAGTATAAAGGTACGATTGTGCTTCGTCAAAAAGATTTTTCGGTAGTTACCAGCGAAATTAAAT
This sequence comes from Carboxylicivirga marina, assembly GCF_016612505.1. Taxonomy (GTDB): domain Bacteria; phylum Bacteroidota; class Bacteroidia; order Bacteroidales; family Marinilabiliaceae; genus Carboxylicivirga; species Carboxylicivirga marina. The sequence continues at coordinate 26,844 of NZ_JAENRR010000057.1, forward strand.
TTACCTCAAAAGGATTTTATGAAACAGGGCGTGATGTTTATCGTGATGCAGAAGGGGCAGAGGAGTATACCTGCAAAGTGGTTAGTAATTACAGAAAAACAGCCAACGATAAATATGCTTTAAGTAAAATTAAATACGAAGGTAAAAATTCAACGACTGATATATCAATTGATTGGATTGTGTATGATTATCAGGCTTACGATAAGGAAATTGATAAAACTTTTTACACAGACAAAGAGCAAAATGCAGACTACTGGAGTCGCTTTTCTTTGCCTGCAGAATAAGAAGAGAATTTCTAAAGAAAAAAGGGGATTTTGCACATTAGCGAAATCCCCTTTTTAGTATTGATAGTTGACTTTCTTATTTCTTTTTCTGATAACATTTAACCCATTTGACATTAATGCTAGCTGGTGATTTTAAAGTGTCAATTTCTTGGGTAATGTGTGAACTAAAAACCAAGTACATTGGCTGATTGGGTATGTTGTTGTTTTGCTCGTTAACTTTAACACCATTGATGTACCATATGATTTTGTTTTTTGACCACTCCATAGAGTAAACAAAGTAATCACTTTCAAAATTAGCTCCTTTTATATCTTTTGAATGTAGTTCAACTCCTTTGCCATTGAGTAACTGAAGGCCTGATTTAAAAGTTTTGGCATTTTTTGATTCAAATCTGAATATATCTATTTGAGGAGCCATGCTTTCACCCACCATCCAAAATGCACTTGAGACTGGTCGTGAGTGCTGTATTTTAACCTTGGCTTCAATTTTGCCATACAGTTGTCGATGGCTTTGACCAGTGCTGATAATACCAGATGTATATTTAAAGTCTTTTGGCATAAAACCACGTTGGGTATCCCACACTAATCCTTTAGTTTCTTCATTTTTAGTGTTAATGCTAGCGCCGCTACCATCAATGCTAATGTTGTTGTCATTGAAAAATTGCTTTTCATTTTCAAGAACATAGGTTTTGTTTAGGAGTGCTTTACCCCAATAGTAGCCGGTAATCCACTTGTTTTTATCCAATTGGTTGCTATTAAATTCATCTTCAAAACAAAGCTCCCACTTATTAATTAAATCAAATGAGTTGTTCTTCTCTGTTTTTACATACCAAATGTAATCTGGTGATTTTAATAGATTATTGTATTCCTGTATTAAACTATACTCTTCTGATTTGTGGAACTTCTTTTTGTCTTCCATCCAGTTTTTAAATTCGATGAATTTTTCTGATGTTACTTCTTGTTCCAAACCATGATAGGTTTTTAGCCTTTCTGAATCATGTATATTCAGAAAGTTCTTATAAGCTGCTGATTTAATCTGTTTGTTATATAGTTTGATGTCAGCATCTTTGCTTAAAGTCTTGAATTGCTTAAGTTTCTTATACGATTCTGTTTTTTTAAATCCCTTTTGTTTCTTCTCACTTAGGAATTCGCTACTTCGAATAAGTTCACTTAATTGCGATAGTTCATCTCTTTTAGGCGAGTTTTCAATTTGCTTTAGCCTTTCAGGCATCCCAGATGCTTGAAATTTAAAATACTTTTTAAACTCGCTTGATTTTTTTTGTTCTTGAAATTTTTTAAGTTGCCTATACTCAGTTGTATCCTTAAATTTCTCATTCTTAAGTTTGTCAACTTTCTTCTTAAAATCACTCGAGTTAATAAGTATCTCTAATTCCTTTACGCGCTTAAGTTCATCAGAACCTAAATAAGAGGTAAAGCGAGCAGAGTCGGCAATCAATTTCTTTTGGTCGGCTTCGTATTTAGCCGTTTTTGGATATTTACTAGATGCAAAAAGTGCCATTAATTATTAAGTTTTGGGCGTTTAATTAATGTCATACGAGGAATTATTAAGAAGGTTTAATTCTAGGGCGAATATTTTATTAATAGTTGTATAGGTGTTCGCAATTAGTAAGGTTTTGTTCGGATATGAACGGTTTTAGAAATCTCTATTTATAGCTAATGTGCACAGAGAGAGTGTTTAGTGTTGTTTGGTTTGGTTGTTGGTTAATGTGTGTCAGCGCAAGCCTTAAAATGTTAGGGATAAACTTATAATTTGAAAGTCGCTGTTTGTGCCAGGAGCTAAAATTTATTGGTATTAACAATTTTTATAATTGTTTTTGAATAATTGTAAGGAGGGTTAAGTGTCAGGAATACAGTGTATAGTGAATTTTAATTTGTTTTATGGCATTAAATGGCTGTTAATTTTTAGTGGTTACGGTAAAACATGATATCGGTCATTTAACAGGAGCTTCAATTTTAAGTCTTTTGCAAAAAAAAATAAAGAGGATATTTAGTTAAATATATTAGCCTGAACGATGAAAGATTTATTACAGTTAGTTAATTTTTTCGATACAGTATCTTTAAAAGATATGAATCGTGCTAAGCTGTTGAATAGGGTCGATACCAAATATATTACGTCTCCTTCAGTTGTGCTTGATGTATTGTCTGAGCACATTAATGATTATGAGGTTTTGATGGTTAACGATAAGGTTAGTTTATCGTATAGTACCATCTATTTTGATACAGATGATTTAGCGATGTATAAAGAGCACCATAACGGCAAGAATCATCGTTACAAAGTACGTTATCGACAGTATGAAGAAACTGGTGATAAATTTATTGAAGTAAAGGAAAAGATTAAAAATAGAACTATAAAAGAGCGATTAAGAATCAATGAATTTACATATCCAATCGCTAAAGGCCTGGAGTGTATTGTTCATGATTGTACGCCCTATACGGCTAATGAGCTTGAGTCTAAACTTACAACCAATTTTAACAGAATTACGCTTGTTAATAAGAAAGCATGTGAGCGAATTACAATAGATTTAAATATTCGATTTAATAACAGTAAACAATGCAATTACTCACTTGGCAATTGTGCAATTGTTGAAATTAAGAGAGATAAAGAGGATGTTTATTCGGCATTTGCACGTTCTCTTAAAAAACAAGGCGTACTTCCATTATCAATAAGTAAGTATTGTTTAGGAACAATTGCACTTAATAACAAAGTCAAATACAATCGTTTTAAGCCTCGCTTAAGACACGTTGAGAAATTAGTAGCTAAAGAGGACATGCAACTATCTATGGTTGTTTAAATTATTTGTAATGATGAGATTGTCGTTTTTTCTATTAGGCTTATTTATTGCTAATTCGATATTGGCTAACTCTCTGGAGTTAGATGCGGCCACAAAGCAGCGAATTAAGCAAAGTGCTATTAGTTTTTTTGAGCAGGAAGATATTATTGAAATTACTGTTGAAGCCGATTTTTCAAGCCTGAAAGAAGATAGAGATAGAACTAAAAATGACTACCACCCAGCCAAAGTAATTGTTAAAGATGGCAGCGATGATATAGCTGTTTTGGCAAGCATAAAAACACGTGGTAATTTCCGATTAAAATCAGAGAATTGTGATTTTCCTCCTCTACGTTTTAAATTTAAAACTCGAAATGTAATTAATACACCTTTTGAGGGACAGAAAAAACTTAAACTAGTTACGCATTGCAGAGATACCAGTGAAACTATGCAGCAGACCATGTTGCGAGAATACCTTGTTTATAAGATGTATAACGAAGTTAGTGATAAAAGTCTGCGTGTTAGGTTAGTTAAGGCCAATTATGTTGACGTTACTTGTGGTGATGTCTTAACAAAATATGCATTTTTCGTTGAATCAGTTGAGCAAATGGCCGAGCGGGTTGGACTTGAAGAAGTTGAGATGGCTAATCTAAAACAATCTCAGTTAGTTGAAGAAAATATTGTTTCATTGGCATTATTCAATTACATGATTGGTAACACAGACTGGTCTGTTCCCAAATTGCACAATGTAGCTTTATTTAGGAGCGATAGGCATGCACCACCAGTTGCTGTTCCATACGATTTCGATATGTCAGAATTTGTTGATGCATGTTATATGCACGTATATATGGGGCGTGAATTATTGGAGAATCGCTATAAAGGAAAAAAAGTGCCGATGGAAACACTTTCAAGTGCAATGGCCCATTATCAGGATATAAAAGAAGAATTAGTAAATACAATTTTAAGCTTTGAGCCCCTTGACTTAAATGCAAGGCAAGAGTGTATCAAAATTGTGGATTCATTTTATCAGGTTGTTAATGATCGCCAAGCTTCCAGAAAAGCTTTTATAGCTGAGGCTACAAAGTAAATGTCTGTAATTATTTGGTACATACTAACTTCTTTACTTAGTCATTTTTAGTCTCAAAAATTCCTTTCATTCTTATACAAACAAGCTTATTTTTTTTAATTTTGCACAGCATTTACGAAAATAGGTCTGTTGGTAAATAACGGCCTTAATATAGTTGGAGTAGAGGTTTTAGCTCTACTTTTAATAATCGTTTTTGCCGGGGAGAAGTGCTGATGGAGTTGATTTATAAAGAGTTTTAACGGAACGTAACTCAAATGTAGAAAAGTTCTACAGAAACAATCAGCAATGATAGATGTTGGAATTAATACCAGCCCAGATGGTGAAATTGGTAGACACGTTGGCTTGAGGGGCCAATGCTCGTTCTAGAGCGTGCAAGTTCGAGTCTTGTTCTGGGCACAAAAAACTCCCGGTTGATATTTTCAGCCGGGAGTTTTTTTTATCAATTATTTTACCCGTTTAATAAAAATGACATCCTCCTGAAATTTGTCTATTTTGCAACTGTCTGATAAAGGACATAGTTAAAGAGGGTAAGTTCCTGGCGGTGTTATTACATTCTTTGTCACTAGCCTCCGAAAGTTTTAATAAAACGTACAAAAACATAGTAGAAGCCCAATGTTTAGGTTAAAAAACAAAGAT
>NZ_JAENRR010000058.1 GCF_016612505.1 Carboxylicivirga marina
GATGGGATGGTTTTTGGAAACATTTTTCTGACGTATACTACACTAAAAATGCTGCGTAATATGAGAACTGCACCCTTAATTAAGAAGGTGAAAGCTACAAATGTTCTTTTAGAATTAAAAGATCGAAGGGATGATTTATTCTTCCAATGATTTGCTACCACCAGGTTAAACTCCAATAACATGGGCTAAATGGAAATCCCAGCTCAAATTAGCTTTGTGTTAGCACAGTTTTCATAATCCTGTGCTAATACCATTTAAATATTAAAATGCGCTGGTATAATGCCGATACATATTCATAGTGCTTTTAGGAGTGAAGCGAACGAAAGGCGCATTTTGAATAGTAATAAGTATAACACAAAGCTAACTAGCCCTTATTTTTTATACTATAAAATCATACTCAAGCTATATTTACTTCATATTTAACTCACATTAAACTCAAGTAAAATCGAATTTAATATGAGTTTGGTATGAGTTTAATTTGAGTTTAGTATGAGTTTAATACCTCGCAGGTATAATTTAATCACCTTGTAATACCAAACATGTTTCAAAGTGCATCTTAGCAAAACTATGAGAACACAATGTTCAATCAACTCTATTGGACACTCTCATTTTTTTCCGCGATGAAGCATTGTGTTTGCAGGTATCAACATCCCATGCCGTTGATGGTCCTTTCTGGTAAGTAGTATTATTATCAATATCAGATATAGCATCTAACTCATGCTGGAATTTAGTAAGGATATCCTGAATTTTACGGTTTGATGAATGGATGAGGTTCCTTCGTTCTAAAGGATCTTCTAGTAGATCAAACAAGGCATAAATCTCTTTTGATGTATTAATGAACACCTTATATCGACCATCGCGAAAAAACCGGTCTCTGAACTTAAATGTATTTATTATACGGCTGTTGCTAATAATAGCGGGATATGAGCCAAGAGCCTGTATGTATGCTTTGCTCGAACTATCAGAAACACCAAAAATAACATCAGCAATAGATACGCCATCAATTACATGTTCGCCTGGAAGCTGAGCACCTGCAATTACATTAGATATGTATTTAGTTAATGATTTAAAAGATACAATGACAACATCTTCTCCCCATAACGCTTACCAATCATGCGATAACCTTCGGCATTAAAATGTGCTCTGTCTTTGGCCGGACAAGCTGCTGATGAAATAACATGTGCATTGGGGATCACTTCTGGTAGGGTATGAATAATCGGGTTCATGGTGGCGCAACAGTTATCAGGCTCCGTCACCATCTCTCCTGCCAGAATCGGTACCTCATCGGCTTCTAACGAAAGATCTTCCAGCATGTCATTATAAATCTTTTGCACATACATTGGCCATTCAGCATTACCGGTATTGGTTTCACCCTGGTGCAATAATATACCCTTGATTACACCATCCTGCTGTGCTTTTTGGGCCAGTTCAATTAAACAATTATACGGATGACCTCCATAACTCGCTACTTTTCGTTCAAACCAGACTTTACCGTCCTTCGAATCATAATCCCGGTATTGGTCTTTATCAAATAAACGGATATCGCAGCCTCCTATTGCCACTAATATAACACCAACTTTAATGCTGTCTGATAAATTCGCCACCATTGTTCGGCCAAAATAGTCAGCTGGCGACAATCCCTTATTACAAAATCCTAAAGGCGGAACAGCCGTATACCATTCGCCTTTTTGTCGATTCAGCTCTTCACAATTAAGTGCCTGCATCACTTGAAAGCGCTCATCCACTATTCTGTCTTTTTCCTCAATCACTCCCTGCCCTTCCATGTTGGACTGTCCAAAGCAGAGGTAAATATGAAAATTTGCATCCTGAGCTAAAATAATGTTTGTTATAAATAGCACTCCTATTGCAAGCAGTAGCCTGATGTTCAGTAATCTCAATATCATCATTTCGTTTTCTTAAAGTAAGTCTACCATTTAACATTTTCTTCTATAAAAGCAACCAAGTACTTCGCCATCACTTCATGCTCATGTACTTTGGGGTGTCCTTGGGTATTTTTATAGGGAAATACCAAAGTAAACAGCTTCTGATCATTCATCTCCTCTACGGCTGTTTGAACATAGCCTGGCCAGGGCGAGCCTTCTTTAGTCGCATCCATGCTGCCCAGGGCACAAATAATAGAAGCTTTGGGATATTTTGAACGAATACTACTCACAAATTCTTTATAAGCATTAATAATATAACGCTCGTCAGGGGGAGTGCTCCCAAAAGCTGCTTTAAACTCTTTACGTTCCGGCTTTTTCACCAGCCACGAGTCATTCTGAAACAAGTTGATAACTACTACTTGCGGTTTGTATTGTTTGAAGTTCCATAGTCCGGAATCATCGTTTGGAGCAAAACGATCATACAATTGTGGCATTGTAAAGTTAAACCAGCTCAGCATGATGCCAATACCTCCTTTGGCGATGCAGGAATACTCCGCATCGAAATGTCGTGCCGTAATGGCCGCATAACTTTTGTAGTTATTGGTAAAAATGCTATCTGGCCTGTCAGCCTCTAAATCCTCATTACCATAACCCGCTGTTATGGAGTTGCCATAAAACTCAATTTTTCGTTTTTTCTCTTCTGGTGCTCGTAACAATTTGGCATTACCTTCAATCTTAAACTGATAAAAGGATGTTTTGCCACGCCCCCATTCGGTTCGTTTGAATATTTCAAGTGTATGCCTTCCTTTACTTAAGCCTGAAACCAGCGTGTAGAATTTTTTCTCGGTCCCTGGATTAAATACTATGATGCTATCATCATCTAAAATCAGATTGTAATAATTCTGGTCTTTATGATCTCTCAGTAAGCCAGCGACGGCTTCGCCCTCAAAATTAAACTTAATGGATGATCCTGACCATAGCAAGTCGGCACTGTTACCTGATGAATAGTCTATACGGCCTGAGTATTTTAGTTTTTTATTTGTATAGTCAATAACTAAGCTTTTTTCCTGACCCTTACTGATCAGAGACAATGGTAAAAGCAATAGCAGGAATAGAATTTTTTTGTGTAGCATACAGTTGTATTAATTTTATTACTTGTTGGCTGGTGGTAAAAACAGATCCGTTCTAAATGGACGGGCTGGCAGCCCTGCTCCATTGATTAAATTAACTTCAGGCATGGCTGAAAAAGCATACCTGACATATAATGGTCGTTCTAATTGATGACACCCTAATTCTACTTTTCCCCCTTTTATTTTGGAGTTAGCTTTATACCAGTCACCTGACTGGTCAGCCAACCAAAATGCCTTAGGGTCGGTGCCATCAATTGTCTGTAGTCCTTTGGCATTATCGAAGTGAAGCACCAGTTTATTATTCTTGATGGTCACCCTATTAATAATGGGTCCTTGTGCCTCCTGTTTCTTTTTACCTGGTTTTTGTTGGGCCACCAAAGCCAGTCTTTGGCCAATAGGTAACTTGTCTTTGGGATGAATATTTCTGGTTTCCCCCAGGTCTATTGTGGTGATGATATGTGTACCACCCAAATCCAGCGCTTGACATTGCGCTTCTCTCATCCAGGCCCATGACGGCAAATCGGGTAGCTCTAACTTATCAGGCTGTTTGTTCTTCCGAATAAGGGGGTTCTCAAAGCCTGGTAACATCACTGCCATCACTTCAAGCTGATTATTTTTCCATTCTGTTCTGATTCTCTCTATCCACAGCGGCAATGTAGTGCCATACTGTTGCATACCTTCTATTGTTTTACTATTGGCCTCTCCCTGGTACCAGACGATCCCCCGACATGAATAAGGTGCCAGCGGGTGCAACATGGCATTGTAAAGAATATTAGGCTGAGTACGTAAATAGATGTCGTCCTTGGTTGTTCGTTTGCCTTTTTTGGACAAAATACTGTCAATACGGGTATGTTTTGCCATATCGCTATCAAAGTCATTCATGAGGCGTTTAAAATGCGGCAGTTTTTCTGTCATATCCCTGGGCATCCAGCCTTCAATAGATGAACTACCCCAGGAGGTCAGCATGATGCCAACGGGTACGTCCAAAAACTCCTGAAGGTGATAAGCAAATGCGAAGGCCACAGCACTTGGGGGATTTTTAGTTTCCCAGGTGCCTTCAAGGTATTTTTGTTCTTTGAAAGCTACACTTTGTTGTACTTTAAAGGTTCTAATGTTACAAGCTAATGGTTCCAATGCTTTTATATCTGGTATTTGCTGATAGCCCATTTGCATATTTGATTGCCCGGAACAGATCCATACTTCGCCTACTAAAACATCCCTCATTCGTATTTCCTGATCAACACACTGCACCGAAAATTCAAAGGGACCACCTGCCGGCATTGGCGATAATACTGCTTGCCAGTATCCATTGGCATCAGCCACCACAGACAGGCTATCTTCACCTAGCTTCACCTTAAGCTGTTGATAGGCTTCTGCTTCTCCCCATATATTAATGGGCCGATCCCTTTGCAGTACCATGTGCTCTGTAAAAGGTGAAGCTAATCGGAGTTTTTGAGCCCCAGATCCGGGCACGAATAGCGCACTTATTAGCAATACTAAAAACAACCATTTAGTACATCCTCTATGCATATCATTGGTTTTAAACATACTTCTCTAAACCCTTTTTAGTATCTAATCAATAATGTCCAAATTAAATTGGCGCTTCGCCCAAACCCGACTTACTTTTTGCTCTTGATGGCAAAAACTAAGGAAAAAACATCAAGGCTACATGCATCTCACTCAAAAAAACTACGTTTGATTGACTGAAATCGATTAAACTCAACTTTTTCGTTCCTCAAAAGCTTCAAACAGAAATCGATTTTTAAACGTAAATGCAAACTTATTTTTTGGCTCACTGCCTGAGGCCTACCACCCATAAGACATACAGCAATTTTAAATATTTTTTAGGACGCTATTGGTATCTAATCATTAATATTCGTGTATTTTTTGGCAGAATATTCAGCAAGCTGTAAATAATCTTAATACTTAATACTTTTCCGGCTTGTCCAGCTTAGCTTAATGCATTATCACTTATTCAGAGCCCTTCTGTTTAGCTTGATTTTTCTTTCCAAACTGATCAGACCACTGTTGTCTCAACTTATTAAATGAATCCTGTCCATATTCATCACCTTCGAAACTCCCCTGGCATGACTCCAAAAAACTTGCAAGTTCAGCCTTCAACTCCGCAGCTATCTTTGGTTTTTGCTTGATGATATTATTCTTTTCATACGGATCGTTCAACATATCATACAGCTCATAGTTCCCATCACGTTTGTAGAGTTTATAGCGCATATCTGACGAACTAAGCATATTTCGTATGCAAAAACCGATTGACGCAGCCCTTTCTGAGCTTTTCCTTCAATGGTTGGCATCAGGCTTTCTCCATCCAAAATATATGGAACTTTCTTTGATTTAATATCAAGAGCATCCATGATTGTTGGCAAATAATCTGATGTGACTGCAGGTGCATCTATTGCAAATCCTTCTTTTACCTTGTCAGGCCAGACCAATAATCCAGGTACACGCACGCCTCCTTCATATAAAGATCTTTTACGCGCTTTAAATCCCCCGGTAGTACCAGTACTATTATTTTCTGGTCCATTATCACTGCAAAACCATATCATTGTGTTCCCGCCGATACCATGTTTAAGCAGATATTTCCGCAAGCGACCAATTTGTTCATCCATCGCTGTAACGCAACCTGCATAATTACGAATCATTTTCGGCTGTTCCTTGTACAAGGCCTGATATTTAGGCCCGGCGACACAAGGTAAGTGAGGCGTATGAAACCAAACCACAGCACAAAAAGGCTGCTCTTTCTCTAATGCCTTATCTATAAAAGGCAATACACGATCCATGATAACCCGACTATCATCCCCCTCCAAATTATTACTTACAATATTACCATCGAAATCCCAATAGTGCGTCCCATAAGACTTATAGGCTTGTCCTTCTTTAAGGTAATCCCAACCGAGGCGGCTGGCCCCATCAACGGGTTTCTTCATGGGGTCATAGGTAGGTACTTTTGATTCTGTCACAAACGCTTCATCGTATCCATGCCAGGACGGAGGGTTGTATTCCTTCATATTATTGGGTCGACCTCTGTTGGCATCTTTAACAGCTGTCGTTAATGTTCCCAAATGCCATTTTCCAAAATGCCCTGATGTATACCCTTCTTCCTTCAATAGCTCTGGAATGGTCAACTCTTCTTTTCGTAGTATGCCTTTATTAGCAGTAAACACGCCTGTTCTGTATGGATTTCGGCCTGTTAATACACTGGCCCTGGTTGGCGAGCATACAGCCGACGCTGAATAAAAGCGATTAAAGGTAATGCCATCTTTGGCCATCTGATCCAGATGGGGTGTCTGGATCAACTGATTACCATTGTAACCCACATCCCCCCAACCGAGGTCATCGGCCATTATCAAAATAATATTGGGCTTATTTTGTGCACTTAGGCCAGTTACATACAATAGGAAAAACGCTATTAATAATTTTGGCATATACTTCTTTATTTTTTACAGATAAAACTTCAACATCTAAAAGTCATCTGACCCTTCATGGCACCGATGAATATGATTTGTATACATTTTAATTGAGCAGTTCCGGAAACACAGCTGTTAAATCCAAAGCATCATCCATCTCTTGTTGCAATTGAAGTAATTGCCCAAACAATTCTTTAATCTTCTTCTGATACTTTTGATTGCTTGCCAGGTTTTTCATTTCCAAAGGATCTTTCTTCAGGTTAAACAACTTCACCTTCTGTGCTTTGGGATAAACTATGAGCTTATAGTCATCGGCACGAACCATCCGCTGCAGTTCTTTGTAGGAACCATATATGGCATCGTAGTTCCCTTTTTTACGACGGTTTGTAATCAGTGGCATCAGGCTATTAAACTCCACATAGGCTGGTTTTTCAAGGCCTGCAATTTCCAGCGTCGATGGCATGATATCTTGTAAATACACATCCACCTCTTTTCTTTTACCTTCGGGTACATCAGGACCTATCACAATCAGAGGTGATCGCATACTATGATCATACATATTTTGCTTACCCAATAGTCCATGTTCACCACAGGCCAATCCATGATCGGCCGTGTAAAAAATGTAGGTATCATCCTTCTGTCCACTTTTTTCCAAGGCATCCAGAATACGACCTATCTGATGATCCATGTGGGTTATGATAGCATAGTACTCCTGTCGATTTACCTTAACAGCATATTCCGTTCTTGGAAATGGAGCCAGTTTCTCATCTCTCAGATTTTTCCCACACCCTATGTCATCTTTTTCAGGATAAAGAGGCTGATAATTGTCGGGTACAGAAATCTTATCCAGGGGGTACATATCGACATATTCTTTAGGCGACTGACGAGGATCATGGGGTGCATTAAAGGCCACATACATAAAGAATGGATGCTCACGGCCTTTGGCCTGTTCGATAAAATCAATCGACTCATCACCCACTACCTCGCTCCAATGTTGGCCGCCTTGCCAATAGCCGCCATGTTTAGCATCCCAGGGCAACCAGTTTTTATCATTTTCATCCATCGGCCTGTTATACCCTGCTTTGGTTTGCTTAGGCATCCCGTATCTTTTCGTTCCGATATAGTCAAAACACTTATCGATATCCGCCTGAATGTGCCATTTACCAGTCATATAGGTATCGTACCCGGCTTGTTTTAACAAATTACCCCAGGTTTGAGTGATGGCTAATGAATCCTCTTTTTGAAATACGGTATTTAATTCTTTGGCCCGCCACACACTACGCCCCGTATTAAGCATCGTACGTGAAGCAACACAAACCGCTCCTGCCCAGGCCCCCATGTTATAGTTATGCGTGAAAGTAGTACCACTCTCTACCAGCTTATCTAAGTTGGGGGTCTTGATTTCCTTATTTCCTAAGGCATGAATGGTATTATAGGCCTGATCGTCAGCAAATATAAAAATGATATTAGGCTTTTTCTTGTTGTCGATCGCATCAGCATGATGACCATTCAATACTATAATGAGAACAACTAAAATATGTAACAGGATTTTCATCATTCAATCACTTTAAAATTTTCTATTTTCCGTATTCATTGTTTGGGGTAGGCGGTGGTAAGCCAGCCTGCTCTTTGGCTTTTTGTAACTCATCAAGCAACTGTTGTGCATTGTCAGAATCAAGCGAGAAGATATTATTCATTTCCAGCGGGTCTTCTTTGAGGCTATACAACTCATACTGACTTGTTTCTACATCCTCAATGAGCTTATAATCATTCAACTGAATCACATTTACCCATTTCGACTTAAACTGCTTCGTTTTAGAATTAAAACCACTGTAATTGGTATAAAACCAAACCAAAGGCATTTCCCTTTCTGGTGCTTTTTTTCCCATCAATACTTTGCTCAAACATATTCCATCCAATGGGTGGTTTGGGTTCACTTGTACATTTGCCAGATCAGCTAATGTTGGCAGTAAATCAACATGAACTATTGGTGTTGAGCAGCTTGAACCGGGTTTGATATGATCGGGCCAACTAAAAATATAAGGTATTCGTATACCACCCTCCCACACATCGCCTTTATTGCCCCGGTATGGTTGGGCAAACATGTTGTTACCCTTGACTTGATAGTGACCGTTATCGGAAGTAAAAACAACGATGGTGTTGTCGTCAACTCCCAATTCTTTTAATGTCTGCATCAATTCACCTACGCTATCATCCAATGAGCGAATCATGGCCAGTACGTCGATCACTCGTTCATGATCGTATTCAGTACCAAGTAGTTTATTTTTAAAGTGTGCCACATAAGCCGGTTTCGGGTCAAATGGAGCATGCACCAGGTAGTATGGCATATACAAGAAGAAAGGCTGATCATCCTCGACACAACGTTTCATAAACTCATTGCCTTTTTTAGTACAATAGTCGGCATTATACACCAGGTCATCATAATCGTTTTGCTTTGGCACCGTACTAAAACCATAATGATTCTTGGTTTCAATGGCCTCATCAAATCCCATATGACTATTCATTCCTGAGCGTCCAACACCCAAATGCCATTTACCAAATGCTGCGGTACGATAGCCATGCTGCTTAAACACTTTTGCCATGTTTAATTTATCGGGGCTTAAACCATTATCCTTTGAATACAAATGATTACTTGCTGGCGGCAGGTACTTCATATTTTGGCGCATTTCTTCTGCATTCTTAGCCATTAGATAACGATCTACAACCCTATAGATATTGGTTCGCGGAGCCAGTTGTCCAGTCATTATCGCTGCACGAGAAGGTGCGCACGTTGGATCGTTGGAATATCCATTGGTGAAATGCATTCCTTCTGAATACAAACGATCAATATTGGGCGATTCCACAATGTTGTTGCCATAACAGTTCAATGCATTTATTCCCAGGTCGTCGGCCAATATAAATAGTATATTGGGTTTATCCTGAGCATTGAGTATAATTCCACATAATAAAAGAAAGTAGATTAGCGTGTATTTCATGATTCTATTTTTGTTTTATACTACTTGATTTAATTAATGCCGTAAAAAGATGTTGTTTTCTCAGTAGCAATTATCTTTACATAGTCACTGTGGGAATCAGATTCACCAATCCATAACATTTCTCCCTTTTTTAGATTACCTGACAGCACTGTTTTATTATTCTCATGTTGCAGTTCAAAAGAAGAATTCGCTGATGTCTTCCAGTTGATATCCTGCTTAACCGGTAAAACGATTCGAAGTCTTCGTTCCTGCACACTTTCGATACAAGCCCCTTCCAAAGCTTTGTTTGCATAGCTTGCACTGACAATAAACCCACCCTCTGATCGAAGTCTGGAAAAGGATGCTTCTTCCCACTCTGCTGGTAAAGCAGGGAATAACTTGATTTCATCCTGCTCATAATCCAGCTTATAAGATTGTAAAAGCAACTCAAGTGTAACCGATGCAGAATGCATTGGCGTTTCGATAACAGGACCTGTTTCAATATAGAAGGTATTATAGGTGGCAAAGTCATCCAGATACCGATTCAGAGATTCAAGAGCCTTCTCTGCATCCCCCAATCGGGCGTACATGGCGGTGGCAGCAGTGTAGGTATAGCCTTTAAACCCCCAGTCGCTATGAGGTCTTGTTATCCAGCGTTCCAATGACAGGCGACTTAGTTCATGCTCATCCTCATTAGATACATCCAATACGGCTAAAGGATAAAATGCCAGCAGATGCGAAAAATGGCGATGGCACACATCCATTTTATAATCCTTCCCAAGCATAATGCCAGTTTCATCATCGACATAAAGTGGAACCAGATTGTTAAGCACCTTGCTATACTTGGCACGTTCTGAAGCATTATCACTGTATTTCTCCGATAGATAGATAACTTCTTTCAAAGCCCAGTTTAACAGTCCGATGTTATAGCTGTTATCCTCTATCTCCGGCACTTCACCATTCACCTTGTATTCAGGTGATATATCGGCTGGCACATGATAAATACCATCTTTGTCTTTGATTAAATTTTCAAGCACAAAGTTCACACCCCGTTTTAACAAGGGATAGTACTTTTCAGCTTGTCGGGCTTCATCTGGGAAATGTTCCAGGAACTGACTATAATTATATAGCAGCCATAAAAAATTGCCATATTCGCCCCAAAAGCTGGTACCATCATAAGGCGCCCATCCCCTGCCGATGGATGCTCCATTATCTCTGTACTCCTTAGGCACGGCATTAATAAAATGCTGCTGATTGGTATCCATATGATCAAATAGCGTGCTTGCAATCCCTTTTTTATTGGCCTGATTCATAGTCGGATAGGTAATCTGAACATTTAAATTGGTCCAGATACGCGGCCATGGGGTTGCCCTGAACCAGGGGCCCAATAAATCAATTGGCAATTCACCCTCACAAGTAGCCGCACGCATCTTATAAATCTGAAACCAATAATTAGCTTCAATGCGCTTGTCGGGAATGGATATAAAGGACTCGTTAAAATAGTTATTCCATTCAGTCTGGTGAGCCACTTTAGCCTCCTCAAAAAGCCTAGATAGCATTGCTTTAAACTCATTAATAGCTGTGACAACATCACCTTCTTTTTCACTTCTGTAATAAACAGTAGAATAGCTAAGTGTTGTTTCCTGTCTGCTTTGCTCAATGTGCCAAAGCAAAATATAGCCTACCTCATCACTAAAGGGTACTTTTCGGAAGCTTATGCCTTCATGCTCACCTATCTCTTCATCAGGCAAGGTCTTTACAAGTTCAGTGTTGTAAATATGCTTATACAAAACAGGATGGGTAAAGTCTACCTTATCTGCAAGTTCTAGTTCACTGATAAATGGACGCAATATCTTGAACAGCTTATTAGACTGAATTCCAGGAAGTGGCACATGCTCAATAACTGGTTGATGAGCCTCACTGTGCTTAAAACGTATGCGAACAATATCTTCATTGATATCTGCAAAAGTTTCAAAAGAATAGTTTTCACTTTTCGTCTTAATTTGACCTTTCACTTCAGAGAGCCCGGCAGACTGTTGCATTGTAAAAGCCGATATGCTATCATTGGTATGCAAAACAAATTTTCCTACAGGAACCCGACTGCCTTTTTTATAAATTCGGGCGTCACCAATATCGAAGCGTATGCCTTGCTTAGTATCACCCCAAATGGTAGTCCCTACACGTCCGTTGCCTAAAAAAGCGGCTTCATGCCACACTTGTGGCAAGCTGTTCCATTTAAGGTTAAAACGATTAACATAATCTGAATAAGAATCCTTGCTATCGGCACTACATGAAAGCATGATTGCTACAAGGGTACATACGATTGCTTTAGTAATTATCTTCATTTCTAGTTCTTATCATTAATCCAATAGCATAGTTAAATCAACCTTACTCTCTTTATAACTACAAAGCTTTATACAGTATGTAAAGCTTTGTATTCCGCAATAAATTCAAACACCTTTTGTCTACTCGGTATAAACAAGTATTTTATTGATTTCAAGATTCTGCTGCTCTTTGAAGACAAACCTTAGCTTATTGCTTGATAAAGCTTCGTTAAAATAAACACCGCAAAACGAGCCAATATCCTTGCCCTGGTACACCATATCCCATTTATCATTCTTCCAGACCTGAATCTCGAATTCTCGCACATCTGACTTTCTCAAACGCCGCCCTTCTTTTATAAAGATTTGCTGAATTGTTTGAGTCTTATCCCATGAATAGATAAGTTCCGGATTAGCATCAGAAGCATCAGGACGCCACGATTTTTTGATGCGGATACCTTCAGAAAAATCTTCACCTGCTCCCGGCAGTAGATTCTGTGCTATAAAACCATCTGATTTATCAGATGAAGAACTGATGGATGCATTATCAATTATCAGCTCACCAATCGTTTTGATTGCTTGAATCTCTGCAACATCACAATCCAATGTTAATTCAACAATTGGGAATATCTCCTTTTCATTGCTTTGATATGAAATCATCAAACCATCCTTATTATTTTTAACCTTCAAACCTTGATGTTGTGTTAGGGCTTTATAGCTCTTCACCTTAGCTGGTAATTGTGGCAATACTATGCTTGGCCCTTCTTGGTGCCCCATTAGATGCAAATATACTTTATTACCTCTGTAAGTAGCCGAACCCCAAGGACCTGAAATATATGGTCCTCCTTGTGTTGCATAGATGCTTTCGCCATATTTTTTCAGGTAAGCACCTGTTTCGATTAAACGGGTAGCATGTTTATCAACGACACTCCCGTCTGGACGTGGACCCGTTCCCAATAGGAGATTACCACCATTACCCGCAATTTTAGTTAATACACGTACTACTTCACTTAATGGCGCAGGTTCAGACTCTCCATTGTAAGCCCAGGCTCCTGCCAGCACATCACAGGTTTCCCATGGACGATTCACCTGAAAGCGACCAACACCTCTTTCTGGCCCGTCAAAATCACCCATGTGCCATTGAGGCGTTCCATGACGATGATTCACGATGGCTTTGGGATTCACCTCACGAATCATCTTCAATAATTTGGGTGAATTCCATCGGCTTGGTGGCAGTCCTAAACCATCGAACCAAATACCATCGACACCCGGATAAGACATTAATTCAGCCATCTGCGGATACAGTATTTGTTCGTTATATTCAGTGTGCGGCAAATCTTTTCGATACAGGGGATGTGTCCAGTCGGGCTGAGAGTAATACCACATCAGGCGCATATCATGCTTTTCGCACGCCTCAGCAATATCTTTCATTACATCCTTGCCATAGGGTGTATTCATAATATTAAAATCAGTCGTCTTTGTATCCCACATACAAAAACCATAATGGTGCTTGGCTGTAAAAACAAAATACCTGGCTCCAGCCTCTTTCCAGATTTCAACCCACTCTTCAGCATTGAAATTCACGGGATCAAAGGTTTTGTATGTATCATTATACTCTTGCTCAGGAACACCTTTAGTGACCTTACCATCAGTTGAGTGGTGCGGACGACGACCATAACGCCCCCAGCTTAAAGCCACCTCCGTAACAGCAGACGGCGCCCAGTGTACAAAAATGCCAAACTTGGCTTCTTTCCACCATTGCATGTCTTCCTCCGAGGCAAACATATAGGGCAAATAGTCTGGGTCTATCGTTTTTAAATAGTCTTTTAATTGTTCCGTCTGGTAATAGGGTTCAATACCATCGGTATGGGGTTTATGGTGGTGTTGTGCAAATGCATTTCCAACAAGTATAAAACAGGCGACAATAAGGTAAAATCCTTTTTTCATTATTTGCTAATTAAATTTGAGCTATTGATAACTCTTAATGATTAATTTTTATCAATCAACTAATTGTATTATTAATTAAAAATCAGATGAAATGAGAATTTTGTTGATCTCGATTCTTCCTTTTTTATCAAATATAATTTTCAATTGGGAAGTCTTAATGACATTTTTAAAGTGGATTCCACAGTAAGGGCCAACTTCGTAACCTTTGTGTATGGTTTCCCAAACACCATTAATCATCGCCTTCATTTCATAACTTTCAATATTAGAAGCTCTTAAGTCACGATTTTCTTTAATATTTATTTGTTTAATCTGCTGTTCTTCTTTCCATTTATAAATCAATGTTGGTTGCTCATCAGCGTTTGCCGGTTTCCATGATTTTTTAATATGTATTCCTTCAGAAAAATCTTCACCTGCTTGTGGTAAAAGATTATTAGCTGTAAAGCCTGATCCTAAATCAGACGAAGCAGTTATGGTGGCATTGCCTATTAATATTGGGCCTTGTGTTTTTATGGGATAAATTGTTGTGGCATCGGTATCTAAGCAAAGCTCAATAACAGGAAATAAAGACATTTCATTTTTATCGTACCTAATTTTCAAGCCCTTTTTAGTATTGCTAATTTTCAGGTTTTTTTCACCAGTTAAAGCCCTGTAACTTTTTAATTCTGCGGGTAGGTTTGGTAGTATCAATTCGTTGTCTTTTATATCTCCCATTAAATGCAAGTAAACCTTTTTTTCTCTATAGGTACAGGCTCCCCATGGTCCAGAAATATATGGTCCTCCCTGAGTAGCATAAATACTTTCACCATATTGCTCCAAATATTCACCCATTTCTCTCAGTCTGGACGCATGCTTATCAACCACTGAGCCATCAGGGCGCGGACCAATACCTAACATCAGATTCCCTCCATTACCTGCTGTTTTTGTTAGAGTACGAATAGCTATTGGAAGAGGTGAAGCATCAGATTCCCCATTATAAGCCCATGCCCCCGAAAGAACGTGACAGGTTTCCCATGGCCGGTTTGTTTGAAAACGACCAATACCGCGTTCCGGCCCATCAAAATCACCCATGTGCCATTGAGGCGTTCCATGACGATGATTCACAACCGCTTTGGGGTTTACATCCCTGATAATCTTTAGCATTTTGGGGGAATCCCATCTGCTTGGAGGCAAACCGAGACCATCGAACCAGATACCATCAACACCGGGGTAGCTCATCAGCTCTCGCAGTTGTGGATATAAAACCTGTTCATTGTATTCTGTATGCGGAAGTTCTTTCCGATACAATGGATGTGTCCAGTCGGGTTGCGAATAGTACCACATTAATTTCATATCATGTTTTTCACATGCTTTAGCAATATCGACCATTACATCTTTGCCATAAGGTGTATTCATAATGTTAAATTCGGTCGTTTTAGTGTTCCACATACAAAAACCATAATGATGCTTTGTCAGAAAGACAAAGTATTTCATACCTGCTTCTTTCCATAATTTAACCCACTCCTCAGCATTGAATTTATCAGGATTAAAGGATTTATAGCTATTGTTATACTCTTGCTCTGGAACACCTTTAGTGATCTTACCATCGGTTGAATGATGCGGTCGACGACCATGCCTCCCCCAGCTAAGTGCAACTTGAGTAACCGATGCAGGATCCCAGCACACCAAAACTCCAAATTTAGCTTCTTTCCACCATTGCAAATTTTCCTCAGAAGCAAACATATAAGGCAAATAATCTGGATCTATCGTTTTTAGATAATCTTTTAGCTGCTTGGTTTGATAATAGGGTTCAATACCATCGGTATGGGGTTTATGGTGGTGTTGTGCATATACTAAGCTACTAATTTGCAGCACCAGGCATATAAGTGCGAGTCTTATTGTATTCATATTATTAAATTTACTTTGCTGACTGTATTTATTACTGATTGTTGATTTATATTTTTAAAGGAATTACGCTATAACTTTTTGTTCATGAAAGCAAGAGGGTTCCATTATTTGCGATTATTAATTGCCATTCCACCTCTGTATCGTTGAAGCTCTTTGTGCATCTCTTCAACGCGCTCAGGGTATTTTTCGTATAGATTTACTCGCTGCTCCGGATCTTTTTTCATATTAAAAAGCAATCCTTCAGTATCAAAATCGGTATAGCCGGTTAATTCTTTAAAATCAGCAGGCATGTCCCTATGACCTCCTGTGTTACTGTTGATGTAGAGCCAGTCGCCTATGCGAATGCCCCATTTAGATGCCCGAGTATTGTGTATGGTCGCCTCCCTGTAAGGTGTTTTATGGGGTTGAGCCAAAAGCACAGGGAGAAAATTATAACTATCTGGAGCAACATCTTCTGCTAATTCCACTCCGGCGATTGTAGCAATAGTCGCCATTATATCCACTTGTGAAATCACCTCATTAGATACTGCACCGGCTTTAATTTTACCCGGCCATTTTATTATAAACGGTACGTGGTGCCCCCCTTCCCAAACATCTCTTTTCAAGCCTCGAAAATCACCCATACTAAAGTGGTCGTATTCAACAGCCCGTT
This sequence comes from Carboxylicivirga marina, assembly GCF_016612505.1. Taxonomy (GTDB): domain Bacteria; phylum Bacteroidota; class Bacteroidia; order Bacteroidales; family Marinilabiliaceae; genus Carboxylicivirga; species Carboxylicivirga marina. The sequence continues at coordinate 16,218 of NZ_JAENRR010000058.1, forward strand.
TCCAGGCATAAGCCTCCGTGCCATTGTCGGAACTAAAAACAACAATCGTATTTTCATCCAAACCTTTATCTTTCAGCGTCTGAAGCACTTGCCCTGCCACCCAATCGGTTTGAACCATAAAATCACCATAGGCACCAGCTTCTGATTGTCCGTCAAACTCATCATTCGGTATAATGGGTGCATGTGGCGAAGGCAAAGCAAAGTACAAAAAGAAAGGTCTTTCTTTATCCTGCATTTCAATCCACTCTACTGTTTTTTCGGTAAGGGTTGGCAGCACTTCATAAGGGTTCCAGTCTTTTACGCGTGGTCCGGGACGAAATTCCCATGCTCCTTCTTTTGTTTGAAAGCCAATATTTTCAGGAGTCATTAATTCGTTGGGAATGGACAGTGTACGATCATTTTCAACCCATACGTAAGGCGGGAAATTGATCGTACCATCTCCAAAATAATAATCAAAGCCCTTGTCCAGTGGCCCTCCTTTTATGGGTTTGCTCCAATCAATATCTTCAGGGCCATATACCTCTCTAAGTTTCCCCCACTGCATCACTTCATACGATGGTTCTTGTTCAAATTCCCAATCCCATCCCAAATGCCATTTACCAATACATGCAGTGGTGTATCCATTATCTTTTAAGATCTGTGAAAGAGTAACATCATCATCCTTGAAAAAAGAAGCTCCGAAGCTCCCAACAATACCATGCCGGGTACGCCAGTGATATTTACCCGTAAGTAAAGCATATCTACTTGGTGAACAAACTCCGGAAGAGCTATGTCCATCGGTAAAACGCATCCCGTCTGCAGCTAGCTGATCAAGGTGTGGCGTTGGTATTTTTGAATCCGGATTCTGGCAATTCAAGTCTCCATAACCCATATCATCAGCATAAATTATCACAATGTTAGGCAATTGCGATTGCACGGGCTTTACGCACGAGGGCAGCAGTATACTAAACACCAATAATTTTAATAAAAACCTCATAATATCGATCTTAATCTGAATTAATATTTTAGCTTATGCCAACCATTCTAATTGTCTACCTTAATTATTTTTCATTACTAATTCCAATTAAGGGTTAAACCTATTGCTTATAAAGAGGGATTTCATCCCTTAAACCCTGACTTACTTTCCTTTTCTTGATAAAAGAAAGTAAGCAAACAAAATCAAGACTACGCCTGCTTCGCTATAAAAACTACGCTTCTTTTGACTAAATCGCTAAAACTCGAACTCTCCTTACGTCGAATTCTCAAACAAACACGATTTCACGTCAAAACAAACTTGTTTTTTTGCTCACCAGCCAAGGTCTATCCTTGAATTATCCCTAAACCAATTTTTAACTATTGATTGGCATTACTAACTAATTCGGTACTATTTATTCATAAAAAACTCTAGTCATGCGCTTTAAGCAAGGCCTTTTTCATCTCAACATAAATGGTCTTTGGTTCTAACTGTTCATCCCATGGTGCAATAACCCATTTCTTTTCATTCTTATAGTGAGGGACGTCTTTTATGTTCCATAAGTTAAATCCAATAACACCTCCATGACGCATTTCCAGTAGCGTATTGAATATACTCATGTAGGTTCTCATATGGTCTTGTTCAGAGCCAGGATTGTCTGTGGGAACATGTATATTACATTCGGTCACATGAAATTCCAGATTATTATCATGAGCCCAGCTAATGAGTTGTTTTAAAGATTCTGCATCAACTTCGGGTGTTTCCCATTGTACATCTCTACCATAACTTATGTGTGCCTGCCATCCGATACCATCTACCCGATACCCATTATCACGCAAATAGCAAACTAAATCTTTAATTTTATCCCACATGCCTGTTTCCATACCGCCATGTTGATTAATAATTAACTGTTTATTTGTTGCTTCTTCACATGCAATTTCAAATGCCTGAATGATATAAATTGGGATTACACCTTCTAAGTGTGGATAGCTTGATTCATCAACTTGTATATATCCAATAGTCTCCCATGGCATTTCCCAACCATCATCACCTGCAGCAGCTTTTTTCCAGGTACCATCTCTATTAACACTTTCATTGATCACGTCCATCCATTCAACCACATCCTCGTTGTTATATCTTTGACATAGAGCAGTCATAAACTCTCTGAGGTTGCTTGAAAGTTCTTCCTTGGTACGCTCGTCATTTCGAGCCCATCGTGAACATTGGGGACTTATCGGGCCATGAATGCGAATGATTTGCTTTTGCTCCCTGGCAAATTTTATCCAGGCATCAGATTTTTCCCATTTCCAGATATTGTTGTCAGGGTGAACATAGCTTTGTTTAAAGTCATTGGCAGGAGTCGTATAAGAAAATTCTTTCGCTAATAAGTCAGTTTCTTCCGTTCCAATTGCATCGTACTTACTGGTTGCTCCTACGAAAAGTGTATTTGTTGAAAAGTTCTTTGAAACGATGTCCCTGATTGGTGTGTTTAATTCTTCATCAGAGAACTCAATTTGCTCATCAATAACTTTTTCCAAGTCTGATGAACATGAACAACAATGGCTGATTATTAAGACTACTGCCAAGAGCTGTGAAGTATATTTAAATGTATTGTCCATGAGTTTCAGTTTAGTCAGCTGCATCTTCTAGTGCTTTTTTCATCTCAAAATAAATGGCTTTGGGTTTTAACTGCTCATCCCAAGGGGCAATGACCGTCTTACTTTTGTTTTTATAATGCGGCACATCCTTAATATTCCACAAGTTAAAAGTCACGACGCCACTATGGCGCATTTCCAGTACAGTATTAAAAACACTCATGTAAGTATCAATATGCTCTTGCTCACTTCCTGGCTTATTAAGAGGTACATGAATATTGCATTCTGTCACATGAAACTCTAAACTGTTAGTATGCGCCCATGCAATCAAATCCTTTAAAGCCTGCATGCTAACTTCGGGTGACTCCCAATCGACATCTCGACCATAGCTGATGTGTGCCTGCCAGCCAACACCATCCACCCTCAATCCAGAATCACGCAGGTAACGTACCAAATCCTTCACCTTGTTCCACATCTCCACATGCATCCCTCCATGTTGATTAATGACCAGTTTTTTATTGCTTGCTTCTTTGGTCGCAATTTCGAACGCCCTAATAATGTAAAGGGGAACCTTGCCACCCAGATGAGGGTATTTATCCTTATCCACTTTTTCATAACCGATAGACTCCCATGGTAATTCCCATTTTGTATCCCCAGTTTCTGAAGTCTTCCAGCTACCATCACGACTAACCGTTTCATTGATTACATCCATCCACTGCACCACTTCTTCATCGTTATAACGACGACATAATTCGGTCATGTATTCACTCAGGTTAGTCAGCAATTCAATATCCGTACGTGCATCATTTTTTGCCCAACGCGAGCATTGAGGACTTATTGGTCCATGAATTCGGATGACTTGCTGATGCTTCCTGGCAAACTGAATCCAGGCGTCAGCTTTATCCCAACGCCAGGTATCATTATTGGGATGCACGTAACTCTGTTTAAAATCATTAGCTGGCGTTGTATAAGAAAATTCGCGCGCAAGCAACTTTGTTTCCTTGCTCCCAATCTTACTATACATGCTGGTGGCACCAATGTATACATTATTTGCAGGATATTTGTCATCTACAATTTGCCTGAGAGTTTGTGTCTGTGAGCTTAAATGACTAGCAAATAGAATTATTGATCCAACAATACTGAGTATGTGCTTATTCATAATATTTCGGATGATTATTTAATATTCTTATTACTCTCCAATGATCTCTATTAGCTCTTTGGCAAATAGTTCGGCACCTTTAATACTAAAGTGCACCTTGTCGTTTGGATTGTCATCTCTTAAGTTTTCAACAGAACTAATTTCATCACCCTCAATCAAAAACAAACGCTTATCACCCTTGGACTGCTCATGATAAATGAAGTTTCGAAGAGCCAATCGGTATTGATCAGGTGTAATCCCCGTTTTTTCACTTTTCTCTGCTTTGGTGTATGTTAAGGTGATACAATAGATTTTGGCATAGGGATGGTTATTTCGGATGGATCGTAAATAACTTTCATAGGCAGTGATGTATTCCGCCACCGTTTTTCCGCTAAAAATAAGATCGTTGTAACCTATTAAAATCGTTATTAAGTCCGCCTTTGGCAATTCATCAGTCATATCGGCTATTGCCTGCGATACTTTAGCACCTCCAACAGCTAAATTATAGTAATCGTATCCCAATGACTTTGCTACCAGGTATGGATATGTCAGGTAAGTCGCAGAGCCTTGACCTACCCCATGCGTGATGCTATTACCAATGGCCAGGTAAACAGGCTTACTATCATCTGCCAATTCTTCCAATTCACTCGTACCCCATAATTCCATCGAATTTAAAGCCACATTGGCCCAGCTAGGCATAACCACCTCAAAATAAGTTGACAAGCCTGGATGCTGATTCACCACCTCAATGGTCATTTGCTGCGAACTTTCTTGCGCGTTAAATTCAAACGTTTGCGTTGGCTGTCCATTTTGATTAATAGCGAAAGCAGCACCTCTGTTGTCACCCAACTGTGGCAAAAATACCAACTTTACTCTATCGCTTTTAGTTTTGAATTGCATACGCACGCCACTGTTCGTTCGGGCTTTATCAGCATTGAACATCGATTGTGTTGATGGCATTGACAATACCTCTTCAGGAAAACGACTCCAGCAAAGGTGTTCTCCGGATCTATCAACATAATTCGCACCCTTCACTTTTATTTTAGTATCCTTGATATCTACATTTCGGTAAGTAGCAACTCGATTTTGCTTCTTATCACAAGATGTGAATAACAAAACGATGACCAGCAATAAGCAGTTTAATCTAAACATATCAGTATCTCCTTTGTCAAGCATTACTCTTCATTCCTAACGATTCCTCATGAATAAAAAATCCTTAAACCTGAAGAATCAATGCTTCACTTTAATTCCATAAACAATTCCAGTTATAAAACTAAGGTACCTATCTGAAAAACGAGGTTCATAAATCGTTCGATGAAGAGGTGAAAATTGCTCAGCCACTAATCAACACCCTCCTCAATGAGTTCAATATCTATACATTGCACAACTACACTTGCATTAAATTCCTTCTATGCTCCTCACCCAGAAACCATGCGTCACACCACGCATCTGGTATGCATCAAATAGCGCGAGGTGCTTGTATGCAACTACGCGAGGTGTTTGCGCTTATGCACGCAAACACCTCGCGTAGTTAATGAAGTATATTTTCTACAGTCAGATCTTAATTTGCACAAAGCAATTGCATATAACCATCACAACCACCTCCCCACTCCGTGGTACTCCTCCTATGTTTTAGGAGGGGTGCCGACAGGCGGGGTGGTATATTTAGTTTTCAATGCAAATGCCTTGTTAGTTATCCTTAGCGATAATGGAGTACAATTCATCTGCAAACAAAGCAGCCCCTTTAATGCCAAAGTGAACCGGATCCTTCGGATTATCCTCTCGTAAGTTCTCCTTTGAACTGATTTTATCTCCTTCCACAAAGATTATTTTGTTATCATCCCGGGAGAATTCCGCAACCAATTCATTTAAAGACTTTCGAAAATCATCTGGGGTATAGTTAGTCTTTTTACCCTTCTTTGTATTAGTATAAGTGACACTTATGCAATAAATCGTTGCATTGGGTTGATGCTTGCGAATTGTTTTAAGGAACTTCCGATAGTCTTTTTTATAGTCTTCGGGTGTTTTTCCAAAACCCACCAAGTCGTTATAGCCAATAAGAATAGTAATCAAATCGGCTTGTGGCATTTCTGATGTTTGCTCGGCCACTGCCTGAGATATTTTCGCTCCGCCAACAGCTAAATTAAAATAGTTATAATCCAGTTTCTCGGCTAACAAGTATGGGTAGCTCAAATAACTGGCTGACCCTTGTCCGACACCATGGGTGATACTGTTTCCTATTGCGAGGTATACCGGCTTCTTATCAGGCGTAAAGACCTCCAAATCGGCCCCTTCATCTACAATCAATTGATGAAGTTTAAGATTTATTAAACTTGGCAATACTATTTCAAAGACCGTCGATTGACCTGTAAACTTATTGGTAAGATCCAATACCATTTCTCCTTTACTCATAGAGTTATTAAATTTATAGGTATTGTCAAACTGTCCATCTTGAAGGACTAAAAACTCAGCACCTCTATTAGTTCCTTCAGCAGGAACAAACTTCAAGCTTACTTTATTGCTGGCTGTTTTAAACAAGAGCTTAATCCCACTGTTCGTTCTGCCATTAGCCAGGCTAAACATCCTTACTTCGTTTGGCGAATGGTAGGTTTTATCAGAAAAGCGACTGAAGGATAATTCATTACTCGAACGCGTAACATAATTGGCTCCCAATACATGGATATTTTTATTATCAAGACGAACACTCCCCTCTACAAAAGGTACAGCTACCTTCGCTTTATCTCCCAAATCAATTTCCTGAATGATATATTCTCCTTTTTCAATAAAGAGTAATTTTAAGGTATAAGCACCTGTTGCCTGAATTGGGAAATTCAGTTCCTGCACACTCTGCTCTTGACTCAAATTTAAGTGACGCACAATCTGTTTTCCACCTTCGGGATGCAGTACCACACGTCCTTCACCACCTTTACCCTTAATGTGTAGACGAAACGTTTCGCCGGCCTTAAGCTGCATTGGCATTTTCGACATCATTTGTATATCCCATGGATTTTTACCCAAGTTGGAAACCGCAACTTTTAAGGTATGACCATCATCACTGGCAACCCTTTTGAAGTCAACAACAGCACCATTGGCTCCTTTGGTCTTCCAGCTTTTTGATAACTCTTGTGAGAAATGCCCATCAATTATGGCCATCGAAGCCAATCCTTTTCCTGAGTCTTTTTTCGTTTTTTCTCCTTGAGCTTTTCCTGAATAATTAACCTTGTTTTGTTTGGCCTGTTCTTGCAGTAGTGTTAATAGTTTATTTCTTAATTCAGCTGTTATTTCACGATAAGCAGGATCTCCAGCCAAGGATATTTTCTCAAGTGGATCTTTCTTGTAATCATATAGTTCAACACCTAAGATGGAAGGTTTATGAACAATGGAACCTTTTTGAAATTCACCTTTTAACCAAAGAGTCAAGCGGTAACGTTCAGTACGCATTGAGTAGCCCATATTATTGTTGCCACGCGGAAACTGACTGATCGCATAATCCTTTACTTTTTTATTGGGCTTCTCCAACACCGGAAGCAAACTATGCCCTTCCAGCTGTTTTGGTACATTAAAGCCAGCGTATTCAATCAATGTTGGGAATATATCCACCATTTCGGTCATGGTAGCAGCTCGCTCACCCATAGCCATTCCAGGTGCACTAATAATAAAAGGCACCTTGGTGGCCTGCTCAAAATTGGAATGCTTGCACCACAATCCATGATCACCCAAGTGCCAGCCATGATCACCCCATAGTACCACGATTGTATTTTCATCTAACTGAAGCTCTTTTAACTTGTCCATTACCTTTGCCACCTGGGCATCGGCAAATGAAGTAGCAGCACGGTAGCCATGAATCAACTCCTTTTGCTTATCAATTGACAAATCTCCTTTATCAGGAATATCGGAATAGTTACGTAATTCACCCCAGGTGTGGTAAGCATAATCGGGTGAATGCTTGGCTTTCTCCTGAAAAGGATGTACCTCTATATTTTCACGTTTATAGAGATCCCAATATTTCTTCGGTGCGGCAAAAGGCAAATGCGGCTTATTCAAGCCAACAGCCAAAAAGAACGGCTTATCACCTTTTGCAAACTGCTCCAATTGCATCATACTAGCTTCTGCCACTGCACCATCGGGGTAGGCATCATCAGGCACAACTCTGCTCTCGACTGATGGTGATAGATTACGCTCTTTTAAATAGGCATTGGTTTCAAACCAGTTTAGCTTTTTACTTTTTGCTTCTTGATAAGCTTTAATAGCTTCTGGATTCTGGTATTTCCCATTGGCAGGATATGCGTAGCCTTTGGCATACTTGAGTTGGTCTTTTTCCTTGTAGGGTATGGTCCAGGAAAGTGGATCATTGCCTTTGGCCCCATGCATTAATTTACCAAAACCAACGGTCTCATAACCATTCTGCTTAAAAAACTGTGGGATAGTCACAATGTCAGGCTGCTTATCGCGCATGTTGGTTTTTAAATCCACTACCTGCGTGCGATCGGGGCGCATTCCCGTGAAGCAAGAAATACGTGATGGGGCACACACTGCCTGCTGACAGTAGGCATTATCGAAGATGACACCCTGGGCAGCTAATTGATCGATACCTGGTGTTACAAGACCTGTTTGACCATAACAAGCCAGATCTGTTTTTAAATCATCTATAACGATGAATAAAATATTCGGCTTGTCTTTAGAGCTTTTGCAAAAACTTTGCAATGGCATCAATAAGGCTGCAGTGAATAAGAGTATTTTTATATTTTTCATTCTAAATGCGATTATCTATTCTTATATTTTTTGATAAAATGTTTTAGTTATTCTATTCCAGATTTATGCCCTGTTGTTGCACAATAAATTCAAATACCAACTCGGCCAAGTCCTTATCGTTAACAGTCGCTCCCCAGGCTCCGTGCCCCTTCCCTTCTAGTGGATAATAAGCCAATGGCACCTTATTCGTTTCATAAATCGTTTTTAACTCCTCTGCGTTTGTAAATGGCACAGTTGGATCTTCTGTACCATGGGCAATGAACAATGGCGGGTTGTTACTATTAAATCGTTGATGACCGAATATTTCTTCCATCGCATCCAAAGCCACTTTTGAACCCCATAAATCAACTATGGCACTAACCTTGAAATCTATTTCCACGTTGGTGCTTGACAAAGAAGGATCTTGCTGAATTGTTAGCTCATCTCTAAAATCTTCCGAATTCGTGATGCCTATGGCGATGGCTGAAACTGCACCAGCAGAACCTCCACCTAAGGTTATGTACTCAGTGTTAATCTTATACTTTTCAGCATTAGCCACTACCCAACGAAGAGCTGCCTTGGCATCGCGAAGGGCGGGATAAACGGCTAAAAATTGAGCGGCTTTATTTTTAGGAATGTTTACTGCGTAATCAAGCCACTGTTGCGGAACGGTGCCTTTATCTCTCTTAAGTCTGTAATCAAGCGAAATAAACACCCAACCTCGTGAGGTATAATAATTGGCCCATTCAATTATTCTTCCTTGTTGTTTGGAACCGCCAGCAAAACCGCCTCCGTGAATAAATACGAAGACAGGCCTGTTACCAGAATCATTATCCGGAGTATATACATCTAACTTGAGAGGAAGCGTTTTCGCATTATCACTATTAATGCTTTCATGACTCAGACCTTGAGCATATACTATATCTTCCTCAACAAGTACATCATACGTTTGAGTCGATTGCACGGTGGGTATTTCACTTTGTGAATCAACTGAAGCTACTTTATTATTGCTACCACAAGATGATAAAAGAATAATAAACAGCAGGATGCAAGTAGGTATTATTATTTTTTTCATGTGTTTGTATTTTGTTCTTTATTGCCACATGGAACTCGCCAATTTTGTCATCTTTCTGTGTGAGAAGCTATTCTCATGGCTCGTTTCATGATAAGGGATTAAGTGATGAAAGAATATAATTCAGTTAATTAGTCATTTATTTCTTCTGCCATTTGTTTTTACTTGGATCTAGCTTAACCGCATTAATTGATTGGCGCCATTCTTTTACCAAGTGGTGCAATTCACTTGCTTTGGCAGGCATACTACTACTAAGATCCCTGCTCTCTCCAATGTCATCTTTTAGATTAAATAATTCTATGCGCCCTTCATCGTACCAATCAATTAATTTATAATTGCCCAATCGCACAGCTGAACTATTACTATCGCCAGTACTTCCTGGTCGTCCCATTGGTGAATGCCAAAAAAGAGGCGCATTACGCTCAAACTTATTTCCTTTGATGGCATTTGTTACATCCAGGCCATCCAAATGATCGTTAGGACGTTGTTTTAAACCGGCCATTCCCAATACTGTAGGGTAAATATCTGTACCAGACACCAAAGCATCAGACACAGAGCCTGCCTTGGTTTGTCCCGGCCATTTCACAATAAAAGCCTCACGAATACCACCTTCGTACAACCAGCCTTTACCATAGCGCAAAGGATAATTCGAGGTGGCCAATTGACGTGTATTACCACGGGTAGATAAACCACCATTATCAGCCGTGAAGATAATGATGGTGTTATCCTCAATTCCCAAGTTTTCTAATGTGGTTTGAATCTTTGCCATGCTCTGATCAACACTCTCGATCATGGCCGCATAAACCGGAAAATCCTGACGTAATTTATTGTCGCCTGTAATGGTCTTTTCATATTCAGGCAGCTCATACTTCATTTTAGCCAATTTAGCTTCGTACTTGGCTACCAGCTCCGGTTTTGCTTCAAAAGGGGTGTGTACACCATAATGCGAGAGAAATACAAAGAAAGGTTCGTCTGTATTTTTTTTCACATGCTCTGTCATGAACTCAACTGTTTCGTCAGTCAAACGATCGGTAATGTATTCACCTTCTTTTCCATCTTCTAAACCATGTATCTCATCTTTTTTATAGCCTTTACGGCCTGAGGGTGTTGATTCACCTTTCCGATATGGATAGAAGTAAGTTGGAGGTGCGCCTGCAGCTCCACCGGCCACATTAACATCAAAACCCTGATTTTGCGGCATATTCCCTTCCTTATCGCGGAACAATAAATGCCATTTTCCTGTAAAAAAAGTGGCATAGCCACCATCCTGAAGAGCTTCGGCAATGGTTACATCTTCGGCCACCATGCCTTTACCCCCCGGAGCAGGACCTCTGGCAGGATACTTACCTGTCATTACCCCATAACGCGCAGGCACACATCTGGGGTGTGCCGTATAGCCCTGGGTAAAGCGAATGCCTTCGTTGGCCAGTTGATCAATGGCTGGTGTTTCATAAAATTCAGAGCCCTGACAGGCCAAATCCATCCAGCCTAAATCATCAACATAAAAAATAAGAATATTGGGTTGGGCTGGCTTTTTCTTAGTAGCAGCGAAAATACTTGTGCCAAACAGGCAGCTCAATAATAGAATGGTGACTAGCGTTCGCATATTTATAATTTTTAATTCTTTCCTTTTAAGAGCTGTAAAGTTAGCATCAAGCACACGAAGCAGGTATTAAGAATCGTTCAATGAAGGATAAAAATCGCTCTGTTATACTTTAATTACATATGAATCATGCAGTGTCTTACAAGCACAGTGGGCTTGTATACTTAAACTTACCTCCCAAAACATTAATAAAAACTGACAACAGATTATACAAAGCAAACACAATTCAAATTGATTTTTAGCAGGACTTTAAACTAACAATAGGGTACAATATAAATAGGCTGGAGAATTATAATCATTAGATTATCAGCTATGAAACGCGTTTATCGTGTCAATGTATCGGTAAGTGCTTAATATGATTCCTTCTTCTTTGGCATTGCTCCAAAGAAAAAAATCTAGCAGGAAAGAAAGCAACCCGCGCGTTCCAACTGTCACTGATTCTGCAGAAATAGAGCCTTTTAACCAAGACAAAGGCAAGCCCCTTTTGTGAATGACTAAAACAATTGAAACTTCACCCCCTCCATTGCCATCCTTTCCGACCAACCCTTTTAAACTGCACGAGAAACCTAAAATAGAGCCCTAGAACAGGTAATTATTGATCCTAAAGTCAGAAAAATTAAGCGATACCTTTGATTTATTGCCCGAATATTGTCAATTATTGGGCGAGAAGTTTAAAAAAATAAACGAGGAATATCTTTTTTGGCCCGAGAACTACCATAACTTACACGATGACATTGTTTTTTTACACGAATGCTTAAAAAATTCCAGAGAGGGTTGGTCAAGCCCTCCGCGGGATAGTAAAATCAATACCTGTAGCACTTAGTGACTTTCTTGTTTATATTTTGCGTCAAGACAATTAATGCAGATTTATTACAATGCCATTTGTGAAAAAATCGCTTTTAAAACTATAGAGGTCGGTAGATACCTACTTACCCAATTGAAAATTAACATGATTTGCTAATCCTCTAGCCGGATGGGCTTTTACTTTTTTACGAACTACTTCTCCATCAACCAACTGCACAATAGCCTTGTAAGACAACTTGGCACTATTATCTCTATCAAATAACAAGGGATAATCAGTCCGGCCTTTTATTGGCCAATTATTTTTCCAGGAATAAGCATCATTAAGCCCCCAAAAAGTAACACGTGAAACAGCGTGACTATACTTAAGTAGAATTTTAAAGAGTCCTTTATATAAATCTGTCTGTTTTGTTAGAATTTCTTGCGGCAACGAATTCGTATAAGGGTTCAGTTTCGCAGCGTATTGATATCGCTTATTAACATCTGCTATCATTTCTTTTTGAGGAAAAGGCAATACACTGATATCTAATTCAGTTACCATCAATTTCAATCCGGTACGAACAAATGCCTCAACACTTTTTTCAAATTCAATTAATGACAAATTAAGACCATAGTGAGCTTGCATACCAATACCATCAACTCGCACCTGTTTGTGTTTAAGGGTATTGACTAATTTAACAACAGCGTTTCTTTTTTTTAATCCAGTCATCCCATAATCATCATAGTACAGTTCTGCATCAGGATCTGCCTCATGGGCAAATTTAAAAGCTAATTCAATATACTCAGGCCCGATGATTTTAAACCACTTACTCTCGCGCCAACAACCATTAGCCAGAATAGCTTCATTGACCACATCCCAGCCATGCACGCGCCCTTTGTATCTTCCAACAACCGTATGAATGTATGAACGCATTCGATCAATAAGTACTTCCCTCGATACCTCGCCTCCCTTATCGTCCTCAAAAAAAATCCAATCCGGTGCCTGAGAATGCCAAATAAGCGTATGACCAATGATTATCATACTATTCCGCTCACCATAGGCAACAAATTGGTCAGCAGCTGAAAAGTCATATTCCCCTTCTCCGGGGTTAACGCGCTCCATTTTCATGCAGTTTTCAGCCACAATGGAATTATAATGTTTAGTAATCGATTTATTGAGGATCTTATCATTACTTTGAAGGGTTTGATCATTTAATGCCACTCCAATCAAGAATTTACCCTTATATATATTTTTAAATGAAACTTCATCACCGGCCTTCGCATGTGCCAATGAAGCAAGAATAAACACACTCAACACAATGCTTAACAAAGTCATCCGTCTATATTGCTGACTAACCATGATCTATACATTAAAAACAACACATTTAACAATTACCCTCCCTATTTATTTTTATGGAGTTAACTTTTCAAAACTAACGCTTTTTATTGACGACACAGAAGTTAACTCAATTCAACAATCAGCACTTCACTCAATAAATGCATTATCTTCTTCTATGTTCAAATTCATTAAGAATGTATGCAGCAACTAATACAAAAGGGGCTCCTGCATAACAAGAACCCCTTTCATCACTAAACAAATCTTATGAAATTTATTGCTTTGTTACTTTTTTACGAATCACTTCACCATCAACCACCATGCTAACGATGTAAACGCCTTTCTCCAATTGAGCAACATCAATTTGTTTGCTTCCTAAGTTGCTTCCATATACTTTCTGACCGGTCAATGAGTAGATTTCTACTGAACTAACCTGGCCTGATGTTTTAATGTTTAAAGTTGATTGTAGTGGGTTTGGATAAATCATCACTTTCGAATCAAAAGCATCAGTTATGCTCGTAACTGTTCCAGGGTCATCTTCAATCGACATATCATCAAGCAACACATCATAATCAGCATCAATATCCTTGAAAAACACTTGAGCTATTTGAGAACCCACTCCAGTAAAAGGCAGTTCATACTCCACCCATTCATTTGTTATTGTTTGATAATTTCCGTTTGTTGCACTGATAGCGGCCACCCCATTGGATGTTGTGGTTTTCGCCCATACTCGAATAATGTAATCATTATTTTGTATTAAATTATCAAGAGCGAGTGTTCTGAGTTTAACGAGTGAAGAACCTGAAGTACCTTCTTTAATATTATAAGCCGCATGATTAATTTCAAATTTCATACACTGCTCTCCAGCACTACCTGGCCTAATTTGTTGTTCAATAGACGACACATACAATTTATCCGATGCATCTGCGGAACTAAATACATCTTTCCAAATGCTTGTTGGGTTAGTATTAGCCCAGCTATTTTGTGCTGATACACTAAAATCTGAAGCATAACCCTCATCTGACTCAAACCCTTCTATAACTGGTAAATCCACACTTAAATCTGGTCCTGCGGCAAATTCTATACTAACATTATCTACATAATAAGCAAGAGCCCCGCTTACACCTCCATTTCTAATTATAGGTGGGTTCTAAAAATTAGTTTTTTCAATTTTTGACTTGATAAAATCGCAGAACCCTTTAACGAAATTTTCAAAT
>NZ_JAENRR010000059.1 GCF_016612505.1 Carboxylicivirga marina
TGCTTAAAAGCCATTAGTTATTCACATTTATTGTTGATAACTAATGACTTATGATGTTGTTAAGGATTAACTAATTATTTGTTGTGTACAGGGATGGTTAAGTATTAACAAAAAAGCCAGCAAGCATTTTATTGCTTACTGGCCATATAGATTAAAGTAGCACGGCAATCGCATTTAACTACTTTTACCACCTTCCCACTTCGTGGTACTCCTCCTTCGAAAGGAGGAGAGTGATGCAAACCCGTCCCCTCCTGAATTTTAGTAGGGGTGCCAACAGGTGGGGTGGTATATTTATTGTAAATGCGTGTGCCCTGATTAAAGTAGTTGTTCTCTTATTCTTTATTTTGCTTCTTCTTTTCTTTGCTTTTGTTCTTCTGGCTAGGATCTTTCTTTACATCAATACCACTCCAGCTATCCACAGGAACAAATTCTCCCTGATAATCGCCTCCGCTATGGCTGTTTTTGCAAGATAGGTTCCAGTCCATTATGTATTTTTCAATAGACTTTACTTCTTCTGGCATTTGATCTTTGATATCGGTTGTTTCAAAGCGGTCGTCGCGAAGGTTGTATACTGCTTTGACTTTTTGACCACCAGTCATAAATTTTAAGTCACCTGTTATCCAGGCCACATTGCCCCGGTGCATAAAAGGTAATGGCTTTATTCTTTCTTTAGATGTTCCATCCATCATAGGCAACAAGGAAACACCATCAATAGGTCGCTGATCAGGCATTTTAATTCCTAAACCATCAACGATAGTCGGCAAATAATCCAAGGTACTGGATATGTATTCACTTGTTTCACCAGCTTTTGATTTACCTGGCCAAACCACATAAGCAGGTACACCTACACCACCACAGTATAAACTGCGCTTCCGACCTCTTAAACCACCTGTTGTTCCTGGGCGTTTGTCTGATACTTCTTTTCCTTCGGGGCCATTGTCACTACAGAAAAAGATGATCGTGTTATCATCTATATTTAGTTTCTCAAGCTCTTCTTGCAAGCGACCAATCTGATCATCCATCGCAGTGATACATCCATAATAATCTTG
Source organism: Carboxylicivirga marina (assembly GCF_016612505.1). Classification (GTDB taxonomy): domain Bacteria; phylum Bacteroidota; class Bacteroidia; order Bacteroidales; family Marinilabiliaceae; genus Carboxylicivirga; species Carboxylicivirga marina. Next base: position 1,050 of record NZ_JAENRR010000059.1, read on the forward strand.
TTTACCTTCAGAGTATTCAGAGTACATCTTTTTGTATTCAGGACCAGCAATTACAGGCTCATGTGGTGTATGAAACCAAATAACTGAAAAGAACGGCTTGTCGTTATTAACTGCATCTTTCACGAAAGGAATGACACGATCCATGATAACTCGAGAATCATCGCCTGACAGGTTCTCTGTTTCCTCAACGCCATTATAATAATATGGGTTGTTATTGTAGCGGCCTCCAATAGATGGATTCCAGGTAGCAACAGCTGATTCTGTTACAAATGAGACATCGTAATTACGTTGCCATGGTGGCGCAAAGTTTTCTGCTGGTTTACGCTTAGGCCCCTTTGGTGATATCTCTGGATGAAGCGTGCCCATATGCCATTTGCCAAAGTGACCAGTTGTATAACCATTTTCTTGTAATAGTTTTGCGATGGTGATTTCTTCTTCAGGCAGATGACCAATGTTGGCCGAGAAAATACCGTAACGAAAATAATGACGCCCTGTTACACAGGTGCCACGGGTTGGTGAACATACAGGCCCCCCTGAATAGAAATTGGTGAATTTCGTTCCCGATGCAGCCATGGCATCCATGTTAGGTGTTTTAATAATGGTATTGCCGTTAAAACCAACATCACCATAGCCCAAATCATCAGCCATAATTAAGATGACATTGGGTTTCTTTTTATTTTTTGCACTTATGCCGCTCCATGAAATAAATGCAAAAACCATCGTGATTAATAAATACCTCATATTATTTTGTTTAATATAAAAATTCAGGAAGCGAATGCATATCAATGGTCACCTCCTGAATTTCGCTATTTGCAATTATTTTTGTTTTTTATTCTTCTTGCCCTTGTTTTTTTTGTCTTTGTTCTTCTTCTCTTTTCCTGGTTTAGGCTCTTTCATTAAGCCTGTTTTCTCTGACCAAGGAATGTGGCGATCAAATAGAATACCGTACTTTTCGTAGCCATGATCTTTTACAGCTTCCACTTTCCACTCCTCAACCTCGGCATCGTAAAGTTTTCTCATTTTTGCCAATTGCTTAGCATGGGCAGCATCATTAATTAGGTTATTCATTTCACCTTTATCATCCTTAAGGCAGAAAAGTTCTTCAACAGGCTCCATCTCATTACCATAAAACCAGTACAGGTATTTATATTCATCGGCTACCACACTCAAGCAATGAGTTGGGTTTTCGCCCCAAGCCTGAATCAAGATATCGTGATCTCTCACTTCTTTATTTGGCTTGTCTAATAGTGTTACCAAACTTTTACCATCCATGTTTTCAGGTATCTTTATACCTGCTAGATCAAGCATGGTTGGAGCCATGTCAATATTTGAAGTTAAAGCATTACTTACTTTTCCATTGCCTTTAGCATTAGGTGCATACACCAATAACGGTGCGCGTGACCCTTCTTCGTAAGGTAACACTTTACCGCCAAAGCCATGAGCGCCACAGTGGTAGCCATTATCAGTAGTATAGAGAATAATGGTGTTGTCGGCTAAGCCTTGCTTTTCAAGTTCTTCCAAAATCATACCAACAGCCTGATCAATACCATAGATAAGCTGATAGTATTTAGCCAATGAAACATCATATTTTTCTGGCTTCCAGTGGTCACCTAATTTTACGTACTGACGCCCTTGCTTTGATTGCTTGGAAAGGTGCTCGCCGTTTTCTCTCCAATAGTTTTCTTCCTCGGTGAAATCTTTTCCAGCGTAAACATCATCAAAATCAGGATCTGGAGATACTGGCCCATGAGGCGCCTTAAAACTTATTGACAAACAGAAAGGTTTCTCTTTGTGACCATATTCAGTCATGAAATCTTTGGCTGCAGCTCCTAAAGCACGAGATACGTGTGGATATTGTTCAGCGTATTCAGCCATGTATTTGTTCTCGACTGTATTGTACTGACCTTGTCCAGGCCATCCTTTCCACCAGTCGAACTTATCCACCGGTAAATCTTCATATTTATGATAAGAGCTGTTACCTTCGGCTTTTACACCATAACCAAACTTACCAGCAAAACCAACGGCATAACCTGCTTTTTTCATTAGCATAGGATAAGATAGCTCAAACTTATCGGGATGTAATGCGCCATGTGAGAAGTTACATCCTGTTTTGTGCTCATACATACCCGTCATTATGGTAGCACGAGCACCCATGCATATGGCTGTTGGATTATAATGCTGAGTAAACATGATGCCTTTTTCAGCCAGTTTATCAATGTTGGGCGTTTGAATTTCATCATTGCCCATGCAACCCAATGCATTGTAGCGTTGGTCATCAGTTAGTAAAAAGATAATGTTGGGTCTTTCGCTTGTTCCTTTCTTTTGGGCTTTAGTATAACCTGCCACAAGTAGTAAGGATGCGAGCGTTATATATAATATTTTTTTCATAATTAACTTTTATTTATTGTTAATACCATAATCAGAAAACAGTCTTACATTACCAATTTACCTTTTACTATAATCTTAAACGAACAGGCTATGTCGTTTGGTATTACTTCTGGGAAATAGATTTTTAGACCTTCTTCAGTTTCTTCCCATTTGATTGTAGCATCTGAACCAAGCATTGAAATAGATTCTATACCGCCACCTGTGCTTAGTTTTTTGCCTTTATCTAATGTCTTAATGGTGTATGTTTTAGATTCAGGTACGCCTAATACTGTGGCGTATAGGCTTGTAAGGTCTTTGCTACGTGTAAAGCGTACATCCTCAGCGTTAAGTGCTGTAAAATCCCATTTGTAACGGTTTTTACCTTTTGACCATACTAGCATTTCGGTTGTTCCTTCGCCTGCTGTTTTATATCGGCGAGTTGCGTAAATTGCTTCACCATTTATGCTTAGCCAATCACCCATGTTCTTCATTATCTCCTTTTCCTCATCAGGAATAGAACCATCACCTTTAGGTGTTAATGACAAGAAGAAAATACCTCCTCGACTGGTCATGTCAACTAAACTGCGAATATGATAAGGTGCACGGTGCTTGTATTGTTTATCGTTCACATAACACCAAGGGTAGGAGATGGCACGGTCAGCCAACCAGTATCCTTGGGGATCTTCTTCCATATCACGGCAATTTTCATAGCAGCGCAAACCAAAACCCAAAGGAAAGTTCCAAACTCTGGTGCCTGGCAGTTTACTACATACCACAACGGAATCGCCAGATTCGAAACCTTTTTTATAGTAGTACTTTAATATATCTACAATTGAATCCTCTGGTACTTCATCATTTTTAATTGACCCAGATAATCCATCAAACCAAAGTACATCTGGTGAGTAGTTGTCGATGACTTCACGAACTTTACCGCTCCATTCTGCAGCGAAATCCTCTTTTGACAACACACTTTTATCTTTATACATGTGAGCATACTCAGGATCAAAAATATCCCATGTTTGCTTCTGTTCTTTGCTATAGTTTTTATCATTGTCGTACATGTACCCGTATGTGCGTGCCATGTGGAAAGTTGCAGCTAGCTTAATATCATCTCGTTTCTTTACCTCTGCAGCTATCTCGCCATAAATATCACGTTTAGGACCATAGTTAACAGAGTTGTAGTCTGAGTGTTTACTGTCCCAAAGTGCAAAGCCATCGTGGTGCGATAAGCAGATGCCAGCAAACTTGACGCCTCCGCTTTCCATCACGTCAACCCACTCTTTAGCGTCAAACTTTGGGGTATTGAACATGGGTAAAAAGTCTTTGTATCCGAATTCGGCTACCGGTCCGTATTTATTAATGTGATATTGTGCTGTACCGCGTTTCGATTTTTCCGGATCGGCTTTGTACATTTCTTTGACGTAATCAGGCCCGCCATGAGCAGGTACCGAATAAATGCCCCAGTGTGTGTAAATTCCAAATTTGGCATCAATCATCCATTCAGGAATTGGGTATTTCTTCATTTCTTCCCACTCTTCAGAATAGGATCGATCCCAATCGAAACCTGCTTCACGCCTTTCTGGTTTCTTGTCTTGTGCTTGTGTTAAAGTAAGTGCTGCCAACAGAGCGGCAGCTAAACTGATTTTAAGCTTCATGAATATGTCGTTTTAAATGATTTTCGATAATGCAATGTATTGCTTATCTCTTTTGTGTAATGCCAAACGAACTTTTATCATGTCTCACTAAACTTAAACACTACTTTTTAATGGAGTCTTGTCTTTTAAAAGATGGAACGATCTGATTTATTGGGTGTAGGGTGTTTTTATGATCCGGAGTCTCACTTAAATAGTAAAGGTCCAATTATCACAAATGAACCTTTGAATCTTGTCTTCTGAAAGATAAGTATTGTTTATTTGCACTATCTATGTTAGTTTTTAGTTGCCTTATCATTCATTGCTTTTTCGTATTGAGCAGGAGTAAGGTTGGTTTCTTTTTTAAATGCTCTGTAAAAGCTCGACTTGGAAGAAAAGCCACATTCTTCAGCTAATCCTAAAAGGGTAAGATTAGGGTTGTAACCATCAGCCAGACGTTGTTTAAATTCAATTACTCTATAATGATTCACATATTCGTAAAAACTAGTGTTTTTAAACTTGTTGAGCACTTGTGAGAAGGTGACATTTGAAACATCCAGGTATTTTGTGAGTTCATCAACGGTGAGTTTAGAATTTAAGTATGGTTTTTCATGCTGCATGTATTGCTCTAACTTTTTAAATATAAGGGATGACTCATCTTGTGACAAATTAGAATAACGATATTTGGGTTTTTTATTCTTGGCCTTTAAAAATCTAATAATTAACCATGAAATTAGTATGACTAAGATTCCTATTATAGCAAGAATAAGCCTGTAATTGGGTGTTTTAACAAACAGTTGAACAACCTTTGCTTTACCAGACTCACCATTCGGTAAAATGGGCATTATTTCAATGTTGTATTCCCCATTAGATAGATTTTCAAATTCAATGCTCGGGGTTGCCGATAAATGCCATGTTGAGTCAGGGTGAAGGTATCGCCATTTAAAATTTTGATGATTATGGGACAGTAAACTGTTGAAATGAAATATTAATTCCCATTTATCAATTGCCTTTTTTTGCTCTAATATAAGAGTATCCGATTTAGTGACGCTTATCGCGTTATTATCAACATTGTCGTCTTCAAGATTGATGCTGTAAAAGCTTAGTGTTTGGTTGTCTGCTTTGGGATTTACATCAAGTGGATTAATGTAATTAACGCCATTAACACCACCAAAATAGAACGTGTTAGAGTCAGTATCTTTAAAGGCAGAACGGCGTGTGTATTTTTGCGATATTAAACCATCAGAAGAATCAAATATGGTAAAATGACCATTTGTGCCGAATGGATCAAATCGAGCAATGCCATTCCATGTACTAACCCACATTCTTCCGTTTATATCGGGGAGAATCGCAACTGTATGGTTACTTGGCAGTCCATCGTGAATACTGTATCTTTTAAACTGGTAATTAGAGGGAATGAGATTAAGTAAGTCTGTATTACTCAAAAAATGTAAGCCATTTACGTTACAGAGCCATAAGTTGTTATTAGTGTCAAATGCTATATCCGTAAAGTTTGAAGTGATAAATTCCGAATTACTAGTTGTATTGAAATGTCTTGTTCGTTTGGGGTTTTTGGGAAATATTAAATAAATACCTTTGTCTGTTGCCAGCCATAATCGGCCAGTTTGATCTTCGGTCATTTGTATATCACTCACATCCGACAAGGCACAAAAGTGTTCTATAATGAACGAGTCATTAATGAATTTAGCCTTGTATAAAGCTTTTTTTGTTCCCAGCCATATTTGATTATTTTTTGTTTCAAATATCTGATGTGTGATGGTTTTTATGGCTTCATCAGATTTATTTAATATTGTTTTTACCTGCTTGAATAGATTAGTTTCTGCATCAAAGTACGAGATGCCTTTATCGTTATAGAAAAAAACCTGATCATCATTGATTGTAGAAATTTGTCTCAAATGATCATTATGCAGACCTGAGTTACCTTTGTGAAAGTGTTTAAAATGCTTGGTTTGCGCAGAGTATTTTGTTAAGCCACTATTAAAACCACTTATCCAGACATTTTTTCTGGCATCACCATCAATGCAAATTATATTATTGTCATGAAGACTTTCTGCTTGTTTTGGTTGGTACTGAAATGCATTAAACCATTGCTTAGACGGATCAAGAATATTCAGGCCATTAAAAGTTGCAATCCACAATATACCCTCGTTATCCGTTAAAAGTTTCGTAACCTGATTGTTTGAAATCGAGTATGGATTATTTGTTTGGTGATAATGTTTGGTAATTCTTACCGGCAAATCATTCTTGTTTATAACAACTTGATTTAAACCACTTCTGGAACCAATCCAAATCTGACCTTGATAAAAAGCTATCGAACTCAGTTCTTTATGACTGATACTTGTCTTTTCTCTTCCAATGTAGTAATGTTTTATAGTAGGCCTAGGGTTATCAAGCTCTTGCTTTTCAATGATAAAAAGACCATTATTAGTGGCTACGTACAGGTGTCCGCAGGAAGTAAAGAACAGATCGTTAATAGATCCTTTAACAGTAAACTTAGTGGAGTCATTTTTAATGAGCATGCCACTTTTGGTACCCCACCAAATATTTTCATTAATATCCCTAGCCTTAGCTTTCAATATATGAGGGAGCATTGTTTCAACAAATGCGTTGGTGTTGGTATTGAATAAATAACTTGAGTTGCCTGATGATGTCACAAGAAGGCTATCATTATAACTTGTGATGAAGCTTATTCGGATAGTATTAAATACATTGCTTTTAATGTATTGGAATGAGTTTTCTTGCGGGGTAAATACATTTAATCCTTTATTGTTACCGAGCCAAATGCGACCATCTTTACTTTCATGCATCGCCAACATTCTATTACCAAAAATTCTATTCTTTTCAATGCTGTCATGCCCTAGGAAATTAATGCCGTTATATCCATCAAAACGACTGGCCCCGTCTATGCCACAAATCCATATAAATCCATCAGTAGATTTAATGACCTGAGTAATGCGCTCACCAAATAACGGTTCATTGGGTTGCATTTTTTCAAACCTAAATTGTTTTGCCTGCGTTGAGTATTGGGTAAGCAGCGTGAATAGCAAACAGATTGTGACGATTTTTAATTTCTTTGGCACTTAATGGTGATTTTGATTACGAGATGAAAATACGTTTAAGATTGATGATTTCAAAAAAACATTGCTATAAACCTGCCATAAATAGTTATTTGTAAATGCTAATAAAAATCAATTTCGTTTATTATTTGGATGTTCTGATTTTATTGAATTTATAAGTCAATGAGAGGAGTAATCGCCTGCTCTGTTGTTTGCTTTTAGTATTGGAATGAATATTGGGCGTATTATCATTTAATTTACGTCTTTCGAGGGTATTAAGAGCATCAGCATATTTTAAATATAATGCACCTTTCTTTTTTAGTATTGATTTTCTTAAACCAAGATCAAAAAAATACAGCTCGTACTTAAGACCCGATACTGTATTGGTTGGTGATTCGTAAACACCAGTTAGTTGAAGACGAAAGTTTTGTGGCAACAGAATGTCGGAAGTGATTTTAGCATTATAAGACAGATCATTTACGTTAAAATAGTGCGCTTTGGCATAATGCTTTATGGTTTGATGCATTATTAAGAAATTGGATTTAAGGCTCCAGGATTCTGTAATCCGATTGCTCATATTTAGTTCAAAGCCATACTGCTGACTATTGCCAATATTAAGGTATTGCCGATACATAACTTCCCGTTCATCTTCTATAATGATGTGCTGGTATTGACTTATTAAGCCTGTGTTTTGTTTGTGAAACAAAGATGGAGAGAAAGAATGCTTGCTTAATTGCCAATGAGCAGATAATTCATAATTATTAATCTCTTGAGGTTTGAGTTGTGGGTTGCCACCACTCTTAGAGTATAATCCATTATAAATAACAAAGGGGTTTAATTGCTTGTATTTGGGCTGCTTTATACGTTTGGACCATGAAAAACCAATGGAGAATTTCTCGCCTAAATTAGTGGATAACTGTAAAGTGGGCAAGAGCTTATGGTACTGTTGTATCAGGCCGGTGTCGCTGGTGATGGAGTAGGGCTCTATATGGGTGTACTCATACCGCAAACCTACAGAAGCGTAAATACCTTTAATTTCGGTTGATATAACACTATATAATGCTGGACTAATTTCATTGACTATGAATGAATTACTTTTTGTACTGTCTGATGATGGAGTAAACGTTTCATCGTCCGTGTTATAGGTGTACTTTGTTTTTAAGTATTTGTTAGATGCTTTTGCCCTTCGTTGGATGACGATACCTCCTGTTTCAAATTTTAATTTTTCACTTATTGGATATTCATAATCAAATTTAAGACGACTACTAGTTGTGGTTTCTGGATAGGCTCTGTTTTGTGTTGTGTAACTCTGATTGACGCTGCCATCTGATATATTATATGGCTGAATAAAACGGTGTGAAGGGTTGTCAATAAATTGTTGCTCATATTTGGCAAAGAGGTTCAGGCTTGATTTGTTTTTGAATTCCTTTTTCCATCGACCGTTTACTTCCCAATACCGACGCTTATATTCACCATAAGCTGTGTTTTTAGTGTGGTTTTTTAAACTTGAATCGGCTTTATATACATGCGACGAATTAAAGCTCTGAAATTCGTTTGTGCTGATTTGGTACAAGCCACGCAAGTCAATAAATTGACTTTTGTTGATTTGGTATTTAAAACCTTGTCGCAGCATCAGGTTGTCCATGTTACGCTTGCTTACTCCTTTGTTTATCAGGTTCGATTCGTTATTGTTGAGAACCGTTGTGCGGTGTGTTTCTGTCGTTTGTTCGTCGGTATTGTGGTTGTAATTTACATAGGAGTAGGAGGCCAGTTTTTTCATTCGAAGGGTGTAGCTCGTACCGAATAGCCATTTCTCAGGATGGCCGACCGCCGCCTGTATCCGACCATTTGAACCTTTTATCTTATCCTTTTTTAGAACAATATTTATTATGCCGTTTCCATTTCTAGAGGCATATTTTGCGGATGGATTGGTGATAATTTCTAGTTTATCAACGGTCTCAGCTGGTAGTTGCTCCAATATATTAGCCAGGTCGGTTTCAACACCATCGACCAAGATGGTTACTGGTGCCCCACGTAGTAATACATTGTTATCTTCATCGGTTGAAACAGATGGCACAAATCGCATCAGGTCAATGGCACTTTCCCCGGCCCCAGACAGGTGTTCGCCTACATTGATGGTGGTCTGTCCTAAGCTTTGTTCCATAAAAGGGCGTTCAGCAACAACTTCAACCTCTTCCAAACGTGTTTTTTGTCTTTTAATAATAATTGTACCCAGGTCTGTCTCATTTAGGTCTGAGATGTAGATGCTATCTTGCTGGTAGGGTACGAAACCAATAAAATGGACCTGTAATTTGTATAATCCTTCAGTAACATCTGTTATTTGAAATACCCCCAAACTATCTGTTACATCACCTCCTATAATCTGATTGTGTGTGTTGAATATTGCTACATTGGCAAATGGCACTGCTTTGTTGGATGGTGTTGAGACTCGCCCTTTAACATGCGTGGTAGCCTGAGATAATGATTGTGTAGAACAACAAGCAATCAAAATTATTATAAATGTAATTCGATTATATAAGGACTGTGATTTATTCAAGTTTTTGATTTTTGCCAAAGATTAAATTTTTGACAGAGTACGGAAAGCTTTTCTCTTAGACTAAGTGTTTAAAACGATTTTTATGGTATCATTAAAAAATAAGACCGCTTGGGTTGATTGATACCTTAGAGGCTAGAATGCAGATTTTTAGTTTTTTATAATGTAGTTACCAACTTGCTAGGCGTAATTCTTCAAGCAAGGGGTACTTGCTATCTTCATCACGGTATTGCTTTTTCAATTGCAATAGCTCTTGTTTTAGATTAACAATGATATCTGCGTAATCAGGATGAGCATACACATTATTCATCTCAGAAGGGTCATTTTTTAAATCGTACAACTCCCAATAAGGGCCAATAATATTGTCAGCTACTGCACCATTGGCATCGAGAGGTAGACCGTAAAAGAATATTAATTTGTAGCGTTTGGTACGTATACCGTAATGCGCCGGGTTATCATGATGTGCCATGTGCATCCAGTAGCGATAATACATGCTCTGACGCCAATCATTAGGTGTTTCGCCCCTTAGGTTACTTCTAAAACTTTCACCTTGCATAGAGTTGGGCTTTTTGATGTTAGCGTAATCCAAAAAGGTAGGAGCAAAGTCTATGTTTAAGCAAATGTCACTATTATCTGTTCCGGCCTCAATTTCATTAGGATAACGTACCAAGAACGGCATGTGTAACGGTTCTTCATACATCCATCGCTTATCAAAATAGTCATGCTGCCCTAGGAATTGTCCCTGATCTGATGTATAAACTACGATAGTATTTTCGGCAAGGTTGTTTTTGTCCAGATAATCCAATACACGACCTACGTTATCATCAATGCTTTTAACACAACGAAGGTAGTCTTTGAGATATTTTTGATAGGCTAATGATGTTTTTTCATTGTTAGACAAGTCTGTTGTATCAATACGACCAGTCGGCCATTTGTCATTAGCTGTTTGGTTGACCATGTTTCGGCGGCTATTACGCAACGAAATGGACGTGCCATACTTTTTACTATTAAGGGGGCCATGGTTTACATTATTATATAAACTGGAAGGCTCAGGTATTTGCGTGTTTTCCAAGTAGGTTTCAAGGTGCTCAGGATACTCCCACAAGCCATGAGGTGCTTTGTGATGTAGCATAAGGAAGAATGGTTTATCCTTTTTCGATCTATCATTAAGCCAGTTAAGTGCAATATCTGTTGTTACATCGGTCACATAACCATCGTAAATTTCACCACCCTCATTATGGTCTTGCCATCTTGTGCCTATCTCTTTAAATTTTGGGTTAAAATATTTACCCTGACCAGGTAATACATTATAATAATCAAAGCCTTTGGGTTCTTTGTGAAGATGCCACTTACCTACTATGGCAGTTTCATAACCACCTCTTTGTAACTGCTTAACAAGATTGTCGGTATCTGAATTATAATCATCGTGTAAGGTATAAACTCCATTAACCTGGCTATATTGCCCTGTTAAGATGGCCGCCCTACTTGGCGTACAAATAGCATTCGTACATAAAACATGATTCATGCGCAGGCCTTCATTAGCAAGGCGGTCGATGCTAGGTGTTGGTGCTGTTTTTGCCAAATAACTCTCATAAGCACTGATAGCAATTCTATCGTGATCATCGGCCATAATAAATAGAATATTCGGTGGTTTTTCATCCGTTTTACAGGATGAAAAACAAATGCCAAAAATTATTAAGGCGATGATTTTTAACACTGGCGATGACATTATAAAGTGTAATTTATTTAGGTTTACAATTTTATAGTTCCTTTTGCTGTTGATTTATTCTGAATTGTTTCTTTATTTGGGTCGGGGTAGCCAGAGTTTTTAAAAACATCTTTAGCCCATATTTCGTGTAGGTGTCTTAATTCTTTAACGATGGATGGATATAACTCTGCATAGTTTATTTCTTCTGGATTGTCATCGCTCAATCGAGCCAAATAATACTCTGGCATAAAAAAATCTTTTTCGGGATGTTCTGAGAACTTACCAGTTGTGTCATGTCCTCTGAAAATCAATTTCCAATCACCTCTTTTAACTGCCCACATATGCTGCCACATGAAATGTAAAACTTCATGTGGTGATGTTTCGTTATCATCCATTATTATGGGAAGTATACTTTTTCCATCTAACTTGTTTTTAGGCTGATTAATATTTAGTACATCACAAATTGTTGGCAGCCAATCCATATTAGTTATTACTTGGTTACGCTCTTGATTGGCTGGAAATTTGTTCGGATAAGAAATGATGCATGGAACTCTAAGACCACCTTCGAAAAAGCTACCTTTAGCGCCGCGCCATTTTCCGGCATATCCGCCACCACCGTTGCCTCCATAGCTATTGCCCCAATTGTAATAATCTTCTGTAGAATGACCATTATCACTCATGTACAGTACAATGGTGTTTTCTGACAACCCTTGCTTTTCTATACTTTCTAATACTTTACCAATTCGATCATCCATGGTTGTTATCATAGGAGCATATGAACGGCGAGGCCACGGTAAATCCTTGTATCGTTCTGTATAGCTTGAATCAGGTTGTTCTGGATAGTGAGGAAGGTTAAAAGCCATATATAGGAAGAAGTTGTCGTTTTTATTCTCTTCAATAAAACGTGTTGCTTCTTTAACTTGTATGTCCGGAAAATATGTGTCACCCTCATAAACTTCGGCTCTATTACGATATAAGTCATGAAATTGAGGTTTTTGCCATCCAGCATGTAGGAAACGATGTGAATAGTAATCGATAAAACCACCTCTGAAGCCAAAGAAATAGTCGAAGCCTTGGTCTAAGGGAGTGTGGGTATCACGAGCACCCAAATGCCACTTACCTATGAGGGCGGTTTTGTAACCCTCGTCTTTTAGAACTTCAGCTAAGGTTACCTCATTTAAATCCATCACACGGCCATCCATATCGTTTGGATTACAAGATGTCCAGGAGTTAACACCACCTCTTTGTGGAGCACGGCCAGTTAGTAATGCTGCTCGAGAAGGACAACAAACCGTATGTGCATAGGCTTGTGTGAACTTTAGGCCTTGGCTGGCTAGTTTATCCAGATGCGGTGTAGCAATATCATTTGTGCCATAGCACCCAAGATCAAGTGTTCCTTGATCATCTCCATATAAAATCACTATGTTTGGACGTTCATTGATGTTCCCGTTATTGGTCTTGACACCAGTATTTTTATTTCTATTGCATGATTGTAACAGAAGTGCGCAGCATACAATAAGATACCAGGGGCGTATTGAAATATTCATAGATGTAAATTTTATTTTCATAATCATACACTACTCATCACTTTATGTGTTACTTGTATATTGAAGAATTTAAGTGATGAATTTTCTCTTAATCAACTCTATTGGGTTTATTCATATTTTTACGTGCTACCGCATTGTGTTTAGTGGTGTCAATATCCCATGTGTTGGCATCACCTTTTATATATACTGGTGCATTGTCAATTGCAGGCATTTGCTCTAGGCCTCTTTTGAACTTTCTTATGGCATCAATACAAGTTTGTGCTTGTGAGTCAATAAGGTTGACCTTCTCATATGGATCATTTATTAAATCGTATAAAGCATATATCTCGCCTGAAGTATTGACGAATACTTTGTATTGCTCGTCCCTAAGTACGCGATCTCTGAATGTAAATGTGTTGGCAACCCGCTTATCTTTAATTAGTGCTGGATTAGAGCCAAGTGCTTGTATGTATTCTTTTTTTGATTGATTGGATTGACCAAAAATGATATCAGCAATAGAAACACCATCGGTAATGTACTCCTCAGGAATATCTGCTTTGGCAATGTCTGCGAAAGTAGGTAGCATATCTGTGAAGTCCATCAAAGCTGTTGTTTTTACTCCCTCAGGTACAAGTCCAGGACAGTTAACGATGAATGGTGCGTTTATGCCATTTTCAGTTAAGCGAGTTTTGCCGCCTTTAACTTTTGTTCCGTTTCTCATGCCTGAGATATTCCCTGCTGTCCCATTGTCTGTTGTCCAAATGATGATGGTATTTTCACGTAAGCCTAGTTCTTCCAGTGAATTAGTTAGTCTGTCCAAAATGTAGTCAGTATATTTAACCATGGCTTTATGCTTATCCATTTTATTGGTAACATTTGGCTCAAGGGGTGTTGGTACTAGAGGTCCGTGAGGTAAGCACATGGCATAGTACACCATAAATGGATCTTCCTTATTGCCTTTCATAAAGTCAATAATGAAGTCGGTGAACACATCTTCACCAAATTGGTCTTTATAGGTTTTGCTGCCTTCCTTTGTATGGATGTACGGATCCCAATAGCGTTCAGCACTAGCGGGTATTCCTTCTTCATAACCTGTCCACATACAATACTCATCAAAACCCACATCGTTCATAATGGTAGGTTCAAGTCTGAAATCGTTAATTTGCCATTTACCAGCAGCACATGTTTTGTAGCCAGCTTTCTGAAGTATCTTAGCGTAAGATGGATTAAGTTCGGGATCGAAACGGGCACCATGTCCCCAGCGTGGTACATCGTAATGGTTTATCCATCCATTACGCCATGGGTACTGACCCGTTAGTAATGCCACTCTACTAGGAGTGCACTGCGGCATGGAGTAGGCATTTTCAAAAATTATACCTTCTTGTCCTAGTTGGTCAATAGTTGGTGTTTTAATTTCTTCTGCACCATATTCACTTACCCACTCTTTACCCATATCATCTAAAAGAACAAAGAGGATGTTGGGAGGATTCTCTTTTACTGTTTTTGCCGAATGGCATTGAATAAATAAGAATGCTACAAGTAAAAATGTACTGTATCTGTAAATGCTAATCATGTTATTTTTTTTGTGAAAGCAACCTATCTATTAATACCACTGAGATGAATTTTTATATCATTTACCCCATGCATCAATTGGCTTACCTGATAACGGTTAATTTGAGGCCAAAATAAACTGCTACATGCAAGTGGGTTTATCTCAATTGCACAAAAAATTGCACAAATTGAATAATAATGGTGTTTTATAGTTCAATTTATTTGGTGCAAGTGTGGCTTGTTGGTAATTGTTAAAACAAAGGAGAGGTCAGAAAAAAAATCCGGCTGTTTAGCCGGATTTTAATGTCGTAGGATTTATTTTTAGCAACTGCCATTTTGTTCGAGATTAGGATTAACATCCCTTTTAAACTGAGGTATTGGGAATAACCAATGCTTAGACGCATCAAAATTTTGTGCCCCAGTAGTTGGAGTTGTCGTAGGTAATCCACCTTCATTACGACCATCAACGTAGAATTTCATTGGGATTAAATTAGTTTAGATCGATAAAATTTTATTTATAGTCTTTAGCAAACTCTTTAGGAGACTTTTCATATTTCTTTTTAAAACATCGAGTGAAGTAGGAATGGTTAGAAAAGCCTGTTTTAAATATTATTTCAGAGATGTTATGCTCACCTTCACTTAACATGATGGCTGCTCTTCTTAATCTGTAATCTCTGATAAATTCATTTGCCGATAAATCAACTAAGGCTTTCAGTTTACGATACAATTGCATGCGACTCAATGATAATGCATTCTCAAGGTCAGCCACAGCAAACTCAGAATTTGATAAGTTCTCATCGATTGCCTTTTCGGCATTTTGTAAAAACACCATTTCTGATGTTGAATAACTTTGTGTTTTAGAGCTTGGTTTTAGAGTGGTTTCTGAAAGATACTTTTCACGTAAGGTTTTTCTTAACTCCATTAATTGCTGAATACGAGCTGCTAAATGTTCCAATTTAAAAGGTTTAGGAATATATGAATCAGCTCCTTTCCTAATGCCTTCAATACGATGCTCTAATGCGCCTTTTGCTGTTAAGAGTATAATAGGGATGTGGTTTGTTAGTACATTAATTTTAAGGGAATGGGTTAATTCAAAGCCATCCATTTCGGGCATCATTACGTCTGATATAATAATTTCAGGTAAATTTTCTATCGCCGATGCCAATGCCTCTTTTCCATTTTCAGCTTGAATTATCTCAAAATGTTTTTCAAATGCTTGACAAAGGAATTGTCGTATTTCAGCATTGTCATCAACTATCATTAATAAAGGTCTTTTTTCAGATGAGAAATCAGAAAAGAATTGTGGCAGTTCTGCAATATTAATATTTTCTTCTTTTGACTCTTCTTCCAGCAATAAACGTGGACTCTTCTTTTTAAGATTTTTAAAAGCAATAGCTTCTTCTTCTGAGCTCAGACTTGGCAACTTTACTATAAATGTGCTACCAACATTTACTTTACTATTCACAATTAGAATTCCTTTATGAAGTTCTATAAGTGACTTAACCATTGACAAACCTATTCCAGTGCTTGATTGAATCTTGTTTTCAGTTTTTTCAGCTTTGTAAAAACGATCAAATATTTTTGGAATTTCATCATGAGGAATTCCTTTGCCTGTATCTTTAATCTTTATTGTTACACATTGCTGCAACTTGTTGTCAACAATATAAACATCATTTGTATTACTATTTATTTTATGATGTTTCTCTTTGTATATGTCAACCGAAATCACCCCTTCAATATCACTGTGCTTAATGGCATTGGAAAGAATATTATATATGACTTTTTCAAGCATATCAGCATCAAATTCAAGTGGCAAATATTTGGTTGAACTTGAAAAGTTCAATTGTAAATTGTGTTTTTTAGCTAATGGTATAAATGAATTGCTAATCTCACTTAAAAAGAAAACAATATCGGCACGTTCCAATTTTAAAGTAAAATGCCCAGTTTCAATTTTCCTAAATTCCATCAATTGATTGACCAACTTAAGCATCCTTTGGGCATTAGATTGCATTATTTTTAAGTTGTCAATGAGGTAACGATCTAGTTTGCCGGATGATAGAATATTATCCAAGGGGCCTAAAATTAATGTAAGAGGTGTTTTAAATTCGTGAGAAATATTTGTGAAAAAAGTTAATTTCATTTGATTGATTTCCTGAATCTTCTCTTTTTCTAGTTGCTCAATTTTTAGCTCATTGTTTAGCTGTTGTCTGAATATGATAATACGACGAAAAATCCAAAAGATAAAAGCAATTATCAAAATATAGAGTACAAGAGCATAAAAACTTAAATAGAGAGGAGGTAGTACTTCAATATTTACTTTAGCAACATTTGAACTAATGATACCATCAGGTGATTCGGTTTTTACCTTAAACACATAGTTGCCATGCTTTAAATTTGAGAATGTTATTTTATTGCTCCCTTGTTCTATTTCTTGCCAATCATCATTAAATCCTTCCAATAAATAAAAAAAGGAGTTGTGCTGTGGAAATGGATAATGTGTTGAAGCAAATTCAAATGAAAAGCTCCTTTCAGACGGGTGAATTTCAATTTCCTTAACATTTTGAATTGAATTACTTAATACGACTCGATTATTATATTTAGTATTAGCTTTTATTCTTTGTCCCTGAATTGAGAACTGCGTTATTAATACTTCTGGTGGAGTAATGTCTTTATGAATTTTCTGTGGATTAAAGGCCGTGATACCTAATATACCGCCAAAATAAAATTGATTAGAAAAACCCTTATGTACGGCATTTCGTCTAAAGTTTCCAGCTTGTATGCCATCTGAAACATTATAATTACGAATCTCAAACGTTTTAGCATTTATTTTTGATATGCCCACATCGGTACTGACCCAAAAGTTACCTTCATGGTCCCTTAGCATTCCGTAAATTGAATTATCTGCTAAACCATTTAATTCATTTAGATGAATGAAATCAGGGTTTGCTAAGCTACTCCCTTTTTTAAGAATATTAATTCCACCACCAAAAGTACCAATCCAAATACGCCCTTCATTATCTTGATTAATAGCAAATATACGATCGTTAGATAATGATGATGGTATACTTGCATCTGTTTTAATATGAATATAGTTTTCTACATTTTGGTGGCTATCCAAGACTATTTTACTTAAGCCATTATCACGGCTACCTGCCCAAATGTTTCCATCATCATCTTTAAAGGTGATGGAAATGTTATTTGAACAGATGGTGGAAAGTTTAAATGGATCGTTTCTGAAACGTTGAAATTCTGGCGTTTGTACATTGCCATTTTTAAGCTTCAGCTTGGTGACACCTTCGCCAACAAATGAACTGAGCCAAAACTCATTCTCGCTTACTTGGTTAATATTTGATATGGACCTTAGAGGATATATTTCGCCATTTTCTTCAAACGAATCGAATTTATTAAACCGTGGTGTTTGTCCATGCTCAAGCTTTTTAAGCTCCTTCCTTTCTATTAATAATAAGCCATGACCATGTGTTCCCATCCATAAATTACCACGGTTATCAACACGCAGTGAAAATACTTGCCAGTTATTTAATTCCGGAATATAATCTCCTAAATGCAAATATTGTTCTTCACCATCTTTAAAAGACAAATAATCGACGCCTTTTTTATATGTTGCTATCCATATATTGTTGTTTGTATCTTCACATATAGCATTAATCTGATTATGAGATAGAGAATTATTGATTTGCGGAATATGAAAATAGTGTTCAAATTCCTTTTGATTAAGGTAAAGCTTAGATATTCCGCCACGAGCACAAGCTATCCAAAGTAAATTATTAGAATCAAGATACACGTCATTAATCTGATCACTAGCAATTGAATAAGGATTTAAAGGTGAATTGGAATGTTGAGATATGGTATTGTCATTAGTATTGTAGCAAAGTAAGCCCTGACTTTTGGTGCCAATCCAGAGATTACCATTGTCTTGTAGATTTATTGTTTTGATATTGGGATTTGTAATTCCGTGTTCTGTAAAATTAACAGCTTTACATAATCGACCATTAATCGAATATAAACCTGAAGTAGTGGCAATATAATGAATTCCATCTGTTGAAGATATAACTTTTGATACTGCTTTTCTGTGCATTGGAGCGTATGCCGGAAAATCATTAAGGTGTTGGAAATTGAAATCGATATCTGTTTGATTTATAAGTAAATCATCAAACAGTAACAAATCAACACCTTGTGAAGTGCCAATCCAGAGATTTGAATCATTATCAAAGCTTAGGCTACTGACTTGGGGAGAGGAGATACCTTTGCTTTTTGAAACTTCGGGATTTTTAGCGATGATTTTTTTTAAGGTTAAGCTATTATTGTGGTTATTGTATAGATACAAGCCATTTTTTGTACCGACCCAGAAGATGTTTTTAGGCCCTTCAATAATCGAGAATACAGAGTTACTTCGAAGGTTTTTAGGAGTAGAGAAGGAGTGAGTAGCATAGTCAAATATAGAAAGACCTTTTTCAGTACCAATCCAGATTTTTCCATCAGAATCTTCATAAATAGTTCTTATGCTGTTTGAGGTGATTGAACTTGTATCTCCCTCACTGTGTTTAAAATCCTCAAACCTATAACCATCATACTTATAAAGTCCATTTGGGGTGCCAATCCAAATAAATCCAAATTGATCCTGAGTGATGGCTGTCACAGAGTTTTGAATCAGACCATCAGTTTGTTTAAGATGAACGAATCTGGCATTGGTAATATCATTTGCAGTAACGCTATGTACTAATGACATCAATAAGACGAAGAGGGTAGAAGAACCTATGAATCTCATTAAGAATCTGGTATTTAAATTAGATATAAATATACTAGAGGCTGGTTTGTATTAAACTCCTAAAATAGTTAATATTTATAATACTTTTTTCTTTCGTGTTCATTAGTTTGCTTTCATAGTAATTTTAATAATATCGTTCATATCCATCAGTTATCACTTAGTTATAATTAATGATATTATATTTTTTATTTCTGGTTAATACGTCTGCCCTTAATGCAGACAAACAAAGTCAGTGTAAAAGAATTTAGCCAATAATGCTTCACTTTATACGATGTTCTATTTTATCATTGAGAGTAAGAAGAGTATCTTTTTATTAAAGAATATGGTTTGAGAAAGCAATTGACGCGCATTCTCTCAATTACATTCAGATTAGTCTATCTTTTGGGAAATATGTTTTAAGCGGAATAGGTGTAATGATGTATTTTTGAAAAAAAAGAAATGAAAATGAAGAATGATATAATCTGCTACTGCCGGAATGTTAAAAGAGAAACGGTTGAAATAGCCATTAAGAATGGTGCAAAATCCTTAGATGATATTCGTTGGAGTACGGACGCATGTAAAGGTGAAAAATGTAAAGATTTACATCCCAATGGTGAAGGTTGTGAACACGCTGTAAAACAAATGATTATTGCCTGTCGTGGCGAAATTCAAGGTCCAAAATGTAGTTGCTGCGGACTCTAGTTGCTCCAGTTTAAAAAAGGCAAGTATGAATGACAAAGCAATTTATACTTGCCAATAAACAGTCAAAAGAGGCATGTAATTTCAGATGACAGAATTAAGGTATTAAATATTTAATCAAATGAAAAAATAGAGTTTTCATTGAATCAAATCACCTCTACCTTATAAATATATAATGGTAAGGATTGATAGAGTAGTCGACTCTTTCTTGTATTATTCAAATCCTTCATTGCCTTATATCGAAAAGCATAGATAAATAGCTATGATTGTCAGGTTAATATTATACTGCTACAATGTTCTATTTCAACAAAATATCAATTGCAGCGTATAATAAACCTAGCACCATTATAATTATAAATACCCGTTTAATTCGAATGTCTTTGAGATGTTTTTTCAAAGCAGCTCCAAATAATCCCCAAACAGAAACAATACAAAAAGTAAAGCAAGCAAGTCCAAAAGATGATAAAATCATGTAAAGCTTGTTATTCAGGAACGAATAAAAGAAGGTTGAATATACGGTCATTCCATAAAAGATAGCTTTGGGGTTCACCAATTGGAGAATGGCTCCATCTGCAAATCGTGCTTTAATATTTTGCTTAGTTTCTGTATCAACATTAAGTTTAGAAGTTTTATAAGCGAGATATAGGATATAAGCGGTACCAATATATTTGAGGTAGTTTATTATCTCGGGTACTAATGTGGATAGGCCCAATGATAAGTAAGCACAAATGATAAAAACAATGAATGTACCAAACGTTATCCCTCCAATATAGGGTAGTGTTTTTTTATAGCCCATTCCCATGCTAAATGCCATGGAAGAAACATTATTTGGCCCAGGAGTTATGGATGTGACAATAGCGAAAGTCAGAAATGGAATTAACGCGAATGTATTCATTTAGAAACTTTTAGTAAAGGTGTAGAAGCTATCAAAAAAACCTCCCTGTTATTTAAAAATCAGGGAGGTTTATTTATATTATCACAGTTTATATTATTGTGCAATCACGCCTTCTTCGTCCCAAAGATCTTTCCAGTGCTTAGCACCTTCCCAAAGAAAGACCTGACCTTTTACCAAACGAGAACCACACTCGCAATTTTTAATTGAAGCAAATTCCTCATCGGTCAATGGATCAGTGAATGAAGATGTTAAGTTGCTTAAGTACTCCATTGGGTGAACTGAGAAAGGAATAGTTACCTGTCCGTTTTTGATTGCCCACTTAATACAGATTACAGCTGGATGGACACCGCGAGCCTTGGCAATGGCTTGAATCTCTGGTGTTTCAATATCTACTGCATCACCTTCAGCTACATCACGTTCAGGACGCGTAGGAGAACCAATAGGCATAAATCCAATAGGTTGAATCTGGTTTTTCAAACAGTAATCGAACAACTCTTGCTGCTGGAAACAAGGGTGCATTTCCATTTCGTTAACTGCAGGAAGAATTTTCATTAAAGGAAGAGTTACTTCATATTTAGCAATGGTCATGTTTGAAGTACCAATATTTCGCACTTTACCAGTATCAACTAAAGCCTCACATTGTTTCCATGTATTCATAAACTGCTCAACAGAGAATGGTTTTGAATCTGGATTACGTGAGTCACCATCACAACCAGGTGCATGATAGTTAGGGAATGGCCAGTGTATTAGATACATATCAACATAGTCTAACTGTAAGTCATCCAACGTTTCCTGACATGCTTTTTCAACTTCGGCATGGCGGTCATTCCAAACTTTACCTGTGATAAAAAGATCTTCTCTGGTACAAACACCTTCTGCAATTACATCTTTGATCGCCTGACCAATTTCTTTTTCATTTCCATAAACCGCTGCACAGTCAATATGACGGTAACCTAAGCGAATAGCATTTCTTACTGCATCAGCCACTTCTTCGTGTGTAAAGCGATCTGAGCCGAATGTTCCCAAACCAACGGTTGGCAACTTGTCTCCTGAGCGAAGTACCTTAGCCGGTACATCAGCAGGGTTAATAGCTGTATATTCTTTTGAAATATCTGACATTTTAATTTAGATTAAAAGCATCAAGTATCAAGTATCAAGAAGATGGCCTTGATACTTATGTCTTGATACTCAAATTTTACATTTCTATTTTAATAAAATCTGCTTCCTTTAATTCTTTAACTACGCAGTCATTTGCATAAGTTCTTTCAGGAAGATTGATGAGAATATTGGCAGGTTCTTCATTTGGAGTAAAAGGCCCCCAATGCCAAACACCTGGCTTAATGGTGATAGCTGTCCCTTTTGGAACAAAGAAAACACGCATCTTATCCAAAGGTATTTCATCGGCATTTGCGGTTGCTGGACCAACTTGTAATAGAATGTCATTATCAAGAGGAAGTACTACTTCACCGCATGATGAATGGTATTCTAAAACATTGATGATGTTATCACGTTTTTCCACACGACAGCATGAATAACTGAAAGGAATATCACCTCGTACATCTAATTGCAATTGATCGCGAAAAAACTCAACTGGAGCAGCACCTAATTTCTCATCTGTTGGATTAATAAGATTTGCGTACGTTCCAAATGGCTTGTATGCTTCGAGCGATAGTTGTTCTACTTTTACTGTTCTCATTCTATTGAATATTAGATTTTTAGACTTTAGGCCATTAGAAAATTACTAACAGTCTAAGGTCTATTTGACTATAAATCTTACTTGATTTCTTCGTCGTATACAACGGCAACCTTACCGCATTTACCGCCATCCATTAAGTCATATGCTTTGTCCGCATCTTTTAATTCAAAACGATGCTGTACCAAATCTTCTGGGTGAATGTCCCAACGAACTAATAGCTCAACTAACTCTTCCATTCTTGAAGATGATGTTACCCATGAACCGTGGATAGTAATTTGATCATGGATAATATCCGGAGATGGGTTAAACTCAACTGTACCACCTTCACCAATCATCACCATATTGCCCCACTTGCGAGTAGCTCGAATAGCTAATTGACGACCATGTGTATTACCCGAACAGTCTATTGATCTTTCAAAACCTTCACCAGAATGCGTTTCAGCCAATACTTTATCTAAGGTGTCTGGGCCTGCTAGGTATACAGAGTCAGCTAAACCTAATTCCTTAGCGATATCGCAACGCTCCTGAACAGTATCTACACCAACTAATTTGTTAGCACCTAAAGCCTTTGCAAGCATTAATGTGGCTAAACCAACAGGGCCTAAACCAACTACTAAAACAGCATCTTTACCTGAAATACCACACTTCTCAATACCTTCGTATACAGTGCCAAATCCACAAGCAACTTGTGCTCCATCAACATACGATAACTCATCTGGTAATAATACACAATCTTTTTCGTCTGCAAGGATGTACTCAGCCATACCACCATCACGCTGCCATCCGTATGCTGCACGTTTTTCTGATGTACAAGAAATCATGTAACCACGACGACAGTCGTTACAAACACCACAACCAGAGATATGGTAAAGAATTACACGATCGCCCTCTTTGAAACGTGCCATGCCTTCACCACACTCAACAATCTGACCACACGGTTCGTGACCGGCCACTTTATTCTGGTATGCCTCAGGACCTTTTCCAAGGTGCTCACGATAGATTGCTCTAATGTCACTACCACATATTGTAGAAGCTTTTGTTTTAACCAATACCTGCCCTGGTCCAGGGGTTGGAACTGGAACTTCTTTCATCTCTACTGTACTGTTACCTGGAAGGTAAGCTGCTAACATTGTTTTCATAGTAATTAATTTTTAATTTTTATAGAATCTATGGCTTATTTCTAACCTTAAGAAATTATGTATTTAAATTTTTTATTCATACTATAATATAAGGCGCAGAAAGAATTCGTACGCCTTATATCTTTTATCGAATACTTGATTTATAAGCTCTATGTCCGAATATAGCGATTGCCACAAAACACATTAATGGTAAAATAAAGGATACGTTTTCAGCTGGATGGCCTAACACTGTTCTCAAATCTATAATCGCACCTTGCATTGGCGGCATTAAGGCGCCACCCACAATTGCCATCACTAAACCAGCTGCTCCCAGCGTAGCATCTTTGCCAACATCTTCCAGTGCAATACCATAAATGGTTGGAAACATTAATGACATAAAAGCTGAAGTTGCTACTAGGCAATAAAGGCCAAACATGCCATCAATCAGTATTGTACCGAAAATACAAAGCATACCTCCTATGGCAAAAATCAGAAGAAGTCGGCGTGAATTAACGTACTTCATCAAAAATGTACTAATAAATCGACTTAGCAGGAACATGCCCATTGCTCCCATGTTTATTAGCTGTGCTGTTGCTTTATCAATCCCTAATCGACCGGCATATTGAATAATAAAAGTCCAACACATGATTTGAGCTGCCACATAAAACACTTGAGCAATTACTCCTTCGCGATAAATTTTATTGGCGATAAGTCGGCGAAACGATTGCATTGGGTGAATATCATCTGAATGCCCGGTTGCTGGCATTTTAGTTACCAGTATAATAACAAACATGGCAATGACAACTAATCCTAAAATTACATAAGGATTACGGATGATCATTAAATCATGTGCACGCTCCATTGCTTTAGTGGCCGCATCCAATGTTGAAAATTCTATAAGATTGCCGGCTGCATCAAAATGTTTATCTGATTTTAATGCTTTTAGAATAACCTGTGAAGCTACTGTCATTCCTAACAGAGAACCAATTGGGTTAAAAGCTTGAGCGAGGTTAAGCCTGCGAGTAGCCGTTTTAGCTGAGCCTAGTGATAAAATAAATGGATTTGCTGTTGTTTCCAAAAAGGCTAATCCGAATGTTAGGATGTACAACGATACAAGGAAGAAACCAAATACTTCGTATTGGGCAGCTGGCCAAAAAAGTAAAGCTCCTGTGGCATAAAGAGCTAAACCTAATAATATCCCTTTTTTATAGCTAAACTTCTGTACGAACAAAGCCGCCGGGATAGCCATGGTTGCATAACCTCCGTAAAAAGCAAACTGAACTAGTGCTGCCTTTGCGGTTGATATTTCCATGACTGATTTAAAAGCTGCTACCATTGGGTTGGTTATATCATTGGCAAATCCCCATAGGGCAAACAAACTTGTAATAATGATAAACGGTAGCAGATACTTTCTCTCAACTACCTTTTCTGTAATTTTATTCATTTTGCAGGATTTAATTTTGATTTAGATTTTTATATCGATGGCGTTACACCTTTCTTCAACAGGATATTTCCATATTTTGCAGTTTCTCCAGTCATTACAACTGCAAAGGCCCTACGCGCTTTGTCATAAAAATCAAAACGGCCTATACGTTCAATGGGAGCCACATTTGGATTTGATTTATGGATGGCTTCAAGATATGCTTCTTCAACTGTGGGGTCTAGTTGATCGCCTTCTACCGCTGCCATCATTGTTAATGGAGCTGGTACATATGAGTCTAATTCATATAATGGTAAGATGGCTTCTAGTAAATCTGGAATTCTTAAACCATCGGCTCTTAGCACGCGATCATTGAAACTTTCACCCGGAAAGTGTGCATCGGCTAATATTATTTCATCGCCATGGCCCATTCGAGAAAGGACTTCTAGTAATTCAGGACTGATAAGTGGTGATATACCTTTTAACATGTTCTCTATTTTTAAGTATCTTCTTAACGTTAAGAAAATAAGTTATTAAAAAAATAGTCTATACTCTAAAATTTAATACTTCGTTCAATATCAGTGACACAGCGCCTTTTACAGCAGCTTCGTTACCAAGCTGGCTTTGTAATAATTCAATATTACGGTTGGGTTGCTGAATAATCTCTCGATTAAATACCGTTCTTATACGTTCTGTAAAGAATGAGCCGGATTTCATAACTTTTCCACCCAAAACAATAGCTGCCGGATTTAAAATATTTGCAACAGATGCAATTGCTAAACCAAGATAGTCTGCCGCCTGATTAAAGATGTAAAGTGCAAGTTCGTCACCTTTATGAGCCTCAATTGCAATTGTTTGTGTTGATATTTTTTCAAGTTTATTTAGGCTTGAGTTAGGATAAAACTTAAGCTTATCCATTGCCATTTCTGCAATCCCACGCCCAGAAGAATAACATTCTAGGCAATCTTTTTTACCACATGAGCACTGCAATCCACCTGCTGAAGAGTCACTAATTCTATTGTGACCAATTTCTCCGGCCATACCATCAAAGCCATAAAAAGCTTGACCATTCATGATAATGCCTGAACCTATTCCGTATCCAATATTAATAAAAATGAAATCTTTACAACGATCACCAATGCCGTACATCAGTTCGCCTTTTGCCATTACTCTCGATACATTATCAACAATAACAGGCACGTTAAAGAATTCCTTAAGTGGCTTTTTAATATCAACATCTTTCCACTTGAAGTTTGGTGAATATTCAATGATATCGGTCTTTTTATTGATGAAACCTGCGGCAGCAACCCCTATACCATATACTTTTCTTTTATCTATTTTAGATTTATGTAATAGTTTCTCAATTAAACTAATTACCCGTTTTAAATCGGTTTCAAAACCATCACCAACTTCTGTTCTCACATCAAGCTTGGCTAGAGAATTGCCATTGAGGTTAGAAATTACACCATAAATATGTGTGCGTCCCCAATCTATACCGATAACATAGTTGTCTTCACCGTTGAATTGAACAATTACGGGAGGTCGTCCTCCTTTTGATTCACCAATGCCAACTTGAGAAGTTAATTTCTCCTTATTAATCAGGCTATCAACTATTCGTGTTATGGTAGGAGCGCTTAGTCCAGTTTGCTTGACTATTTCAGCTCTGGATATAGAACCACTTTCCCGAATAAGATTCAAAACTTTGATCTTGTTCAGTCTGTTGATATATTCTGCACTTCCTTTTGGATGATTCACACTCATAATTACCTTTCTAACGATGCGAAAATAAGTATCGCGAATTTATTGTGCAAATATTTACCGAGTTTTTTTTATTATTCACTATCTAGAATGGTTATTTGTTATGTGTAGCTTTTAATAATGGTTCGTTATGAAACGACTTAAGTCATTGATTATCTACTGTGTAATGGCCGATATGTTTCTATACTACCCTTGACAATTAGTATCTTACATGGATATTTTCTACAATATAATTAAGTATGGTTACCAAGAGGGAATATAATTAGGCTGTTGTTGCACATTATTGCTGAATCGATCCCATTTAAAACCAATGTCTCTAAATTATGTAAACGTACGGGAATTGGTCGAAATAATCTGGTTCAATACATCAAGTGTTTGGAAGATTTGCGGATTGTAACAAGTAGTTATTCAGGTGGTTGTAATTCTACTAAAGCCAGAAAAAATTCATCTTCACATCCTAATTTACAATATGCCATTTCTGATGAAGACGTGAATATTGGTACAGTCAGGGAAAGTTTTTTTATTAATCAGTTAAGTGCTGTTGGACTGAATCCATTCCTAGAAATTTAATCTCTAAAAAGCCATACAGAGGATTTAACTTCTGGTATTTGTTAAGCTTTGGCTTTGAACGGCCATATTTCCTCACCTTTAATCAGGTTAAACAATTAGGTGCTTCCATTAAAAAGGGTTCCAAATCCTTTATGGTCATATTCTGAAAATTATTAGAAATTAAAAACGTTTAAATCGCCATCAGCAATTTCCAAATCTTAATTTTGGTAGCAAAGACTACAGTCAAGAGGAATTAGTAGCCGAAATGGGAGCAGCTTACCTATGTGGTATCAGTGGTATTGAAAATGTAACAATTGATAATAGTGCAGCATACATCAAAGGTTGGTTAGGGAAATTAAAAAGTGATAAGAAGTTTATCATTTCAGCAGCTAGCTTGGCACAAAAAGCAGTTGATTATATTTTAGGTACATAGAATGCGTGAGAAAAACCCCACTACCAATTTTTCAGTAGTGGGGTGTTCTGAATTTTGAAAACCGTAAAGTTGTCACTGTAAAGGTATTACTATTTACGCTTCTGCAACTAGTTTATGAGTATATAAATTGAAAGCAACTATAAATTGATATTGTATGGACGTGTTTTTATCTTTTATATATTTCAATAATCAAAGCCTGATTTTTAATGTTACGAGTGTATAAAGTACTTCATGTTGATGGAATATAATTGACTGACATTTCCCATGTCTATTAGGCAGCACTTGAAAGCTGCATTTCTATTAGCCTGAAGATTTTGTTGTCTTCGGG
>NZ_JAENRR010000005.1 GCF_016612505.1 Carboxylicivirga marina
TCACTTAGCATTCCCTGCAAACCCTTGTTAACTAAGAAATCCATGAGATAGGCATCTGTATTATGGGGTAACTCCAATACTTAATTAGCTTGTTAAAAAGCCACAAAACAATTAATATTACATAACTAAAACAAATAATACATGCTAACCAAGGACGACATCAAAAGTATTGAAGAGAAAAATATTTCACGGGAACTAATAGATAAGCAATTAGGTCAATTCAAAAACGGTTTTGCTTATTCATCATTAAATAAAGCAGCTACCATTAATGATGGAATAATTAAGAATGACCCGGGAACAGAAAGCGAATATATCGAGAAATACAAACAGGCGATTAAGGATGGATTAGACACCATTAAGTTTGTGCCAGCGTCGGGAGCTGCTACACGAATGTTCAAGGCTCTTTTTGAATTTATACAAACTGATAAGAATAATCAAAGTCAATTATTAAATAAAGAACCCTATGCCAGTTTTGTTGTAAAGCTTTCAAAATTTGCATTTTATGATGATCTACTCGAACAACTCGGAAAGGTTAATGAGGATATTATTGACACTAATGAAGCAGCGCGAATCATTGAGTGTTTATTGTTACCGGAAGGCTTGAATTATGGCAAACTACCAAAGGGTTTATTGAAATTTCATAAACAAAATAATTCATGTACCACCCCACTTGAAGAACACTTAAAAGAAGCAGCTCATTATGCTAGCTTCAATAATAAAGGTAAAGTACATTTTACTGTTAGTCCTGAACATCACGAACTATTTAAAAAACAATTGGCAAAGAGCAGGGCTTCAATCGAGAATGAACTCAATTGTGAATTTACTGTCGATTTCTCATTCCAAAAACAGGCCACTGATACCATAGCTGTTAATCCCGAAAATACCCCTTTCAGGCAAAATGATGGTTCATTATTATTCAGACCAGCAGGACATGGAGCTTTAATTGAAAACCTCAATGAATTAGAAGAAGAGCTTATTTTCATTAAAAACATTGATAATGTGGTGCCAGAATACCTATTGCCAGATACCATTAAATACAAGCAACTTCTGGCCGGTATTCTATTATCAAAAAAAGAACAGGCTTTTGAGATTCTTGAAGAATTAGATCATGCCAATGCCAATAATATAGGTACAACATTAACTAAAGGACTTGACTTTTTATGTGCTGAACTTCAAATGAACAGAACACAGCTGGAAGCCCTAAGTAGTGATGAGAAAACAGTAATAATTAAAGAAAAACTTAACAAGCCAATACGTGTTTGTGGTATAGTAAAAAATGAAGGTGAAGCAGGTGGTGGTCCATTTTGGGTAAATCAGGAAGATGGTAGCATTAGCCTGCAAATTGTTGAAGGTGCACAAATTGATCCTAATGATGCTGAACAACAAAAAATACTACAGTCGAGTACTCATTTTAATCCGGTGGATTTAGTGTGTTATACCAAAAATTACAAGGGCGAGAAGTTTGACCTTAAAGCATTTGTTGATCCTGCAACTGGTTTCATATCGGAGAAA
This sequence comes from Carboxylicivirga marina, assembly GCF_016612505.1. Classification (GTDB taxonomy): domain Bacteria; phylum Bacteroidota; class Bacteroidia; order Bacteroidales; family Marinilabiliaceae; genus Carboxylicivirga; species Carboxylicivirga marina. The sequence goes on from NZ_JAENRR010000005.1 coordinate 1,513, forward strand.
ACACAAAGTGGCAGACCATTAAAAGCCCTTGAATTACCAGGACTTTGGAACGGTGCGATGGCTCACTGGCTTACTTTCTTTGTAGAAGTTCCTGTTAGTACATTTAATCCAGTTAAAACGGTGATGGACTTGCTTCGTCCGCAACATCAACCAGAATAATATCTTATTCCTATACAAAAAAGGTCCCCAACTCAAATTTGAATTGGGGATCTTTTTATATCTAGTTCATAAGCTCCTAATAGTCTGAAGGAGGTGGATTTTGATAGTATTGATAGGCAAATACTATTGCCGCAATAAGCAATAATACTGCAATGACTGTAAAAGTAATTTTAATCCAGGAATACGGACGTTGCCCTTGTACCTCTCCTGTCCTACCATTAACTAAAAACTGGTACAATTTGCCTTTAAAAAGGTAAGCACACACAAAAACAGGCAACAACAAGTGTTTAAATGTAATGTCCTTATAGCTCGTATTCAGGGATATGATTCGCTGCTCATCGCCACCAATATCACGTCTAATCAAACGACGTATTTCAGGCTCTGCAATATCCTTGGCAATCTCAAACCCTTCTTCTAAATTAACCTGATATTTTTCGGCAATAAATCCACTAATATAACTCGGATCAAAGGGCACCAGATTTTCCAGATCCCAGGGTTCCAGTTTATAGATGTATTTTTGAGGTAAAGAACGTGTGGCTACCGTAAGTATATCATCAAAAAACCTGTGCACCTGACCAGATGCATGGCTCCAACGTGTTTTTCTAACCTGGCGTGTTTTCGTTACAGATTTACCATTTTCTGTAGTTGTGTAAGTTTCTGTTACGTAATAGTAGTCACCACGTTGTCCAATATATTTGGAATACGTATCAGTATCGTATGTCCAATAAGGAATATAAACACCCATAAAGTGGTCAAAATTAAGGGTAGCTTTCTTTAAGTCATTCGGTGCAAACCATAAACGATTCACCCATTGTTTAAACTGGTCCTTAGCATCGTTTTTATTGAGCTTAAATGGAAGTAGTGACTTTGGCTGAATGACCTCTTCTTCCTTTGCATGCTCTAGCACCAATGGAGAAGCACAATATGCACAGTTAGTGGCGGTTACATCCTCCTCCAAAGTAGCGGAAGCGCCGCAGTTATCACATTTAATGAATTTTGCAGTAATTGACTCTTCTGATTCAGTCTTTTGAGCCAGGTACTGATGAAAATCCAACTCTTCGATGTCAACATCAATTTGAGGAATATCATTTTCAGCACCGCAATAGGCACAGTTGAGATGCTGCGTACCAGGTTTATATTTAAGGTCGGCACCACACGATGAGCAAGCAAAGGTACCTACTGCCAACTCTTGTGATTCTATGTTTTCGTTTTCCATCTTACTGTCCTGGTATTGGTGGTGGGACACTTCCAAATAAGGATTTTAATTCAGCTTGTTCGCCCGCTGCAGCCCAGTTAGCCATACCATCGCGCCAAACAAGCGACTCCCTACTAAGTTGGTTTTGCATGGCCATTTGCTTTAACGCCGCCATATCGTAAGGACCAGCCTGCTGCCCATTTACAACCACAAAAAACGTTAATGCTGGTGGTACAGGAGGTGGTGTTGATGGAGCCGATTGTTGTGGCTGTTGTTGGTCAGAGGCAAAAGTTTGCCCCATTTGGTTTGCCATAGCAAATCCCATACCCATGCCCATTCCTGCTCCCGCTGTTCCACTAGGATTACTTGCTGCTGCTTCCATGGCTTTAGCCGCTTTCATCTGTGCCAACTTGTTTAAATCTATGGCATTTAATCGACTTAATTCAAAAATCTCTTTTTTGATTTCTTCAGGCATCGACACATTCTCAACCAAAAACTTTGGCAATTCGAGGCCATACTGTGCAAATTCAGGTGCAATTATGGTCAATACATAATCCGATAATTCATTGATATTACCTGCAAACGCTTCAATAGGAAAACCGGCTTCTCCAGCGGCATCGGTAAAGCGTGTAACTATCATACTTTTTAGCTGATCAGCAATTTCATCAGTTGTAAAGTGACCGTCGGTTCCAACTATTTCTTTGATAAATAAAGGGGCATTGCTTACTTTAATCACATATGTACCAAAGGCACGTATCTCAAGCATACCAAATCGCTGGTCGCTTAATGTGATGGGATTTTTCGTACCCCATTTCTGTGCTGTGAGGCTACGTGTACTCACAAAGTATACTTCGGCTTTAAACGGGCTGTTAAAACCATGCTTCCATCCTTGCAAGGTCGACAGTATTGGCAAGTTTTGTGTATTTAAGGTATACATGCCAGGCTGAAAGACATCTGCTATCTGCCCTTCATTAATAAAAACAGCAATCTGTCCTTCGCGAACAGTTAACTTAGCACCATTTTTAATTTCGTTCTGATACCTTTCAAAACGGTAAACCATTGTATCGTTAGAGTCATCGAGCCACTCAATAATATCAATAAATTCACCTCTTAATTTATCGAATAATCCCATTTTCAGTATTTAATTAGGTTATAATCTTTAAATATACAGAATAGTTATAAACGAAAAAATCCTCCGGTTTTGGAGGATTTTCATTTTCATAGATTTGGAGTTGGCAGGTACTTTGTTCGCACCTGTAATTTTATATTGCCGTGCTACCTTTTTCTCCCGTTCTTATTCGTATACATTCTTCAAGAGGCGTGATAAAGATTTTACCATCACCGATTTCACCTTCGACTTCGCTAACTGACTTAGCGCCATTAATGATGGCATCTACCGTTGTATCGACAAACTCCTCATTAACGGCAATTTCAACACGCATTTTTGGTATTAATGCGGGAATCACCTTTTTACCACGATAAACTTCTTCTCGCTTTTGAGCTCCATGTCCTGAAACACGACTCACTGTAATTCTTGTAATCCCTGCACTTATCAAGCTTTCACGTACCTGATCAAGCTGGTATGAACGTATAATAGCTGTTATTAATTTCATTGCTTTTTGTGTTTAAATCATTAATTAGGGTTAAGCATTCCATATCCTCGTTCACCATGGTAGGCGTGATCTAAGCCCTGCATCTCTTCTTCCGGTGATGATTTTAAGCCAAATATTTTCTCTACAACAACAAGAATAATTAGCGTAAGTACGATTGAATAGACGATGGCAATTCCTACAGCTGCCACCTGAACTCCTAATTGCTGCCAGATAGTCCAGCTGCCACCTGCTGCTTCTGCAGCATTAGCCATCCAGCTATCGCGAATGAAGAATACAAGTGCAATGGCACCAACAATACCGCCTACACCATGAATGCCAAAGGCATCTAATGAATCGTCATAACCCATTTTGTCCTTTACAATTAACATCAGGTAGCAAATTATGGTAGCCAAGGCACCTAATAACATAGCTCCTAATGGTTGTACAACACCAGCTGCCGGTGTTACTGCAACCAAACCAGATAATATACCTGAAGCAAAGCCTAGTGCTGTCATTTTACCTTGGTGAAAACCTTCAATAATAATCCAGGTTAACGCACCTGCTGCCGCTGCTACCTGTGTTGCTGTTAATGCCTGTGCCGTACTTAAACCGCTGGATACACTACTTCCGGCATTAAATCCGAACCAGCCAACCCAAAGTAAGCCAGCTCCCATCATAACCATTACCAGGTTATTAGGCTTCATCTGACGATGTGGATAACCACGACGAGCTCCTAAATAAATAGCTGCCACTAATCCACTAATACCAGCAGAAATATGCACCACTGTACCACCAGCAAAATCAATAGCGCCATCGGCACCCATATTAAATAAGAATCCATCTTCGGCCCACACCCAGTGACATAAAGGATTATAAACCAGTAACCCCCAAAGAGTAATAAACACAAGGTAGCCTCTGAATTTAACACGCTCGGCAAAAGCTCCGGCGATTAAAGCAGGCGTGATTATAGCAAATTTACCCTGAAACATAGAAAATACATACTCGGGTACGCCACCTTCCATCACTGTTTCATCAATACCTTGTAAGAAAACGTAATCAGGGTTCCAGCCAAACCAGCCACCCAAAACATTTGAACCAAAGCACATACTATAACTAACAGTTACCCATAGTACACTCATAACGCCCATAGCCGCAAAACTATGCATCATAGTCCCCAGAACATTCTTAGAACGAACCAATCCACCATAAAACATGGCTAGTCCGGGCACCATTAATAACACTAAAGCGGTTGATGTAATCATCCAGGCTGTAGCTCCTGAATCAACTCCGGGTTGCGCACTCAACTCCATAAGGCCCCCCAAACCCATAATAATGGCAAGGGTAGCCAGCATTCTCTTCTTCAGATTTAAATTTAATTTCAATTTCATGATAAAGTGATATAGGTTAACGATTGCATGTCAATCACACTCATTGAGTGCTTCAAACAGTTTGGAATCAATCAGCATTATCATTTAAAATAGTTCAGTGAAATTAGTCTTCTTTCACTTCAATTGTGTTGCGCTGCTCTCCCCCGAAATTGTTTTTTATGACATTTGTCAGTTTTATTGAGTGCAAATATATAAATGAGGGGTGTATTTACAAATTATTAGTTTATTTTTATTTTTAACCCCTATTTATTTTAGTACCTATCAATTTAATGTCATATTATTACAACAACACCCCCACTTACAATGAACCACTAACTCAAACATTTAATATTTAAGAAAAAGAACGCCACTTTATTGCATTACAATAAAGTGGCGTTACTTAACCTCGCAATATGCATTAGAAAATCTACTACATTCTAATACATAATCCGGCTTAAAAAAACTTACAATGTATTTCTATCTACTGTTTCAATGCTGCCTTTGTAAAAAGGTAGTCAGGAATTTCTTCATCGAATTTTATACTGATTATTTCCCAATCGGTTCCCTTGCCCTGCTTTAATACATCTTTAAAGTTTAATTTCATAGGATACCAGCGGCCATCAATCTTTTCAAAATTACTTAGCACAGTGCGCTTAAGTAACTGACCACTTTTGGCGTACATTTCTTCTTTATGTGGCAAATAATATTCGGCATCTACCCATAGTTTGCGCGAATAATAAGCTGCATCATCAACTTTAGCAGTTAATTTGAGAACAAAGACTTTACGATTATCCATCATTTCGGTCGACTCTATTTCAGCTGTATAAACATCTGTTAGCTTGCGGTCATCCATCATATCTTCGTATGATAAATCGGAGCCCATTACCGACTGGCGCAACATGTGCCCCGATATTTGAACAATTCGATCATTCGCAGGGTAATAGGTCCAAAGCTTATCTTCCAGTTTCAGCATTTTGGTTCCTTTTTCGCGGGCTGGCGACAAGTATTCGGTAAATGATTTTTCAGTACCTACCGTGTAACTGACAGAAGTAATCGTTCGACTGTTTCGGCTCCCATGAATGGTCATGCTCGATTCAACCACACGATTTTCAGATGACATGTTCCTGTCAATCTTTTGCATTATTTCATCGGCCGATTGTGCGCAAATGACACCATGCAGACCTAATAGTATTATTGCAATTAATAAATGCTTCATATTGCTAGTATTTTATAAGTTCTTCAAAAAATCTCTTCTTAATTTCATTTACATACAACAGATCATCCATCGCACATTCTTACAGGCTGATTGTGCCATCTCCAACACCTATCTCGCAATCAAAAACATGCGTCTTACATTCGAAAAAATACATCTTACATTCGAAAAATTACTTCTCGCATTATCTAAAACGCTTCTTACAGTGTCAAAAACTCATCTCGCAATGGCTAAATCCATTCTTACATTCAGAAAATACCATCTCACATTAAAAAAAATCCTTCTCGCACTAGCTAAAACGCATCTTACAATGTCAAAAACTCATCTCGCAATGGTAAAACCCCATCTTACACACGCATACACGTATCTTTCAAGCCAAATTACACTTCCAGCTCTTTAAACAACTGTGCAGTTTTACGTTTATAAATGGCATAACCGGCTAAAGCATTGCCTAATGTCATAGCCAGCAGACCGGGAATAAAACCAATATAAAACAGTTCCGGCGTTACTTTAGCGCGATAAACCGTTGGCATCATCATCGTTACATTCTCCATCATAGCACTAAAATCAATACCGTTTTCCTGCAAATAATAGGATACTCCAATACCTAAGGCTGAACCAACAACAGAACCAATGCTACCGATAATCACAGCCTCATAAATAATCGTTCGGAAAATATGTCCTTTTTCTTCGCCCAGAGCCAAACGCACACCATATTCGGTATAACGCCGCAGGCCACCCAACAGACCAGTATTCCACAATACAATAGACATAGCAATCACAAATATTGACACCATCATGGCACTCATATTATCAGCCATATCGAGGTATTGTTTGAGCGTTGCTTCATCGCGAAGACGCACCATTTGAGGCGAAAACTCATCAGCTTCATCACTATATTTATTATTAAAATCCTCCCGTATGGCCAAGGCCAATTCATCATCGTACAAACCACTTTTAAAGTAAGCTAAGAGCTCACCAGCTGCATCACACATATCAAAAGCCAGTTCAGCATCTGTGATATCCATAATAATAGCACCACGATCGAGCATTGCCATTCCGAAATTAATAGTTCCACACACCTGAAAGGTTGGCACCACCATGCTACCATACATGGTTGAACCCAATATGGAAATATCATCACCCAACTCCACCCCAAAACGTTCAGCAAATTCATGACTAATCAGCACTTCACCTTGCTTCTGCGGCAATCGCCCCTTCACTATTGATTTGGGAATATTTAACCGCTCTGCTTCCTTTGAGCCTGCCGACAATAAATCAACAGCACGACCGGCTGCTGGTCCCTGAGCACGTGTTTCACCATTAGCGTCAGGTACATCAAGCAATCCACCAAACTGAATACGTCGTACCCATTCCAAATCGGGGTATTCCTTATTTAATTTCTCTGTAAGCGAACTGACATCAAGTAAAGCCAGGTCATTGGGTATTTGTTCTTCGTTTTCGGCATATGCACGTGTCATTATTTTGACATGTCCCATGCTATAATTAGCATTCATATCTATCATATCGCCAAACACACCTTTCATCCACCCACTCATAAATACAGTGAGGAACACACCCAAAGACACCACTATTACTGGTAGCAAACTCCGGCTTTTATCGCGCAATATACCTTTGATTAGAAATTTGATCATATCTCTTTTTTTTAGTCCGAAGTCCGAAGCACTATGTCCGAAGTACGGAAAACCCAAATCATTAAACTCTTTAACTTTTCAAGGCTTAACACTCACCTCCCACTGCAATCGCATTTTAGAAATTATTTTACAACTCAAGTCGTTGAGGCTTCCCCTTTTTGCCTCCAGCTCAAAAAGGGGAGAAAAAAGCCGCCGACCGAAGCACTCGTTTACCCATTATGTCAACTCTACGGGAAAAATTTAAAGATTAACAGCTTGGTATCAAATTTTTCTTTCCTCCGTTTGTGTCAATGGGTCCCAAACTACGCCGCTTATGTCGGTATTATGCAACACAAAAATAAAATCGTTTTAAATGCGAATTGCCTTGACTCACCTCCCTTTTAACGCATCCGTTGGTTTTAAACGAGCAATTTTACGTGCCGGAATGTAACTAACAATAGTGGATGAAATAAGAACCACTAAAATTGTTGCAAGCACCAGTCCTACACTGTAAAAAGGATACACACGCTCTGCAATGGTGATGCCCATATCGGCACTTCCGAAATTGATACCCACAGAATTAATCCATAGAAATAATGGAATACCATAGGCGGCACCAAGCAATGCAGCCAACACACTGTGCATAGCTCCTTCAATGGTAAAAACACCCACTACCTGTTGTCGGGTTAGCCCCAGAGCAATATAGGTCCCAATCTCTTTCTTGCGTCTGAATATGGATAATATCTGTGTATCGAAGATGGCCAACAAAGCAATCATCAACAATATCATTTGTACTACCATGCCACTGATACGTTCTGAATTAATGAGTTCATCCAATTCTTTCAACAGGTAATCAGCAGATTTAAATTCCCATCCTGTAATCACCGGATTTTTATTATCATCATACACCAGAAGGGTCGCTTCATTGTCGAGGCCCATCATCTGTTGCATTGTTAGGTAATCGATATATATCTGACCATTATCAGCCTCGGCAACATCACAATTAAAAACAGTTGCAACTTTTAATTGCACGGCATCAAAAGTGCCGTTTTTATCACGCCAGCGAAGCAAAACCCCATCTCCCTCTTTTAGTTTGGCCGCTTTAGCCATGCGCTTTCCAATGATTACCTTTACTTCATCTTCAACATTTTGCAGCTTAGCTGTTGGTAATTTTAGTACACTTTGGTTAAATGGTATTCCCCTTAATTGGATGCTTTGCATGCGACCCTGAGGGTAAATAGTCGCTTGCTGAAGTAATTCAGGCACCAATACACCCTTACGAACCAAGGAGTTCGCCTCATCCGATAGCTTTTGATGGGCATTGTTAATGGAATAGAAATCGTATTTATCGTATGAAGGATGCCAATATTGCCCCTGAGCAATCTCCCAATTTTGTGTATCGTTCCTGCTTTGTCGATTCCAGCCATCAATCATCGCATTGTAAAAGATGATGAGCACAAAAGCCAGCGACAAGACACTCACATTTAACCAGGTTCTTAATCCGGCTCCAAGTAAATTTTTATAGGCTAGTTTTAATGCAAGCATGTTTTGATGTTTGAATTATGATGGATGATTTTCGATTGATAAACTATTATATAATTAAACCTTATTATTGAATCTTTCCTTTTAAAGCCTCCGTTGGGTTCATTCTGGCAATTTTACGTGCCGGCAGGTAACTAACAAGCGTAGCAGACATCACCACCAACAACATGGTTGAAAGTATTAATCCGAGACTATAATAAGGGTAGATGGTTTCAGCGATTGTGATGCCAACATCTGCAGCTCCGAAGCTTAAGCCAACAGTATCGAGCCATAGAAAAAATGGTATACCATAGGCCGCACCAACCATTGCCGCTAAAATACTATGAGCACCACCTTCAATGGTGAAGATTCCCACAACCTGCTTACGAGTTAAGCCAAGGGCGATATAGGTACCAATTTCTTTTTGTCGTCGGAATATGGACAAGACCTGTGTATCGAATATGGCCAATAAGGCAATCAACAACAACAACACACCTTGCAACACGATACCACCACCTTTCTTTGATTCAATCATTTGATCTAATTCTGCCAGCAGAAAATCCAAATCTTTAAAATCCCATCCGTCAAGGGCTATTGGTGCCTCATCAGCAGTAACCAAGATGGTGGCATTATTTTCAAACCCCATCATGCCTTGCATCACATCAAAATCAATATAAATCTGTCCATTATCAGCACCCGGCACATCGCAACTAAACACCGCTGCAATGGTCACCTCACGCGCATCAAAAGTCCCGTTTTTATCTCTCCAGCGAATCAACACATTATCTCCAACTTTAAGTCGAGTGGTTTCCGCCATCCGCTTGCCGATAATTGCCGATACGCCACTATCACTTAACTGCAAAACACTGGTAGGCAATTCCAAAAGCTGTTGATTAGCAGGAATACCCTTTAGTAAAATGCTTTGCATGTGCCCTTGTGGATAAATAGTTGCCTGCTGAATTAGCAATGGTACTATTTCGCCTTTCGATACACGCTGATGTATTAATGGGCTCAATGATTGGTGACCATCTTTAATACTATAAACATCCAACTTGTCGTATTCGGGATGCCAATATTGTCCATTGGCCACTTCCCAGGCTTGCGTATCATTACGTCCTTGTCGATTCCAGCCATCGATCATGCCATTGTAAAAGATGATTAATACAAAAGCAAAAGACAGCACGCTCACATTCAGCCAGGTTCTTAGTCCAGCTCCTATGAGGTTCTTATATGCTAATTTAAATGCTAACATTTGTGACGTTCAACGATGGTTTATTTAAGAAATCCTATACTGAATATTTACTATTGCAACATACTTACCAACTCATCATTTACCACTTTTCCATCTGCCAGTGATATTTTTCGCTTCAGGTACTGCATCACTTTTTCATCATGAGTTGAAAAAATGAAAGTTACCCCCAACTCTTCATTCAACTTCTGCATGGTTTGCAAGATGTGATGAGAATTTTTAGAATCCAGGTTTGCTGTTGGCTCATCGGCCAGGACAATCTCAGGCTTCTTAACCATGGAGCGTGCAATAGCCACCCGCTGGCATTCACCACCTGACAACATGGATGGCTTGGATTTTTCTTTATCTGTCAAGCCCACCCATTCAAGCGCCTGCATCACAGCTTTACGTCGTTCATTGGTCGACATATTTTGCAACAACAAGGCAAACTCAACATTCTCGTAAACGGTATATACTGGGAGCAAATTGTAAGTTTGAAAGATAAAACCGATGTTATGATTGCGTAGATTAGCAGCCTGCTTCTGATTTAGTGACGCAATGGATTTACCCATAACAGTGGCACTGCCATCGCTGGGCACATCCAGTGAACCGATTATATTTAGCAATGTTGTTTTTCCCGAACCACTAGGTCCTACCAAGCCAGCAAACTCACCTTTACCAAACTCAAGATTTATATCGGTTAACGCGGTGAAAAACCCACTACCAACAGGGAAACGTTTAGTGAGCTGATTAAGCTCTATTATCATATCATTCATCGTCATTTCGTTTAGTAAGTTGAATTTTATTAAAAATTATATACCAACATCAACTGTATGCCTTTACCTCCAAACAAATTTTCTGCATTGGCCTGTATGGGCATATTATAATTTTCAGGATTCCAATACCCCATAATGTTTAGAATGATGGAATCGTATTGCTTACTCCAATTGATGAAGTTATATAGCTGCTTGTCACTCCAATTGTAAAATACGATGGTATTCAGGTTATCAAACATACCAATTGGATAGTTTAATGACAAAGCCGTCATTTTAACTGAATTATCAAATACAAAAGCTTGCTCATCATAAGATGTCAGTAGATGTTCGGCAATTACATTTAAGCCATTTCCAAAACCGAAGGTATAGTCAAGCCCCAGGTTAAGATTCACTTGATTGGTAAACATCCCCACATTCTTCGCCATGTTTACCCAGGCCCCTTCAAACCAAAAGCCTACTACTTTGTCAAAGCGTGCATCAATACCTAACCGGTTTTCAGGAATCTTTTCATAAGTGGGTATTACACCAACCAAATCGCGACTATCGGCCACGCGATGATGGTATGAAATAGCTGCTTCACCCAACGGTACAGGCATTTGAAATCGTCCTCCAAATTCAGGAATGCGATTGTTACTTTCCACAAACTCCCAACCTTTAACATTATTATTGCCATACAAGACCCAAAACCACAGGTTGGCATTATTCATAAAATAATAGCGCATTAAACCACCCCAGACACCATCGGTCAATTGAAGCGGATCGCGAGGATCAACCTGATCGAACCACATTAATGGCCTTAATAGTGAAGCCGAGCCAAAGTTTATTTTTTGTAGTCCGGCACGAACCTCCAACTGCTCACTTGAATAGCGCCCCCAAATACGATAGGGAGATACTTTACCGCTCCAATCGCTCGAATCAGGAATATGCACACCGACATCACCCACCATATTAGCCGAAGCTTCAAAGTCAATTCGTTGGCTGTTGCCCAAATCTATCTCATAATTTAGCTGCGGTATAAAACGAGCACCAAAATAGACTGGGTAAGGATTATCTGGATTATAATGTGTCCAGCCCACCACCTGTCCTTGCCAATCCAGTTTATTTTTATCGGCAACAAGTTGAGCTTTAACCCAAAATCCAAGCAACAAGAAACTTAATATGGATAAATATTTTATCACCCTTCTTTATTTATTGGCATTAGTCCATAAAACAAAAAGCGCATACTTTCCATTATTAATTGATTTGGCGTATCATATTTATCCAGCATTGTTTGATCGTTGACTATCTGCGTCATTAAATTCATCTGATAAATGACAAAGTCAATCTTAATATCTGATCGAATTTCACCTTTTTCCTGTTCAGTCTCGAGGAATCGTGTAAACATTTTAGTCGAACGCTTGTGAGCATGCTCCATTAATTGATGAAGACCAATATCGGGATTTCCATACACATCATTTAAAAACTCAGCACTGATATCCTTTGTGCCTTCCATTTTCATAAGCAGCATTTGCTCTACTTTATTCTGAAATGTGCTGTCGGATTCAAGTATTAGATCAAATTTCTCAAAAGATTCTTCTAAAATGCTTTCCAATATACTTTTTGCCAAGTCTATTTTGTTGGGGAAGTATTTATAGAAGGTCATTTTGCTCACAGAGGCATCTTTACAAATTTCTTCGAGACTCACTCTTTTAATTCCATAGCGCCAGAATAACTCTTTGCCGGTAGCTACAATTGACTGATACTTTTTGCTCTTGTTTTTATCTCTCATGACAAAATATACTTATCATGCAAATATAGACTATTTATTTACTTTGTTACTAAATTCGTACACTTTTAACTTTTTCACATAAAAAAACCGGAACCATAAACATGATTCCGGTTGCCTTTATTATAGTTATGTTACTTCTTAAGAGCCTTATAAATGTAATACACACCAGCAATTACAAATGGCACACTTAACAACTGCCCCATATTAAAGGTCATCCCCTCTTCAAAATTTTCTTGATTCTCCTTTACAAATTCAATAAAGAAACGCGAAGCAAAAATGCCAATCAGAAAGATTCCAAAAATTAGCCCTTGCTTTGCTTTAGCCTTAGTTTTCCAATACGTAAAGAAGGTAACCACAAATGTTATCAAATAACAAAGGGCCTCATACAATTGAGTTGGGTGCTTTGCTAATTCTTCGCCACGACGCTCAAATACAAATCCCCATGGTAAATCAGTAGCATGACCATAAATTTCTGAATTCATTAGGTTGCCTAAGCGAATAAAAACAGCAGTTAAAGCCACCGGCACAACCAGGCGATCCAATGTCCAAATCATACTTTTCCTGGTCACCTTTTTAGAATAGTAATAGAGTGCTATTAGTATTCCGATGGCACCACCATGACTGGCCAGTCCACCTTCCCAGATTTTAATAATATCACCAGGATGTTGCGAATAATAATCCCATCCGTAAAAAATCACATGTCCTAAGCGAGCGCCTACAATAGTAGCAATGACCACATACATAAATAATTTGTCGAGCCACTCCTGCTGAATACCCTCTGACTTAAACATCTTCTCAATAATGTAATAACCCAGCATAAAACCCATGGCAAACAACAGGCCATAGTATCGTACATGAATTGGTCCTACTGAGAAAATTTCGGGATCAACATTCCAATTGATTGAATTGAGTATCATATTTTTAGTATTATAATTTAAGCATTAAGTATCAAGATGATTTAATCCTTGGTTATTCGTCCAATACGCTAAGCTCAGGGAGCAATATTCAGAATATTATGACGCAAAACCTTAAGCTTGATACCTATGCCTTATATCTATTTCTTAAGCAGGTAATCCTTTACCATGACACTGCTTATATTTTTTACCACTACCACACGGACAAGGCTCATTACGACCTACCTTTTTCTCTACTCGTACCGGCTCAACACGCTCAGGTTTTTTCTGACCACCTTGCTGAGAACCATTACCTCGTGAGAATTCGTCTTTTCGCGTTTGCATCTTACTATAATCCTGACGCTTGCGCTCCTGAGCTTCCTGAACACCATCGGCATTTTGAATAGGAATATGCCCCTTTGAAAGCAATGAAACAACCGCTTTATTGTTTTCACCAACCATGGTCTTAAACAAGTTAAAAGACTCAAACTTGTATATTAACAATGGATCTTTCTGCTCGTAAGTAGCATTCTGTACGGCCTGACGCAAATCATCCAACTCACGCAAGTGCTCTTTCCAAGCATCATCAATGGTTACTAACATGGAAGCCTTCTGGAACGAACGAACCAACTCTTGTGATTCTGTTTCATAAGCTTTTTTCAGATTGGTCGTAATCTGATATACTTTTTGACCATCGCTGATAGGCACCACAATATTCTTGTACATTTCAGCTTTAGTCTCGTATACATCTTTAATAACAGGATTAGCCTGCTGAGCAATCATTTCGCCTTTGCGCTTGTAGGCTTCCCACATTTTATCAAACAGCTGAGTTGATAATTCATCAGCTCTTCCTTTTAAGAACTCTTCTTCAGCAAATGGGGATTGTGCCGAGAAAACACGAATCAATTCTAATTTGAAACCTTCATAATCGCCTGCTTCTTGATATTCGGCCACAATATCCGAACATGTATCAGCCATCATATTGGAAATATCTACCTGAATACGTTCTCCGTACAAGGCATGTCGACGCTTGGTGTATATCACTTCACGCTGCGAATTCATCACATCATCATATTCCAATAATCGCTTACGAATACCGAAGTTATTTTCTTCTACTTTCTTCTGTGCGCGCTCAATGGATTTAGTAATCATGCTATGCTGAATCATCTCACCATCTTCTAATCCAAGACGGTCCATCGTTTTCACGATCCTATCTGACCCGAACATACGCATTAAATCATCTTCCAATGACACAAAGAACTGAGAAGAACCCGGATCACCCTGACGACCCGCACGACCACGCAACTGACGATCGACACGTCGTGATTCATGACGCTCGGTACCTATAATGGCCAAACCACCTGCATCTTTCACTTCTTTAGATAGCTTAATATCGGTACCTCGACCTGCCATGTTGGTAGCAATAGTTACAATACCAGCAGCACCGGCTTCTGCAACTACTTCTGCTTCACGTTGGTGTAATTTCGCATTCAGTACATTATGCTTAATTCCACGCATCTTTAAAGTACGGCTTAACAGCTCCGAAACTTCAACCGATGTGGTACCAACCAATACCGGGCGTCCTGCTTCAACTAAACGAATGATTTCAGCACTTACAGCATTGTATTTCTCACGCTTGGTTTTATACACGATATCTTCCATATCGTGACGTTGAATTGGGCGATTAGTAGGTATTACAACCACATCCAACTCATAGATATCCCAAAGTTCGCCTGCTTCTGTTTCCGCTGTACCAGTCATACCTGATAACTTGTTGTACATACGGAAGTAGTTCTGCAAAGTAATGGTTGCATATGTCTGTGTAGCTGCCTCAACCGTCACGCGTTCTTTTGCTTCAATTGCCTGGTGTAAACCATCTGAGTAACGTCGCCCTTCCATGATACGACCTGTTTGCTCATCAACAATCTTCACCTTGTTTTCCATTACCACATACTCCACATCCTTTTCAAATAAAGTATAGGCTTTTAATAGCTGGTTGATGGTATGTACACGCTCTGATTTGATAGAGAAATTTTGAAGAATCGCATCCTTTTTCTTCGTACGCTCTTCTTCAGACATTGTCTCTTTTTCCAGAATTGCAATATCAGAACCTACATCGGGCAATACGAAGAAATCAGGATCCTCCGACGAACCTGTTATTAAATCGAGACCTTGATCTGTTAATTCAATAGAGTTATTTTTTTCATCAATAACAAAGAATAAAGGATCTGTAACCACATGCATGTTTTTACTATTCTCCTGCATGTAGAAGTTTTCAGTTTTAAGCATACTGGCTTTAACACCAACCTCACTTAAAAACTTAATGATAGCTTTATTTTTTGGTAAACCTTTAAATGCACGAAGCAATAATAGTGCACCTTCTTCTTGTACTTTTTTGTCTGATGACTTCATTTTTTGCTTGGCTTCTGCCAAAACACCAGTCACCAATTTTCTTTGAGCCTCAACTATCTTTTCAATTTTTGGTTTTAAATCGCCAAACAACTGATCATCCCCCTTTGGTACCGGACCAGAAATAATCAATGGCGTACGAGCATCATCAATTAATACCGAGTCAACCTCATCGACAATGGCATAATTGTGCGGACGCTGCACTAAATCGTCAGGCGAAATAGCCATGTTATCACGCAAATAATCGAAACCAAACTCATTGTTGGTACCAAATGTAATATCTGCTTTGTATGCCGCACGACGCTCAGGAGAATTAGGGCGGTGCTTATCAATACAATCAACTGACAAACCGTGGAATTGGTATAAAGGCCCCATCCATTCCGAGTCACGCTTAGCCAGGTAATCATTCACCGTTACCACATGCACACCACGACCAGCCAATGCATTTAGGAACACTGGTAATGTCGCCACCAATGTTTTACCTTCACCAGTAGCCATCTCGGCAATTTTACCACTATGAAGCACCACACCACCAATTAGCTGCACATCGTAATGAATCATGTCCCAGGTAATTTCATTACCACCAGCTGACCATGAGTTATAATAAATGGCATTATCACCTTCTATTTCAACAAAATCTTTGGTTGTGGATAAATCACGGTCGAATTGTGTAGCAGCCACTTCAATCGATTGATTTTGTGACAAGCGACGAGCCGTATCTTTCACAATTGAAAAAGCTTCAGGCAAAGCCTCTGTTAAAGCTGTTTCTAATTTCTCTGTGATGTCTTTTTCTAGCTTATCAACTTCTTTGTAAATCTTTTCTTTTTCAGCAACCGGAACATCTAGCGAATCGGTTTTTGCTTTTAATTCAGCAATTTTATCCTGTTCGGCTTTTACTGCTCCCTGAATGCGTTCACGTAATTCAGTTGACTTCTGACGCAATTCATTGTGCGATAACTTTTCAATCTGTGGGTAAACCTCTTTGATTTGTTTTACCAAAGGTTGTACCTCTTTCATATCTCTGTCGTACTTGTTTCCAAACAACTTGGAAATCAAACCACTCAATGCCATAATATTATGTGTTATTTATTTACTAATTTATTGAATATGAGTCTAAGCGATTGTTAGACTTTGACTCTATGAGTTAAAAACTTTAGTCTGATTAATTATACCAAAGGTCCGGCACGAGTTACAAGCGAATACTTGTTTCTGTTTTGAAGAATTAACGCATCATTAAATGCGTAATAAGAAGTACAACAGCTAGCTTCATCAGGAATTGATTCAGGTTTTACACCTATGCTCTCAGCATTAAAATCGGGCAAAGAACCTTTGGTCTCAACAACTTTATACTCTGTAGCTTTAAGTGTTTGAAAGCGCTCTATTGGTAATTCGCTCGCATGCTTTATAGCATTATCCCATTCAATAACCTCGGCCAGATGACCTGATGAAAGCAATTGAAACTGTTCAAGGATAATTTCACGAACATTATCTTCAGCAAAGGTAAGACCACGTTTGTTGTTACCATCAGCAACACAAGTAGCAGTCATCATTAGGGTCACCCCAATGAGCTTTAAATAATAGGCGTCTATTTTTTGCTTTTGCATCATTCTTACTAAACTGCATGTAAAGATGCGAAAAGATTTTCATAATCAAACGACACTAAGGATGACTATTTCAAAAAGAAACATCATCCTTAGCGGTTTTAATAACCTCAGTTCGACATAAAATCAATAGCTCAGACCGCTTGCAAACAATTGGTTTCAAGGAGTTTTTGCGAGAGCATAGCGGGCTATGGTAAGCAAAGATGACGAAGAAAACAGTTGTTTACAAGTGGAAAAACATGCTTCTCATTAAATAACAGATCTACTTCTCTAAATTTTATCACCATAGCTTGGTATATCAGTCATTTAATAAAATCTGAGCTGTTTATTTTTAATCGAACTGAGGTTAATAGGTAATTGAACAGATTTATTGAATAATATTTTCGATTTCCAGGTTAGTTAAAGCCGGTCGTTGTTTATCTTTCAATTTACTAATAACCAATTTGGCAGCAGCTTCTGCTTTATTCTTTTCATCAAATGGAATATAGCCTTCAAGCGTTGGTATAAAGTCCTGTTGAATCAACAACTTATCATTATTAAATACCTGATAGCCATACCCAGATTCTACTTTATGAATTTTATAAGAATAAGCTTCAGCGTTAAGCTCCAGAAAATATGCCACTAAGCTTACAACCACTAAAAAAGCGATTCCCCATTTTAAAAAGACTTGTATACTCAAGCTACTTTCCTGAAAAGCCTTAATCGTCGTCATCTTGTTCTTCATTAGGCTTAAACGTCCATACATCATCGAAATAATAACCTGAACTTCGTCCGGTTGCGATATACGGCTCATTGTTGATTACAAAAGAAACAGCATCGTAGCGTGGCGAACCTTCATGGTTACTGCGCTGCTCCCACACATCACTATCGGGATTATACTCCCATGTTAAAGCACCTGGTGCGCCCGGACCTCCTGTTGTGATATACCCTAAGCCATTAATCGAAAATGAAACACTTTTAATACCTACAATTTCGTACTCATCGTCATAACTCTCATCTTCATTTGCATCTTTATCAATATCACGTTTAGCATTCCAAATATCGTTAGCAGCGTCATACTCCCACATATCATCCAGATACTGCCCATTATCCGAGCCTGTTAATACATAGGCCTTATCATCAATAACAAACGCTGTTGCATCACGTCTTTTTTTACCTCCAATACTCACACGTTGCTCCCAGGAATCCGTTACAGGATCGTATTGCCAGAAATCTTTTAAAAGATTACCATCATACCCCGTTCCGACATAGCCTTTATTGTTTAAAGCAAACGAAACTGCATCGTATCGGGCAGAACCACCAAAATCACTCTTCTGCGTCCAGCTATTAGCCGATGCATTATACTCCCATGTGTCATTGAGGCGATTTTTACCATCATACCCTGTTGTTACATATCCTTTTCCATTGGCTCCGAAGCCAACAGCACCATTACGCGCGGCGCCTTCAAATGGTGCTATCTGCGTCCAAAAATCCTTCTCTGCATCATAGCGCCAGAAATCATTTAATCGTTCATCTTCAACGCCATCATAGCCTGTACCTACATAGGCGTAATTGTCGATTACGAAGGCCACCGCATCACAACGCGGCACACCTTCAAAAGAGCCCATTTCAACCCAATTGCCCATTAAATCTTCGTCATCATCACTGGATGAACAAGCGCTTAAAATCATTAATGATAGCAAAATCAAAATACTTAATTGCTGTGTATAATTCATTGTTAGATATATTTTAAAATTCATCCAAAACTAGAACACACACCATGCAGAACTAAAACATTTCGATTAATACTCCTATTTTATCTTCAGGACTCCAGTTTTCTTCAATAAACGTCGATACAATTAATAACGACCAACAAACAACCGTTAGTTGAAACTCTCCTGCCATTGGCATATTCAGTTTCTGTCTTCATTGATAAAATTTAGTGACGAAGCGCAGGAAACCTTTATTTGTGCCAAAATAATTTCAATCAGAACATATGATTATGAAAAAACATAAAGCATGGCTGAGTTCTCTTTCATTTTTAGTTATTATATGCTTTTCTGCATGTCAGGAAGGTAGTTTAGATATGGCCGATAGCTTTGTTTATACGTCAACCTATACGGCATTAATTGATACAGTCACCATCCAACTTTCCACCATTGTAGATACGGTAAAAACCTCTAATACGTCCAATGCACTTATTGGCTACTACGAAAATCCGATTTTGGGCGGACAGGAAGCAAAAACTTATTTCTCATTAAGTGCACCCGGAAGTTTTACTTGGGATACTGAAAAGGAAGTTTTTGACAGCCTGGTTATGGTACTTCATCCAAATTCGTATGCCATAGGCGACACAACAGTTGATGCTTATTTTAAACTCCACAAACTTTCAGAAACAATAGAATTGAACGACGATGGTTCATTGTATAACACAAATTCCTTTAGTTACGATGCCACCCCAATAAGTACTCATACATTCAGACCTTACCCTCAGGCCAAAGAAGAAATAATAATGCGGCTTGATGATAGTTTCTCGAAAAGCATAATTGACTTTTTAAATACTTATAAAAACCACACCGACAAATACAGCCTTTTTGAAGAGGAGTTTAAGGGTTTTATTGTGGCTTGTGACACCAACTTAAGCAAGGTAGCTTTAGGTTTTGAGGTCAGTGATTCGACATCGTACCTGCGATTATATTCACACACCATTGGGCTAGAAAAAGTTGAAAACCAACAAACATTCAGCCTTCAACAAACCACGCATTTTAATGAAATACAAACACACAACTCAGATGTAATCTATAATCAATTAACCGATAAAAAAGAGCGATTACCTGAACAACAAGCCAATGGTAAGGCCATATTACAATCCGGGCTGGGTCACAAGTTAAGGGTCGATTTGCCAACCATTAATAATTTACTGGAATTAAAAGCAAAAGGTCATGTAGTTAAAGCTGAACTACGTATCCATCCCGACCTAGATATAATGGAAACAGATGAACTCCCATCCACTCTGTACATAGGAGATATTTATCGTGCCAACGAAATTTGGGGATACCTTTCAGATGTCAATGGTAATGCCTTAACCAGCAACCTGGTTATTGATCCTATTTACAATGAAGACACCTACTATTCATTTGACTTAACTACATATATCAATAGCCGTCTAGAGGAGTCTATCATTGATGCCGATCAAGGATTGTTCATTACCATTCCGGAGAGTCAAATTGGTAGTTCATTAACCTGGTTATGCGTTAACGGACATACTATTACAAAAAACAAGTCGAAGCTTCTTTTATACTACTATTATTATGACATTGAATAAAACACCTTTTTTATTGCTACTTTTTACGCTCTCGCAGTTGGCATTGAGTCAAAACAATACATCATCAACTTACTCGCGATATGGCATTGGTTTACTTAACTCAAAGGCCGATGCATCAACGGCCGGAATGGGTTATGCCGGCATTGCATTGCCCTCCGAAGTTTATTTAAACAAATTAAACCCAGCCTCATACAGCGCCATGGACAGTGTGAAGTTTTTATTTAACCTACAAGGAAACATAGCCTTTTCGAACTACCAAACGTCAAGTGATGAACAGAATAATACCAATGCAAATATAGAATCACTAGGCTTTGGGTTTAAAGCAGGTAAAAACTGGGGCATGGGATTTAGCTTATCCCCATATTCGAGTATTGGCTACAACATAAATGGTGAGAAGTACATACTTGGCACAACTGATAAATACCCGGTCAACTATTATGGTGAAGGAGGTATATCTCAACTATCGTGGTACAATGGTTTTTCTATTGGCAAAAGGTTATCCTTAGGTATCAACGCCTCCTATTTGTGGGGCTCCACTGACGTTATTGAAGTATCTTATTACCCGAGTATTATTGGCGAAACCATATACAACGAACGTAATTACCATGTCAGCAGCTTGTTGTTTGAATATGGATTCCAGTACCATCAACCAATAGGCTTATCAACCCTTTCAATAGGTGGCATAATTAATATGTCGACAGAGTTAGACACCTATTACAAACAACGCATTTACAATGATATCACATCCGACCTGAGCACTACAGAAACAGACGTCAACAATTTGTTTATTCCTTTAAGTTATCAGGGAGGACTAGCTTTACAAACCGCCAAAGGTTTAACAGTAGCGGCAGATTATCGTTATGGCGATTGGTCTAACTCTAAACTATTAATATCAGGCGGTGAAGCCAGAAATACTCATGGTGGTAGTTTTGGTATCCAATATGCAGCACAACGTCACCATCGTTCAGTATTTAAACGGATGCATTATCGTATAGGTACATTTTACAACCAACAATACCTGACGGTTCAAGGTAAAGACATTGATGAAAGAGGTATAACTGCCGGTTTCACCATACCAATGCGTGATGGTTCTCGAATAAACTTAGGATATGAATATAAAGAAACCGGAACTACTGATGCCGGCCTTGTTAAAGAAACTTACAATACTATCAAACTAGGTATCACCTTTAATGAAAACTGGTTTCAAAAGCGAAAATTCAATTAATCTTTCATCTTTCCAACTTAAAAATCCCAACTATAGTCTGGCTGACACAATAGTTGGGATTTTTCAATAACCAATTTGATTAATCGCTTGTAATAATATGACTTGTTTTGTAATAACCGCAACAAATATAGTATCACACTCAAAATGATACAATCACCATTTATAGGGATTTTTTCATAAAACGAAAGATTTCTCCTATATTTGCAACTTATGACAGAAACTATTGCTATCCTGGTAAAGTAAAGGCAGGCAAGTCTTTACTAATTCTCATTAGTCGTTATTCACTATCGGCCTGTCTTTTGCACACCATTATTTCTTTCAAAATTAAATTAGTATTACCATGTATTTGGTATAAGTAATTCGGATTAGCAATGAATCAAAACATACAACTATACGGTTGGAAACACTTCCAGTTAAAAACAAATATCTCAATTGATGACAACGAAATCGGACGCATTCGTAATGTTAATAAAACCAACTATGATATTCTTACCAATCAAGGTATTTTAAAAGGGGAATTAACTGGTCAGCTATTATTTACGGCCTCCAATGAAGAACGACCACAAACCGGCGATTGGGTTAAAATAATGCCTTTCGACCAGCAGTGCATTATCACCGAAGTATTGACGCGCTATAACCAATTGGCAAGAAAAGAACTTGGTAAAAAAACAGACAAACAAATATTAGCTACCAATATTAATGGGGCTTTTATTGTACAAGGCCTTGATCGTGATTTCAACCCACGACGATTGGAACGCATGCTTACAACACTTAACGATGCCAATATTGAGCCTTTCATCCTTCTTAATAAAGCTGATATAGCAGAAGAAGCGGAAGAAAATGTCCAATTGATTCGAGAGAATCACCCAAACATTCCGGTTCTTAAAATAAGTGCTTTAACCAAAGAGGGGCTTGAACAGATTGAATCTTTGCTTCAACCACAATTGACCTATATAATGATTGGCTCATCGGGCGTTGGCAAAAGCACCATACTAAACAACCTAATGCACAATGAAGTACAAAAAACAAACACCATTAGCGAGGCCGTTGGAAAAGGAAAGCATACTACTACCAGTCGCGAATTATTTCTTCTCGACAATGGCAGTGTTTTGATTGACACTGCAGGAATGCGGGAATTTGGCCTGGCCCTGGATGATATCGAGTCAGTTACTTTATCGTTTGACGACATCAATCAACTCGGTAAAGGATGCAGGTATAGTGATTGTACACACATCGATGAGCCTGGTTGCACTGTATTGGAGGCTATTGACAAGGGTAAGCTTGAAGAATCGGTTTACCACAGTTACATAAAGCTTAGAAGTGAAGCAGAGCATTATGCGGCATCAACACAAGATAAAAAACGAAAGGGTAAAGATTTATCAAAGCTTGTGCGTAATATGAAGCGTTATAACATCAAAAAAAGGTATTAAAATGGATAATTACATATTTACAAAAGCAAATAACAAAGAAGAATTAAGCCAATTAGTCAAATTATATAATACAGTTTTTGCACCCGAAGAAGTTGGGAAACTGGCAGATACGCTCACACATCATTTTCCAAACATGGGCTTTAACAATTGGTACATTGCCAAAGACAAAAACACAGATGAAGTAGTATCTGGTTTTGCTTTTATTCCGTGGCAATGGCAGTTTAATGGTCTGAAATTAAAAGTTGCTGAATTGGGCATTCTGGGCACCTACGAACTCCATCGTGGGAAAGGCTTATTCAAGCAATGCAATGCATTATTCGAGAATGATTTAAAAGAAAATGATTTTGATCTAGCGGTCATCCAGGGCATTCCCGGAATATATCATCGCTTAGGTTATCATTATGCCATCCCCATGGAAAATCATACTGAATTGCCCTTGCAAGGCTTAACAATTGATGATTCAATTGAGTTTAGAAAGATTAATAAAGACAACTATGCTTTGTTGAATGATGAAGAGGACCTTTTCAATGAAAGATATCATATAGGTGTTAATCGCACATGTGATCATTGGGATTACATCCAGACAAAGGGCTTGAAAACCGAATATGCCAGCGAGTTATATATATTTGACTACAAAGAAAAAAGTTATTACCTACGACTATTAAAGCAAGGATTTGGGCAAGGGTTAATTCTGTCAGAAATAAGCTTTAAGATGCCAGCAGATGCTCACCAAAAAGTATTTAGCTTTCTTAAAAAAAGGGCAACTATTTTAAACAAGCCATATATCAGGCTTAATTTACCCGATTCACATCCGCTTATAAAAAGCGCACTTGCATGTGGCGCGACAATACGACCTTCGTATGCCTGGCAGGTTAAAATTGTAGATAAAGTAAAGTTCCTGAATAAGATTAAACCAATACTTGAACAACGCATTGCCGATAGTCAATACAATGGTTTATCCTCAACGATTTCAATTAATATGTACAACTATCAAATCATTTTAAAATGGACAAATGGGCAATTGGTTGATATAACAAACGAAGGTGATGTTCAAGCTGACTTCACTCTAAGTATTCGTGAAGAATTGCTTACTCAATTGCTATTAGGGTATCGTACATGGCAAGAACTGCAATACATTCACCATGATGTATTTCCGGCAGATCAATATTTACGAATGGATGTCAATCATCCCTCAGAAATGGTAGGTTTATTATTTGATGTGCTTTTTCCTAAATTAAATAACTGGATTAACGGGCAATATTAAAAACGGTTTAGAAACTTCCCCACAACATACAATCTGTGGGGATTTTTCTTTAAACAGTAAATAACTACCGAATAGTTTATATTTTCGCGCTATGAAATTCTGGCGCAAATATCACAAATGGGGAGGCATCATTTTAAGCTTCTTCTTACTACTATTTTCCATTTCTGGCATTGTACTCAACCATCGTAAACAAGTAAGTTCGGTTGATATTTCACGCCAATATTTAACTTCTAGTTTTCAGTATGACAATTGGAACAACGCTGCCCTTAAAGGCAGTATTAGACTGGACAGTACTCAAACTTTGTTTTATGGCAATGTAGGCTGTTGGATAAACACAAATAAGACAAATGAATGGAATGATTTTAATACCGGATTTCCAAAAGGCATTGATAATCGAAAAGTCTCAAAGGTTATACGCACTAAAAATGGTCGCCTTTTTGCCGGCACATTGTTTGGTTTGTATGAATATAAGAGTGAATCATGGTCACCCATCAAACTAGAAATAGAACATCCTCGAATTTCGGATTTAATTGAAGTTAATGGTAAACTTACTATACTAACACGCAGCGAACTTGGCCAGTTGGACCTTATTAATGACTCTGTAGTATTCAATATTTTGCCAAGTCCGGAAGGCTATAAAAACACAACGAGCCTGTTTAAAACCATTTGGATACTTCACAGTGGCGAAATACTTGGTATTACCGGTAAAATACTGGTGGATATTATTGCTGGCATCTTTATTTTCTTAATTATTACCGGCATCATTTGGTTTGCATCACCTTCCTTAATAAAAAGAGCGAGAAAAAAACTTTTAGCAGCTAAACGGAAGAAACAGCTTTTTCGTTTCTCGGTAAAATGGCATAATAAAATTGGGTATTATGCTATTATATTTTTGATTTTCACAACGTTTACAGGCATCTTTTTGCGACCGCCTCTGTTAATCGCCATTGCCAATTCTGAAGCGAAAAGTATTCCATTTACCGTTCTGGACTCACCTAACGCCTGGTATGATCAATTACGGGCCATTCGATACAATAGGCAATACAATGTATACCTTGTATCAAGCTCAAAAGGCATGTATGCCTTAACCAACAATTTTGAACAAATAGTTAAAATACCAAATCAACCGCCTGTTTCGGTTATGGGCATAAATGTATTTGAGGAACAAAAAAATAATAATTACTTAATTGGTTCCTTTAGCGGTTTATATCTCTGGAATCCTTTTACCAGTTCGTGCATCAACTATGTTACAAAACAAGCTCATATACCTCAAGTTGGCATGAGCAGGCCTATTGGTGTCCATATGGCAACCGGCTATCATCAATTGGATCATAACGAAGTGTATTTCGATTATAACCAAGGTGCTGTTAGTTTAAATAGGAAAAGCTCCTTTGGAACGATGCCAAATAAAATAAAAACAGCTTCACCCTTATCTATATGGAACCTGGCACTTGAAGTTCATACAGGACGGATCTTTCAGGATCTCATTGGAGCATTCTACATATTAATTGTACCACTTACTGGCATCACTACCATCCTACTACTATTATCTGGGCTATGGATTTATTGGAAGAAATATAAAAAACAAACCTCTAAAATATAACTCCTACCAAAAGCCAAAATAAGTTCATTAATACAATGAGTTATTTTTCCATAACCTAATTCTATATTTTACGTATCCGCCATTAAAAAGGGATATTGACATGTGGGGTAAACATCAAATGGCGGGTGTTAAGAGGTTATTTTTTATACGTGCAGATGAATATGAAATCCAGAACCTGGTACTTATTCATATGCTGCACATAACCTTCTTTTTGTCTTTATTTTCGGCATTTACCAATCCTTTTTTAGGCCTCCCATTAAGTGTTATTTATGTCAATTTTCTGGCGTTTGTACTTATCGTATTTAATTATTGGCTTGTTAGAGTAAAAAAGAAGTATAAACAAGGACGCTTTTTTTATTTATCCTTTGTTATCCTAATGCTTAACTTTTTATGGTTAGAAACAGGCGGCAGTACCGGACCAACATTATTTTATATACTTGCGTTTGTTCCAATGTTTATTTTCCTCGTTGATAAAAAACGCTTAATAATCGGTTTTATCATTATCAGCATTAACATTCCTATTCTACTCCTCATAGAAGCCTACTACCCTGAGTTAATCACTTACTATTCCAATAATATCGATAGAATATTAGATATCCTATTGGTTTGTATAATTTTTGTGATTTTTGAAATTCCACTAATTATTTACGTGAAGAATACAATTATAGAGGTCGGTAGATACCTACTTAACCAATTGAAAATTAACATGATTTGCTAATCCTCTAGCCGGATGGGCTTTTACTTTTTGCCATTGCCGCAAAAAGTAAACAAAAAAGTCTAGTCAAAAAGATGCTTCTTCCCACCAGCCATCGCCGGCCCGCCTTTTTGACTGGCCTACGCACTAAAAACAATGCATCAGCCAATTTCTCTTATAAGTAATTAACTACTGAGCTCAGTACAATTATTAAACAACGTAACGCAGCAAGGCATTCTGAAAGAGTAAAAACATCATATATTACCAACTTAAGTCATGAGATTCGAACACCAATGAATGGTATTTTGGGCTTTGCTGAATTACTAAAGCAAGAAGATCTTTCTGACGCCGACAAAAAAACATATATCAATTTAATAAATGAGAATGGTAATACACTTCTCAACCTGCTAAATAACATTATCAGCTTTTCGAAAATTGAAGATAAACATACAAGCATCTCTCTTTCTAAATTTCACGCATCAGAGGTATTAAAGCGCGTCTATTCAGCTCTATCATACAAACCAAGCGAACTAGTTGACTTTAAAGTTTTAGCCAGCGAAAGTGATGAGGATCTTATACAATCCGACATGGTGTTGCTCTACCAAATCATTAGTAATCTATGCTTTAATGCCCTTAAAGTTACAAAAGAAGGCTTTGTTCACCTTGATCTGAACATAGAAGACCAACATATCACCTTTATCATTAAAGATACCGGATTAGGTATATGCCAAACGAAACATGCCAACCTTTTTAAGCAGTTTGAGCAAGATCGAAGCAATAATGACACGCTTAACCTCGAAGAAAGTGGCTTGGGATTAACAATAAGCTATAAATTATCGCAACTACTTGAGGGTGAGTTGAATTTCGAATCGAAAAAAGGACTTGGCTCTACTTTCTATTTAAAACTACCCAAAACCAAGAGCCCAAGTACTTAATTATGTGTTATTTACACATACGCAGCAATATTTTTTAGCAAACAGAATTATTCTTTAACAATTAATAACATCCAAATTGTCACCTCATGTTGTATAACAAGTGTCTATATAGATGTAAATGTCACAATACCCATATATTTGGGAAATATTTTTAACAATACAACAGATAAATAATCGTTTAATGCACCATATAATTACACTTTTCAACAACACATTATCAATTGGTATTCTGAACATTAGAAAGTTATTTACTAATACGACATCTTCTTCCAACTTCAAATTAGTTGGAATCATTGTATTACTGCTACTATCCTTTGGCTTAAGTACATCTGCTCAACTAAATAAAGATAAAAAAGGTGATGGCATAAAACCTGGCAAAAGACAGGCGGTTTTAGTGTTATCGGATGGCAGAACAATTGTACTATCGGCAAATGACTCACTAAATTATTCGAATAAGGATAAATTTAAGAGTGCCCCAGATTCTTTAAAGGCGTTTCCCTTGAGCAATGCGACAAAAAAGCCAACAACCACAAGCTATCTTCTTCCTAACAACAACTGTATTAAAAACACCTCAAAACACAAAAACGAAATTACTAAGGAGTAAAGCCCTACTCCTTTTCGTCGTTAGCTAATTCTGTATTTAGTATTATTTCTGTTTGATTCTTTCCTTCAGTATTAATTTCGCCAATTACCGTTGCAACAGTTGTATCTGCTGTAGTTTGTTTGGTGCAAGTGTTATTGATGAAAATTAATCTATCAAATTAACCTCCATCACATACTGTCTCAACTCACACATTAATCATGGTATTTTAACAAGCATTGTCCCCCCCCTCAAGACTCTCGTACATAAATAGCTATTTCGTCTTCATCGTTGTAGTCACCATCATCATTCATATCCTCTTTTATAATAAGCTGGTCGTTTATCAGTTCAAAAGTAATTGTAAAATCATCTTCTATTTCGAACCACTCCCACTCTTCCTCATTAATGGTGTACCATCTAATCTCATCCAATAATTGCTCTTCATCAAATTCTATTAATTGAGATCCCCATTGTTTTACAGTGGGAATTATCATATTGTCTTTAACTACAAATGTTGCTTTTGCAGCTAACAATGTTATGTAGCTTTCAGCCTCTGAATCTCTATAATTCCAATAATATTCGAGGTTGCCTGAACGTTCATTGTTTTTTTCAAATATAAATCTGTTTTCAACTCCATCTTCCGACACATAATTTGTCCAAGCCCCAACTAAATCATCGGGTATAATATCAAATGAAGGGTCGTCATCTTTGTTGCAAGCTGCAACAAAAAATAGCAGTATTGTAAATACCATCAATATCCTGTTCTTTTTCATAGCTTTATCTTTTAGTATAAATAAAGTTACGAAGGAATACATCATATGTAAACGACAAAACTTACTTTTACCTGTTGCATTAACTACCATCGGACACTCATACAACCTCCTCACTATCAACTTCACTCACCTCTCCTATTACGCTCGCTACAGTTGCATCTCCGGTTACATTAACCACTGTTCGTACCATATCTAAAATCCTATCAACCGGAAGGATAATACCAATCCATGCAGGATTAAGACCTACCGAACTTAATACAATCATTAACATGACCAATCCGGCACTAGGAATGGCTGCAGATCCAATACTTGCCAAGGTGGCAGTTAGTATAATGGTAATTTGCTGACCAAAACTTAAATCAATCATGTGCATTTGAGCCAGGAATACCACTGCAACCGCCTGATATAAACTGGTACCATCCATATTAACGGTTGCCCCAATCGGCAAAACAAAACTTGACACCTTTGGGTCGACTTTTAGATTATCTTCGACGCACTCTAAGGTAACGGGCAGTGTTGCAGCACTTGAACTGGTAGAAAACGCTAACATTTGAGCGGGACTTATGCCTTTTAGGAATCCAAAATAACTCAAACGCTTTACAAAAAATTTCATGATAGTTGGATAAATAACAAACGCCATTATTAGCAATCCTGTTAATACAGCTAAAGAATACCAGGTAAGACCTTTAAACAATTCAAACACCTTTGCAGGGTCATCTTCGGCCATCTCTGACACTAATCCGGCTAATAAAGCAAATACAAAAAATGGGGCTCCCTGCATTATCAACTCAACCATTTTAAGAAATACTTCGGTTAACCCGCTAACGACATCAATTACCGGTTTTGAATGCTTCTCTGGGATATACAGTAATGCAATTCCAAAAAACAGTGCAAAAAAGATAATTTTTAACATACTTCCGTTATCAGACATGGCCATAAAAACATTGCTTGGTACCATATCTTCAATAAACGTAAGTGGTCCACTTTCTTTTTGATTTTTAGCTAATTTTAAGCGCGACTGAACACTCTCGTCTTCATCATACCCCCTACGCTTAGCTACTTCGGCAATTAAAGTTTCATTGGCGGCATCATCCAGGTAGTTTTTATGATCATGCACCGGTTGCCCTTCCTGTTGAGCCCACAATTCATATGCTATCCGATTTTCCGTTCTAATATCATCATCCATCCACTTACCTGGCTTTGCAATATTAACAATTAGCAAGCCCATTGAAACGGCAATAATAGTGGTACATAAATACAATAGTAAGGTACGTAAACCCATTCGTCCCAATTGCTTAGGATCACCTAAACCAACAATACCTCCAATAATTGAAAACAAAACTAATGGAATCGCTATGAGTTTTAGAAGGTTAATAAAAATTCGTCCCCACGGAGCTAACCAATTAGTTGTAAAATCACTCCACCCAAAAAAACCAGATAATACTGCCCATAATATACCTAATACTAATCCAATAATAATTTTCCAATGCAATGCCAGTTTTCTCATATCTGATGTACCATTTGTTATGTCAATACGCTAATGTACAAAAAAAGCACAAAAGGTTATTGGATGCCGCTTTACACAACAAAAGCTGCTTCAGAAATTGAAACAGCTTTGTTTATAAAATTGTCGTAAACGTCATTATGACTTACATGCCATTGATACGGATGTGGCTTAACTGTTTTATATTGTCTAAATCAGAATAGTCATATTGATACAGACCATCTTCTCCTATTAAGAGTAATATTTCTCCCAAGGGAATCACATCAAAAGCATCAACTGTTGGATAATGCGCTATTTGATTGGCAGCAAGAGTCATTGGATCGGCAGCATTGTATATTTTCAATCCTTCGTAGCCATCACAAACAAATAACACCTCGTCATCAATTCCCAAGCCATACGGTTCCTTCATAGGATATGATTTTAGCATTTGAGGCGATTCAATATTCGATATATTTATCACTTCGAGCTGACTCTCGATGGCGCCACATAAATTACCCCCTCGTAATGTTACATAGGCATAATCCCCCTCTACAACAACCGGGTCACAGGCTGTAGCATGTCGAAATTCAGAAATAAATTCTGGATTTGCAGGGTTCTGCAAGCTGTAGATAAACATCCCATTCTGAGCACCTATAAATAATTTCTCATCGTATGGGAAAAGGGTTTCAATCTGCCAACTAATGGCAATTTGCTTCATCCGATTTGGATTCGTATTATCAGACACATCAAACAAATGTAAAGATGCATTATCTATTGCGTAAAGATAATCATCGTATAATGTAAAGCGAGCCATTGAACCACCAGTACCTGCACCCGAAGAACTTATTTTACTACCATTCATGGCATCTACAGCAACAAAACTAGACTCCCATGCCGGAAAAAACTGATACGAAATATCATCTCCCTTTATTTCAACTGTTTCTGTAGTTACGGTATATCCGGTTATTACCCCCTTTTGAGCATCAATACCATAGGCAACGCCTTCGCGAATTTCAGGAATAGTATAAGGAAACACCTCTTCATCACGATCGACTTCTACAATGTTATTCATATCACTGATATCAATCGTCAGCAAATCAATGTAGCTATCGGCGTAAAGCATATTACCTTTTATAGCCATATCTATATTCCCCGGAATTTCCAGAAAAGTAACTTTTTCAGGATTCTCTGGATTTGAATTATTGATAATATGAATACCTTTCAAATATTCGTTAACGAAGATAAAATCATCTTTAAAATAGATTTTACCGGGTTGCAATATAACTTGTGCACTTTTCATTTGAAAAGAATTACGCAAATCATCATAACTCATGTATTCGGGTGTATTCAGCGTGTAAGTTTCTTCGATTTTATCGCTGCATGAAAAGCTGCTGGTTAAAATGATAGCAATAACTAAGAATTTGACTATTGTTTTCATAACATCTGGAATTTGGTTAATAGGTAATGTGTATAAAATTAACACCCACCTCATTAGATGGAGAATGACTTAAAGGGTTGCGTCTAATTAAAAAAACAATCTTCACGCAACTATTTAATATTTTAACACTCTTAGATATTAAACCTCATAACTATGAAACAAATTCTACTCTTATTTTTATGGCTCATACCTATGCTGGCGCTGACACAAAATGAAGCTATTGAAGCACCTGTAAAAAGCAAAGGTTATTACAATTACACTTCGATTGGTTCTTTAATTGGTTCGAAAAATGATTTAAAAACCTATATCACTTCCATAATAATGGAGCACAACTACCAGTTTAACAAGCATTTTTCTACTGGAATAGTTACGGGCGTTGAATGGTTTGACGTAACAGTTATGCCAATTGGACCTAATGTTAAGGTCTTGTTTCCTGGCGAGAAGCAATCTTCTTTTTACTGGGGTGCTTCGGGTGGTTATGCCATTGCTTTAGAAGATATGGATTTCGGGAATTATGAAATTATTGATACCAAAGGGGGCACTTTCTTTAATAGCGAAATAGGTTATGTTTTTCCCACAAAGCAACACTTTAATTTATTCATTGCCATTGGTTACCGTTACCACGAATTTGCATTTGTACGCAGCGATTGGCGCTTGAATGAAGTAGAACGAAAAACAAGCTACAATCGTTTTTCGATAAGGCTTGGCGTACGAGTCTTTTAGTTTTATAAAAAGCAAAAAGCTTAGTTTCTTGCAATATCAGATTGGATAATATTACAAAAAACTAAGCTTTCAATTCTGGAACCAGTGTGTAATCCTAGAAATAATCGTCGCCAATATGTTTCTTCTTTTTGGCTTTATACTTATTACTATTGAAAGAATAACTTATCCCTAATTCAACAATCTGACCTTCGTAGTCGTAGACATAATCACGTCGCAACAAAATCTGCTCTCCTTCATATGCTGCAGTATATCCTCCGGCCTGATTGGTTCCCAGAATATCTAATACTTTAGCTGAGAAAGTCCATCCATTAAGCTTTTCTGGTTTGTAGTTCACGGCCGCATTTAATGCCTGAAACTCTAAGCTCTTTCCTTGTGGTGTAACCGAGCCTGATTTTATAGAGTAATCTACCGTTAGTTTTAATGGATTGCTTATCATCCACGATGCATTCGTTTTAAGATTCCAGTTAGTACTGCGGCTATCCCGGCTTTCTCCTAATAATTCATCATCAGCAATTACTTTAAAATCATAAAGAGAACCACCTACAAACAGTTTCACTTTGCTAAAAATGTCCATATTTAGCCCCATTTCTGCCCCTAAAGACGTTTGGTTTCCTGCGTTGGTATAACTTCTTAAAAGAACTCCACCAGGGTTACCCATATCGTAAGCAACTCTGTTAACACGGTAAATAGCATTATCAACTCCGCGGTAGAAACCTGTTAGGGTCATGTTACTTTTACCGAATTTGCGAGTATAATTAAGCTCGACATTTAAAGTATATTCTGGTTCAAGCAATGGGTCACCCATTTCATATATCTCTTGGTGACGGCGATATAAATATGGCGCCATATCTTTAGCTGGCGGACGATTAATACGACGACTAGCTGCCAGGGAGATACTATTTAATTCATTCATATCGTATTTAGCATGTAGTGTTGGAAACAGATCAAACTTACGTTGCTCAAAATCCGTTTGATCAAAATCACGACCATTACCCACATCATTAAAATACCCATAAACATATTCAAAGTACTCCGTACTGCTTACGGTCATTAACTGATCCATATATTCGGCACGCAAGCCTAAAATGTAGCTTAATTTACCACTTGTTCCGTTATAATCGATGTATGCAGAGTACACATCACGCTTAAGGTCTATGCTATTATCATAGCTTTCAATACTTGGGTCACCCCAATAGCCATTTCCGATAATTGTATCATAGGCAAATGCACCATCCAGACGAATTAATTGCGGTTGTACCCCAACATTAATTGTATTTCCATTATCGTATATATGCTGATAATCCAGTTCAAAACGATAGGCATCGATAGGCGTTTCATCACTTTGGAATGAATGAAAATCAGGTGTATCATTGTAATAATACCGTTCTCCATTGTAAGGAAATTCCTTATTATCTATTGTTTGGTCAAGATTTGATGTTTCATAGATAAAGGTGGTACTCAACTTTGAATTCTCATTGACTTTCTGAATATAATCGACGCTCAGGTTACTAAACCAACCATCACGATGAATATCATTGGGATTAAAAATTTCTTTTCTTGTACCTTCCTGGAGTACGCCATCTTTATCTAGAAAATAAGTATCATACACGTAGTTAGCCGTGCGACCACTGGTGCGATTTGAATACTGGTAATTAACGGCTATCTCAGCATCTTCACTCAGTTGATAGTTAACCCCCATATTAGCCATCATATTGGTATACCATTTAGGACGCGAACCTTCACCATCAAACACGTAGTAGCCACCAGGATATCCGCTCACCGATTCTTCCGGATCCTGATAAATGTATGGGTCAATAATACCCCTTCCCTTATTATTACGCGACTGCATGGATAATGCACCACTAATAGATAGTTTATCTTTGTTATACATCATGCTTATACTGGCATTGTAACGGTTATTATCCAGTTTTTGATGACTGTATACATCGTCTTTATTAGTCCATGGCGTTCCACCTACCATACCATTGGCCACGATTGAAAGGCCATCTAAGCCACCTTTTTGAGTGGTAATATTAATAATTCCTCCTTTTCCCTGAGCATCAAAGCGTGCTCCAGGTACGGTAATTATCTCAACATCTTTGATTTGATCAGCCGGTATTTGGTTTAATATTTCCGTCGCACCTGCCTGTGTTGGTTTTCCGTTAATATATACTAAGAAATCACTCGTACCACGTACCGAAACAGTACCTTCACCATCGACCGATACAGCAGGCAATTTATCTAAGACATCAACAGCAGATCCTCCGCTTGCTGTGGCAAAATCTTGTGCACGATAGGTTTTTCGGTCTATCTTTGTTTTGGCGGTTTGTGCCATCGCCTTTACCTCTACCCCTTCAATATTAAGTGATGAAACAGAAAGTCCTATTTTCTTCAAATCAACAACTCTTGATTCTTTTGATACTGTTACATCTTTAACTTCACTCGCCTCATAACCCAAAAATGATACAGAGAGGCTGTAAGTTCCTTCTGCAATATTATCTAGTCTAAAAGCACCGTTGTCGTTAGTTACTGAACCTTTTACGATAATACCATTCTCCATTAGGGCAATATTGGCAAAGGGTATTTCTTCGTTATTTTGAGCATCAACAATGCGCCCTTTAATTATTCCTGTTTGTGCAAATGCTGAAAGCGATAACAATAAACCGCAAACAACACCTGTGATTTTTGTGTAATTCATTATTTGTGTAGTTAATTATCTTCCTGACAAAAGTATATTTTACTTTTACTAAGCCATAGTAGATATTAACTAAATTGTGGTAAGTTTTGTTGACTACTAGACATAAGTATGTTAAAAGATGAAAAAATCGCTATTTAAGGCATACGTATTTCACATTTAAACTTCTTCCGGCATTCTAATGGCGTAAGGTTTGTTTTCCTGGGAAATCACTTTTAAGTAATATCGACCTAAGCAATGTAGCTTGGGACCCATCGTCGTATGTGGAGGGAAGAAAAATTTGATGCATGATTTGTGAATCTTTAAATTATTGCGAAAAATGAAGACAGTATCAAACTTGTTTGAATAATGTTGAATAGAGCAATAATCAAGCATTAATTTTTCCCGTAACAATGACGTAATGGGTATGCGAATGCTTTAGTCGACGGCATTTTTGTCTACTTTTTGGGCTGGAGGCAATTGGAGCGTAGCGTAAATCGTGAATACCTATTAAAGTTAATTTTTGATGAACAAAAAGTAGAAGCCATTCCGGCTTGAGGAAATAAGCTAAGTACAATGTAATTTTTAAAAGGGATAGCCCTGGTTTGTTTTCGATTTGAAAAACTTCACAAAACGGGATGGTTTGATATATTGTAACTCAAAAGCAGTTTCAGAGTTAGTATTATCTGTATATCGTAATAAACCTTTACTTTCCATCACTAATCGCTCCAATATAAGTGAAATAGCCTGGTAACCAAACTATTTGAAACAAACTACTGTTAGTTTGTGCTTCGTCAGGTTTAATTGCTCAACATAATAAGTTAGCTCCTTATCTGATTTGTAACACTTATAAACTAAAGTTTTAAAGGCACTAATTGTTTTATTCTCACCTAATGATTGATATCATTGAGCAATTCGGTGATTTTATAAATAATCACAATCAAATAACTCTTTAAAACCCGTAGATTGGTATTGGCAATTCAAATTCATTCATCATCAACTCAAAATCGCTAAATAAGTTTTTATGATGCTTACTCAAATGCATATTTATTGGAATCCTTGCCAGTAATTGCGCCACATCATTAAACTCATCCATAAAAGCTTCTTTAAATATCATCACATAGCCATTGAGAATCTGTGTAATATCGCAATCGTACACCTGCCCAACTTTTAAATAAAACAAAATGGGTGAGTTGGCTTCATAGTCGGTTTCATCGATTGTATGTCGTGCCAAAAATCCCCATTTGTAGGGATTTGGCTGATTAAAGATTTTTTTCATTTTTACATCGTGGTATTTAAGCATATAAAACACCAAAAAGTCTTTAATAGATTATCATTACTATTGGTAATGATGTTTGCAATTCAAACTGCAAGCAATGCCTTGTTTTATCACACCCATAATATTGATGGAAAATCATACAGCCACGCACACCCAGGTTGCGACGGACATTCGCACGCACCTACTGATTTTGCCTTTTATCAACAATTACAAACATCAGTATCGAAAGAAGCGCCAGCATTGCTATCCGACATATTGCTAGTATACCATGAACGCTCTGCTGTTGAATGCACATTTCTTTACAATCAGAGGCACATATCTCAATGCACAGGAAGAGCACCTCCTGTTGCATAATTTCTTCAACTGAACATTGGAATCGTACCATAGTGACAGGCATATATAAATGCTTATGTCACCATTGTTTCTGCTTTGAAACAAAACCTAATTATTAACTCAAGATCTGATTGACAGATTACTAAAAGATTTTAAGATGAAGTATTGTATTGCGAAAGCATTATTACTAATCAGTTTATTTATATCAACTATTACAATTGCACAAACTCCACCACCAGAGCCTATGTGCGATTTAAATGGTACAATTACTGCCGCAGGAAAACCACTACCACTTGCAACGGTAACAATCAACAACACCACACTTGGCGTGGCATCTGACATGGATGGTGAATTTGAATTAGGTTTTATACCTGAAGGTGAATTCATTGTAAAAGCGCAGGCAATGGGTTATAAACCTATAGAGAAAACGGTAAGCTTTAAAAAGGGTGCATCGATAAAACTATCCTTTGAATTGGAGGAGGATGTTCTAGGCTTGGAACAGGTAGTTGTGACGGCAGATAGAAATGAGCGAAAGCGCAAAGAAGCTTCCACTATTGTAAATACTCTTACTCCAAAACTGTTAGAAAACACACAATCAGTATCTATTGGCGAAGGATTAAATTATGTACCGGGCTTACGCTTGGAAAATAATTGTCAGAATTGTGGGTTCACACAAGTTCGTATGAACGGATTAGATGGTGCTCACTCACAGGTATTAATAAATAATCGTGCTGTTTTTAGTAATCTGGCAGGTGTATATGGTTTAGAGTTGATACCATCGAGCATGATTGAGCGCATTGAAGTGGTTCGTGGTGGTGGCTCAGCCCTATATGGAAGTAACGCGGTTGCTGGAACCATTAACCTGATTACAAAAGATCCAATGGTTAACTCATACGATTTAACTGCACAATACAACTCAGTTGGTGCTGGAACCGATGGTGAAGCTCAAGGCGATTATTCAGTTAACATGAATACCACCATTGTAAGTGACGATAAAAAAACCGGCTTAGCCTTGTATGGCTTCTATCGCGATAAAGACCCCTATGATGCCAATAACGATGGCTTCTCTGAAATATCGCAAATTGAAAACCTGACTTTAGGAGCTAGATTATATCATCGAATAGACTACCGCAATAAAATCACCTTTGATTTTATGCGTGTAAATGAAGAACGCCGAGGCGGAAATGACTTTGATAAATTAAATCATGAAGCTGAAATTTCAGAAGCAGTCGATCATAAAATCACAACCATTGCAGGTACCTACGAGCGTTTTGTAGGAACAGGTAGTATGTGGTCGGTATACGGTTCTACTCAGAATGTTGATCGCGCATCTTATTATGGTGCTGATAAAAGTTTACAAGACTATGGTCAAACAGATGGGATGACTTACAATATTGGAATACAGTTTAAATCTGATTTTGGAAAAAACAGCATTGTAACAGGTATTGAGTTAGTACACGACGACATGCTTGACCAAAAACTGGGATATCCTGATTATGAAAATCCTATTTATGCTGGTGACGGAACAACTATTGAAGGCTTTGAGCATATCCCTAATACCACCATTACTGACCAGAACAAGAATGTATATGGCGTGTTCGCTCAGTACGATCGCCAACTAGGCCCTGTAAAAGCATCGCTTGGAGCTCGATTTGACCGCTATAAGATTACCGACTTAGATCATAAAGAAGGTAACAACGATGGCAATGTGTTTAGCCCCCGCGTAAACTTATTATGGGATGTTATTCCATCCTTACAATGGCGTGTTAGCTATTCACAAGGTTATCGTGCCCCTCAGGTATTTGATGAAGATTTACACATCGAAACTTCAGGTTCTCGTAAAGTGATTCATGCAAATGACCCGAACCTTAAGCAAGAAACAAGTCATTCATACATGACTTCATTTGATTTTAATCGCCGCTTTGGTGTCTGGAATGTTGGTCTATTGGTAGAAGGATTTTACACCAACCTGGATGATGCCTTTGCTCAATCGCCAGAGCATGATGAGGATACTGGTGTTACAACATACATTCGCAGTAATGCAGAAAATGGCGCTGAAGTTAAAGGTGTGAATTTTGAATTAACAGCCTCGCCCAACAACAAATTCTATATAAGAGCCGGATATACCACTCAATCAAGTGAATTTGGCGAAGCTGTTGAGCTTGGTGAAAGTGACTTTTTACGTACACCAAATGATTACGGATTCTTTGCAGTAGATTATATAGTTGGAGAAAAATTAACCTTAATAGCTAGTGGTACTTACACAGGTAAGATGAAGATTGCCTACTATGGTGAGGAGCTTAAGCCAGGTGAAACACCTATTATCATCGGCGATGAAGACCCGGGAGTAATTCGTACTACACCAACCTTTTTCGACCTTGGGTTAAAAGCTGAGTATCAATTAAAAGTAGGTGGACTTCCATTAACCGCTTTTGCGGGTGTTAAAAACATCTTTAACTCATACCAGGATGACTTTGATTCAGGCTTCAATCGTGACCCGGCATATGTTTATGGACCTACCAACCCACGAACGGTGTATGCAGGCATCAAGCTTAGCAATGTTTTCGGACATTAATTATAATAGAATTCATAATACTGAAAGCCCGGCTCATTTCGGGCTTTTTTTTGCTCAAGCCAAGCGAAAATCAATCGTAAAATGGCACTCTTCTAAAGAAACAGCCTTTGACTAAATAGTCATTGCTCAATTCACTAGTGAAACATAGCGTGACTAAATAGTTAAAGCTTCAATCAGCAGTGAAACAAGCTTTGACTAAATAGTCACAGCCCTTTTCAATACGTAAATGGCCTTTAACTAAATAGTCATGCGTTCCGGAAAGAGTAAAACATACTTTGACTATTTAGTCATAAGAAAAAACTTAAACAGCGTCATGACTAAATAGTCATTACTCATTGTCAATCCTGTTGCAAATCACAATGGTGATGCTTTTCTACATAATGTAACTTAGCTTATTAAACGATTAATGGCATTGTACATAAACACGCCATCAATGTTTTTAAAGAGCTGTGCATCTGAATCAAATCCTTCTCTGAATAAACTAATCTGATCTTTAAATGCTTCAGTGGAGGCGATATTATTAATTTTCAGTTTATATTTTTTATTACCCGATGTAAAATACACATGCTCATTGGTCAATGCACAGGTGCCATCACCCATATGTTGCATCTGAACCATTTTAACGGTTTCACTTTTCTCATCAACTTTACGGTAATAATGCCTTTTTTCATTCTTACCAAGCATCCGAAGGCTTGTATCAGCCTGCAAATTGGGATTTTGCTTATAACACTCCACGTCATTGAAAATCCAAATAAGCTGTTCTGTATTTTGCAGATGAAATGGCAGGTAAGACTCAACAACCATTCTTGGCTCGGGAATTAGCCCTTTGTCCAAATCACGTATAATCGATAATTTAGCTACTCTCTTTAAGGTGCCGTCCTGATCCAGCATCTCTTGCGACAATTGAAACGCTTGCTGAAATTCAGCTATTCGATCTTCAATGGCTTCGGTAAAATGCCCCTCTTCAATCAAACTGTTAACAGCCTTATTAAAGGTTTTAATATAAATTGCATCGAGCTCTTGTAATCGAACAGCACTAGAAATTGCGATTTCTTTAATACGTTTTTTGAGGCTACTAAACTCACCTCCGTTGCGCAATATATATTCCACCATTTGAGCTACTCTCTGTTTCCCCTGTTTGTATTTAAGTTCACAGAAATAATGCTTGTTACTTAAAAAGCCGGCTTTCTCACCACAATATTTACATGCTGCCATATCAATAAATTTTATCGTACTTGAATGACTAATCATCAATATCCTTTCCAAAAATGGCTTTGCCGTAGGCCAATCTGCAAACACCATAATCCTAATACCTCCTACTTCATCTGTATCAACACTATACACTATTAAAAATACACCGGTGCATTTATCATACTACACCGCTATTGGCACTCAACATTTAGCAAAACAGGAAAATGCATACAACAAGAAGTAAAATTTATACAGCTGCGCACAAAACACCCACTACTTTTGTTATGGTTAATAATGAAATGGATATGCGTAAAAGAAAGAAGACAATGATTATAATCGTTAGCATCCTTTGTACCATCATTCTGCCAGTTGTAGCTTTTATGGCATTAAGTCCTCAATTTGGCGGTACAGCAACTAAAACTATCCAAAATACCTATAGTCAATCACCACAGTATCGTAACGGAAAATTTGCAAATATCGGCGACGTTAAGATGGAGATGTCTGGTTCTAAGTTTTGGGCGTTGATTAAAGAACAGTTTAATACCCACCCTAATGCCACTCCAAAAAAGACACCTCAAATTGTCCAAATGGATTCCTCTAATATGGCTGAATACAACGGCGATATGCGCCTCTTTTGGTTTGGTCACTCATCCTTTTTGATTCAGACCAACGGTAAAAACATATTGATTGATCCCATGTTGGGACAGTCAGCATCTCCAGTCCCTTTCGTAGGCGTTAAACGATTTAATAAACAGCTACCTATTGATATCGAAAAATTACCAAAAATTGACCTTATCATTATTTCTCACGATCACTACGACCATTTAGATTATGGTTCAATTACACGACTTAAGGACAAAACAGAAGCTTTTTATACACCTTTGGGTGTTGGTTCCCATCTCGTATCATGGGGCGTTGATAAACATCGCATAAGCGAATTAGACTGGTGGCAAGAAATAAAACTTGATAAACTGACGCTTGCCTGTACACCTGCTCAGCATTTCTCGGGTCGTGGCAAATGGTTTAATGATCAGGCATCTACCTTATGGTGTTCGTGGGTAATTAAAACACCCGAAAAAAACATTTTCTTTAGTGGAGATAGTGGATATGGTCAGCATTTTAAAACCATCGGTGAAAAATACGGGCCGTTTGATTTGGCTCTGATGGAATGTGGTCAGTATAACGAGCTTTGGAAAGAAATACACATGATGCCTGAAGAAACGATTCAGGCAGGGAAAGATGTTCAAGCATCTGTAGTAATGCCCATTCATTGGGGTGGTTTTAAATTAGCCATGCACGATTGGCTCGAGCCAATTACCAGAGCATCTATAGCTGCTAATAAACTTGAAGTTAAAATCATAAGTCCTCAAATTGGGGAAGGTATCATTCTAAATGGAGAAACACCAGTTACCGTAAAATGGTGGGAAGCGTCTAATAGGAACCTAATCATTGATATAAATGCTGTAGCTAAAGATTAATTGCTAACATCGTACTTCAATCAATAATTGCAATTAGCTTCTGACAGAACATGACTGTTAACCAACAAGAACAATCTATTTTTTTGGACAAATATTGAAGTAACAGATGACAACAATCGTTATTTTATCCATTTTTTGATTAACAAAACATGACTTAATCACACCACGGTTTAATTAAAAATTTATATTTGTAACAGTACATTACTACTAATTTCGTTTTAATTTATAGTAATTACTTCCAGAACAAAACATAACTAATTAAACCAGACATTGTGAATAATCATTTATCGTACGACCACGGAACGTCGGACACGCCCCTTTTGGGCATTACCATATCAGAACAACTTAAACAAACTGTTGACAAATTCCCAAACAGCGACGCCCTCGTAGTTCCTTATCAGAACTACAAAGCCACCTATAAAGAATTTTGGGAGCAGGTAGAAGAAGTTGCTAAAGGGATATTATCCTATGGTGTAAAAAAAGGTGATCGCGTCGGTATTTGGTCACCCAATCGTTACGAGTGGGTTTTGGTCCAGTTCGCCACTGCACGCATTGGTGTAATCCTGGTGAATGTCAATCCGGCCTATAAGTCAGCCGAATTAAAATACGCACTAAAGCAATCTGAAACGAGCCTGCTGATCATGTCTAAAGGTTTTCGTCAGACCAACTATTTGGACATTTTAAACGAAGTGAGAGGTGAATGTATTCATCTAAAAAGCATCATTGTCATTGACCACGATTGGCAAAGCCTGCTGGATGCAGCAAAAAAGGTATCAAGCAAACAACTTGTCGAACTAGAAAAAACGCTTCAGTTTGATGAAGCCATCAATATCCAATACACATCAGGCACCACAGGTTTTCCTAAAGGTGCTACCCTGTCCCACCACAATATTATAAACAATGGCTATTTTATTGGTCAGCGCTTAAAATACACCGAGAAAGATCGTGTGTGTATTCCAGTTCCATTATATCATTGCTTTGGCATGGTATTGGCTAACCTGGCATGCATCACTCACGGAGCGTGCATGGTGCTCACAGGAGAAGCCTTTGTACCTGAAACAGTGCTTCAAACGGTTCAGAATGAAAAGTGCACCTCATTATATGGCGTACCTCTCATGTTTATCGCAGAGCTAAATGATCCGAATTTTGACAAGTACGACTATTCAAGCTTACGAACAGGTATTATGGCCGGTGCTTCTTGCCCCGAATCAACCATGAAGGCAGTCCGTGAAAAGATGAATATGCGGGAGGTTGGCATCTGCTATGGAATGACTGAAACCTCGCCCGTTAGTACTCAAACATTTGTTGATGACAACGAATATCGTCGCTGTGCAACAGTTGGCATGGTGCATCCTCACATTGAAATTAAAATCATTAACCCTGAAACCGGCGCCATTGTAACACGTGGTGAGCGAGGTGAATTCTGTACACGCGGCTATTCGGTGATGCTGAAATATTGGAACAATCCAGAAGCTACTGCATCAGTAATTGATGAAGGACGATGGATGCATACAGGTGATCTGGCCGAAATGGATGAAAGTGGATACGTCAAAATTGTAGGGCGAATCAAAGATTTAATTATTCGAGGTGGTGAAAATATCTCACCCTTTGAAATTGAAGAATTTCTGCATCAGCATGATGCCATCAAAGACATTCAGGTTATTGGTGTTCCTTCGGCTAAATATGGCGAAGAAGTGATGGCATGGGTTATCATGAAAAATGGGGATAAGATTTCTGGTGAAGACTTACAAGCCTATTGTAAAGGACAAATAGCCACCTTTAAAATTCCTAAATACTGGAAATTTGTAGAGGAGTTTCCGACAACGGTAACCGGTAAAGTACGAAAAGTAGAAATGAGGGAAATATCAGCGAAAGAACTTGGATTGGTTCAACGCAATTAACTCGTAATTATTCCTTAAACAAAATTCGCTCACTGAGCGTAGTCGGGATGAAAACAACAATCACTTCGACTACGTCCAGTGGCTAATAAATATATTTTAGAGAACTTCGAAAATTAGTTCTTCCTTTCCAATTCATTCAAATGCGCCATCTTTTTCATCTCAAGGAAGCTTTGAATACCTCCAAGATGCTCTTTCACGCGTTGATTACCAAATTCATATACCTTATCAACCAAACCATCCAGAAAATCTCTATCATGAGATACCAGTATTAGCGTTCCATCAAAGGCCTTAAGGGCATCTTTAAGCACATCTTTTGTTTTCATATCCAAGTGATTGGTTGGCTCATCCAGAATTAACAAGTTAACCGGCTCAAGCAGTAATTTAACCATCGCTAATCGT
Source organism: Carboxylicivirga marina (assembly GCF_016612505.1). Taxonomy (GTDB): domain Bacteria; phylum Bacteroidota; class Bacteroidia; order Bacteroidales; family Marinilabiliaceae; genus Carboxylicivirga; species Carboxylicivirga marina. Next base: position 46,151 of record NZ_JAENRR010000005.1, read on the forward strand.
GTTTTCTCACCTCCTGACAATACGCGTACCTTCTTATCAATATCTTCGCCACCAAACATAAAGGCACCGAGCATATCTTTAATTTTTGTCCGAATATCACCAACGGCAATATCATCAATGCTTTGAAAAACCGTTAGTTCCTCATCCAACATAGAAGCCTGATTTTGTGCAAAATAGCCAATCATGGTATTGTGCCCCAATTGCAGTTCGCCCTTATAATCAATTTCGCTCATAATGGCTTTTACCAGAGTGGATTTACCTTCTCCATTTCGACCTACAAACGCTATTTTCTCACCACGCTCCAAGGTTAACGAAGCATCGGCAAAAACCAGATGTTCATCGTAATACTTTGTTACTTCTGTGGCTATTAAAGGATAATTTCCCGAACGAGGTGCCGGAGGAAATTTAAGGCGCAGTGATGAACGATCCTCTTCATCGACTTCTACCCTATCGAGTTTTTCAAGCATCTTTACCCGACTTTGCACCTGAAGTGTTTTGGAATATGTACCCTTAAAACGCTCTATAAAAGCCTCATTCTCAGCAATCATCTTCTGCTGCTCTTCAAACGCTTTCAATTGATGCACACGACGCTCCTGACGCAGCACTAAATATTGAGAATAATTGACTTTATAATCGTAAATACGTCCCATGGTAACTTCAATGGTACGCGTAGTGATATTATCAACAAAAGCCCTGTCGTGAGAAATCACAATCACCGCTTTACCACAGTTTATCAGGAATTCCTCGAGCCACTGAATCGACTCAATATCCAGGTGGTTAGTTGGCTCATCGAGCAATATTAAGTCTGGTTTTTGAAGCAATATCTTAGCGAGCTCAATACGCATTCGCCAACCTCCTGAAAACTCGCTGGTTGGGCGCTGTAAATCATCGCGCATAAAACCAAGGCCCAACAATACCTTTTCAACTTCGGCATCAAAATTCGTTTCCTCAATCGAATAAAATTTCTCACTGAGTGTCGATACCTTTTCTATTAATTCGTAGTAGCTCTCCGACTCATAATCAGTACGTGACTCCAGCTCTTTATTAATTTCAGCAATCTCCTTCTCCATCGCGAAGATATGAGCAAAAGCCTGAGAGGCTTCTTCAAACACTGTCCGGTTATCCTCCGTCATCAAATGCTGAGGCAAGTAGGCCACAACCTTATCATTAGGCACCGCCACATGACCTTTGTTAGCCTCACGTGCTCCGGCAAGAATCTTCAATAAAGTTGATTTCCCGGCTCCATTCTTCCCCATCAAGGCAATACGGTCCTTTTCATTAATTACAAAAGAGATATTCTTAAACAGTGTGGTAGCACCAAATTCTACCGTCAATCCATCTACCGAAATCATATTATCTATTTTTAGCGCCGCAAAGATAAAACTATAGTCCGAAGTCCGAAGTTTGCAGTCCGAAGAATTCGTCATTTGATGGACAGAATAACAACAACTCCTCCACAGTGATTGAAATATTATTGTATTTTTGTTTGTTAACCTTACAAAAGCACAAGTAATGCCTGATATCGGGAAAGAGATACAAGAGTTAAGAGAACAACTTCACCAATATAACCATCAGTATTATGTACTGAATGAGCCACAAATTTCAGATTATGACTTTGACCAGTTATTGAAGAAACTTATTGAACTGGAAAAACAACACCCTGAGTTTGATGAGCCAAACAGCCCCTCAAAACGTGTTGGTAGTGATTTATCTAACGATTTCATACAGGTAACTCACAAGTACCCAATGTTATCGTTGGGCAATACATACAATGAAGCCGAAATAGAAAACTTTTACAATAGAATCTCCAAAGAAATTGGTCATGAGGTAGAGTTTGTTTGTGAACTAAAATACGATGGTGCATCCATTAGCTTAACATACGAAAACGGCGAATTATCAAATGCTGTTACACGTGGTGATGGCGAAAAAGGCGACGACGTTACGGCCAATGTCAAAACCATTAAAAGCATCCCGCTCCAATTGAAGGGTAGTTATCCTGATGAATTTGTTATACGAGGAGAAATATTTATTCCTAAAAAGAAGTTTAATGAGATAAATGCTGAGCTTGAAGTTAAAGGTGAAAAAACATTTGCCAATCCTAGAAATACAGCCGCTGGCTCATTAAAACTTAAGAAGAGTAAAGAAGTTGCCAAACGTGGTTTAGATTGTTTGTTGTATTATGTCTTTAGCGATAATTTAAACACCACTCTTCATTCAGATAACATTAAAAATGCCGGACAATGGGGTTTTAAAACACCAGCACACTACAAAGTCTGCAACTCCTTGCAAGACATTTATCAATTCATTAATAAATGGGATAAGGAGCGTTTTAATCTGCCTTTTGAAATTGATGGTATTGTAATAAAGGTTAACAACCGTGCTTACCAGGAACAGCTGGGTTACACCGCCAAAGAACCACGATGGGCTATTTCTTACAAGTTTAAAGCCGAAGAAGCTGAATCATTGCTTCAATCAATTACCTACCAGGTTGGGCGTACCGGAAAAATCACACCGGTAGCTAACTTATCGCCAGTACAACTGGCCGGCACAACCGTTAAACGCGCTTCTTTGCATAATGCCGATATTATTGACTCACTTGATTTACATACTGGAGATACGGTGTTTGTTGAGAAAGGTGGTGAAATAATACCAAAAATAACCAAGGTTAATATTGATAAGCGTCAAGCAAACGCTGATAAATTTATATTTATTAGTCATTGTCCTGAGTGTGGTACTACTTTAGTTAAAGAAGAAGGTGTAGCGGCACATTATTGTCCTAATGAAACAGGTTGTCCTCCGCAAATAGAAAACCGAATCAGTCATTTTGTGAGTCGCAAAGCAATGAACATCGACAGCCTTGGTGAAGGTATAATCTCTTTGCTAATAGAAAAAGGCTATATCAAAAACGTAGCTGATTTATACGAATTAAACAATAAGCAAAATCAACTTATCGGCCTGGAGCGACTCAACCTGCCAAAAGATGAGCTATATGAGCAACCAAAAATACCTTTAGAAAAAGTTATTTACGCCTTAAATATCGGTTCCAAGCCAATGACATTAAAAAATGCAGGCATTCTCACCAGGCATTATGAAACTTTAGAAAATTACCTAAATGCAAGTTCTGATTCCTTAAGTGGCATTGAAGGGTTAGAATTCAGAGATAAAGCACAGCAAACTAAATTCATTGCGAGCATTATCGGTTATAAATCTGATTTATTCAATCAGGATATTATTACGCATTTTGAAGATGACAAAAACGATAGTGAAGGCATACGTTTAATCACTATTCTTAAATATTTTAGAATCCCCCAGGCCAGTCATGAAGATTTGGAAAAAGTAATTCAAACATACGATTACATTTACCAGATTGCCAAATGCGAAGCAAGCGATTTGATAAAACTGGGCATTAATAATGAGGTGGCACAATCGATAATCACCACGCTTAACTCTAAAACAAATAAAGGAATAGTTGATAAGCTTAACGTTTTGAGCAAAACAACGCTCCAGGAAAAGTCGGTTTCTAAATTAATTGAGAGTATCGAAAATTCGAAAAAAGAACCATTTGAGAAAGTGCTTTTTGCATTGGGCATTAAAGATATTGGTGAAACAGTAGCGAAGGAAATCTGCAAAACAGTGAATAATGTTGAAAATATTAGTGCAGCATCTGCACCAAGTCTTTTGGAAAGATTAAAAGAGTTGTATTTAGATTGCTTACCCGAAGAGGAAACGCCTTCAACCATCAAATACACACCCAAAAGTGATTTGAAAAAATCGCAATACCTATACCAAACTCTAAGCATTTTTGAAGATATTTACAGCATTCATGCCATTCAGAAATCATTCACTCAAAACCTGAACTCTAAGCGCAAAACCAATATTGACATTGGCACAAAAGAAGCCCTTGAAAACGTATTGCGCGAACAAGTCAAAAACGATATTCCGGAAGCTTACTTTCATTATGCACAAATAAAAGGCGTAAAAGCCAATATACTCTCGAGTCTGGTGCAATACTTTGAGAATGAACAAAACAGACATCTAGTTGAAAGACTTAAAACAGCAGGTTTACAGTTTAAGCTGGAAGAAAAATCGGCCAACAGATCCAGTAAGCTGGAAGGTAAAACAATTGTGATTACAGGAACATTATCGCAACCACGGCCGCATTATGCCAAGTTAATCGAAGAAAACGGTGGTAAATGTACTAATTCAATCTCTGCCAAAACTTCGTTTGTATTAGCAGGCGAAAATGTTGGCGCATCAAAAAAATCAAAGGCCCAAAAGCTCGGTATTAATTTTGTTACTGAAGAAGAGTTTTTCAATTTATTAAACGCATAACCACATACTAATTCATATTACACACAGGATAAATGAGCAATTTCATTGAAACAATACGACAGAAAGTCGCCATATATAAACTAGAAAGCCAGCATAAAAAAGCACCTCGAAAAAAGAGGATGCACAACCTGGAAACGGCTCAAAGTGCTGGTATACTATACGATGCAACAGACGACCGCAACCTTAAAGTTGTAAAAGAACTCATTAATGAGTTAAAGGATGCCAATATCACCTCAGAAGCTTTAGGCTTTATCGATAAAAAGAAAAGAGATGATAATTACATTGGTGACAGCACTTACACCTTCGCTTGCAGAAGTGATTTTAGTTTTTTCTATGCATTAAAAAATGATGCACTTCAAGAATTTGTGAATAAGCCCTTTCATCTCTTATTCATTTTGGTGGACAAACAGCCTTTTGCTATTGATTACCTGGGTCAGCTTTCGAAGGCTGAATTTAAAATGGGTAAAGCCGGATTGGATAATGAGTTATACGACTTCATGATAGAATTAAAAAATGAAAGCGACACTTCTGAGTTAAAAAAGCAAATCATCCGTTACCTGAAACTAATCAACAACTAAAGACAATCCATGATATCTCCCCAACAACTTACCGGAACAGGTGTAGCTCTGGTAACACCTTTTGATAACAATAAAGCTGTTGACCATTCGGCGCTTAAAAAGCTAGTGAATTATGTGATTGATGGTGGCGTTAATTACCTCGTGGCACTTGGTACAACAGCCGAAACGGCCACTCTGAGTAATAAAGAAAAGCTGGAAGTCATACATACCATCAAGGAAGCTAATAGCAATCGGCTTCCTGTAATATTAGGTATGGGTAGCAATAATACTGACGAACTGATTGACACCATTAACCGTACCGATTTTGATGGCGTTGATGCGATCTTATCTGTTACTCCATTTTACAACAAACCAACACAAGAAGGCTTATATCAACATTACAAAGCCATTGCTGATGTTTCGCCGGTGCCAGTAATCTTGTACAACGTACCGTCGCGCACAGGCTGTAATCTAAATGCAGATACCTGCTTAAAATTAGCCAGTAACATAGAAAATGTCGTTGCAGTAAAGGAAGCTTCTGGTAATTGGGAACAAATAATGCAAATCATCAAGCATAAGCCGCAGGATTTTGCAGTTCTTTCGGGAGATGACGCCACCACCTTACCGCTTATTGCCTCTGGTGCCAATGGTGTTATTTCTGTGATTGCAAATGCATGTCCGGTTGAATTCAGTAGCATGGTGAATGCTGCCGTAGAAAACAATATGCCTAAAGCACGTCAGATACATTATTCTCTCATTGATTTAATTAATAACATTTTTGTTGAAGGAAATCCTGCTGGCATAAAAGCACTATTAGAAATGCGACAAATAATTGACAACCAATTGCGTCTGCCACTTGTTTCTACAACTGACAAATTATATAATGAATTAAAGGGTTATTTTAATGCATTCTAAACCGTTTTTTGGAATGCTTTTTGATTAACCAAACACGGATTAAAAAGGAATATCCATAAATCTAAACTTATTACTTATGAAACGAAATTTAACCTTCGTATTAGCAATTGTATTAACTGCAACTTTCATCAAAGGATGTTCAAGCCATAAGGTTGAACGCGTTGACACCAAAGAAACGATCGATTTAAGTGGTCGCTGGAATGATACCGACTCACGATTAGTAGCCGAAGAAATGGTTAATCAAGTACTAGGCGGCGCCTGGATTGGTAATCATCAGGAAGACAACAATGGTAAAAAGCCAGTGGTAGTTGTTGGTTTAGTTTACAATAAATCACATGAGCACATTAGCGCTGAAACCTTTGTTAAAGATGTTGAAAAAGCCTTTATCAATAGCGGCCGTGTCAGATTAGTTCAGGCAGGTGAAAAACGTGAGGAATTGCGTCGCGAAAGAGCTACTCAACAAGAAATGTCGAGTATGGAAACAGCCAAAGCATGGGGTAAAGAATTAGGTGCCGATTTTATGCTGAATGGAGATATTAACTCCATTGTTGACACTTACAAAAAGGAGCGCGTTAACTTCTACAAAATCAACATGGAACTATCTAATCTTGAGACCAATGAAATTGTATGGATTGGTGACAAAGAAATTAAAAAGTACATAAATAAATAATGGTTAATGGTTAATTACTAATGGTTAATTACTAATAATCAATAACTTATCGTTGATAATTGATAATTAATCATTGATAATTAACCATTAACCCCTTTAACTTAAAATCTACACCTCTGCCCACACTTCGACCTATGAAATCCAAAATTCTCACCATATTTCTTTCCCTCTTCTTTTTTGGCTGTGCCACTTATTACGAACAAAACATTAAGCTACAAAGCCTGATTGCCTCCGGGCAGTTTGAGGCTGCCGACAAAGAATTATCAAATGATTCTAAAGGCGCCGAAGGAAAGAATCGTTATCTGTATTTTTGTAACCGTGGCGTTGTCTGTTTTATGAACGGGCAATATGAGTTGAGTAATAATTACTTTAATCAGGCCGATTATTATGTGGAAGATTTCAGTAAATCATTTGGTAACGAAGCATTAGCCCTAATAACGAATCCGATGGTTAAACCCTATAGACCAGAAGATTTCGAAGCTGTATTGATACATTTTTACAAGGCCCTTAATTATATCTATCTCAAAGATTATGAAGGTGCATTAGTAGAATGCCGCCGTGTGAATATTGTACTGCAAAAGCTCAATGACAAATACAAGAAGAACAAAAATAAATATTCGCGAGATGCTTTTGCACATTGTATGATGGGCTTGATATATGAAGCTGCAGGAAATACCAATGATGCATTTATTGCTTACCGAAATGCCTTAGAAATATACGAGGAAGACTACAAAGAGCTTTTTGGCGTTAACGTACCAGAGCAATTAAAACAAGACTTAATGCGTACCGCTCAACAGCTGGGATTCGGTTCTGAACTAAACTTTTATGAAAATAAATTTGACCTTAAATACGAACCTGAAGACAATGAGAAAGGTCATTTGGTTTTTTTCTGGTTAAATGGTTTTGGTCCTGTGAAAGATGAGTGGAGCATTAATTTCACCAACACTGGCTATAACGATGGTTGGATAACCTTAGCCAACGAAGAACATGATTTTTCATTTCCGATTTACATTGGTAATAAATCAAGAAACGACCAGGCAGCCTTTAAAAACCTGTCATTCTTAAGGGTTGCTTTTCCTAAATATCACGAGCGCAAACCCATTTTTACAAAAGCAACGATCTCCGCCAATAGTGAAGAGTATGACTTACAGTTGGGAGAAGATATTAATGCCGTTGCTTTTCAATGTTTGAGCGATCGGATGATGCGTGAGATGGCAGCTGGAATTGCTCGATTGGCTACTAAGAAAGCATTGGAGGAAGTAGCCCGTAACGAGAATGAAAACCTGGGAACAATTGTTAGCATCGTTAATGCTATGACCGAAAAAGCCGATACACGAAACTGGCAATCATTGCCATATAGTATTTCTTATTGTCGCATACCACTTGATGAAGGAATGAACAGCGTACAATTAAACACCAGTGGCCGCATGCAGAATTCAGTTCCTTTTAATTTTGACATTAAAAAGAATCAAACAACATTTTTTGCTTTCCACAATCTTGAAAGCGACCAACGATAAGTTTACTCTATAAACAAGGGGATTGCAGCGATTACTAAGCCAATGGCGGTAAGTACCAGTCCTCTTTTAAACTTCTTCGAACTTGGTTTATACATCCACAGCGAAGAGATGGCTAAAAACAGCAATAACACACCATAGACAACAGCCAACCAATGGCTCATATAACGACTTTTTATCTTATGAAAGCTATTGATGGTCCACACAATATCTGGGTAAGTTTTAATGGTATAATTAGCCTCTCCACTAGAACGGCAATAACTACCATAATTGAAATAAATGCTATCGTTACTCACCTTTAACACATGTAAGCGTCTCAATTTAAGTGCTGACCCCAATTCATGTGGCCGTCTGTTTTTTCCAATATTTTCAGAGTAATGCTTGTCTATGATAAATACATCAGTATCGCGATAAACCAATACGATACCACTAACACAATAAACAATGGTTAAACCAATCATTAGAAAACCAATATCGCGGTGCAAAACACGCATGATTTTGGTAACAGAATTCTTCGAAATCGCCTTTTTACTCATACCTTCATAAAATCAGGCGGCAAATATAAATATTCAGTTCGGAATGACAATTCTAAATTATCCTGTCAGATATTCTTCCACATTATCCAACACCTTATAAGAAAGGCGTTCTTTCGCCTCCTTGGTCCATCCGGAAGTATGTTCACTATAAATCAGGTTATCGCATTTCGATAGTTCATCTAAAAAGGGACCAAACCCACAGACATCAAAAATGGCGTAGTTGTTACTTTTTAATAACCATTTCTTGAATGGCTCCTTATTAAATGGTAATCCTAATGAAGTATTAACAAGTATTTTCCCACTACCTAATTGCATTAAATTGTCGTCGCTCAAAACTTTTGTATGACGAGGCAAATGGAAAGAAATAATATCACAAGTATTTAACAGTTCCTCCAAAGGCAGGTGTTCGATTCCTAGCCCATGAGCTTCTTCCTTTTTTGAGCGGCTATAGTAAAACAGTTTTGCACCAAAGGCCTGCAGTCTTTTGGAGGTCATCAAACCAGTCGTTCCCATGCCTATTATTCCTACTTTTCGCCCTGTTAACTCAACAGGTTCTAATTGCCACTGATACTTGCCAAGTCCTTTTAGCAGTTGTATTAATTCAGAAACAATAAATTCTGCTACTCCTTCATCGCCATAATCGCGTATACCTTTAACCACTATTCCTTTCGTTTTGGCAAAACGGACATCTACATTCGCCGAATCTTCGTCAATCAGGCTGCAACACATACCAATGTACTTTAGGTTTGTACAAGCGCTTATAACATCTTTAGTAACCGGCGTATTCCATGATACAAATAAACAGTCAGCATTACCTATTCTGCTAATAATCTCTTCATCTGTTTTAGGTATATCGTTAAACATTTTGATTGGACTATCAGAAATAGCTTGCAATTTATCAATAGCAAAACCTTGCAAACCGGTATAATCAAGAATAACAATCTGGCGGAACATTACTTTCTATATTTTAGCAGTTTGTATGCATTGTGGGGTTGTTACAAAGTTGCACGCAAACTTCATGTTTATTTAACTTTAAATTTACGACAAGCGTATCTCTAATTTATATTTTGGCAACCACTATTAAACAAGCCAAATCTTAACCCCAAAAGCATTCATGGAGAGACTCAGTAGCATTTCCATCCACTTCTTTTTCGTAATGAGTTTTTCCATGATTGTGGGTGTTTCTAGTTTACCGACTCCCAGGCATCGTAACCTCCTTCAAGATTAATCAGCTTTTTATAACCTTGTGATTTAAGATATTCAATAACATGTGCACTTCTAATTCCCAAATGACAATAAACAACAACAGGTACTTCTTTAGGAATCTCAGCTAAGCGATTTGGAATCTGTTGCATGGGTATATTAATTGAATTAGCAATCAAGCCTTGCTGAAGTTCAATGGGTTCACGTACATCTATCAATACAGTATTTTCATTCCCAGATAAAATGTGTTTTAACTCATCTGCAGATATTTCCTCAACCGATTCATTCGTTGCCTGCTGACCGCAAAAAGCATCATAATCAATCAATTCTTTAATGCTTGGTTCATTTCCACAACACGGACAATCGGGATCTTTCATAAACTTTATTTCACCGAATTGCATTTTAAGTGCATCGTAGTTCAATAATCGACCTACCAATGGTTCACCAATACCCACAATTTGTTTAATCACTTCGGTAGCTTGCAGTGTACCAATTACACCAGGTAACACTCCCATTACGCCCGCTTCGGCACATGATGGTACAGTCCCTGGTTCTGGCGGTTCCGGAAAAAGGCAACGATAACATGGTCCATCGCTGGCGCCAGAAACACTTACTTGTCCTTCAAACTGTCGAATAGAGCCAAATACATTTATTTTACCACTCAATACACAGGCATCATTGACCAAATATCGCGTGGCAAAGTTATCAGTACCATCTGTTACAATATCGTACGATTTGATTATTTCTATAGCATTATCAGAAGTTAATGCTTCGTTATATAAGGTGATATTAATGTAAGGATTTATCTCCTTTAGAGTCGCATATGCTGATTCTGTCTTAGCTTCACCAACGCTGCTTGATTTGTGAATAATCTGCCGTTGAAGGTTAGATTCATCAACCACATCAAAATCAACTAAACCAATGTGCCCTACTCCAGAAGCTGCTAAATACATCGCTATAGGTGAACCTAATCCACCGGTGCCAACAATTAAAACTGATGCCGCTTTAAGCTTCTTCTGTCCCTCTGTTCCAATCTCAGGTAATAGAGTATGACGCTTGTAGCGCTCTAACTCTTCTTTTGTTAATGACATGTTAAATAATAATGTTTCGGTCGTGAAGATAATTACTTTAGCCCATACAATTATGACTATAGAGAAATCGTTTGTTTCCTTTGAACAACAAAGGAAAGCGATAGGAGTAATAATTACACACAGTCAGGATTCATAAGTTATTATAGCTCTGCAGCTTTAAATTGCAGCAAAAGTTCATTAATCCTTTTAGGTAACTTTTTGTTGAACTAATGCGCAGGATTAAAAAAACATCAGCGTCAGAGATAAGTAAAAAAGTAACGGATTTTAAATACAAAAACGAAAGTGAAGATTTTAACCCTCTTATTAGGAATGCTTATTCCTCTTTCATTAATGGCAAATTCACCCGAGAAAGAAGGAATAGTTAAAGGAAAAGTGTACGATGGCAATTCAAAAAAACCTGTGGAATATGCCACAGTGGCTATCTATAATGCACAAGACAATAGCGTTATTAATGGTACCATTAGTGATGAGAATGGTAACTTTAAAATCAAAGGACTCAAAGAAGGTAACTTCTATGTGGTTGTATCATTCTTAGGTTATGAGAACAAACGCTACGACGACATTGTGGTTGATGGCGGTCGTGATATGATAAATTTAGGTAACATCACTCTCGGTTCTGCCAATCAATCGCTCGAAGAAGTAGAAGTAATTGCCGAACGACAATCTGTTGAATTTCACATCGATAAAAAAGTCGTATCAGTTGGAGAGCAGATGACATCTGCCTCCCTGTCTGCTGTTGAAGTACTTGAAAATGTGCCTTCAATCAAAGTTGATATTGAAGGTAACGTATCATTGAGAGGAAGTACAGGTATAACCGTACTCATCGATGGTAAACCTACAGTATTGGATGCAAGTGACGTATTACGTCAAACGCCGGCTTCAACTATTGAAAACATTGAGATTATTACCAATCCATCGGCCAAATACCAGCCAGACGGAACGGGAGGAATCATTAATATTATCACAAAGAAAAACCGAACTCCCGGAGTACAAGGCCTTGCTAATTTAAAGGCTGGCAACTTTAATATGTATGGTGGCGACTTTCTTTTAAACTGGCGCAAAAAAAATATCAATTTTAACATAGGTGCCGACTATAATAATAGTCCACGAACAGGCACTAGCTATACTCGTCGTGAAACAACCCGTAATAATGAGACTACCATAATAGAAGCTGAAGGCGATAATGAAAGAAGTTTTGGTGGTGGTGGTGCCAGAGCCGGTTTTGATTGGGACATCACACCGAGAGATAACTTTAGCATTAATGCACGCCTTGGTAATTTTAAGATGTCAGGAAATTCTGATTTGGAATACCTTGAGCAAATACCTGGCATGGAAAATCAGACGTATCATAGCATAAACGATTCAGAACGCTCTGGCTTGTATTATTCGATAACAAGTAATTACGTGCATAAATTTGCACAAAAGGGTCATGAAATTGCAGCTCAAATTAACCATCGCGGTTACGATGGCGATGAGTTCTCAGAGAACTATCGCTCTCAGAATAATTCCATTGTAGATGGCACCCGCACTACTGAAGTGGGACCAAACAACCGGTGGGAATTGCGCCTTGACTATAGTAAACCCATTGGCGAAGACGACGTTTTTGAAGCCGGTTTTCAGGGTCGAATGGGTTTAGGTGATGATGTATCAAGAGTATATAATTGGGATGTCAATCAAGGTGGTTTTGTTGAAAACGATACCAGCAGAAACATGACTGAGATGCATCGAAATATATATGGACTCTACAGTGTTTATAAAGGAAATGTTGACAAATTTGGCTATCAATTAGGTTTACGTGCTGAATATACCGATCGACGTACCGATTTTGATTACCAATACAAAGAATCGCCAGACGATACTGAAGCCATTCCCGTTAATGAAACGTATACGGTTGAGCGCTGGGATTTCTTCCCCACAGTACATGTGTCGTACCAGCTACCAAAGGACAATCAGTTAATGGCCAGTTATTCAAGACGCATTGATCGGCCCAGAGGCTGGTACCTTGAGCCTTTTATAACCTGGCAGGATCAATATAACGTTCGTCAGGGAAATCCGAATTTGGAACCCGAATACATTGATGCCTTTGAACTGGGTTACCTAAAAGAATGGGAGAAAATTTCTTTATCACTTGAAGGCTATTACAGAATAACTCACGATAAAATACAGGGCATACAGTTACCTTATGATGAAAATGGTGAAATCTGGCTACGTACATACGATAACATTGGCAAAGACTATTCCTTAGGTGTCGAAACCATGTTGAACATGTCTTTAACGAAATGGTGGCAAATGAACATCATGGGTAATTTGTACGACTATCGTATCGAAAACTACTATTCACCCAGCGAAAGCAGGTCGTCTTTCAACTGGAGTTCAAGGGTTAACAACTCGTTTACCTTACGAAAAAACATCAAGCTTCAAATCGATGGAAACTACGATAGTCCGACAGTAACAGCACAGGGAGAAAATAAATCCAATTATTACATGAATGCAGCCATACGCATGGACTTTATGGACCGTAAACTTTCAGCTGTTCTGCAGGCACGAAACGTACTAGGTACATCGCGACGCATTTCTATTATAGATAATCCTAACTCATATAGTTACCAGGAAATGATACCTGACTCCCCAATGTTTTCTGTAACACTAAGCTACCGACTGAATAACTTCATTCAGAAACGCAGTAAAAACGGTGGTGACAGCGGTGGAATGGGTGAAGAATTTTAGTAAGACAAACAATTATAAAATACAAAGGAAGGTTCACATCGAGCCTTCCTTTTTTTTATGCCTTAACAAATCAAAAACGGATAACGATCCGTGTGCGATTCGATCACTCTATTTTTTAAAACCAATTGAGTTCGAGTAAGCTTATAATATACATTGCAATGTCGTTTAGTTAAAAAAAATTATATAATCTTGAATGAATAGTACACAATCCAACTTCTTTCCCCCTTCGCCTCCGGCACTTCCCCACGGGGAAGATTTGATTAGCAGTTTGGTATAAATGCATAAAAGACAAGCTGTGCATAAATGCTCCACTTGGGGAGCTACCCGAAGGGTTGAGGGGGATTTTTACCCTTAACTAAACGGCATTGATATACATTGTTTAAAAAGCCTTCGGTAATAACTATTGAAGGCTTTGTTGTATCCTTTCATCGACCATACAAAGTCATTAAAACAATTCCAATGATTTATGCAGATTAAGGTTTGACAAAGCATTAAATAACCTCCCGTGGGTTGGGAGTGCACGCTCCCGGGTGGTGCATACTATCCCTCCCTGGGTAAGGGATAGTATACTCCCAGAGTCAGGGAGCGAACTATACTTGAAGATTTATTATTGCTACTGAGGCTGCATCATCAATGTAATTGTCCCTAAATCAGTCACTTCTCCGAGAATAACACTTACACCTTCAAACTCCTGTTCTTCATAATCGCTGCCAGGTTCAATCTCGACTTCATAGTTACCAGCTTCAATACCTCTTAGCAGAAACTCACCACTTATGGTATCATTAAAAGTTCCAATGGTATCATTAGCTGCAGAAATGGCGGCTATGTATGATCGCACATTAACCGGATTTATAATGCCTTTAATACTTCCGCTGGTCGCTTCAGTAAAAGTTCTGATTACCGGTTTTAATGAATAGGTTCCATTGCCTTTTTCAACAATTGAACGCCCCGCATCAAAATCAATCCAAATCTTATAGTTTACACCTTCTACCAGTTCGGCGTTAATATTAAATTTTAAGCCCGATTGTTGTGCCGATGGTGTTTCTAATGGATAGGTCGATCCTTCTTTTACTAAACTATTATCATCGCCCAGTATTAATCGCATTTGAGATATTTGACCAACAGGTAAATCTTCTCCAGCCAATAGCGTATCATTACCATTGGTAAACTCAAGCAAGTCATAAATACCGTCTTCTGTACTCAAGGTTTGCCACCCTCCTTCATCATCCGACGATGCATTAATTCTCACTTCTTCCACGTCAATTAACACCTTTTCATACTCTGCAGGACTATCAGTTAAACGAACTTCAATGCTCGACATCTTGTCGTCATCATCATCATTACATCCTACAAATACAAACAAAAAACACAACAATAATCCAGTTATCAACTTCATAACAATACGGTTTTATATTTAACTTCAAATTACAATGAATAAAGCGCCATTAATATAATAGCCTTTCGTCCGAATGTCCAGATTAAAATGGATTTAATAACTGATTGTCATTTTTACACTTGTCAAGCTGGTCAACATTATGCAACTTAGCTTAAGCATTACCATATTGAACAAAAAACCAAACCATGACAGCACAAGAAATACTAAAGCAACTGGAAGCATTCGGCAATGAACAAACAAAAAGTGTTTTGATTAAGCATGGTGCCAAAGAACCATTCTTTGGTGTTAAAGTTCAGGATTTAAAAAAGATATTAAAGCAAACGAAGAAGAACCATGAGCTATCGCTAGAGTTATATGCCACCGGTAATTCTGATGCCATGTACCTGGCCGGCCTAATGGCTGATGAAAAACAAATTACGAAAGAAAACCTGAACGAGTGGGTCAATCAAGCCTATTGGTATTACCTGAGTGAATATGCTGTGCCTTGGGTAGCAGCTGAAACTCCGTTTGGCTTTGATTTAGGACTCGAATGGATTGAATCAGATATTGAAACAACAGCAGCTGCTGGCTGGGCAACATTGTCAAATTATGCAGCAGTTAATGCCGATGATGTCTTAAACATTAATAAGTATAGTAAACTGCTTGATTTCGTTGAAAACAACATCCACCTTTCACCCAATAGGGTAAGGTATACGATGAATGGTTTTGTAATAGCCGTTGGCACTTATATCGAAAGCTTAACGAGTAAATCGCAGCAGATTGCCCAAAACATTGGAAAGGTAAAGGTCGATGTGGGTGGAACAGCTTGTAAAGTACCTCTGGCAAGCGATTACATTACAAAAGTTATTAATAAAGGTAATATCGGTAAAAAGCGAAAAACGGCCAGGTGCTAAAAGTATGATTAATCAAAGCCAAATAATTGAATTCCTAGGATTCAAAGGGATGGATTTTATCCACTTTGTTGATATAACTCAACTGCCAGAAGAGCAAACTCAAGGGTATTGTTCGGCTATCCTTTTTGGTAAAGCATTAACAAAGCCTTATTTGCAAAAAGTAGCAAGCACCAAAGATTATGTGGCGCAAATGATTCGACGAAATGAGATTGATACTGATGAATTTCACAATACTGAAATTACCACAGACAAAATAGCTGACGAATTAAGCATCTTTCTTGCTGATAGGAACACAAATGCATTCTCTCAATCAGAGGCTAACATCGAACAAAGCGGCTTATATAACACTAATGAGCATCGTACGCCTCTCCCCCACAAAACCATTGCTTTATTGGCAGGCATGGGTTGGATAGGTAAAAATGATTTATTAATAACACCCCATTATGGCAGCGCAATTAGTATGTGTTCTGTCTTGACAGATACACCACTAGATACAACCAATAAAACAAGCCCTCAACCAACATGCGGCACCTGCTCTATTTGTCAGGATAATTGTAAAACCGGCGCGATTAAAGGTCACACATGGACTAAACTAAGTAATCGAGACATGCTCATTAATGTCCATCAATGTAAGCCTTGTTTACAATGTATGGTAACATGCCCACATACGGTTAAGTATTTTAACAAAAAATAGCGTCCTAAATGATTTGTAGATATGAACCGCACTGATATGAAATAAAGTTCGATATTAGTATTTTGTTAAAAACAGAGGCCCTAATAAGCATCTTGCCTTGTGGCCTCTCTTTTAAATAGCTTACGTTTTATCGAAAGCTTTAGTAAGACCGGGAAGCTTAGAACTTGTTCGAAGATCACCCGGCCACACTTAAGATTGAGATTAATAAGAAAGCAATTTAAAAGGTAGCCTTGAACTTTTTTCCTTAGTTTTTTAGGTCAAGCTAAAAAAGTAAGTCCGGTTTGGGCGGATAGCCCAATTGATAAAATGAATTAGTTCAACATTGTTTATACTAATAAAGCACGTATTACCTAATGCTCGTTAACACATAAGTTATACCATTCAAGTAGAATTGTATAGCAATGAAACAAACTTATTACTCAAAAAACTCTTTGAGCATTGAACTTTTTTTCGCTTCCTCTGTCTTTTTATTACAATTGATTATATGGTTCTAAAAAAACTCATTTACTTTGTTTTTTTACGACCATATGGCAGTCATCATGAATCATTGTCAGTTATATGTAATTGGCCTGGTAATTGATATAATATAGACCATTAGATAAGAAATAATAACAATACTAAATTTTATAAAATGGAAATAGGAAGAAATAAATTTGTTACCCTTTCCTACGAATTGCGTGCAAACAGTGCTGAAGGCGAAGTTGTTGAGAAAACAGAAGCTGCAGCACCACTAGGTTTTGTATTTGGCGCAGGCAAAATGTTGGAAATGTTTGAAACTAAGCTGGAAGGATTAGCTAAAGGTTCAGCCTTCGATTTTGAATTGAAAGCTGCAGAAGCTTATGGCGAAGTTAACCCAAATGCTGTTGTTGAAATTCCAAAGAACATTTTCGAGGTAGAAGGACAAATTGATGAGAATCTTCTAACTGTTGGGAATCATGTTCCTATGCAAGATGCACACGGTAATCGCTTAAACGGACTTGTTCTTGAAGTTGGCGACGAAAAAGTAAAAATGGATTTCAATCACCCATTAGCTGGTGATAATCTTTTCTTTAAAGGTGAAGTACTTGAAATTCGTGAAGCATCTGAAGATGAATTAACCGAAGCATGTGGTTCAGGAAGTTGTGGCACTGGTTCTGGTGGCTGCGGTGGCGGTTGCTCATGCGGATAATCAATCGAATACAATAGATATAAAGGGAGGTGCTATAGCACTTCCCTTTTTTTTCATTAAATCAATACTAAACACATGTTCTTTTTAACTCTTCAACATATCTACTTGGGCAATCACTTATAAACAACTATTTTTACGCTTCATTTTTTAACAATCTCTAAATTTAACTCTACATATGTCTGCAAATTCATTTGGCACATTATTTAAACTAACTTCTTTTGGTGAATCCCATGGTAAAGCTGTTGGAGGAATTATTGAAGGTGTATTACCCAATACAATAATAGATGAAGATTTTATCCAAAGTGAACTTAATCGACGTCGACCAGGCCAATCAGCCATTACCACGCCACGTGATGAAAAAGATAGAGTTGAGTTTCTTTCGGGTATTTTTGAAGGAAAAGCAACCGGTACACCCATAGCTTTTGTTATTTGGAACAAAGACCAGCGTTCTAAAGACTATGGAAACATAGCAGACGTCTATCGCCCATCGCATGCTGATTATACCTATCAAAGGAAATATGGTATTCGTGATTATCGTGGTGGTGGTCGTTCATCGGCACGTGAAACTATTGCTCGGGTAGTTGCAGGAGCTATCGCCAAATTAATGCTGCAACAGCAAGGCATCACGATACACGCTTTTACTTCTAAAGTTGGTTCTATTCAGCTTGACAAAGATTATACTGCATTAGATCTGTCAAATACAGAAAACAACATTGTACGTTGCCCTGATTCGGATACTGCAGATAAAATGATTAACTACATCGATGATGTACGCAAAAACAAAGACTCGGTTGGTGGCATCATAAGCTGTGTGATTAAAAATGCGCCAGTTGGTTTAGGTGATCCTGTCTTTAATAAGTTACACGCAACACTTGGGCAAGCCATGCTATCCATTAATGCCGTTAAAGGCTTTGACTATGGTTTAGGATTTGGAGCAACCGAACTAAAAGGCTCAGAACACAACGATGAGTTTTACATGGAAGGTGACAGAGTTAGAACAAAAACGAATCGTTCAGGCGGCATACAAGGAGGAATCAGTAATGGTGAGGATATTTACTTTAATGTAGCTTTTAAACCAATTGCGACAATATTAATGGAACAAAATACGGTTAACAAAGATGGTGAAGAAATCAAATCAACCACCCAAGGCCGACACGACCCCTGTGTACTTCCACGAGCAGTACCAATTGTTGAGGCAATGGCTGCCATTACAATAGCCGACCATTGGTTAGTAAATAAAATGTATCGATAAGCTTGATGTGTTATGTATTGTTCTGATTCAGCATCTCATTCACTTAGCCATTTTACTCGAATGCCTACTTTTGTTCGATAAGTTTCTCCGCATTTTGAAGATACTTCAATAGAATTAAGAGATAAAGCTTTGGTTTTTTTTTACAAAGACCTGTGAAAATCAGAGGAGTTTCTGCTTATTAGTTAGGACTTTTTGAAAAAAAGCCAGACTTTTTCACAACTTTTCCAGATGGAGGAACAAAAAAAGAAGGTGATTACCACAATATATCAGGTAAACGAGGCACGAAACAAGAATAGATATATCGTCTATTCAGACATTTTCGTTTAGTAGTTTGTTTTTGAGGTATAAATGTAACTTATAGAGAATCATGGCTTGAATACATATCACATCAAGGTAATTGTCCTGTAATTGTACCAGTTTTTTGATACCGGTATTCCAAAGTTTTAACACCGATTGTAGCAATAATATGTACTCAGATTAATACGGAATCAATTTCTTGTACTTCTTGTTGCGAAGGTAGCCTGAAATAATTGAACGTGTATTACCGTTATCGTCAAACATGCTAATATGCTCTTTAAATTGCTGAGGTGATTCAATACAAGCATCTTCATCAAGATATCCCCATCCGAGATAACGACCATTTTCAATAACAACAAGTGAAACTTCCGAATCATTTCGACCTTTGTCCATAATTACAAGGTTATTATGTCCGTATGATAACTTTTTAAGCAAATCCGATACACGATTATTATAACCCACATTAGATTCCTCGCCAACACATGCACCCTTACAGGTCTTTAATTGGTATTGAAAACAACCATGGTTACCATCATACAATCCACAAAGCTGCTGACATAGTTCATATTCTTCTATCCATTGAAAAAGCCTCTCCCGAGCCTCCTGCATGCTCTCAAACGTTGCACTTGGAATTTCTACCCCACTATTAGGTTTTAACATCAAACGAATGTAACCTCTCCTATCGGTATAATTATATAAACCTATTTTAGTTTTCGAACGACGTTGTGCACGGTTATATCGTGGTTTATCCTGCTTAATTTCATGAGATTCTTTTAATAAGGCTATCAATTCACTTCCGGTCATATTAAAACTAATATCAGCCGTATTTTGCTTCATTTCAATACCTTTTTTTGTACGAGGATTACCAAGGTGAGTAATAATACGGTTTCTGATGTTTTTACTTTTTCCGATATATATCAGTTCACCGTTTTCATTATGCAAATAATAAACACCCGTTTGTGTTGGCAGTTTTTTTATTGTATCAATTGACAAATTAGGGTGAAGACCATTAGCAGAGAACTCTTTATAAGGATCCTCCGGATTAAGAATACCATTATTCCTTTCAAGTAAAATTTCAAATAATTCTACGGTTGCTAATGCATCACCAGCGGCTCTATGTCGGGCATCATTACCAATACCAAGGTCGGGGCATATTTTACCCAGGCTATAGGATGCATGACCGGGTAATAATTTGCGCGACAGTTTTACTGTACAAATAGTTGGCATTTCGAAATTAAAGCCTAAGTTGCGAAACTCCTCTTTAATGAAGTTGTAGTCAAAAGCCGCATTGTGTGCTACAAATACAGCATCCTTACATATTTCAACTATGTCTTTGGCTATTTGATAGAATAAAGGTGCAGAAGCAACCATTTCGTTGGTAATACCAGTTAATGATGTGATAAACGGCGGAATATAGCTTTCTGGATTTACTAAACTTACAAATTCATCTACAACTTTCTCTCCATCATGACGGTAAATGGCCACTTCAGTTATCTTGCCATTTTTCATGTTTCCACCCGTTGTTTCAATATCTACAATTACATACATGCACCCCTTTGTTTTTAAAACCAACACCAACTTTTAGCTCGGTGTTAAAGTAATGGTAAAAGTACACATTTTAATTTTTTATCAATCAATATCTTCCGATGTAAAACATGTAAAACCCTTATATTTTCTTGGATACAGACACATAAAAAGCTATATTTGTAATACAATCATTGAAACTAAAATATACCGCATCAGTCGTATTTAGATTGTTAAACTCAACACTAAAAAAGCACCGAGTGACGCTATGTTTTTAAAGAGCGGGCCTCGCCCTTGTGGTTACTACTTATAGTACGGAGGATTATCGATAATTACATGCACTCAATTCCTGTTTTCAGGAGTTTAAATAATCCCGATTGATGCGGTTCTTTTATTTACTTCCCTACAAATCCTTTAATAGTAAGTTAGCTTTACTTGTGGCTACTTTTTCCCTCAGAATAGACAAGGCCTCTTTAAGCTTAATAAGATCTTCAGTATCCTCGTAATGAAGATCATGAGTACCATGTTGATCGATCATATTAATGACCTTGCCAATACTCAGCTGATGTATTGCCAATGCAGGTTGGAAGTAGGTGTCTTTTGAAGCATTATAGGCAATTTCATTAAACACTTCACTTTCTACTAGCTTAGTGAGTAATTCGTTTACTAACCTAAGAGGTAATTTAAGTTCTAACGATAATTCCAGGTTATTATATGGTTTATCGCCCCTATTGAAACGCTTAACAACCCTTTCAACCAGCAATAGTAGTAAGAGCCTTTTATAAGAGTGACTTATATTTCTTATATCTGAATCAAATTCATAGCTATGTGCATTTTGATGTGCATAAGTTAGCTCCGCTCCAAATAATACAATTAGCCAACTGAGATTCATCCACATCATGAATAAAGGTAATGCGGCAAAGGCGCCATAAATAGCATTATAGCTTGTAACCATTTTTTGGAAGTGGAAATAACCAAACTGCAGTAGTTGAAACATTGTTCCGGCCAAAATACCGCCGAATAAAGCCGATAAAGGTTTAACACGGGCATTGGGCATAATTGACAGCAAAAGGGCAAATACGGCCCACGCTATAACGTAGGAAGCCACAGGTAACAACCACTGAACATTAATACCAAAGTCTGATAAACGATTAGTTATTAAAATAATCATACCACCCGAAGAAGCAACGGTTAAAATACCAACGAACATTAATGACATAAAGTCACTGAATTTTCGTAACATACTTCGCGAGTGTTTTACTTTCCAGATTTGATTAAAAGAGAATTCAATATTACTAAACACCTGTAAAACAGACCAAAGTAATATTGCTAAACCTATACCAGCTAAATTACCTCCTGGAGTAGCCTCAAGATAACTAGTTGCAAACTTGCTTACACGTTGCACAACTTCTGTTTGCCCTTCCATATGTGATTCCAGAAATGAAGTCAGACGACGATCAAGTCCGAATCCCTTAGCAATACCAAACCCTAATGCAGCAACAGGAACAATTGAAATAAGTGAGTAGAAGGATAAAGAAGCAGCTTTCTGAACGCAGTTATCTTGAATAAACCCCTTAAAAGCAAGGTAAAAAGTCCGAATCAAGCGAATTAAAAAGAACTGTTGACGAGGCGTTTGATCGGCTCTAATTCGCCAAATTTCTTCATTTAGATAATGGATCACCTTTGATATCAGCCCCTTCATATTCATCATTGCGTAGGTTTAAAAGAAAATAGCAAGCCTATAAGCCGGGTCCTGTCCTCCCAAGGGAGTGTCTATCATTTATCTAGAATAGCAGTTACCCACTAATTCGAGCGACCTACCCCTCACAACTTCTTGCGAAACAAAGCGAGCAGCTCTGCTCCAAATGGAATTATGATATACATGGTCTTGCAACCCGTAAGACGTACAACTAAGATAGTTACCTACCTCATTGGTGAGCTCTTACCTCACCTTTTCACCCTTACCCGAAGGCGGTTATTTTCTGCTACGTTACTAAACCCTCACGAGCTTCTTCCTATTCAGAAGTACGGTGCTCTTCATTGCCCAGACTTTCCTCTCCAACCCTTCAGTTGCAGCGATAGACCGGCTTGCTATTGTTGCAAAGCTACAATATTTTATTCAATCTTAAACGGTAAGTATTTATCTAACTCAACAAGGTGTGCACCTTTATAGCCAAGTGCTTTAATTCTATCTAATTCCTGTTCAGCGACATCTCCCTTAAACTCACCAGTTGTGTAGCGAAAGATTTTATCTTTCATTCTGAACTCCATGACATCATCTATATTTTCAAAGTGTGACAGGTATACGGGAAAACGAAAAGCACTTAACTGAATAGTATACAACTTGTTAGGATCTATCTTTTTTGAACTACTCTTTCCTGCAACAGTGCCAGCTTGATTTTTGAAACTATAGTCACGCGTATTGACTACAAAGGCCTGCTCGTATCCTTTTCCTTTAACACCATCTATTGCTGCTTTTGCATCTTCATAAGAATTAAACTCTCCTACGCAAAATCGAAGGTATCCGTCATTACAAGGATATTCACGCACGACATCCACATTTGTAAAAAATTCAGGTACCTGAGGTGGTAGTTTTAACGCAATTATCTGAATCGCAAAATACGGCGCTCTTGCCTCACTCATTCTAATAATCTTCTTATTAGTTCTGAGTGCTTCCAACTTATCGGCCTGTGCAACTGTAAATGTTGCCATCAGCAGAGAAAATATGATAAAATATTTAAGTTTCATTATTGATACGATGTTATCGTTAAACTTATCAATTTACTTATTCTAATATACGCCAAACAACAATTTCAATACGACGATTAATCAGATGTTCGCTATCAGAGCAATAGACGCCACGTTTACACTTATTCTTCAGGTAACGTTCACCATAACCACGGGGTATCATTTGATCATCATTAATACCTTTCGTAATCATAATTTGCTCAGCTTTATCAGCCATATCCTGCGAAACATTTAGGTTGTTATACCTATTTCCTTTGGCTTCAGTATGGCCATTTAATTTCACCACTATATTAGGATTCTGTAATAAATAAACGGCTAACTCGTCTAATACAGCCAATCCTTCCTTAGTTATCTTATTGCCTTCATAAGGCACTATCATCGTACCAATATCATCTAAAACAGTATCATCAAAATTAGGTGTAAGTGTCAAACCATTATTGTTAATATCTTCAAGCTCCATAATATTAACAATCATCCGTTTAGAATTGAACTCACTACCTTTTGAGAAAACAATTTCAAACTCTTGCTCTTCATTCTTGTATTCATCAGGAATAACAATCGATACTTTTCCATTATCTCCTGTTTCTCCCGAAGCAACCATCGTTCCATTATTAGCATCACGAATAACAACCGAGACTCCTGGAATAACACCGCCATTAAATGTGGATGTTATTTTTGTTTCTAAACTAGCCGGGAACATTGATATATCAACCGCAGGCACTACCACTTTTGGTGTTGTATCAACCGGTACTTCATTCTGCATGTCAACAACAGGGACTTCGTCCAAACCAAAAATTGGTGGTGCGTCTTCTTCTTCTTTCTGAATAACAGGAGGTGCTATTGTAAAAATTGCATCATCCCTACCTGAACCTAATCGGTTAGACGAAAGATAACCACGTGTATTATCTGAAGGGTCAAGAACATATCCAAAATCATCTTTACCACTATTGATCGGCTGACGAAGATTAACGACACCTGTAAAGCTATCACCAGCTTTATCAGCTTTAAATATATCCAAACCACCAAAACCCAAGTGACCGTCAGATGCAAATATTAAATTGCCTTCTTTATCAATATAAGGCCACTCTTCATCACCAAACGTATTAATGTTTGGGCCAAGATTTTCACCTCTCCCAACATCACCAGAAGACTTAATCAATGCTCTGTATAGGTCTTTTCCTCCTTGACTTCCACTTCCACCTTGATTTGATGTATAATACAAATACATATTATCAGGCGAAACAGCAGGGTAAGCCACATCAAAATCATTAGAATTAATAGCTAACTCGCGCTCATTCACCCATTCACTTCCATCATAGTCAGATACAAATATTTTAATTCGACTGGCACCTCCTTTAATCCTGACTACTTTAGTATAATAAATACGTTTAAAGTCTGATGTAAAAGCGGTTGCTCCAACATGGTAATCCGATTCCAGGTTCTTAGAAAAAACGGTACTTCCTTCCTGTACCTCTCCATTAACGACTTTAGCAAAAGCCAAATTTAGAAAACCCTTCCCTGAACGATCAACTTCCTTACTTCGACCTTGTTTTTCTGCCGAATAAACGACTCCATCTTTATAATACTGAATACCAAAAGAAACATCTCCTACTAACTGAATTTCCGGGTTAACTACAACAGCGGGATCAAGACGACCATTTTCCATTGCCCACTCACAAGCTTTTATCAGCTTGTTCATATCAATAGGATTAACACCTTGCACTTTTTTGGCTTTTTCGTACCACTCAATGGCAACATCAAAACCACCTTGCATGTGCCAACAAGCTGCATAATTAACGACATCAATACTAGTGAGTTGTTGCTCGAGTTCGGCATAACTATCGAATGCCGCCTGAATATCCTTTAAGCCAAAATAACATCTGGCAATTTCAAGCTTTGTTTGGGTATTAAATACAGCACCTCTTTCCTCAGCCTGATTATAATACTCTAGAGCCATGAAATACTCTTCGTTGGCTAAAAATTCCTGAGCTTTCTTCAATTCACTACGTTGAGCGAATGCCGAAGCAAATGCCATAAGCATGAAAAGAAGAAGTGATATTCGAGAATTAGGTTTCATCGGTTAAATATTTAATCAATATTCATTTAAATTCTTAGGCAACTTTTCTTAGAAGTACCTGATTGAACGCATTCCTGCTCGCTTATTAAACGAGAAATCAAACTGCAATCCTATTTCATGTGAACCATATGTTCCGTATTTCCCAATCGTAGAAATCGAATAATCAAATGAGTAACGAACTGACCACTGCCTGTTAATGATGTACTCCGATAGAAATACCATTTCTGATATACTTCGGTAAGATAGGCCAACCCATACACGCTCATTAAGCAATACATTAGCAGAAATATCAAAGGTTAAAGGCGCTCCTACAACCGTTCTAATTAAGGCTGTTGGCTTCACTTTAACTTCGCCCCAATCGAAAATATATCCTCCATACCAATAAGAGTGTAAATCTTCGAAACTGACGGTATTTTTAAAGCTTCCACCATTACTGCTGGCTTCATCGAAACTAGGGCTAAAAAAACGTGGTACTGAGAACCCACCAAAGTAATTTTCGGCGTAGTAATAAGCTCCAATACCAAAGTTAAATCCTAAAACAGACTCTTTTCGCTGAAACATCGGATCGCCATATGTATTTGTTATGGCTTTGGTCCCATCATAAACGTTGGATGTAACACCAAGTTGTAAGCCAAGTGATAAAAAATCATTCCGACCCATTTTTAATTTATAGGACCCTGCTGCCATAAAATTAAAATTGTTTGAGAAGCCTAAGTGGTCATTTTCCAACACAACCCCTACACCGAGGTTTGTATCCTCAATGGGTCCATGAACATTAATTGCCTGGTTCATTGGGGCATCGCTCATTCCAACCCATTGACTTCTATGGATCATTAAACCACTAATAACATCCCGGGTACCATTGTAGGCAGGGTTAAGCACCCCTTGATTTGAGATATAATGGTTATACTGCGCTTGGTTTTGGGCCTTTGTTCCCAAAGCCAATAGCAATAATAACAGTATAGGAAATAGATTTTTCATGTTAAAATCTTTTATCGTCTTAATTCAATATAACCTGTGTATTGCTTCGTTTGAATATCTCCATCTATATTTACATCAATAGTAAATACATAGAAGTATGTTCCACTTGGAAGTTTATCGCCTATTGACACCATTGCACCTGAGTTAGCGAGTCCATCCCAATAATTACCATCTTCTCCATAAAACTTACCTTGCGAACGATATATAACAGTTCCCCATCGGTTAAATACCTCAAGATTAGATTCCGCTACATCATTCTCAAAACTTCCGCTAATTACAAACAAATCATTGATACCATCTCCATTTGGTGAAAAGGCGTTAGGTATTAACAAGTTATCGTCTTCAGACACATCTACATTACCAACAAAGAAATATACGCGCGCAGTATCTCGACGGTCAGGGTAATCAGTATTGTACACAACGTAATCAATCGAATCACTTCCATAGAAAGTAGGTAACTTCGTAAATATTAAACTACCATCAGGGTATATTTCTACTTGATTTCCTATTGCGGTATTCATGGATAAGATATCCAACTTATCAGGCTGGGTTAAATCGACTAATCCAAAATGAATATTCTTATTACCTCCTGTTAAAACATCAATGACTTCATCTTTTTCGTCATTGTACCATACAGACGTATCTGCAGTGTTATTTCCATAATGAACAGCAACAATATCGTCGATTGCTATTAATTGCTTCTCATATAACTGAACCTGCCCTATCATATCATTTTCACATCCATTCAAATCTATAGCTTTCACGCTATAGAAACCTGGTTCAGATTTAGTTCCTAAACTCAACTCTTCTCCAGTTCCAGGCGCACCAATATCAGCAGGATCTGGCAAACCATCCTTGAAAAGATAGTAGCCTACATTTTCTTGAGAACTTACAAGTTTAAGTTCAGACACATTAGTCAATCCCACACAAAGTGGATCACAGGCATTCAGCATTCCTCCATCCAGGAATAGTTCGAATGCAGTTGGTATTGGATTTTCGGTTACAATAACATCGGTACTTGTTACATTACAACCTGATGCATAATTCCGGGCAAGAACTTTGTATGTTCCTTCCATTACCGGATTAGCAAAACTTTTGCTAACACCATCGGTACCGTCAACAAAAGATATGGTGTTACCCATTTCATTTAATAACTGATATCCAATACCAGTTTGAGTTGCTTCGACAGTCAATTCAATACCCTCAGAACCAGCGCAATATTCAGCATTTGTAACATTTAGACTTATTGCATTTGGTGCAGTCCTGGTTATGATACGGATAACGCCTAACAGCACATCACAAGCACTACCATCGCCCTCGGCATATACTTCATACATGGCATCGGTTGGTGCATCTGGAGTAAATCGAATCTGAACAGGACTGCCACTATTATCAGCATCATCAACTTTATGGAAAGAAATCTCAACACCAAGATCGTCTTTTAGGCTATAACGACGTCCCATTTCACTTCCATCAAGGTTAATAACGATTTCTTCGTTTAAGCAAATATTGAATTCGCGCTCTGCTACATTAAAGGCAACCGGACTGAGATCTTCTGTGACAACAATCGAGTTTCCATCATTCATAACCGTAACACATCCTAAACCACCATAAGAAGCCTGAATAACATATGTTCCAGCTATCACTTCACCAAGTATTAGAGCAGTACCTGAAGCATCACCTGTTGTTTCAGCAACAACATTCATAGCTTCATCAACTACCTGATACAATATTCCTTCTTCCTGGTTTTGAAGTTCAAGTGTAGCACCACCATCTGAAGAGCAATATTGCATAGCACTTTCTGTTGCCAATTGCATAGCTATTTCAGCTCCTGAACTTACACTTACTGTATCCCTCATACTCGATGTACAGCCATACGGCGAAATACTGTATACTGTATAATTTCCTGATACAGTAATCGGCATGAATTCTAAAGGATTACCATCACCAATTTTTGTTTCAACAGGCACATTACCGGTACCATCATCTTGCAATAAAATATAGGTATAACCATCTTCAGAACCATCTAAAGTTAGAATAGCAGGGTCAGAAGAGCAATACTTATCTGCTCCTATTAATTTATATGAGCTTGGTAGCGGATTATACTTGATAGTCACCTCATTCAGCATACTGTTACTACAGCCAGAAGGATCATTGATAAGATCATCGTAGCCCCTTACACGGTAATTTCCTTCCGCATATAAAGGTTCAAACTCAATCGGATCTGTTAAATGTGTCGCCAGTATGGTATCTACTGCGGTTTCACTATTCATAGCATCGACACGATATAAGACATAGTCCACTTCAGCCTCAGGGTTTTGCACCTGAATGGCAATGGTACCCGAACCAATACAAATAGGCCCTGAAGGAATATAGGTGATATCTTTCTTACCAACCACTCCGGTTATCTGAACGTGAATAGGATCTATATACGTATCATCAATTATTACAGAACAAGAACCACGATAGGCTTCCACTCGGTAATAACCATCTGCATCAAATACTTCATCAAAAGATGCTGAACTACCATCTCCGACACCGATAATTTCATACCCCGGTATTGGGAGATCCGTTGCCATACTTACAAGTACATAGCGAACATCAAGTTCGGTATTTGGAATTGTGATGACAATTCCTTTATTACAATCCGCATCAGCAGGCACATCAATTATTAATGAACGATCTTCCGGCAAGCTTATCATGCTTACTGCTATGGCATTGTTCATTACAACAGGGCCACAACTTGTATTGGTATTATTCTTGATGGCTTGCACAGTGTAATCGCCCGCGTTGGCAACATCCCAAACAATCTGACCGCCAGTTACAAGTCCCATGTCTCCAGTAGAAACACCGTCCACCAGTAACTCGTAACTAACATCACTCTCAGGATTGTTTATATATAACCTTGCAGTTCCACCGCCTTCACAGAATTCTGTTTCACCCTGAAGGTCAAGTATTATTGCTTCAGGATCTTCAACTATTAAAATTGTATTTAGCATATCAACTTCACAGCTGATACCTTCAACATTTGCTTTTACAGAGTAGCTTCCAGCGAGGTATGTACCAGTAAATACCAACTGACCACCATCAGTAACAGACAAGATATCTTCTACCGGATTTCCATCCTGATATAAGGTATATCTATTTCCAGACTGTTGATTATCAATCATTAGCTGAACACCCGCATCACCAGGACAATAGCTCTCAATTCCATTTAGGGTCAATAAGTTAAACGGCGTTGGTAATGCTTCTTCAACCAAAGTAGCAATACCTTCCATTGGATAATAACACCCACTTGCAGTTTTAACACTAACGGTATAGTCTCCAGCCTGATCATAAGGCCCAAATGTATGTGCATTACCATCACCAGTCCAGTCAGAACCGATGATTTCGGCACCATTATAATTTACCACATAGACTGTTCCATCGTCAGCTGAACCACCCAGTATTAGCTCAACTCCTGTACTTCCTGTACAGAATCGGCCATGAGCAGGATTAGGATTCACATTAAATAATGCTCCACTCCAGTCTGACTTAATCGTAAATGTTCCGGCCATATCAATAGAACATCCATTGCGCTCACCAATTATGGTGTAAGTCCCTGTCGTTAACTGATTCCCAAAAGGTATTGCATTACCATCACCAGCAACAGGCACTCCAATCTGAATTCCATCAACATATAAGGTGTAATTAACTCCAACTTCAGAAGCATCTAATGAAATTGCATGACCAGCGCCATCGTTACATCCATCCACTTCTCCAGTTGGTTGTATTGAGAATGTATTATTCGGAAGTGGCGTTTCTATAACTTCAACTGAGTTAGACATTACAATGCGATCAGCTGGAACCGACGCCCAATAAGCCTCAACTTTATAAGTTGCTGTACCAAAATACTCAAGATCAACACCGTTAACACCATGA
This sequence comes from Carboxylicivirga marina, assembly GCF_016612505.1. Classification (GTDB taxonomy): domain Bacteria; phylum Bacteroidota; class Bacteroidia; order Bacteroidales; family Marinilabiliaceae; genus Carboxylicivirga; species Carboxylicivirga marina. The sequence goes on from NZ_JAENRR010000005.1 coordinate 76,647, forward strand.
GTCCATCGAATTTCTTCAGTAGGATCGGCGATAACAATCGTTCCGATAGACTGTGCATCTTCATTTCTGATCAATTCATAAGTGACACCAGTCATAACAGGTGGTACCACGTAAATTGAAACAGATTCTGGTGAACCTTCACAATAGCTTTGACTCGCAGGCTCAAGCACTGATGGGAATAAACCTTCGAACACACTAATTACCAGATCAGTACTATCTTTACAACCATTACTTGTTGTTGCAATGACTCTAACAACACTGTTATTAGCACTTACATCGGCAGGCGTCCAACTAAATGTTTCGGAGCCATCGTGTGATGTCTGTAAGGAGCCGTTTATCTTATAATCATAATTAACGACGTCTGTTCCGCTTGCAGTAAATATAACTTCAGTACCGGCAATTACGCTCGTACCTGGTGTGGCTACTAAACCCACTCCAGATAATGGATTAACAGTTACATCTAGTGTTGCAGCACTTAGAGCTGTACAATTAAATGCATTTTCATAATTGACACTAATGGCATGGTTACCAGCAGTATTCCAAAGTACTTCTATGGTTTCTGTTCCTACTCCATTGACGATAGTTCCATCAGCTGGTACAATCCAATTGTAATTTAAGAAACCTGCTTCTGTCGTATATACTTCAACATTATCAATACAAGCAGTTTCATTACCTATAATAGTTGGCACAGGAGTCACATTAACAGTAACATCTAGCAACTGTGGAGTAGCAGGGTCACAACTATTTGCATCTGTATAACTTACAGAGATTGATTGCGCTCCTTCATTATTCCATACTACTTCAATTCTACCATTATTGTCGTCGACATCAATGGTTCCACCTGTCACTATCCAACTATAATTGGTCATACCTGTTTCGGTAGTATATACCTCGCGGTAAGTATTACAAACCACATCGTTACCAGATAATGTAACAACAGGTAGAGGGTGCACGGTTACATTTTGAACCGTTGGGTTTACGGCCGGACAGCCACCAGAGTTATCATAATTAACCGAGACTGATCCCGCTCCTTCAGTATCCCATGTAACTATAATCTCTTCAGGGCCTGCACCAGCAGCATAAGTACCACCAGTAACATTCCATGTGTAGTTATTTTGGCCTGACTCTGTGGTATATACATGTCCACTTGTGTTGATACAAGCTTCTGTTGGACCATTTAATGATACACTTGGAACAGAGTTAACTGTTACCGGAAGAACAAATGGCGCAGTTGCAGGACAAGAGCCTAACTCATAGTTAACACTAATTTCTCTTGCCGCACCTAAAGTCCAAACGACATCAACTACATGCGCATCGGCAGTTGGAATAATTGTTCCACCATTTATCTGCCAATCATAATTAGAGGCTCCAGCCTGTGTTGTATAAGTTATCGTGTGCCCTTCACACACATCATCCAAACCAGTAATGGTTGGATTTGGTAAATCGACAACCGTAATATTTGTCGACGATGGAGTTGCTGCATCGCAACCTTCAATATCTTTGTAAGCTACAGTGATTGTTTGTGTACTATTCATAGTCCAGTCAACAACAATCTCATTAGTACCCTGACCACTTGATATGCTACCACCTGCACTTACAGTCCATACATAGTCAGACATACCAGATTCAGTTGTATATGTATCTGATGTAAAGTTACATACTGTACTTGCTCCAGCAATACTTGGTACTGGCAATGGATTCACAGTTACCGGATAAACTGTTGGAATAATCGGGTTACAATTATTCGCATCCAGATAAGTAACACTTATTATTCTCGCTCCAGCTGAAGTCCATGTTACAGACACCGACTCAGATCCGGCACCAGAATCAATAGTACCACCAGTTATCGTCCATACGTAATTTGACATACCAGCTTCAGTGGCATATACATTTCCGGATGAATTTTGACATACTTCTGCCGGACCATCAATCGTTGGAACCGATAAGCTATTTACAAATACAGGTAATACAAAAGGTGCGGCGGCAGCACAATTTCCTGCACTGGCTTCATAATTTACACTGACACTTTGTGCTCCAGGGGTAGTCCATAGAACATCAATAATATGTGGATCAGCTGTTGGAATCATAGAACCGCCCACAACATTCCATGTATAATTATTATATCCACCTTCGGTCGTATACCGTTCTGTTGAATTCAGACAAACCGGATCGTTTCCTAAAATACCAGGTGTTGGAAGTGGGTGAACGATAACGGCTAGTTGTTCAGGATTAGTTGCATCACAACCTGCAGCATTATCATAATTGACGCTTACTGAACCATTTCCTTCAGTATCCCAAAGAACAGTTACGGTTCCATTACCATCATTTGTTTGTTCTGTTCCACCAACAATAGTCCAAACATAGTTACTCATTCCTGCTTGCGTACTGTACGTTTCAACACTATTCAAACATACGTCTTCTTTACCAACTGTAAATGAGATAGCAGGTAAAGAGTTAACTGTAATATTTGCAACGGTTGGCGCTAAAGGATCACAACCATCAATACTTTTGTAAGTAACAGAAACAGTTTGAGCACCCGTGTTATCCCATCTGATATCTATAAAATCATTTCCATTTCCACCACCTTGAATAGTTCCACCGGTAAAGGTCCAAACATATCCATTTTCACCAGCTCCTGAATCAGTGGTATAATGAATCACCTCATTTTGACAAGGTGTCAGTTCACCACTAATGCTTGGTGTTGGCAAAGGATGTACATCAATAATAACAGGAGGAACAGAACTTGCCGTACAACCTTTATCGGAAGTAGCAGTTACATAAACCTGATCGTTATCATTAAAAGTATTAGTAATATAAGAGTTCGAAGCACCATTCTGAACTGGTGTTCCCGAACCATTTACATAAAAAGCATAATTTGAAAATCCTGTTGTAGCCGTCAATGTAACATCTTGTCCCTGACAAACAGGATTCGGATTAGCTACTAAGCTAACGGCCGGATTATCATTAACAGTAATTGTAATACTTGATGAAGTATGGCTACAGCCTGAATTCGTTTCAGTAACCACAACATAAATCACATCTCCATTAACCAATGCATTGTCGGTATAAACCGCTGATGCACCATTTTGTACGACATCATTGGCAACACCACGCAAGCGATGGAACTCATAGTTAAAGTTGGCTGATGGATCGTTTGGAATCTTAACACCACTGGCATTAAATGTGACTGGGGTACCGGCACAAATCTCAGTACCTCCAACAACCGGAGCTGTTACACTAATACCTGCTGTTACTTCATTAACAGTTACAGCAACACTTGCAGTTGCGTTACAATCTGTTGCATAATCAGTATCGTAACCAATAACAACAACTACATCTCCATCGGTTAATATGTCTGTATTAAAAGTGTTATCAACACCACGCCCTTGTAGCAAGGTACCTGATACACTTCCCAGGTAGAATGCATATTCATCTGCACCTCCAGCTGTAAATTCCACATCTGTTCCTACACAAAATTCAGCACTCACCGGATTACAACTTAAAGTAACATTTGGCACCGGATTAACCGTCACAACGGAGGCACCAGTCATATCGCCCACTATAGCACTACAAGCAGCATCACTTAATGCTGTAACTGAATAATTATATACTGTCTGAACACCTGCAGGATTTGTAGCAGGTGTTACATTAATTTCATAAGGACTTGCATTAGCAGTTACATTATAAGTGCTAAAACCATCGGAATATTCAATATTCCATGGAGCAACACCGGTTAAATCAATTGAAACGGTTGTTGCATCACCTTCACACAAATCAACAGCTCCTGCCATAACCGAAGTAGGTCTTGTATTCACAGTAATATCAGCAACACCAGTTAAAGTACTTGCTGAACAAACCGGCACATTGGCATCCGTTAAGGATGTAATGGTATAAGTTGTATTTATAATTGGTGAAACACTAACCGTATGCGGGCTAGTGGCTATATTGTTTTCATTAAATGTATTACCGAAGTTATCCTGATAAACCAAATCCCATGGCCCAACACCTGTTAGGTTAAAAGTCAAATTTGTACTTTCTCCTTCACAAATTGTAGTTGTACCAACTATTTCACCTGTTGGTACTTCATTGACAATGACTGTAGCTTCACCTGTCATTTCAGGAGCTCCAGCAGAACAAGTACCATTTGATAATGCAGTAACAGTATACTTGACAGGACTTAATGCAACATCAGGCACGACGGCTTCAATATGTGCAGCATCACTGGTTGTTATTGAATAGGTAGTTGTACCATCGGTATATTCAATACTCCATGGTGCCTGACCTGTTAAAGCAAAAGACAAATCAGTTGTCTGACCATCACATACAGTATTATCTCCTGATAAAACAACTGTAGGTAGTTCATCTACAGATACTGCCACGCTAGCTGTAGCTCCACAGCTTGTAATCGCAGAAGTGCTGGTGTCAAATCCTTCAACAACAACAACATCACCATCAGTTAATGTTGTAGTGTTATAGGTATCGTCAGTACTACGAGCCTGCACAATGTTTGCAGGATCAACAGTTCCCAGATAAAAGGTGTATTCATCGGCACCACTGGCTGTGAAAGTCACATCCGTTCCCGCACAAAATCTGTCACCTGTTTGATCACTATTTAGATCAACATTTGGCACATCATTTACTTTAACCTTCCATCCGTTAGCTGGATCTGCATCTGGCATGGTCGATGAACATGTACCATTATCGGCGATAACATAGAAATTATAATCACCTGCTGTAAAAGCTGTTTGATCAAAACTTATCGGCCCATTTTCACCATTCCCTATGGTCAGTTCATTGGCAGCACTTCCGACTAAGCCACCCCATAATGCATAACTTGTAGTTGAAGCCTCTGTATCATCCAACTGTAATGAAAATATTTCACCTCTACATACTTCATCTGGTCCGGTCAATGCAAAACGTTCCGGTGATTTAAATACACGAACTCGCTTTGCATATTGCCCTAAACTGGATGCATTAGAAGTCCCTTCAATTAAAACCAGACTTACCTCCACTCCATTAAGGCCATCAGTTACACCCCCTGGCGTAAAATAGTAATCACCAGTACCTGAATCATAGCGAATTAATTCAGGAATTGTAGCTAAAGGGTTAGATTCTTGTCCTAGGGTTCTTACATCCCAGAAATAATCTGTCCATGCCCCAATATCCGGACAATCTAATAAAATTTCAGGATCGCTACTACAATTACTTGCAGGAACGCAACTTTGGGCATTACTCTTTTGAGCTACCCAAGTCATTGCTAATATAAGAAGTATGAATGTATGTAAAAATCTTTTCATGCTCTAGAAATTAAGGTTTAGGTTAATCTTCTGTTACAACTTTAATTTGATAATAAAGTGTAAGCACACTTCCGTCAGCAGATAATTGCTTGTATACAACGACTACTTGTTTGTCTTTAACCTTCTTAAATATTTCGGATGGGTTCAAATAGAACTTTCCATTCTTTTTTTCAATACAGCCTTTTAATTCAGCGCCCGCTTTATTATTAGCAGAATACTTATTGACAGTCCATTCATAATTTTTGTGAGCAATATAGCGACTCTCCTCTGGCTTACAATCAAGCAAAACGTCACCATCACTAACTAGGTATACCTTTTTAAGACAAGGTAAATGCTGTTCATTACTTTGACTAAATGCATTAAATGCTCCACTAAAGCCAAGCATCATGACAGTAACAAATAAAACCTTAATAAATTGTACTCTCTTCATAAACCTATGTTTCTTTCAGTCCCCAACTGCACACCCCGTCTACACGGTTAATACTATCAATCAATTATCTCACAAACTAACCTTCACGTACAAACGTACATAAATCTTAATTATTACATATGCAAATACACAAATTAGAACATTAAAATTCCCTTTTATAGAATCCTAACACTCTAGTACTTTTTTTTAACAGAAATATCTGCCCCAAATAATTATTGTTTCTACGACAATGCACCTTAGTTGTTTCATATAATCAAACTTTATTTATTATAATCTGCATTTTTTATCACTCATCCGGTTTTAACATTTATACCAAGACTTACCAGAAGTTTCGGCTTCTCTTCGAAGGCTATTCGAACCACTTTCACGTAGTCACTTACGTAAGCCTGAAGTTTGACCAATAACTTCTTTTTATATACAGTAAGACTACGCACCTCTCCTTGCGCTTCTAAGCACACTCTGTTCCTTTGTACCAACTGCTCCAAATCCGACTGGAGCTTCTTAACATCAGCCACACTAACATTATACACCCCTAAGGCCTCTAACCACACCTTACTATTCAAAAGATTAGAAACAAAGGCCCTAATCTGAAGCTCCAGTGCATTATTTGTTCGCGCCCTTGCTCCTTCCAATAACAATGCTGCAGAAGCACCTGCATCATCAGCCAATGCAATCCTTGTGAGCTTCAAGTAGCGCATATAGTCTTTCTTTAACTGCGCAAAAAGCTGATTCTTTTGATCATAAACAAGCACCTTCTGATGCTTTGCCACTTCTAAGCGCCCCAGCAGTTCTCTCAACTCCTTGTTTAGGTTATACATCAAACTTAACTGCGCTTCATCGTAACCATACTTGTCTACGATACTCTTCACAAGTTCCTGATCCATACTGTTTTTAAACAACAGCTCAACACCAGATTGATATTCACTTATTCTATTCTTTGTATAATGCATTCTGAACAGCAAATAGATTATTCAACTTTTAATTAACATGAATCTATGTATAATAAACATCATCAATATTCAAAATTATTTTTAAATTATGCAACTATTATTAAATCTTTTTTTAGTTCGTTGTTATCTATTTATAATTTGTATTATTAATTTTATACAATAGGTTATAACATTTCTTAAATAGGTATACACTTTAACCTTATTGATGGTAACATATCAAAATGATATTCCTTATAATTTATAATAGATGAATGCATTTATAAAATAGGTTAATTAAAGATAAAATCATAATTCTACCTTTATAAATAAGAAATGGATAACTTTATCCAGTGGAAAACAATTGATTTCTATTGGGGATCTGCTCACACTAAAACATGGATAACAAATTCTGAAATGGAGATGACAGCAGTGGAAAAAAGTGGTGTGGTAACAAATAAGCAAAAGTGAGCTTAACAAGCAGCTTCACCGTAGAACAACGGGTATTCTTCTTTACTAATTGCGCATGTGCTATTTTTGAGGGATGTAAGGGGGCAAAAAAAAGGTCCGCTCTCCATTAAGGAGTGCGAACCTTTAGTTATTGAATTGAAAGATAGTTTATCGTTTCACAACCAGCCCCAAAGTCTCGAGTAATTGTGGTTGATCTTCAAAAGCAATCTTGGCAACCGCATAGAACTTTCGCATCCATTTATCAAGGCGTGCCATGGCTTCATCTTTAAGTTGAGTGGCATGCTGTGCTTCTCCCCGTTCTTTTATATAACCAGCACGTGAGGCTTGAAGTGCCTTAATATCGGCCTGTGTTTCCTCTACTTCAGCCATTGTCACTTTCAGACGGGCCAGTTCTTGTTGCACTTCTTCAGAAGCCACAAATACACTGCAGTATTGTTGCACACTTTCAAGCAAATTTAGGTATGCCTCTGGAGCATCACCGCTTACTTGAAGTTTTTGCAGCATAAGTGGTTCATCCTGGTATACTACCTTTGCTTTCTTGCGAAGCATACGGTAATGAACATTTATCTTCTCTTTATTCTCAGAAAACAAACGATAAGCCTCTTTTGACTCCATGGCTTCCTGGTGACTGACATCATATTGCAGGCGAGCCTCCGCATAAATGGCTTTGCCTACATCCATAGCAGATGCGTCATATCCAAATTCTGCCATCGTGCTTGCGACAGAAGGTTGATTGTCGATATTTGTAAATGCGTTTTGACTCCTTTCTAAAATAGCCAACTCTGAATTTGATTTAGGGTTACTCATTTTTAATAATTTAAGTTTATAATTAATTAATAAATCGTTGGTTGTTAACTAGCACAAATGTTGACAACCAGCTTTTGCATGAATCAAATTACAAAGATTTGAATACCTTATCCAGAGAAAAAAATCTGATTTTTGTCAGCTTTTTATTTCAATCTGAGTTTTAAAAAATTGATTCGAATCCACGCGGATTCCTCTTTAAAAATTAAATAGATAACACCTTTAACCAAATAAAAACCCGCTTACAAAATTGCAAGCGGGTTAGATAAATTTTAGCGTTTGTACTTACCTGATACTGCCAGAGAGTGTACTTATTTCGCGATTACCTTTAAGATTGACAATTCTAAAACTACCAGACACCGAATTCCCTTTTAAATTACCATCAATATTTAGTAATTCGGCATCACCCGATACCGTATTTGATTTAGCGCTTCCTTTAACTCCATCCAATACAATATCACCAGAAACGGTATTAGCTGACACATCGCTACCAATTTTGTGCGCTACAATATCTCCTGAAACGGTATTACACTTTACTTTTCGCTGCCCCACTCCTGTAACTTTAATATCGCCACTTACACTGTTAACATCAGCATCTGTCATGGCAGGCATTGTAATATAAAATTGCCCCGAAGCACTTCCTTTTGAGTTACGCGGATGATCAACTTCAACAATAAGGGTTGTGCCAGATTGGCGCGTGATAATGTCATATACATCCTTATCCCGACTCCAAGTCACTGAGCCAGTAACATGCACGCCACTCCCTGATGCCTGCTCAATCACCACATCGCTGAAAACCACATTTATTTCAACATCAGTAATATTCTTAAATTTTTTATCAACTTCTACTTTTCTATCCTGAGCAAAAGTCAAGGTAAATCCCACAAGTCCGATAAGTATCAATAGTTTTTTCATAACATATTATTTTTCGAGTTATAAAGTTATGACGCTTACATGGCCTCTTTAGTTACAAAACCATTTTAATCAATTCTTAACTGATACCCACTGCCATGGATATTTACAATTTCAACACCTCCTACTTCTCTCAAATACTTACGTAATTTAGTAATGTATACATCCATGCTTCGGGTAGTGAAATACCCTGTTTCGCCCCATACCTGTTTTAAAGCAATATCGCGCGGCAACACTTTGTTTTCATTTTGACACAATAATAATAGCAAGTCAGCTTCTTTGGGCGATAAATTTTGTTTTGCCTCATTAATTGTAATGGTTCGGAATTCACTATTAAAAATCGCCTCCCCAATTTGATATTCAGTCTGCACTTCAGCTTGCGCACGCTTATTTCGATTTAATATCGCTTTTATCTTACAAATCAATATTTCCGAATCAAAAGGTTTAGTAATATAATCATCGGCTCCTGTACTAAAGCCTTCTAACATATCCTCCTTCATTACTTTAGCTGTCAGAAAAATAACTGGAATATCCTGATTTAACTCTTTAATCTCACGCGCTATAGTGAATCCATCAACATTGGGTAGCATGACATCCAATATGCAAATATCAAACTGGCTTTCTTTAAATCGTTTTACAGCCAACATGCCATCTTTAACCCAGGTAACTACAAACTTATTAATCTCTAAATAGGCTTTCATGACCGTTCCAAAATTACGGTCATCTTCCACCATAAATACTCTATTATTTTGTTCCATTGCTTTATTTGTAAGGTATCTGAATGATGAATTCGGTTCCTACATTCAATTTACTTTTTACACTAATCCTACCCTGGTGAGCATCTATGACAGCTTTCACATAACTTAAGCCTAACCCAAACCCTTTGACATTGTGAACATTTCCACCAGTTGCCCGGTAGAACTTCTCGAATATCTTACTCTGCTGATCTCTGCTCATCCCAATACCATTATCTTTTATTGATATCTGAAGACCATAACCTGTATTTACAGTTGATATTATAACTTCAGGCTGTTTATTGGCATACTTTAGGGCATTTTCAAGCAAGTTAACGATTACATTGGTAATGTGAATTTCATCCACCATAAAAACACTCAATTCGGCTTTTAATGATGTATGTATCTTTCCGCCTGTTTCGTTGGCTAATAATTGCATATTATCAACAGCTCTGAATATTAGTTCATGTAAATCCTTGGAAGCTTTAACAACAGAAAAATCTTTCTTCTCAATTTGCGACATCTGCAACACACGCTCTACATGACTATTCATGCGAGTATTTTCTTCCTTTATTATTCTCAAGAAATTTCTAATATGATCTTCGTTGTTAATAATGGTTGGCGTTAATATGCTATCAGTCGCAAGACTGATAGTGGCAATTGGTGTTTTAAACTCGTGTGTCATATTATTAATAAAGTCGGTCTTTATTTGCGACACTTTCTTTTGATTGAGAATGGTACGTATTGTAATAAAGAATGTAACCAATATAAACAATGTAAATACAGTTGACAAAGACACCATCCACCCTTGTGTTTTTATCAAGTAGGAAGCCATGTCAGGGAAATACATCATTAACTCAAAAGAGGAAATACCACGAAAAATATCACGTGGAAATAGTTTTATCCGAAACGGCGTATAATCACTGATATTACCAATGCTAAAATTACCAGATTGGTAATTTGTTAGCTCTCTGGAATATTGATCAAAAACGCCAAATTCGAATTTCGTATCAATACCATTTTGTTTCAATTCTTCGCGAAGAACATCATTAAGATGATCTAAATCAAGTCGATATTGCAATGGGTTATGCCGGGCTTCAATTTCCCTTTTCATTTGGTTAAATACTTCTTTTAGCTCACGATTCTTGCTTTCCATGGCATCCATCACCACCTCAATTGAATCTTCCATATGCAACAAACGCTCTTCCAGCTCAATAACATCAATCTTCTCCCCCGTCGCATCAATCCATACCTGATGTTCACTATGATTACCGTTTACTTCGGTATGCACTTCAATACGTGTTCCTCCTTGCGTTATCACCGTATCTTTTTTGTGATATACTATCTTTGGCTTACTTGCATTTATATTTTGCTGTCGAATAATGGCAACATTACCATTGGCATCCTTACGGTACGTGGTGTTACCAAGCGTATGTGGCCGTCGAAAGAACTCTTCAAAAATATAATCTGCATTTTGTTCTTTTTCCAGACGCTGTACGGTATTATCCAAAGAACGATATACTGATGCCTGAAACTTTTCTTTCTGTACTTTAATTGATTGCTGTATCCACAAGTACTGCGCGGCAATAATCCCTAACATCGAGAGACTCATCAAAAGTATTAAACCAAGTATTGATTTGCGTTTCATAGTCATTTAATTACCTTGTAAAGATAAAGCTTTGACTGAAAGCACTGAAACACATTAACTTTTCCTTAACTGTTTTTAACCGCACCTTAACCGATTTAACATCAGTGTATTTGTAATTTTGAAATTGCAAATACTGCATTAAAACTTCATGAAAAAAATAATACTAACTCATTAATTGGGAAACTATGAAATCAGGAACTTTTGCATCAAAACTTATTCTTTCGGGAATACTAATGACATCAATAGGTTTTGGGATAACTGCCCAAACGAAAAAGAAAAACCAGGTTAAAATAAAAGTAATTAGCAGCGAAGGCGAAAAAGTAGTTGAAATGGATACTACTTTCAACCACGATGTATTTGTCTTTCAATCGGGTGATGAAACAAAGATCGTTAATATCGATAGCATTATGGAAGCTCATCATCACGGAATGGACAAGCAGATGCGCGTAATGGCCTACAAAATGGATTCACTAAATGATTTTCATTTCGAATTTGATGGTGACATGGAAAAAATGCACATTGAAATGGAAAAAATACTCAAAGAGAAAGGCATTGAGTTGAAAGAACTTGAAGAGCTTCACAAGGCCCATAAAAATCGCATCGTAATTATGCAAGGCGAAGATGGTGAAGTTGATATTGAGGAGTTTATTAATGAAGATGGTGATCATGTTAAAATAATTAAGAAAGAAATCCATGACATGGAAGATCACGAACCAGGTGTAAAAACCTTTATAATTGCGTCTGACTCTCACGATATTCCAGTGCACTGGAAAGAAAAACATGAACATCGAACAACAGTGCAAGTCGAGTCAATACCTATGGAAGATATCGCCTTCTTGAAGGAAATAGGTGTTTCAGCAAAAAAACTAACGGCGAGTCCGCTGGAACTACAAGACCTGAAAGTAAAAATTGAGAAAATAATGGAAGACGAAAAACTTCAAACATTAATGCATATTGAGTGTGAATTACCAGAAGGCAGCTATCAACTTGAGATGTTCAATCAGGCTGGCAGTAAAGTAAAGGAAAAGAAAGCCCTAAAAGCTGGCCCACTAAAAGAAGAGTTTGATTTAAAAGAAGAAGAAGCTCCATACTATTTTATACTTTCGAAGAATAACCAACTCTTTGGGCGAAAAATTATTTTATAAGCATTAAACATTAGTTTTATAATCTGGCGGATTCATTTGAATAAAATGTATCCGCTTTTTTCACATCATCATATTCCATTTGTTACACGTTACTCCATTATTTGGACATAAGTAAATAACTCATTTCTACTTTCTCCTTGATTAACAGCAATTTTCATTTTTTGGCAAAGTGATTGGTGTTATAATATCAAAGAAACAAAGAATGATAGTAATTGAAATAGTTGGCGCATCATTAACGCTATTATATAGTTGGTTTATACTTGATAAGTATGTAATAAGACAGAATGATGAGCTATAAAATATACATGATTGGTGCTTCATTTCTCAAATGAAGATGAGCCAATCAGTAGTTTGGGTGTTTATAACAAAAAAGCTCTTTATCAACGGATAAAGAGCTTTTTTTATGACGTTTTACGATTAAATAATCGTTATAGATGTTTCTTCAACCCAACCAACAGTGCCATCTGCAATCTCAATCTCTTTCCATTGTCCCAAAGTACTAACAATCTTCACCTTCGTGCCTTCATGAAGTATAAATATCTCTGTACCACTAGCATCGGGTGAACTTTTAACAGTTAGAGATGGACTAAATACAATCGCATAATTTCTATTGACTAACTTACTTTTTTGACGGTAACTAAAAGTTAATGTCACCAAACTACCAACTAACAAGCCAACTCCAAGGTAAAATCCTGCTTTTTTAAGTATCACTGATCGTGAAAAGAAGAACAGTGCGCCCATTATTAGTGTAAGAATGAAACATGCCACACCAATGAATGCCCAGGTATCAGAGGTTGCTTTATTTCTAAAGTCAATCACCCATTTACTCAGAAAGAATTCATCAACAGACTCAATCTTATCAGTCGTTTGAGAGTATGCCAATTCTAAGTTATACTTGATATCCTTATCATGTGGCTTTAATAATAATGCACGCTCGTAATTTAAAATGGCATTAGATAATTCGCCATTTTTGTAGTAAGCATTTCCAAGGTTAAAATACAGTGTTCCACTTTCAACACCCGTTGACAATATACCTTTATAAGTATCTATTGCCATCTGAAAATTACCATCACTGTATTGTGCATTCCCTTCCTGTAAGCGGTCATCTTGCCCATAAACAGCTCCAACCGACAGGCAAACCAAGAACAATATATATAGTTGTTTCATCATTATCGTTTTATCTGGTTTTCAAGCTTACTAATAGTAGAAATCGTTTGATTGTACAACTTATCCATTTCGTCAGCTCCTGACGCTGGCGCATAACGTGCAAATTCACACGTATCAAGAATATCCATTATTTCTGCAATAACCTCTTTTGAAACATTTGAATTACTCAGTATTTCACCAGCATTATCTTTTGATAATTCACTCAATGGTAAACTTAACTTATCACTTAAATACCCATACAAAGCTCTCAACACCTCTTCATAAAAAGCTTCTTTATCTCGAGATTTGAGGAATTGAGCTGATTTCTTAAGACGCTTAATGGCCACCTTGTTTGCTTTTTTCGTTTTCATTAATGTCACATTGGCATTATCCTTAATGCGTTTTTGATTAATGATGAACAACAAAATAAACAAGGATAAAGGTACTAGAAGCGATAAATAGTAAATTAAACTACCAATAAAGAAGGTACCTGTAGGCTTTAGGTTCGTTTCACCCGTTTTAATAAAGCGAATATCTTTACCAATAAACTTCACATTTTCCTTAGATACATTCGCACGTACAACACCACTGTTTGTTTCTTCGCCACCTTCACCCTTTTCAACAGTAATGGTTAAAGGTCCAGATTCACTTGTTTGGAATTTCCCCTTAGCTGTATCAAAGTACGCAAATTTTACAGAAGGAATGGTAAACGTACCAGCATGACGAGGTATCATCAAGTACTCGTAGGTTTTTGACCCTTTCATACCTCTCGCTGTATTGCTGATACTATTTGAAATCTTAGCATCAAAATCATCAAAATCAGCCGGAAACTGAATTTTTGGATCTTCGATAAACTTATGATTTCCTGTACCGCTAACCACTACTTTTAAAGTAATACCGTCATTAACTTTGACGTCATTCTTATTGACACTAGCCTTTAGGCTTAGCTGCCCAACCCCACCTGTATACCCATCCGGTTTAGATGATGGCAGAGGCTTAACATTAACGGTTATTGGTTTTGACTTAACACGTTTTTTAACTGTTCGGTAATTTGATTCAAAGAAATCATCAAATATACTTCGCGAACGGTTTCGGGCCACACGCTGGCGAACCATAAATTCAATTTCGGTAGGTTGTATGGTTATCTTCCCCGATTTTTGAGGAAACAATAACTTTTGCTCATAAGTACCAACATTATAAGTACGACCATTAACATTTTCCATGGTCCATTTTATGCCTTCCTGATCACGCAATGTTTGTGTAATAAAGGATGATAGTTCTGGTTGCTTAATATCTGATAATCCGTCGAGTTGAACCTTTGTATAAATTCGAGTTGTTAACACCATTGATTCACCCTGATACAAGTTCTTTTTTGATGGTGTTACACGAATAAATAAATCATCATCGCTCGGCGTAGTACCCGCGGTTTGAGTTTGCTGATTTTGTTGCTGTGCCTGAGCTTCTCCTTTTACAACTTTAACACTAACAGCATTGGAACTCACTTTCTTGTCATCAACCTTAATAGTCGCTGCAGGTATCGTATATTGTCCTTCTTTAAGTGCCTTTAATATAAAGGTGAAAGTATATGACGTTTCGCGGCTCACCTTGCCATTAACAATTGAAGTACTCGTTGAATATGAAGTACTGGGCCCCATCAGAATCTGAAAATCCTGTAAAGCAGGTAAGCGAATATCACTACCTTCTTTATTGAGAGTATAAACTAATTTAAATTTATCTCCTGCAACTACTGCCGACTGAGCTCGCCCGGTGAAGCTCACATCTTGTGCTTGTGCATTGACAATGCTCGTGACAAATAGAGTTAGGAAAAGTATTAATTGTCGCATATTGTTAGATTATGTTTTTTTGCAAAAATAGTACTTCTACCAGTTTTTTTCAGTTTTAGTTTGTTCTGCAGCCTTCGCTTTCCTCAATTTCTTTTGCAACTCGTTCTCATCTTGCTGAATAGCATTTAATAAACGCTGAGCATCTTCCTTTGACATTTGCTCCTGAGGTTGCTCCTGCTGTTGTTGATTTTGTTGTTGCTGCTGATTTTGATCTTGCTGCTGTTCTTGTTGATCCTGATTTTGTTGTTCCTGCTGTTGCTGCTCTTGTTGCTGATCCTGATTTTGCTGTTGATCCTGATTCTGGTCCTGATTCTGGTCCTGATTCTGCTGCTCTTGCTCCTGCTGTTGCAACATTTTTTGAGCCGCAATTAAGTTATATCGCGTATCATTATCTTCCGGATTATTTCTCAGCGCATCTTTATAAGCATCTACACTCTCCTGGTATTTTTGCATAGCGAAATAACTATTACCAATGTTATGATGTACCTGAGCCAGTCGTTGGGGATCTTTTTCTGTGCCAGCTAATATTTGAAATTGGTCTAATGCATCATTAAACTTCTCTTGCTTAAACAAAGCGTCGCCAAGATTAAATTGCCCCTCAAAAGAATCACCTGTTTTATCAAGTGCTTTACGGTATTCAATTTCGGACTCCAGATAAGCAGAATCAGCAAAATGACTATTACCGCTGCGTATAAAACGACGCTCATTTTGAGCTTCTGCCTGAAATACACCAAGCAAAACAATGGCGGTAAAAAGTATATATTTTAATTTCATCATCATCTAAAGCTTTACTTGTTTTTCTCTTCTTTCACTTCAAAAATATTGATATGTTTCAAACGTCGGTTCTTACGCTCTAATATCAAGAACTCAATGAATATCAACAATAGGGCCAAAGCCGCAAAATATTGAAATTGATCATTGTAGTCGGTATATACCTTAGCTTCCAGCTCTGACTTTTCCAGTTCACCCAATTCATCAACCAAATTATTGATGCCATTACGAATATTATTAGCCGGTATGTAAGCCCCATTGCCTGTAATTGCTATTTTCTGTAAGGTATTCTCATCCAATTTTGATATAACAACATTTCCATCTTTATCCTTCATAAAATCATTACTACGGCCTCCTGTTACTGGAATTGGAGCACCTTTGGGCAATCCCATTCCTACGGTATAAATTTTAATACCTCGTTCGGCCGCCATACCGGCAGCAGCAATTGGATCATCCTCATGGTTTTCGCCATCGGTAATCACAATTATTGCACGGTTAATATCCTCTTGAGTTGTAAATGATTTAATTCCTTTATCAATTGCCGCTCCAATAGCTGTTCCTTGCTTACCTACGATATCGGTATTAATTGAATTCAGAAACATCTTTGCCGATGGATAATCAGTTGTGATTGGTAATTGCACATAGGCTTCACCCGCAAAAACGATAAAGCCAACCCTATCATTTTGTAGCTTATCAATTAAACGCGAAATAGCTCTTTTAGCTCGCTCCAAACGATTTGGTTCAATATCTTGCGCCATCATACTATTTGATACATCAAGCGCCACAATCAACTCAATACCTTTTCGTTTTACAGTTTGCAACTTACTACCATACTGTGGCCCTGCAATGGTCACAATCAATAGAATAAAGGCAAAAAGCATAATGTAAAACTTTACCGTTGGTCGCTTGAACGATACGTTCGGCATTAATTCAGTTAGTAATTCGGTATTTCCAAATGCCTCTAAAGCTTTCTTTCGCCTCTTTGCCAAGTAGAGATGTATAAATGCTAATACCGGAATCAGTAGCAGCAAAAATAAGGCATCTGGATGTTCAAACCTGAATATATTCATTTGTATTAATCTTTATAATCATTAAAAATACTGAGTGATTCAACACTAAATACTTCCCATGCCTTTATGGCAGATTACGGAAAACTGTGCTTCTCATAAATATCTCAAGCATTAAAAATAAGCCTGCAAATGCTGCGAACCACCAATATTCCTCTTTACGCTTAGTGTATTCGCGCACTTCAATTCGCGTCTTTTCCAGCTGATCAATCTCTTTATAGATCTCGTCTAACTTCTGCTTATCGGTTGCCCTAAAGTATTTTGCATCGGTCATATCAGCAATACCCTGCAATAGTTCTTCATCAATCTTTACTTCCATTTGTTGATACTGCTTACCAAACACCGTTTGCATCGGGTATGGTGCCATACCATTCGTACCAACTCCAATGGTGTACACTCGAACACCAAATGTTTTCGCAATTTCAGCTGCTGTCATTGGAGCTATCTCGCCTCGGTTATTTTCACCATCGGTTAGTAAGATAATGACCTTACTTTTAGCCTCACTATCTTTAATCCTCTGCACAGCTGTTGCTAATCCCATACCTATGGCTGTACCATCTTCCAATAATCCAAGTTGTATATCCTTGAACAGGTTTTGCAGTACGTTATGATCGGTCGTTAGTGGACATTGTGTAAAACTCTCAGCTGCATAAATAACTAAACCAATTTTATCATTAGGTCGCCCTTTTATAAACTCAGCAGCCACATCTTTAGCAGCTTCCAATCGGTTGGGCTTAAAGTCTTCTGCCATCATACTACCCGAAATATCGAGCGCCATGATAATATCAATCCCTTCGGTTATTTCATTTCGAAAATTATTGCTTGATTGAGGTCTGGCCAAAACAGTAATTAGCAAGACAATACTTAAAACCCTAAAAACAAATAACAGATGACGTAAGTACACCTTATTTGACTTAGGTGCATTAGCAAAACCTTTAAGTGTAGAAATCTTTAGTGATGCTTGCATGCCTTTCTGCTTCCAGACATACCATGCAATGTAGCCAGGCACGATCAGCAAAAGCCAGAAAAAATATGGTTGCGAAAATGTTATATCATTCATCATTTCATTTGCTGTTTTATTCCTTAACTGCTTCGTTTTGTTCGCTCTTTAACATCTCTTCCTTTTCCTCTTCAAGCGTTTTCATCTCCTCTTCTTTTGTTTGATTAACAAAGAAGTAAGCATTTATCATACTTAGATCATTTTCATCAGGAAGTGGTTCGTGCTTAGCGAATTTTACTAAATCGGCTGTTAATAATATTTGCTTTAAGTTCTCAATTGACTTAACATCCCTTACATCCACACCTTTGAATGATTCCATAATTTCATCGGTGGTTTGTTCCATGGCACCAATTTCAAATCGCTCCTCAATATAATGCCTTAAGGTATCTGTTACACCTGAGTAATAATCTTTTACACGATTACTTTGCCACAGTTTTTCAAGCTTAATACGCTCTAATTCATCCAAAGCTCTTTGATGAGGAGGAATGATGGGCTCTTCCTTCTTAAAAATCCTAACCGGAACGTCTTTGCCAAAAAACTTTAGCGCGATAAAAGTGACAATTCCAGATAATAATAGAAGCCCTAGTACCCATGGCAAATATTTATACAACTCAGACAAATGAAAAGGTGTATCCTGAGGTCGCTTGATATCAACAATCCCTTTTTGTGGATCAACCTCTTCAAACGGATTGACCACCATTAACGCCATTGGTTCAGTTTGTATCACCTGACCTAATTTCTCACTTGCTTGTTCAAAAACGATTGGCGGCACAAAATGTAAACCACTATCAAAAGATGTAATTCTATAGTTCTGCTCAATTAACAAACGACCATTTTCTTTACTAAGAGTATCCAGGTCATTCATTCGCACAATTTCGATATTACCAGTTATGGTATCGGTCAATAGAGGAAATGCCAGTTCTAATTCCTCAGGCTGGCTCAATTGTAACTTTAAGTCAATTTGTCCTCCAATAAAAATAATTGTCGAATCCATTTTGGCCGATACAGTAACATTTTGCGCACTAATCCCATGTGAGCTACACAATAAAACGAGCATCAAAAATGAACTCATTAGCCAATATATAGTTGAATTTTTATTCATTATATACGTTTTTTAAATAACGAAATGAGTGCCTTCACATAGTCCTCATCTGTGCTTACAGATACGTTATCAACACCGCACTTGCTAAACAATCGACGTGTTGCATCATCAGTTTCTCGCCACCATTTGTTATAAGACTCACGAACAGCTCTATTAGATGTATCGGCCCAATAGTACTCGCCTGTTTCTGCGTCCTTTAGCTTTATCATTCCAATAGATGGAATCTCCGTTTCACGCTTGTCAAATACTTTTAAAGCCACTACATCGTGTTTCTGATTGGCAATTTTCAAAGCATCTTCAAAATCGTCATCAATAAAATCAGAAATCACAAAGGTTGTACATCTCTTTTTAATGGCATTTGTCAGGTACTTTAAAGCTTCTGATATATTGGTTTCGCGATGCTCCGGGGTAAAAGTGATAAACTCACGAATAATGTGAAGAATATGCTTTCGTCCCTTTTTAGGTGGAATGAATTTCTCTATCCTGTCACTAAAAAAGATAACGCCAATTTTATCATTGTTCTGAATTGCCGAGAAAGCCAATACTGCTGCAATCTCAGTAATTACATTCTTTTTAAACTTATATGATGTACCAAACTCACGTGAACCTGAAACGTCAATCATTAACAAGACTGTTAGCTCACGCTCTTCTTCAAAAATCTTTATATAAGGATGATTAAAGCGAGCGGTTACATTCCAGTCAATGTTACGAATATCGTCGCCATATTGATATTCACGCACTTCGCTAAAAGTCATACCTCGACCCTTAAACGCCGAATGATACTCACCTGCAAATATATTTGCAGATAGCCCACGCGTTTTAATTTCAATCTGTCGTACTTTTTTTAATAAATCGGTTGCTTCCAATCTAATCAGTTTAGAAGTTAAACAAGTAATTATGCTTGAACGAAAGACTAAGTCTTTACATTGTATCTATAGCAATAGCTTAAGGCACTTCAACCTGATTTAAAATTTCGCTGATAATCTCCTCCGATGTTACATTATTCGCTTCCGCTTCATATGATAAGCCGATACGATGACGTAGTACATCATGACAAATAGCACGTACATCTTCAGGAATAACATAACCGCGACGCTTGATAAAGGCAAAGGCTTTTGATGCCATCGACAAGCTAATACTTGCACGCGGCGAAGCCCCAAACGATATCATATCCTTGAATTTCTCTAATCCATATTGCTCAGGATAACGAGTCGCAAAAGTGATATCAACAATGTATTTTTCGATTTTTTCGTCCATATAAACATCTTTCACGACCTGACGGGCACGAATGATATCTTCTGGTTTAAGTATACATGATGCTTTAGGAAATGTCTTGGCCAGGTTATGGCGAATAATCATTTGTTCTTCATCCTTTTTAGGATAATCCAATACCAGCTTAAGCATAAAACGGTCAACTTGCGCTTCAGGTAATGGGTATGTTCCTTCTTGTTCCACCGGGTTTTGTGTAGCCATTACCAAAAATGGCTCTTCCAACGGGTATGTTGTTTCACCAATAGTCACCTGACGCTCCTGCATGGCCTCTAATAAAGCACTCTGCACCTTTGCTGGAGCACGGTTAATCTCATCAGCTAATACAAAGTTTGTGAAGATAGGGCCTTGTTTTACAATAAATTCTTCCTTCTTCTGACTGTAAATCATAGTACCAAGTAAATCGGCCGGTAATAAATCAGGCGTAAACTGAATACGGGAAAACTTAGCATCTACAATGGTTGCCAAAGTATTAATTGCTAATGTCTTTGCTAATCCTGGAACACCTTCTAATAAAATATGACCATCAGATAATAAACCAATTAACAGGCCTTCGACAAGATGTTTCTGACCCACAATTACTTTATTCATCTCCATTGTTAACAAATCAACAAAAGAGCTTTCTTCCTTTATACGTTCGTTTATTGCTTTTATATCTACGGATTGTTCCATAATTATTAATTTATCTTGTTTTATATTTTTCGACTATTTATTTTCTTCGTTTCATTCAAATAAACACAAACTTGTTAAATTCGAATATTTCCATTTCGTTAATTTTTGTTAAGCCAAAGCAACTTTAACTATCCTTTAACGATTTTTATTGTCAAACTTTAAGGTTTGTATGGCCCCATTACAAATGAGGCAAGAACAAAAATAACACGTTTTTTAAGACTATCCACATAAAAAGACGAACTGCTTTATTTGAATTCAAACGGATCGTTTAATCATTGGTGCTTTAAGAAAATATTAACACTTTTGACGCAACTTAAAAATGTATAGATGCAATATTTTAGCTACCATACTCACTCCAATTTTTGCGATGGAAAAACATCCGTTGAAAAGGTATGTATTGAAGCAATCGAAAAAGGCCTCATAGTAGTCGGGTTCTCAAGTCACGCACCCGTACCCTTTGAAACCGAATGGGCCATGCAATTCCATAATTTGGAAGAGTACGTTAGAGAGCTTGAGCGATGCCGTATTAAATTCAGCAATAAACTAAAAATTTATCGCTCCTTAGAAGCTGATTTTATAGCACAAAATCGAAGTATACCATTTGATACATGGCGAAAACTGGGTCAATTAGACTACATCATTGGCTCCGTTCACTTAGTCTCAAATGCTCAAAAAGATGCAATTTGGTTTCTTGATGGCCCAGCAGAGAATTATGAAAAGGGACTAAATACCTGCTTTGATGGAGATATTAAAGCCGGAGTAACGCAATACTATAAGCAAATTCAAGAGATGGTACTAACGCAAAAGCCAGATGTTATTGCACATATAGATAAGGTCGTTATGAACAATAAAGGTCGGTTCTTTAATGAAGATGAACTCTGGTATAAGGATATTATCGATGAAACATTACAGGTAATTGCCAAAACCGATACGATTATAGAAGTTAATACCAGAGGTATTTACCGCGGAAAATATCCTACTTTTTTCCCGAATGAAGCAATTATCAAACGCTGTATTGAACTGGGAATTCCATTAACAATTTCGGTTGATGCACACCATCCGGATGAGCTAACGGCTGAGTTTGACAATGCCTTTAAAGCTATTAAAGATGCTGGCGCTCAGTATTTAAGTATTTTTGAAGATAATAAATGGCAACAAAAATCAATTGATGCTGTTATGTCATAGATAAATGAAAATAGATTTTAAAATAGAATATATGTTTGATGATAATGACTTTGTGTGTCGACACATGCAGCTCACCAAGGCTGATATTGTAAAAGTAATTAAGGATAAGAATATTACTTCATTCGAGGATCTTCAGGATGAGACTGACGTTGCGACCATTTGTGGCAGTTGCGTAGCAGATATTGAAGAAATTTTAGAGGATGAAATTGCTAAGCGTGAAGTTTGATATGATTTAATTGTATAACTGACAATTTGCTTAATTGAGATAAGCTCAACTCTTCAGTTTGTCAGTATGCCAATTCATTCTTTAATTAAACTATTCCTCAATCATCAAGAGTGAACTATCGCCATAACTTAAGAAGCGAAAATCATTTTCAAGAGCATAATCGTAAATGGTTTTCCATTCTTTTCCTACGATAGCACCAATTAGAAGCAATAAGGTACTTTGTGGTTGATGAAAATTAGTAACTAATCCATTTATCACTTTAAACCCATAACCAGGAACAATAATAATAGCTGTTTTACCCGCAAGGTGCGACAGTTTTTTTGTTTCCATAAATTTCATTAAAGCCTCAAAAGCCTCTTTTTTAGAGTAATTTCCATTCAGATTATAAGCATCCCATTGTTCGACACCATTATCTATTGGTAGGCCCATTAACAGACGAACACCATACCAATACAAACTCTCCAAAGTACGCACCGAGGTGGTGCCAACTGCAATAAGCTTTTTATTATGAGAAAGTAATCGTTCCAAAGCTACTTTTTCAATTACAAAATGCTCAGTATGCATGTCATGCTCGGCAATCACTTCAGACTTTACAGGCTTAAAAGTTCCCGCCCCAACATGCAATGTAACATTAAGCAATGGATGATTTCTTTGCTCTAAGGTTCTTAATATATCACCGGTAAAATGTAGTCCGGCCGTTGGTGCAGCCACCGAACCTTGGTGTTCAGAATAAACAGTTTGATAACGATCTTTATCAATATCTTCCGTTTCGCGATTTAAATAAGGTGGAATAGGCGTTAGGCCAATCTCTTCAATAATTTCGGCAAACGAGAAATTAGCATTTTCCCAGTTAAAACTAATAGCAGAAGCATCGCCCATGCGCTCTCCCCTAACGATGGATAATTCAAACGACACGCCATTTATGCAAACTTCTTTGTTTAAAGCGCCACTTTTCCATTTTCTTGCATTACCAACAATACACTTCCAGGTCGTTTGTTTGCGACTGTCAAAAGCCATCTGAACTTCAGCTGGTGCCAACGGTTCCAAACAGAATATTTCAATTTCGGCTCCGGTTGCCTTTTGGAATTTTAAGCGGGCACGAATCACCTTTGTATTATTGAACGCCAACATGCTCGACTCTGGCAACTCCTTTAATATATCAGGAAACTTTTGCTCACATATTCGTCCACCTTTATAAACTAATAATTTCGATTCATCACGATTGGCTAATGGGTATTTAGCAATTCTCTCATCTGGCAAATTATAGGTGTAATCTCCGATTGATATATCTGGCTTTATCATCATCTCCATTTTTAGCGCGACAAATTTAATTAACTTTGTTCATCTGTACCAAAAATGCATTAGAAGTTGGTGCATATTTTCAAATTGTATAATAAAAACACGATAAGAATGAAGATAAAAGCAGGTGATACAGTACGTTTTTTAGATACCAATGGTGGAGGAACAGTTATTAGAGTTGAAGGCAAATTGGCATTTGTGGAAGATCAGGATGGCTTTGAAGTTCCTGTTTTAACAAGCGAATGCGTGGTTATTAAAAGCGAATCATCAACTAATAAGGCAGAAGAAAGTGCTGAAAAAGAGACAGAAGAGAATTATGAATATAGCGAAGAAATTGGTGATGACTCAAATCCTCAATTTCACATCGCTTTTCTTCAAGGTGATAAACCCGGGCAAGCATCAGGTGATTTGCGTATTCAAGCCATAAATGATAGTAATTACTTTATCTTTTATACGATTAGCAACTTACGTAAGGATGGCGATTTAGATCTTTTTTACAATGGAACAATTGAGCCAAACACTAAGCTGGCCTTGGACAAACTGGCTATTATGCAGCTAGATGATCGTCAATGGCAAGTTAATTTATCGCTTTATAAAAAAGGTAAAACCTATAAGAATATCCCGCCCGTTTCGGAGGTAATTAAAATTAAAGCACCACGCTTTTTAAAGGATAATGTTTTTGCCGATAATGATTACTACCACGAAAAAGCAGTTCTGCTTCCGGTTATTAAGGGTGAATTTGAACGCAAACTGGATGCTTTATCTGATAAAGAATTTAATAAGGTAATCAAGGAGAAAGAGGCTAAAGTACCGAAGAAAAAATACGCTCGTCGAGATGAGCCTTCTATACTGGAGGTAGACTTACATATTGATGAACTAATTGACTCAACAGCAGGTTTAAGCAATGGGGAAATCATCACTATTCAATTAGATAAATTTAAGCAGGTAATGTTGGATAATGCCCAAAACAGAGGCAGAAAGCTTGTCTTCATCCACGGAGTTGGCAATGGCAAGCTTAAAACAGAAGTGCGCAAATTACTCGATCGCCATTATAAAAACCACGTTTATCAGGATGCTTCTTTTCAGGAATATGGCTACGGAGCAACAATGGTAATCATCTAAACAATAACATCAAAAATGCCTTCAATTTCAGAAGGCATTTTTGATGTTATAACAATTCAAGAAATTCCGGTACTAAATCACTAACATTAAACCTTCCCGACTTCAATTTTAGTGAATAAGGTTTTTATCTTCCATCGATATTTAAAGGCAATCGCAGCAAAAATAATGACCTGAACTATTATGAAAGGCAGTATTTCTTCTGGAACATTAACCTCTTTCAAAAACAGGAGTGCATCGGTTTTTAAAGCACTATCTTCTGTAGTTACAAAAACACTTGAAAATACATTATTAGCTGCATGCAAGCCAATGGCGATTTCAATGCCATCATCCAATACCGAAATTATCGCATAGCTCAATCCGACTATGGCGTAAAATGGCATCATCATCCAAAAGCCATGTTTATCAACTTCAGGGTTAAAAGCATGAAGTAAGGCAAATAATATGGTAGGAATAATTATTACTGCCAGGCGATTTCTAGTGAGTCTGGCCACTCCCCTTGCAATGTAACCTCGAAACATGATTTCTTCATAAGCTGACTGAAAAGGAATTAACAGAAACGAAACAATGGCCAATGGAATTAATGCATCCCAGTTAAGTCGCATTTCGTAATCATTGATATTCAAATAGTAGTCTGTAACCAGGAAAAATGCCTCCACAACAAAACATACAGCAAACCCAATAATTATCCTTCTCCAGCGAATAGTATTTGTACCGTTTAATACGTTTTTAAAGCTCTGCCCATGAAAAGGTTTATATAGTACCACAAAAGCAATGAGCATACAAATAAATACAAACACCATCAGAGCTAAGCCTACAGAAGAGTTTAAACCATAGGTTTCAGGAAGCATTAATGAGACATCCTCCTCTTTTACACCTTCAGGCAAATCAGTGATGGCACGAGCAATCAAAAAAGGAATAGCAGCTGGCAATTGCGCAAAAAAGGGAATAATAGTTAGCATTAAAAGGTATTTCCACCATTCATTTTCTCCTTTAAAAGCACTTTCTAAATGTTTCATAGTTTGAGTAAAGTTTAGACTACAAATTTAAATTATTCATAAGTGCAATCCTTACCATTAAAGTTTGTTTTAGGTTGGTTTATCAAAAAAACATATCGTTTGAAACCGAAGAGTAGACCATTTTCGAAACATCAGAAAATCTACAACAAAATCCTATAAACCTGTGAGAATAGTTTAACACTATTATAATTACCAATTTGGAATGACCATTTTAGCGAACACAAAAAACGCCCAAACTTTCGTTTGAGCGTTGATATATAATGATTGCTAATATCTAGAATATTCCTTTAATACCTGGTAATTGCCCCACTAAACCTAATGCAACTACACAAACAATAAACATTACACTAGGAATAACAAGCTTCTCAGTCCAACTAAGTTTGCTGGCTCTTTCACGATCACCAATTAATCCTAAGTTATCTAACAGCATCGTTAGAGCCCAACCAAATACTGGGTTTACCAATGCACTTGCAAAAATACAAGTACCTGCACTTAACGAATCTTGTTGTTTCTGAATCATTTGCATACCAGCCTCAAGCAACGGCAAGAATACACCAACAATTAATGCAATACGCAATACAGGTTCCCACATGGCTAAATCCATTGGGTAACCTAAAACCCCAGCCAAGATACATAAGATACCTGTAAGAATTGCACCAGCAGGAATCGGACGTTTTGCTATTGCTGCAGGAATCATGTAGGTTCCCCACGAAGATGCGATATTACCTCCACCAAGAAAAGCTCCTATTGCCTGACGAATGGAAGCCACAGTCATGGTATCATCAACATCCATCAATACATTCTTTGCCTGCTTAGGGTAGTTCATCTCCTGAAATACACGGTGCCCTAAATAATCAGGCGACCACATAGCTACTGCTAAAATCGCAAAAGGAATTACTGCAATGTAGTGTTGCAAATTTGGCCATCCTAATTGCCAACCAGTAGTTTCACCCCACCACCAAAATGGATTCATATGTGGTAATCCGGGTTTTGTGGTAAAAGCAAAATCAGCTCCCATTGAGAAGGCAACAATACCTGCAATGGCGGAACACAAAGGAATAGCTAACCAACGTTTACCGATACGAGCGAGGTATGCATATATTATAATGGTAATACCAATAACTACGAAAGAAACTGTACTTACACCACTGGCTTCGGCCCAGCCATTAAATTTACCTATCTGCCCAATTAAACCAACAGCACCAAGGTATATTAAAAGTCCACCACGTACTCCAACACCAGTAAGGGTCATTAACTTTGAACCTCCTTTAGTTATACTTAAAAGCAGACCAAAGAAACCGATTAACACGCCTAATGCTAGAGGGTGTCCGCCGGCTGCTGCAATTATAGGAATTAAGGGAATCATTGGACCATGAGTACCCGCCAGGTTAGCATTCGGATTAAGTATAGCAGAAAATAAAATAACGAAAATACCTCCCGCAATCAATAATTCAAAACGAACATTTTCGGCTACAAATTCAGGAGCCAATCCAAATTGCACAGCAAATGCTGCCACCATTGCCGTTACCATCACTACCTTACCAATTGTAGCGGCTAATGCCGGCACTAAATCTTCTAATTCAAAACTAAAATCCCTGAATGGCAAATTAAGTCGCCATTTTCTGAATTTCATAATGGTTAATTCGTGTTCCAGATACTCAGTTCTGTTATTAAATTCTTTAGAGTTTTTTCTTTGCTCTTTGTATGAGCGTTGCTTGTTTTCCATTTTCAACTATATCTTTATTAATCTTCTTACCAAAAAGAAACGACAACAGGTTTACAATGATTGGTTAAAGCGGTGCAAAACTAACAAAATCATTTCGCAAAGCAAATGATTAAAATTTACGACTATCTATTGACTATGAATACACTAAAGAAGTATTATACTTATGATTAAATTACTAATAACCAATAACGCTTTAATATTAAATATCCATAATCGATATACGTCAGATTCGACAAGAGTTATACATAACTATGTATCAAAGCATAACAATCCTTTAAGATAGTGGTCATCCACTATCGAGTAGTGATATTATTTTATATAATTTCTTTATGTAGATTTTATTTAAACTGAGTCAAACACAAGGGTTGTTTGTTTACAAACCGAATGATTCAAGTATATAATACGAAAAGAGGAAACGAATTCGTTCCCTCTTTAAATCTTTTCAATCACTTATCTCTTTCTTAAAAGCTCTTGTAATCGGCATTTACTTTTGAAGGAATTGAGTTAACTTCCGAAAAGACTTTTTTCAATGTTCCAACTTCGATTTGAGTCAACTCTTCAATATCAATGTTATTATTGGGCTCACTACCCTTCAGCTGATCTGCTGCCTGAAATCTGAAACGTAGCTGCATCAGGTAATTATAGGACAAACTTAATTCCTCATACATAATTTTAGGAATGTGTTCTTCTTCGTATAGCCTTTTAATTCGTGCTAAAGTGTTCGTTTCATCAAAGCCGTATGTTAATGTATATAATCTTGAGAACTTTATTACAGGCATTAATATCATTTTAACATCAATACTTTTGTTATTAGACGATAAATTATTGCCAACAATATTCCCAAACACACCAACTGGTGACTTATAATTACTTACTGATTGTGCCATATTAAACAAAAACTGCTTCTTATTTCGTACTTCATCGAGCATATAGCTTTTTAATGAATCAACCAGTTCATGGCTACCATAAATACCTCGTAAATCAAAAAAGATGCTTGCTTCTACAACACTTTCTATATCGTTACTATTAATCCATTTCTCAAAGTAGTTCTTCCAGACCGACCATGGTTGATTCCATTTAGGATTACTGGCCATAATACCACCGGTGCAATAATTATAGCCTAAGTTATTTAACGAATCCGAGATAAAATCGCCTAATTCCTCAAAATATATTTTAACATTTGGTAGAAGCTCATCCGGCACATCTTCAAATATAATCGCATTATCCTGATCCGTTTTCAGACTTTGTTCCATGCGGCCCTCACTTCCTAATACAATAAAAGCAAACGCACATGGAGCTTCCCCTACTCTCTCAATGCCCAATTCAATAATTCGTTTTGTTATAGCATCAGTAATTGAGGTAATTATACGCGTAATATTGGCCGTATTATCACCACTTTGAACCAAAGCATTTACCAGCACAGGCACCTTTTTATGGATATCGATTAACTCTTCATTTGTTTCGGCGATGGCTATTTCTTTTATAAGATACCCTACCGTATTTTGTTGCATGCTTGTAACATCGTGATAGGTAATAAAGCCTGTGAACTCATTCTCATCACTGAGCGTAACAAGTGAAGTAACTTCTTCGCGATTAAACTGCAAATGCGTTTCATATAAGAGTGCATTCTCCGGAATTGTGACAATTGGCGCTGTCATTATTTGTGCTGCAGGTATATTTATACTTTTATCCTTAGCTAACACTCTTTTCCTGATATCGCTATCAGTTATAACACCCATTAAATACCCTTTATCCTTCACGAACATATAATGGCATTTCTTTTTCGTTATAAGATGAGCTACCTCTTTAACACTTGTATTGGGTGAACAACTTATTAATTCGCGAATTAAAGGTTTAATGGGTTGCTTCATTAACAATAGCGATGTTTGCAGCTCGCTTGCCAGTTTTTCAGCTTCCTTCTCAAGCCTAACTTTCTGCGATACTTCTTTGGGAATAATGATGTAACCATCCTGATTATTGTAGTTAACCTGGGAAACAGCAATAACTACATTTTTCCTGACACCATTAGAACAAAGCAAATCTGTTTCAATTGATGCAGAAACCTTATTATTAATCAGAGATGTTTTAATGTCTTCCCAATTAATGGTAAACAAATCTGAGAGATTCTTTTGCTGAATATCATAGGTATCGTATCCTGATAAGTCGCTGAATTTAGAATTACAAAAAATAATTCTCTTTTGTAAAAACATGATAGTACCTTCCGTTGAAGCGTCAACCAGTGTTTTGTATTTCTGTTGTGATAAACGCAATTCATCAGTCAACCTCATTCTTTTACGCTCAATCAAATGACTTTGCCTGATAACAAACAAAAGAATAAGCGTAATGATTGATGAAATAAGTAATGATATTCGAAGCAACCTACTTTTAAGTGTTTTTATTTCTGCTTCTACGTCATCCAGATAAATGCCCGTTCCAATAATCCAATCCCAGGGCTCAAATTCTTTAACGTATGATAATTTTGGCACAATCTGGCTCGCATCATCTTTCCATTGCCACATGTAGTTAATAAAGCCATTACTATCATCCTCAACCACTTTCGTTGCTTCGACAAATAGTTTTTTGCCGTTGGCATCTTTATAGTCGTTTAAGTCGCTACCAACAAGTTCAGGAAGATATGGATGCATTATCATCTTTGGTTCCTGATTAATAATCCAAAAATAATCTTTACGTTCATTACCATATCTAATTTCCGAAACACGAGCAATAGCTTGAATCTGTGCCTCTTCCCTACTTAAATTAGACTTTTTGTATTCATTCTCATATTCTTCAAATAAACTCCAGGCCGTATTAGTAAGTTCAGATATCATTTCCTTCTTCTTATTCATAATAGCACTTTCATAGGCAGGAATAAAAATAAAGTACAATGAAATAACGAATAGAATTACGGTAAGAAACGTTGGAACAACAATGCTTACGAAGAAGTTCTGGAACTTATTATTTGACATGCTTATGGCTTTTGTTATTGCTAAAGTACCAAAGTATTTCAAAAAAAAGAGGGTCTCCTATTAAGGAATCCCTCTTATTATTGAAATACTATGATAATATGCTTTAATAGTGTGCATATTTAACACACTATAATTGTACCAAGATAAATATTAGTAAGGCATTGGCAATATTTGCTTTCCATACACTTCAACGAGTAATGTACCTATTGAAATGTATAGAGCTGTTGCACCACAAATAACCCCTTCTATGCCAGCTATTGTATGAATCAAGTGACTACCAGTAAAATTGGCTATCGCTAATAAAGCAAATAACACTACAACAGTTGCGAACAAAAACATCATAGTTTTGGTCATTTTGAAGGTAGCAACCCAAAAACCAACAGTATAAATACCCCACACTGTAAGGTAATAGCCCATTGCTGTTGCTGAAGGAGCTTCACCTAATCCCATTTTTGGGAATATCCAAATAAACACTAACGAAATCCAAAATGCGCCATATGAACTAAAGGCCATCATACCAAACATGTTGTTTTTCTTCCATTCAAGCATGCCTACAAGAATCTGAATTAAACCACCCATCATGATTCCCATACCCATAATCATTGTATCCAGACCAAACAAACCAGCATTGTGCAGGTTTAATAGGATTGTTGTTAGTCCGAAACCGGCAAGTCCAAGAGGAGCCGGATTAGTTGTTACATCTTTAGCGATGAAAACTTTTTGTTCCATTTTTTCTGGTTTTTAGAATATTTCGTGTGCGTCATATTCTACTCATAAGGTTAAGTAAATACGCGCTTACTATTAAAAGCGGCGCAAAAATAGATAAATACTGGGATTTATAAGCTTTTATAATTCATGACAAGCATCTTATTTTGTTAAATGATGTTAAGGAAAACAGGCGGAATTAAAAGCTATACTGAAGTTTTACGAATCTACATACTCAATGAGTAGTTAAACCTCAACCAGAAATAAGTATAACAAAAAAAAGAAAGCCCGAAACATACGTTTCGAGCTTTTCTCCTGCATTTATGATTACCTTTTAAATTAGGTCAATACTACGCTTAACAAACTTCGTTAAGGCTTCTCCTTTCAACATATTGTTAGAGAGAAGTGCTAAATCAATTAATTGAGAAACTAATTTATTGGATGATGCAAACGAAGCTAATTCTTCATCTTTTTTACCATTCAACTCAGTCAGCTTCTTATTGATATCATCTAACTCATCTTTATCGGCCTGAGGTATTTCTTCATCTTTCTTGCCTTCCTTCGCCTTTTCCAGTTCAGCACGCTTACCGTCTAAACCTTCAATCTTATGACGTAAAGATGATACCTTCTCTCCTACTTCTTTTTCTTCATCTTCGATGATGCGGTTAACCAATGGGTGATTACCGTTTACAACCAAGTTGTAGCTATCAGGCATTTCACCATAGAAGTTCATACCGCCACCACCTAATGCACTCATTTCTTTCATACGACGCATAAACTCCTGCTGCGTAATCATCACTGGCGAATCTGTTTCTTCTAATGCTTCAAAAGTTACAATGAAGTTTTTCTTATCAACGTTTGGCACTTGTGAGCTAAAGATGCTAGTTAAGTCTTGCTTCTGTGCTTCAGTTAATTTTAACTCAAGGTTTTCAGCTTTTGGAATTAACTTTTCAGCAATATCACTATCTACACGTACAAAGCGAGACTTCTCAAATTTACTTTCCAGGTGATTAACAAAGTGGCTGTCTAACTGACCATCCAGTACAATTACATCGTAACCTTTGTTTTTAGCTGCTTCAATAAAGCTAAATTGAGCATCAACATCCGTTGCATAAAGATAAACCAACTGATCATCTTTATCGGTTTGGTTATCTTTAATGATGGCTGCATACTCATCAAAAGTGAAGCATTTACCATCAGTATTCTTCAACAAAGTGAATTTCTTAGCTCGATCGTAGAACTTCTCTTCTGTTAACATGCCATACTCAATGAAAATCTTCAAATCGTCCCACTTGGCTTCAAATCCTTCACGATCTTTTTTGAAAATATCTTCTAAACGGTCAGCAACTTTCTTGGTGATATGGCTCGAAATTTTCTTCACATTACCATCGCTCTGCAGATATGAACGTGATACGTTCAATGGAATGTCTGGAGAATCGATAACACCATGTAACAATGTCAGAAATTCAGGTACAATTCCTTCAACTGAATCGGTTACATAAACCTGGTTGCAATAAAGCTGAATCTTATTCTTCTGAACCTCTACATTGTTCTTCAATTTTGGAAAGTAAAGAACACCTGTCAGGTTAAACGGATAATCTACATTTAAATGAATGTTGAATAATGGCTCATCAGTCATTGGGTATAAACCCTGATAGAATTTGTTGTAATCTTCATCTTTTAACTCAGAAGGCGTACGCGTCCAAAGTGGCTTCGTTTCATTAACCACATTGTCTTTATCAGTCTGCTCTTCCTTACCATCTTTCCACTCTGTTTGTTTACCAAACACTACTTCTACCGGCAAGAAACGACAATACTTTTTCAAAAGACCATCAATCTCGCCTTTTGTTGCATACTGCTTATTATCTTCATCAATGTAAAGAACAATGTCAGTACCTCTATCTTCTTTTTCAACTTCTTCAAGTGTGTACTCAGGACTACCATCACAACTCCACTTAACAGCTTGTGCATCATCGCGGAAGGATTTGGTAATGATTTCGACCTTTTCAGACACCATAAACGATGAGTAGAAACCTAAACCGAAATGACCTATAATGGCATTGGCATCCTTTTTATATTTCTCCAGAAACTCATTAGCCCCAGAGAAAGCAACTTGGTTAATATACTTATCAATCTCTTCAGATGTCATACCGACACCGCGGTCAGAAATTGTAATGGTCTTTTTATCTTCATCAAGAATAATACGAACAGGAGCGTCGCCAATTTCACCTTTGAATTCGCCTACCGAAGCTAATGTTTTTAGCTTTTGAGTAGCATCTACAGCGTTGGAAACCAATTCGCGCAAGAAAATTTCATGATCTGAATAAAGATACTTTTTGATGATTGGGAAAATGTTCTCCGTAGTAACCCCAATATGTCCTTTTTGCATCGTTACAAATATTTATGTTTTTAACTTTCAAATTAACGGCACAAAGTTATCAAAGGCTGTGCCATTAGTCAATGTGTGACAAAGCGACAGCATGAGGTGACAGTGGGTTGAAATTTTGGCAGAGAAAATGAATTAGAGATTTATGATGAATGATTTATGATGTAAGAAAATAAGCACAGAGGCTTAGAGACACAGAGTTTTAATAGGCAAAGTTTTAGAGTGAAATGCATCGACATAAAAATAGTTTACGAAAGACTTAGAGGCATCGCCTGATGATTCGGAGGTACTTTCGTAAGCCATAGAGATATCTCCGAATGTTTCGAAGACGTTGCTGAAGAGCTTGGAGGTATCTCCATATGATTCATCGGCAGTGCCGAATAATTCGGAAGTACTTTTGCATGCCATAGAGATATCTCTGAATGTTTTTGAGACGTTGTCGAAGAGTTTAAAGGTGTCTCTATACAATTCTGAGGTACCGCCGCACGACTCGGCGACAGTTTCGCAAGCCTCAGAGGTGCCTTTGAATGATTCGGAGGCGTCGCTGAAGAGCTTGGAGCTATCTCTGAATGCTTTGGTGGTAATGCCGAATCATTCGGCGATAGTTTTGTAAGCTTGAATATAACAATGAATCAATCCAGGGTAATCTGTTCTAGTAAATCCTCAATGGTTCTCAACTCATGTTTACTTCCATCTGTTTGGTGAAGAACATATGCTTTATTGGCTTCTTTATCAACTTCTATTTGCGGATAGTCACCTTCTGTTTCTGTTGTTTGATAGCCCTTGCGATTAAGGGCATGACTTAACCATTTGTATTCAATTCCAGCCCCAACAACCCGAATGGCTTTTAATTGCTTTTGCTGTACTTTAAATGAACCACGCTCATTATCAAACAGAATGCCTTCTTTTTCGAAGAAGCGACGAAAGCCATCTGCCAACACCAAATCTTCAGGGATGCCTGATTCCAGTTCTCGCCCTTGACCCAATAACCATATTTTATCGGCCAATTGAAGCGCCAGGTCTAAATCATGCGTTGAAAGCAAAATACCTTTTTGTTTTTCCTCAGCTAATTTTTTAAGCAATTGTACAATTTCAATCTTACTAGGTAAATCCAAAAAGGCGGTAGGTTCATCCAGAATAATTAACGGCGTATCCTGCACCAAAGCTTTTGCTATCATCGCTTTTTGTCGCTCACCATCACTCATACACACCAATTGACGATTGGCAAAACCCTGCAAACCAACATCATTTATCGCCTGCATCACCAGTTGCTTGTCATGTTTACCAATGGTGCCAAAAAAATCGGTGTAAGGCGTTCGCCCCAGCGCCACTAAATCAAACACCGTCATGTTAGAGACCTGTAATTTTTCGGTCAATACTACACTCACCACCTTGGCCAATTGATTACGCTTGTATGATTCCAAATGTGTACCATCAACCAAAACATTACCTGATATTTTTGGAATAAAACCACTTAGGGTTTTAATAAGCGTTGATTTACCAGCTCCATTAGGCCCCAATAAACAGGCAAACTCACCTCGATGTAATTGCACGTTTATTTTGCTATGCAAAACCAATTGCCTGCTACTGCCCTGATTGTATCCAACGGCCAAATTAACGGATTCTAATAGTGCTGTGTTATCCATTCATATTTAATTTGCGACGTTTGATAATAACCGATATAACAATGGGTGCACCTATTAAGCCCGTAACTACATTAATAGGCAGCGCACCTTCAAAACCAGGTAATCGGGCAATTAAATTACAAAATAAGGCCAATACCGAACCAGCAACTATTACAGCTGGTAAGAGTACTTTTTGATTACTGGTTCTAAACAAGCCTTTGGTTAAATGGGGCACTGCCAGACCTAAGAATGCAATTGGCCCACAAAAGGCGGTAATAGATGCTGTTAGTAATCCTGTACAAAACAATATGGCTAAACGTGTATGTTTGATATTTATCCCAAGGTTTTCGGCATAGTTTTCACCTAAAACAAGCACATTTAAGGGTTTGATAAGCATTAAGCTGTATAGTAAGCCAATAAGCACAACCGGGATTAATACTATAAGATGCTCCCAAGTGACATTCGAAAAACTTCCCAAGCCCCAAATGACATAGGCATGAACATCTTCCTTCGGACTGTAAAACTTCATAACACCAATAATGGCAGAAGCGGCATAACCAACCATAATTCCAACTATCAGAAGAATGGTATTATCGCGTAAGGCCTGTGCAAAAAATACGATTAACAACAAGATAAGGAAGGCACCAAGAAATGCAGCTCCAACAACTGTCATATGCCCTAATAAACCATAACCACTGATACTTACACCAAGTACATTACCGGCAAACAACAAAACTAATGCTACACCCAAACCAGCTCCACTACTAATACCAAGTATAGATGGTCCGGCTAGAGGATTTCGAAATAGTGTCTGCATTTGCAAGCCTCCCACTGCTAAGCCAGCACCTGCCAAAACAGCAGTTATGGTTTGTGGTAATCGTGATTTAAGAATAATTGAATTATAGGCATTCCGTGATGCCTCTTCACCTAACAGTACCTTTAAAATATCTTCAAATGGGATAGCTACAGAACCAACACCAATATTTAGGAGGAACAATACCAGAACAAGTGTTGCCAACAGCACAAAACCCATGATCCATTTATACCGATGCTCTTCCATTACTTTTTATCTAATTTATGAAAGTAAATCGCTTTGTGGTTTTCTATAATTCCTGGATAAACAGCATCAACTAAATCTGCAAGCACTATATGCGGTTGCAGCAGTCCTTTTTCAAAATACAATGAGTGCGAAGCGTTGGTCACCACCATGTTCTCACTTTTGAATGCTTCAAAATCGGTGTAACGTTTATCGATCTTTTCAATTTCGGTATAACTAATCGCCAGTGGATGGTTAATAATCAAAACCCAACAATCGGTATGTTCGGCTTTGTCAATTATTGTTTCATAATCGAGCGACAACGATCCTGTTCCCTTGGTATCCTTATATATATAATCAAAGCCCGCATCGTTAAAGAAATTAGCCATATAACTTTCACCAGCTGGCGTATACCATATACCTTGATAGATATGCCCGGTAAAAACCGATTGACGTATTGAGATGTTTTGTACAGATTTTTTAACTGCCAGATATTCTCTTTCAATGGCATTAAATTGACGTTTGGCCTTTTCGCCTTTACCAAGCAACTCCCCAACAAACACGAGCCACTCGGCACGTCCAAGTGGTGTATGTTCTAGGTAATCGGCATTGGTTACAACTGGAATGCCTGCACTTGTTAT
Source organism: Carboxylicivirga marina (assembly GCF_016612505.1). Classification (GTDB taxonomy): domain Bacteria; phylum Bacteroidota; class Bacteroidia; order Bacteroidales; family Marinilabiliaceae; genus Carboxylicivirga; species Carboxylicivirga marina. Next base: position 113,818 of record NZ_JAENRR010000005.1, read on the forward strand.
GGCCGAAAAATGATTGTCTTTAAATGGAGATACCATCATAAAATCTGGTTCGACATCGACCACCACTTCAATATCAGGCGCAACAGCCATTCCTACATTACGAATGCTGCCTTTTTCAATACTGCTTTGAATAAAGTCATCGGAAATATACTGAGGCTCAGCAACTGCCGAAATAGTATTTTTCATTTCAAGCTTATCGGCATAATTAACCATCGTAGATGAAAGCGCAATCCATTTAATGGCCGGATAATCCAACACATAATCATTCGTTTGTTGGAGTTTTGCTTTTAACTCAGCCGTTTCAACCAGGGCAATGCTTTCAAATTTAGTTTTATCACCCCAAGGGTCATTTAGTACCAACTGTCGGTATCCATCATAATACTTTATAAGAAAACCTTTAGCGTATTTTGGTTGATATATACTATCAGGCTCAGCAACAGAAAGTCGTTCTTGATTGCCTTTGTTATTTGACTGACACCCAAATAGAAGTAGTAATGCAGCGAATAGTAATGTCGATATTTTAACCATCTCTTTTTCTCCCGAAAGATTTATGTTTGAATAGCATTACGCACAAGGTTTTCCGACTTTCCTTCTTTATTGCTCCTTCCCATTAATCGAAATTAACAGTGGATGATTACAACAAAGTTCCTGACTAAAGGTGCGGATTACGGCTGCGGGTACAGTTCAGGCCTTACACCTGATTCCCTTATTGTGTAATGCTGCAAAAGTAATGTTTATATTGGAATAATCTTAACACATTGGGTTCATAGATCACAGATACAAAACGTCAAACACTTCGCCTCCTACTTATTGCCAATCACTATGCTGGATTTTCCAGTTAAAGTTCAAAACTATACTCTCGATTATAACGACGCATTTGCTCAATAAACCCTTCAGAATAATCAATACTCACATCAATAACTGAATCATCATCATCTTTAAGGAGTGATAACTTAGGATTTAAAAAACCTGAATACGGGGCAATCTTTAGTTTAGCATACCGTTCTAGCACGCCCTTATGCATAGTACTATCTACCTTTACTCCATATTGCTCAACGAGTTCTCTGGCGGCCTCGTAATCTCCTTGCGATTTTATACGTTGCACCTCCTTTAATAGCTTTCCAAATAGCTTACGAAGCTTGCTGTAATCGTTTATTTTAAAATACGATTTACCATCCTTTGATACATGCTCAATAACGTTCTCACCAGCTCCTTCTTTAAAGGCCCACGAACTTATCAATTGTCGATTGCGCATATGCGTCTGTTCGATATTAGCGCCATGCTTAACTCGAGCCAACTGAACCATTAAACCGTTTCGGATATATGAGTTATACTGTGCTTTATAAACATCCATATCTGGAACCAGATCTAACTCCAACATTTTATTATCAGCCATAAAATAAAGGCCAAATAAATCGGCACGCGCTTCTTCAATAACCGAACCATAAGCTTTTAAATCATCTGAACGAATACCTGATTCTAATTTACCTGAACCGTGTCCTAAACACTCATGCAAATGCGTATGTAAATTATCTGCAATGGCGCCATATTGTTTATGCAGTTTAATTTCTTCTGTAGAGAAGGCAAATTCCTCCACCACTCCTGAAGTCAAGGACGCCATTTCATAGGCCTGACTTATATTTTGTAAAGAAACAGATTTAGAACCATGTTTTTCGCGAATCCATTCTGAATTAGGAAGATTAATACCCAATGGTGATGCCGGATAGCAATCGCCACCAAGCATGATGGCATTAATTACCTTCATGCTAACACCTTTCACCGTTTCTTTTTTATGATCTGCCAAAACAGGAGAATGATTTTCAAACCATTGAGCATGATCGCTTATGATTGATACTTTTTCCGTTTCCTCTTTATCGCTAATGTTTACCAGGCTTTCCCAGGCACCTTTGTAACCAAGCGCATCGCCATACACTTCGATAAAACCATTGATAAAATCAACTTCGCCAGATTGCTCTTTTATCCATTCAATACTGTACTCATCAAATAGAGTTAAATCGCCTGAACGATAATAATTGCATAAGGTATTAATCAATGCTTTTTGCTGTTTGTTTTCACACACTTCTGCAGCTTTACCTAAGCAATAGGTGATTTTTTCTATTGAATTGGAATACTTACCATTAATACAGTATGTTTCTTCTGAGATTTTATTGTTAGATTTTATTAATCGAGAATTTAATCCATATGAAACAGGCTCAAGATCTTCTGCTTCTAACTTTGACTTATAGAAATCCTCAGCTTCGGCCTGATTAATGTTTTTATAAAAGTTATTGGCCGAATTAATAATCAAATCTTTGCCCTCATCCTGACACACCATTTTGTTAAGATATTGATTATCGAACAGCAACTTCACTGTTTTTTTTACAATATCCTGAATGGAATCACATTGTAGTTCCTTTACATCATCCGCACTTAAATAATTAATCCAATTATTAAGCTCATTGGCAGCAAAATTCGGCTGTAATTTATCGGTACTATAATGATGATGAATGCCATTGGCGAATAAAACACGTTTATAAAACTCCTCAAGCTTACCAAAGCCATCACTATTACTATCAACCACACAATACAACTTATCCAAAACCTTACGAATCCATAGGTTAGCCTCACAATTCTGATCCCAAATGATATCTCGTCCACAAAGGCCTGCCTCAGATAAATAGTAGATATATAGTTTTTTTTTGAGTGGTAACTCACTGAAACCAGGAATCTGATATCGCAAAATTCTTAAGTCGGCAAACTGCTCCACAAAATGTTTAAAATCTGTCATAGCTTAATCTGTTAATTCAGCTTTGGGTTTCGAAGGTCGACGTCTTTTCGTAATTGCCAGACACCCTTTGTAAATTTCAGGGCGTTATATGAAAAATCGGGCCCATAATATTGATAAACACCTCGGAACATTGGTTCTGTTGGTGCCAAATTATCGAATACAATCATTTTTTCACGAGAATCATAACGCACCATCATGGTAGCTTTTGCTGAATATTTAAACACCAGGCGATTACGCGTAATTCTATCAGATTTGAAAATAGGGCCACCAAAACGTAAGCGCCCATTTTGAACAATCAATACATCAATCACCCTTGTTTTTACAAATTCTCCGTGACCTTTATAGCCCAACAGCGTATAGTAAGTTTTGTTGCCACTTTGATTTTGTATCAAATCAAGATAGATAGCACCATACCATTTCTTATCAGACAGTGTTGAACGCTCTGGTGATTTAATCTTAGGCGACGTATCGTTTAATGGTATAACCTTTAAATCACCATCATTTAGAATTACGGCTCCATAAAACAACTGATTAAAGCCTTCCTTTTGAATATTATAGGTGCATATTTTCACTTTCTCATCATCCGAAATCAAAGTCTTCATCCTTTTTAGTTGCTTAAAAGATGTTTCGAACTTGCTTTTATCAGACCATAGGAAGTTTAATCGTTTTAGTAGTACCGTATTTAAAGAATCCTTTTGCTCATTGCCTTGCATCTGTTGCAATTCTTCAAACTTACATTTGGTAACAACATCTATCGCATCCACAATTTCTTGTTTCCCATCATTTATTTGAAAACTGTACAAATCTGCATCAGAACCTGATAATGTATAAGTAAAGTCACTTGAGCTTTTAGAACCGTTATAATTAAATTTTTCCGAAAATGACCAAATCCTATTATCATACTGCACCAGCCATTCAAGTTGAAAAACACCTTGGTAAGTTGAATTACCAAATGCGGCTATTGTCATTTTTTTATCCGCCGACTTAGATACCGTTAGCTTATTGGTATGATGAAGAACTTCATTGATATCATTTTCATCACGCCATATTTCTTTTAAGCCTTTACTTAATTCCAGCAAATCAAAACGTTTATTGTTAGGATCTGTTTTCTGCTCGAGCTTATTTAACTGTTCTCCCCACTGTTTCAACGACTGAGAGTTTACAACTAGAGAACCTGCGAGTAAACTAACAATTATATAAAGTTTAACTTTTACCATATTTAGCGTATTATCTGCCAAATTTAAGAATAAATGTAAACAAGCAGATATAAAAAAAGGTAGCCATAACGGCTACCTTCAATTTATATGGTGCGAATTAATTAATTCCAGTTTAAAAGTACTTTTCCGCAGTTCCCTTCTTCCATCACATCAAATCCTTTCTGAAAGTCGTTAATGCTGTATTGATGCGTAATAATTGGAGTTAAATCAAGTCCTGACATTAACATTTGTTCCATGTGGTACCATGTTTCGTACATCTCACGTCCGTAGATACCTTTTAAGGTAAGACCTTTAAATATAATGCGGTTCCAGTCCACTTGTGTTGATGAAGGTAATATGCCGAGCATTGAGATTTTACCTGAATTATACATATGCTCTACTAATTGGTTAAACGCAGCCGGAGCACCAGAACATTCTAAACCAATATCAAAGCCAATCATACCCAAATCATCCATCACTTCGCGTAAGTTTTCGGTGATTGGATTGACTACACGTGTAGCTCCCATCTTACGTGCCAGTTCGGCTCTAAACTCGTTAGTTTCAGTAGCAACAACATATCGAGCGCCTGCAAATTTAGCGACAGCTACAGCCATACTACCAATAAGTCCCGAACCTGTTATCAATACATCCTCGCCAATCAATGGGAATGATAATGCAGTGTGAGTCGCATTACCAAACGGATCCATAATAGCCAATACTTCATCAGGAATTGATGCATTAATCTTCATCACATTGGCTGAAGGTACTTTAACATACTCGGCAAATGAGCCATCAATGTTAACACCAATACCAACTGTTCTTTCGCATATGTGCTGGCGTCCGCGACGACAATTACGACAATGACCACAAGCAATATGACCTTCGCCTGTTACTCGATCACCTTCTTTAAATTCCTTAACTTCACTTCCAACCCGAGCCACATGCCCCACATATTCGTGACCAATTGTCATGCCTACAGGAATGGTGTTTTGTGCCCATTCATCCCATTTATAAATATGCAGGTCAGTTCCACAAATGGCAGATTTTGATACTTTAATCAACACATCATTAGGCCCAATTTCTGGTATCTTAACCTCTTCCAACCAAATACCTTTTTCGGCTTTTGATTTTACAAGTGCTTTCATCATCGTCATTATGCAGTATTTTTTAGCGTGTAATTATGTTCCTATCTATCTTTATTCTAAATAACAAAAGTGCGAAAGGTATTTGAATTATACCTATGATTAATGTCAGGTAGTTAAAATAAAAAAAGGCTGACACAATTGCCAGCCTTTCTATAATGAATAATGAGTTTAATTACTTCTTCGACCACCAAAGTGGTGTCAATACGTCATCTTCACCTCCTAAGAACTGAAGTGCCTGATTATAACTATCAGGATTCGTATTTTGTAATGAAACAGGATATCTCAGACGTTGCGGGAAAAATTCCTTCCTACTTTCCAAAATAGTTGTTTCATTGGCATTCGGCATATCTGGTAATAACCGTTCAGCTGCGGGGTTGACGAAAAATGGCAAACCTAACCTTCTGTGATCATTCCATGCTTCCATTGGAACCCATGGACAATTGGCAATCCATTTTTGAGTGATAATTTTTGTTAGAACGTCATTATTGGTTGGTAAACCAAAATTAGTCGGATACTCGTATGTAGTTGTTCCTGCTGTTTCTGTATATGGGTCATAATTATTAATGGTATAATCAACCGCCTCATCAGTATGGTCAAAACTCACACTTGTACCAACTCTATTATATTCAGCAGACAATACATATTCGCTAGCAAACTGACTCAATCCATGATAATCAAAACTTTGAGCTACACCTTCTTCATAATGCTGTTTGGCCGAACCTAAAGCATTCCAACCATAAGATGCAGCTTCGGCCAATAAGAAGTATGTTTCCCAACTCCCAAACCAAACTCTTTCCGTTGGACCATCATGATATACTTTAGATTTACATGGTTGGTTATATGACCAATATAATTTATCAGTTCTCGACGATTTTTCACCATGATCACCATTAGTCCATGAGTTAAAACTATATCTAGAATTCAACCTAACTGTATCTGCAGGTTCCTTTTCATCCCATGCTTTAATATCGTAAGCATCGCCAGTATCATCATATCTAAACATGACTGTACCATCGTCATAACCAACTAACCCAAACATTTTCCATATACGTGGATCTAATTTATCTGGTATTCCGTCGAAAAAGTGTCCTTTAGCAGGATCGTTGACTGCAGTAGCAATATTTTCAGGCATATACAAACCTAAATAACTCTGAACAGATTTAACGTGGTCATCAAAAACAGCTTCATCAAGATTAGATAATGCTACGCCATCTACAGAGAGTAAATTACGACTTTCAACACCGCCAAGACCAAAAGTAATATTAGACATAGTTGCTGTCATATACTGTCTGTTCCAAGGACGTGACATTACTCGAGTCAAATCATTCCAACCTCCATCTTCAGGGACAGTTGGCATTTCATCTAATGACATCACAAAACCTGCTATACCCCCAGCATCAGCAACAGCCTTTTCAAATTTAGTCTGTGCGTACCCATTATCGGCTTCTGACAAACGCATTGCAAATCTTAAACGTAATGAATTTGCATACTTTTTCCATAATACCACATCAAACCCAAGCATATAATCAAACTCAGTTACAGGTGACATATCCACACCTTCATCCAATTTACCAACTGCATCCTCGAGCTCGTCAAGAATGTAATGGTAAGTATCTTCTAAACTGTATGAATCAGGATTTTCTCCCTGAAATGCATTAATTGCAGGATTTGGGCCAAAATTATCACTCACTTCACTAATTAAATACGCTTTCCAAATTCGGGCAATCTGAACTAAATTATTAGTATATGAATACCCAGTTCCACTTTCAATCTGCTCATTACCAATATTAATCGCTTGTTGAGCAAGATTAATCCATGACCCTACATAATCTTTCCAATAATCTTCAGACCAACCATTAATATCCCCCCCGGTAATTGCATAATAGCCTCGTTCGTAATGTGCACATCCTTTCCAATTAAGAATGAACATACGTTCAGCAATGTGTGGGTTTTGTTGAGCCTTTATAATAGAATTATTGATAAAGTATTCAACTTGTACTTTATCTGGTCCAACAGCAGTTGGACTAATATTTATTTCATCGAAATCGCTGCAAGAATATGATATTGTTGTTAACAGCGTTAGAACTAATATATATATTTTAAATTGTCTCATTGTAAGTCCTCCTATTAGAATTTAAGTGATAGATTAAACGTCCAAGATTTCATTGTTGGAGGCGAGCCCATTTCCATACCGATGGCATTAGTACCTACTCCTATTACTGATTCCGGATCGATACCTGGTGTATCACTGTCAATTAACCAAACATTATTACCAATAATAGATACATCAGCACCTACAATTGGAATGTCGTTAAACCATTTAGTTGGTAACTTATATCCTAATTTTAAATTACGAATTCTGATACTTGAAGCATCATAAGTAAACTCATCGGTTATACCTAAATTACCTTGCGAGGCAACTCGCCCCCAATATAACTCAGGAGATACTGCTGTACTATTCTGAGCATATGTACCATCTCCATTATCAACGACACCTTCATATACAAACTCTTCTCGTTCTCCATTAACGACAGTACCGGCTGCTACACCTCGGCCATGGGTAAATGCAGTTGTTCCTGAGAAAATTTTACCTCCAAACTTCATATCAAGCAAGAAACTTAACATCAAATTCTTATATGAGAACGAATTTGTAATACCCACCATCCAATCTGGCTGTTGATTACCCAAATATTCCCATTCATCTCCTTTAATTGGCAGTCCACTCTCATCAACAATCACTTGACCAAAATATTGACTTACCTCATCTTCAACGCGAAGCATTTTCTTACCATACATCTCTCCATAGTCGCCACCAACCATGGCAACAATTTTAAGATCATCTACAGCTCCTAAAGAATATTCTTCCACATCTCCTTCTAATTCAAGAATCTTATTCTCATTCTGGGACATATTTGCAGTAACGGTCCAGTTAAATCCATCAGGATTTCTGAATATATCAGCATCCAACATTATTTCAATACCTTTATTTTGAATATTACCAGCGTTCACTATCTTATTCTTATATCCACTAAATGAATCTAAAGGCAGTTTAATTAATTGATTAGTTGCATTTGTTTTATACCATGTAAAATCTAACCCAAATCGATTGTTTATAAATCGAATATCAAAACCTAGTTCATATGATTTGATTAACTCATTAACAACACCTGAGTCATAAAGAGTAGAACCAGGCTGTGCTGTTGTTTGCTCATGAGGAGATGGTGATTTACCAATACTATAAGTATTATATAACTCATAAGGATTTAAATCATTACCAACTTCTGCATATGATCCTCGAACTTTAGCATAAGTAATCCAACTTGGTACATCAATACCGTTTTTATCTAACATATCAGTAACAATTCCCGATAAACTGATTGATGGGTAAAGGAAAGAACGATTATCCTCACTTAAAGTAGAAGACCAGTCATTACGCATCGTAGCATCCAAGAATAAATAACCATCCCAATTTAGCTGTAGAGAGCCATAAAGAGAATTCATTTTCCTTTCTGAAAAACGCTCTGATACAGTTGGTGGATTTTCACCGTTATTCAAAGCAAATAAATTAGGAACAACCAAATCACCTGAGTTTCCACCCATTCCTTGTGATTTTTGATGCATTAGATTTCCTCCAAAAGTCAAGAAAGTTCCAAGACGATCAATAATATCATCTTTTTGCATTTTTACTAAAAAACTAAGGTTATTCTCATATACCTCGTCAAAATTTTTAGAATATACACCTGCAGGGCGAACAATACCTCCGGTATGGATCTTCTCTTCTTTCTTGGTGGTATAAAAATCTGTACCTCCCTTAATTTCTGCGCTTAACCATGGATTAAATTCATATGCCAGCATCATAAATCCCATGAAACGATCGCGTGTATCAGTGTTCTTTCCATATTGAAGGTTCCACCATGGGTTTCCTTGAGGAGTATTACCGTCGTCCCACCAAATTTGATTCCCATCTTCATCAATTGAAGGATTAAATTCTCTGATATCAATCGAACGAGGTAATGTCCAGATGGTAAAGAATGTATTATTCTGTGCTGCAATTCCAGGTAATGGTCTGTTTTCAGAATTAGAATTGATATACGATACCTTTGAGTCAAATTTCCATCGTTCATTTTCCCCAAATTCAGTATTAACACGTACTGTAAATGTGGTTCTATCAACATCTGTTTCAGGAATCATGCTCTTATTATCAAATCTTGTGAGAGATGCAAATACGGAAGTCTTATTATACTGTTGAGAAAACGAAATATTATGATTCGAAATCGTACCGGTACGGAAAAAATTCTCAACATTATCATATGTTTGCAAAGGTACTTGTTTTCCTTCCCAGTTATCAACCATTTGACCTTCTGCTTTAGGCCCCCACGAACTTCCCGACATACGATCGTATATACCATCAGATCCTTGACCAAATTCATCCTGAAGTTCAGGCTGCGTCAATAAACTTTCGACTCCAAATCTAGAATTGATTGTAAAACCAGCTCCCTTTCCTTTAGTTCCTTTTTTCGTAGTAATTAAGATAACTCCATTCCCAGCACGCGAGCCATATAAGGCAGCTGCAGAGGCACCTTTCAAGACTGACATTGATTCAATGTCATCAGCATTTAAATCACCAATACCGCTACCAAAATCACGACCATCACCAGATCCCCACTGATCTACCTCTGCACCATCGGTAAAGTTATTAATAGGCATACCATCTACAACAATTAAAGGCTGGTTATCTCCTGTTAATGAGTTGTTACCACGAAGTATAATCTTCGAGGAACCCGATGGCCCTCCTGCTCCTCGAACAACCTGTAAACCTGAAACCTTACCTGACAATGTATTTGCTAAGTTTTGTTCTCGGGCATCAACTACAGCATTACCCTCAACTTCTTGCATGGCATACCCCAAGGACTTTTTTTCTCTCTCTATACCAAGAGCAGTAACTACAACTTCATCAAGGCCCTCAGTTTCTGATTGCATTTCAATATCATATGGACCTACTGAAGTGACGGTTACTTCCTCTGATGCCATACCGATAAAAGAAAACACCAAAACTGAACCTTGAGGAACTGTTATATTATACATACCGCTTATATCGGTAATTGTTCCATTAGAAGTTCCTTTTTGAAGTACGGAAACACCCGGTATTGGTTGTCCGTCTTCTGTACTTGTTACTGTACCTGTAACATTTAAATCCTGAGCGTATATAAACGCTCCGAAAATGAGTGTTGGTATAAGCAACAAACACCTTTTAAACCAACTTACATTTTTTTTCATACGTGTGATTTTTTAGGTTATTAATAATCATGATTGTTATTTATTGTTAATATTTAGATTATACATGTCATACATCTTATAATATTAATTCACCAGCAAAAATGATTTAGTTTAATAATTATCAAACGGTTGAATGTAGGCATAGCACAAATGATAATCAAGTATTATTTTACATTTCTTTACAATTAGGAACATGTTTAATCATTTTGAAACATATTTACACCTTTGTAATTGCCCATAAAAAAAGAGCCCTGCCTTAGCAGAGCTCTTCTTCATTAATCGCACTTATATAATAGTTTGGTTTTAGAGACTAAAATTATAAGATTAGTAATTTGCCCACCATACTTTATTCATCATGTCCTTACTTTCTTCTGGTACATTATCATTAATGGCCACTTCACTTTCAGGCACTCTCATTCGCTGAGGCAGTTTAAAATTTGTACTACCTTGGGCATATTTCTCAATAGTTCTTTCCTCAGTTGCCCCATCAGGATTTACCCATGTACCTGTTATTGTCATGTCCTTATCAAGATAAACAAACTCAGGATGGCCTGTACGACGAAGAATTGAAAACGCCTGATGAGGCATTGTGTAAGCTGACACCCAGCGTTCGGTAGCAATTATAGCTTCTTTATCGTCCGCATCGCCACTGTTGAATTTGGCTACTACATCATCAGCAAAAGTACCAACTTCAGCACCCCACTTCTCGCAACTTGCTTCTAAGCCCGCTTTTAGCCACTCAGCATCTGATTGTCCGTACGATACTAAATTACGGTTAACGGCTTCGGCTAAGGCTAAACAAACTTCGGCATAATCGAGGCTTACCGGACTCCATGTCCCACCATCGTACCATATCGATGGGTGCATCCAAGAGTAATTATGAACTTCTCCCTCTACATCATCATTCTGAATATTTGTAATCACACCATCTTTAAGGAAGTATTCAGCTCTTCCTGGTCGACCTTTATGCTCATGCCCTTCCTTACCAAAAGGTTTCATAAAATACTTATCGAGGCGTGGATCATAAATACCAGACAAAGCATTAATATCATCTGTCGATGACCCACCTTCTTTGACTTGTGATGCAAATAATGCGCTCCCTTTCATCACTTCAACGATTTCACGAGCAGGAATAAATGCTCCTGGACCAGGTCCCCAAGACAAGTTATATCCATCCCACTGGTATTCGCCATTTGGCATTGAACCAGGCCATGTTTTGAAGAAACCATAATATTGATTGTGAAGATCGGTTGATGATTGTGTTCGTTCTACCATAACATTATCATCGTTCCCTTCTAACAACGGATATTTTACGATATCTGCTAAAATAGTTTTAGCTCCATCGGCATCGGCATTTGAACGACGTAAAGCCATGCGTAAACGAAGTGAATTAGCAAACTTTCTCCATTTTGAAACATCTCCACCGTAAACTAAATCATAGTCAGACATTGTTCCAATATTTACATCAGCGGCCAAATAGTCCTCCACAGCCATTTTTAATTTAGCTTCAATATCGTCATAGATATCTTTTTGAGCATCAAATTTTGGCGTTGGAATATCAATATTACCATGTTCTGAATAGGGTGCATCCCCAAATAAATCGGTTATTTTAAGAAACTGAAATGAACGTAATACATGACATATTCCTGTAAATTCTTTTGCAAACTCATCCTCAGGATTTTGTTCGTAATACTCTAAAAGAACATTGGTATTAGCAAATAACGCTCCTCCATAGTGATTGACGAAAGAAGAAGAATTATAAGAATCCCAGGCAGCTGCAGTCCATCCTTCATGATAATCGTATGAATTACCTGGTGCCCACCAGCCACCTTTGTAACCACCATCCACATGACCAGCAAAACGTTCGGCATGTAAAACAACACCACGCCAGAATTCGTATCTGTCTTCATGAAAAGCTTTACGCATACAACTAGCTAATACTGCTTCGGTAGCCGGATTATCAGCTGATGGTGAGTTGGGGTTTGTGTTCATCTGATCAAAATCATCAGTACAACTGAAGCTTGTTACAGCAAGCAAACCAACTAAAATATATTTATTAAATATTTTCATCTGTTTAAATTTACTTTTGATTAAAACTTAACATTTACAGTAAAACCATAAGAAGTTGTAGAAGGCACATTGTATAAGTTATACCCTTGTGCGTTACCGGTACCCCAGGTTTGATTCGGGTCAATGTCTTTTGCATCTTCATCGCGATAAATAAAGAACAGGTTATAAGCATTGAAGTTAAGGCTCAAGTTTTTAATGAAGAAACCTGGGTCGAGCTTGAAATTATAACCGAAACTTAACTCACGCAGGCGAACATTGGTTGCATCAACAACCCATGGCTCACCATAGTTAGCCAATCCACCCCAATAAGCCTGTGCATTCATCAATACGGTCGTTGGATCGCCATTGGCATCAACACCCGATACCTCAACTCCGTTTTCGCGATGCGCCTGGGTATTTTCTGTTATTCCTTTGGCAGTCATAGCTCCTTTCGTAGCATTCATAACATCACCACCAATCTTACCATCAACTAACACTCGTAAGTTCAATCGCTTGTATGAGAATGTATTTAACCAACCAAATGTTGCATCTGGCGTAAAATTACCAAGCTCCACACGCTCATTACCTGCCAGGAAGCCATTATTACCTAATTGATACTCACCATCAACTTTGGCAGGCATACCCATGATTACGCCATATCCGTTTTTGCCTTTATTGGCAACAATTTGAACTCCACCAACAATGTTTCCTAAATCGGCCAGAACTTGTGTATCTAATCCTTCAGCAAGTTCTTTAACTTCGGTAACGTTCTTAGCTAAAGTTAAAGTTGTTTCCCACTCGAAAGAACCGGTTTGAACAGGAATACCTCCTAATGACATTTCAAATCCACTGTTAACCACATCGCCACCGTTTAAGTACTTATTAACATAACCAGTTGCAGATGACACCTTTGTAGTGAACAACTGATTTTTAGTTGACTGTGTGTAGTAGTTAAAGTCAGCGAATAATCGATTATTATAAGCTCTAAAATCAACACCAAATTCAAATGAACCAGTACGTTCTGGTTTCAAATCTGGTACACCAGGAGTTCCGTCAACATCCATCAAAGGAATACCATTATGGTCTAATAAAGGATTAACTCCAAAAGTAGTAGCTAAACGATAAGGATCGGAATCGTTACCTACTTCAGCATATCCAACACGAACTTTCAATAAGTTCACATTATCCATTTCAAGCACTTCAGTTATTAGGATACTTGTTGAAACAGCCGGATAAAAGTAAGAACGGTTTTCTTTTGGAAGCGTTGAACTCCAGTCGTTACGGAAAGATGCATCTAAATAAAGGAAATTTCTATATCCTAAATTCAATGTTGCATAAGCTGAGTTTACTTGCTTTTCGTAGATATTGTAACTCGCATTTTTATTTAGATAATTCTGAATATTCCAAAATCCATTTGAAATAACATCATCACCACGATTATAAGTTGATTGACTTTGGTTTTTCATGATGTTTCCACCAAGGTTAACTCCAAAATCCAACTCACCAAAACGCTTGTTATAACTTAATAAAGCATCAAAGTTTGACTCGCGACGCTTGTATTGGTTCATTATCCACTGACCAGTACTATTTTGCTTATGACCAATATTATAACGTTCCTCAATTGAGTTATCGGTATAATCGGTACCTGCTCTTACAAAACCTGACAGATTATTTGTGATATCAAAATCAACTTTAATGAAGCCAATTAAACGGTCCTTCTTGTTAATCATGTTATCGTGCAAGGTTGTCCAATATGGATTCATTTGCGTTCCGATAAACGGATCGTTAGGTGTGTTTTCATAGTTGTAACGCTTTAACTCATTTAAGTTTGTATTACGAGGTAAGGTTAATAAACCGTAAATCGCATTACTACTTCCCTCTCCTAACCATGTTCCACCTTCAATCTCCTGATTGATATAGTTGGCTTTGGCATCTACACGTAACCAATCAGCCAAATCGTATTGTGTTCTAATATTAAAATTATGACGATTTTGTTCATTGCCAGGAACAATACCACTTCCATTTAAATTCGTATACGAGAATCGAGACGAACCATTTTCTCCTCCTTTAGTTAGGGCAATGGTATTGGTTGATTTAAAGCCTGTCTCGAAAAAGTCCTTGATATTATTCGGTTGTGGCGAATACGTTAAATTTTCTTCAAAACCACTCCACGATGGCAAGCTCTGACCTTCCATTGCAGGTCCCCAACTATCATCGGTTACTGTAGTGCTGTAAGTTGGAACATTATTGACATAACTACCTTGTCCGTACTTGTTTTGTACTTTTGGTAAATACTGGTCTGTTACGACATCAAACATGTTTGAACTTGATATTTCAACTCCAAGTCCTTGTCCTTTCGTACCTGATTTGGTAGTGATAATAATCGCACCGTTCTGTGCACGCGAGCCGTATAAAGCGGCAGCATTAGGACCTTTTAGAACAGTTACATTTTCGATGTCATCGGGGTTAATATCCATCGAACCCGAACCGAAATCTTTACGATCCCATACACCAGAAGCTTCTTCAACTGTGGAGTTGTTTACTGGTACACCATCAACCACATAAAGCGGCTGGTTATTACCAGAAATTGAACTATTACCACGCAAAACAACACGGTTTGAAGAACCTAGTCCACCTTGCGCAGAACCTAAGTCTAAACCGGCAACTTTACCCTGCATTGAACTTAGTACATCACTACCTGCTGCAGCTTGTATTTCTTCGCTGTCTACTTTTGATACGCCATACCCAAGTGACTTTTCTTCGCGCTTGATTCCTAGAGCTGTAACAACTACAGCATCTAAATCAACGGCATCGGGCTGTAATGCCACATTAATTGTTGTTTGAGCACCAACTGTGTATTCCTGAGCCTTCATTCCTACAAACGTAAATGAAATGACCTCACCATTGGGAGCAGTAATGGTGTAGTTACCATCAATGTCAGTAATTGTACCATTGGTAGTACCTTTTTGAACCACAGAAACACCCGGTATTGGCATTCCATCTTCGGCACTAGTTACAGTACCGCTAATTGAAACATCTTGGGCAATTGCTATACTTACTGATAAAAGCAACATAACTGCACCAATGAGTCCTCTTTGAATCCAGTTAATTCTTCTTTTCATAAAGAGTTTAATTTTTGGAATTAGTTAACATATTAATTATATGAATGTGAGAAGTAGCAACAGGGTTAACATGAGTATTAAAAGGACAATCAGCACGCTGCGTATTAAAAAATAGCGGCGCGCCTCATGCTTTATACTCGATGGTTTATCTCTGTCGCTTATTGTCATTTTCATTTGTTCCATTTCAACGACAGCAAATCTATAGGAAGGCAACATGGGCGAATTAAACCAATGTTGTTAATGATAGAACTTTTAACACTTGAATAACACTATTGTGCCAGAGTATTACTATTGTTGCATATAGCTGTTATTAAAGACTTAACAAGAGTTATTTTAAGAAACAATTATTAATTAAACTTGATTGAGTTCGAAGAAAAGGACATAAAAAAAGGTGGATAAACCACCTTTCATATTTGCTTAGAATTCATTTCTTATTCAACTATCTTAGCCCTTAGACATGGATCTATCGAATCATTTTCCATATCTAGAATTTGAATATTATAGAGTTGATTCTTTTTAAGCTTTCCGGCTATTTTTACAGGAATATAATACTCACCATAACCCTTAGAGTAGCCATCTTTAACGGTATCAATTAACACCTGCTGTGTTTTACCAATAAATTGTTTCCTGTATTTAATTTTAGCATCAACTGCTACCTGACGTAACTCTTCACTTCTTTTTGTCTTTTCTTTTTCGGGCACTACATTGGTCATGCGCGCTGCTCTTGTATCTTCACGTTTTGAATACTTGAAGGTATGTACATGGCCAAACTGCATTTCGTTAACGGCATCGAGCGATTGCTGAAAATCCGCTACTGACTCTTCAGGAAAACCCACAATTATATCTGTGGTAATGTTAAATAATGGGTCAATGGTACGCAGGCGCTCTATAATTCGTTGATACAATTTATAGGTATACATGCGGCGCATCTTTAGCAATACCGATTCGGAAGCACTTTGTAGGCACAAATGCAAATGCGGTGTAATTTTCGGATGTTTTAATAATTCAAAAAATTCATCATCGAAACTGTCGGGCTCGATGGAAGAGATGCGAACTCTGAAATCCAAATCTAAATCAACGATTTGCTTAAGCAGCGCTGAAAAATTGGTGCCATTATCGTTATATCGACTGATGTTAACACCTGTTATAACCACTTCTTTATAACCAAAGGAAACTACTTGACGGATATTCTCCAGAATATCATCTACCGAACGACTAACTGCCCTCCCCCTAACCTTAGGAATTATACAGAAGGTGCAGTAGTTGTCACAACCATCCTGAATTTTGATCATACTTCGGGTGTGAAAAGTTTCGGCAGCAGGAGCATAACTAAAGACTCCCCCCTTATGATCATTGGAAGGTTTTATCTCTTTATTAAAATGTGCTTCAACTAACTGCGGTATAGCGCTCTTCTGATCATTATTAATTACGTATGCATTAGGATAACGCTTTTCGAGCTGCTCCTTATGATGGTTAGCCATGCAACCGGTTATAATAAGCATACCTCCATGCCCCTGATTTAAGGCTTTATTAACAACATAACGCGATTTCTGATCGCTCTGATTAGTAACAGTACACGTATTCACCACAAACACATCAGTGTCCTTGCTATCTTCAACCACATCGTAACCTAAGTTCACAAACTTTGAGGCCAAGGCGTCGGTTTCGAATTGATTTAATCGACAACCTAACGTCTTAAATCCAACCTTTCTTTTCATCCTGTTATTCTACCAATTCTGACACTTCAACCAATTCTCCTTCAACTGAAAAATTGCTGGCTGATGTAATCTTCACATTCACAATTTGTCCGATTAATGATTGATCTTCAGAAGCAAATCGAACGGTTATTTTACCCTCTGTCTGACTACTTAAATAACCACCTTTTCTATCCGTATCGCGAACTAAAACAGAATATACATTACCAAGCATGTTACGATTGTATGATCCGGCAACCTCAGCTAAATCCTCTGACAATAGTACCAATCGTTCTTTTTTAACTTTTAAATCGACATCATCAGGCCAACTGTACGATGCGGCTCCAGGCCGTTTTGAATACATAGCAATGTAGGCCATGTTATACTCAAATTCTTTTAAAGCTTTACGCGTATTTTGAAACTGCTCTTCTGTTTCACCCGAGAAACCAACAATGATATCGGTAAATAAAGTCGCTTGTGGTATCAATTCCCGGATGACAGATACTGTTTCCCGATACTTTTTAACCGAATGCTTACGATTCATTTTAATAAGCACTTTATCATCACCCGATTGAATGGGTAAATGAATCTGTTTGGCCAAACAATCATATTTTGCAATCACTTCAACAACATCTCGTCCCATGTCGCGCGGATGTGGCGAAGTAAAATACACCCAAAATGTTTGTGAACTTTCGTTGCCTATTTTGCCGATCTCTTCCAGCAATTGTGAAAAGGATAATTCATTACCTTTTTTATCAAGTCCGTATGAGTTAACATTTTGCCCTAGTAATGTTATTGACTTATAACCTTTCTCAACCAGACTTTTGACTTCATCGATGATTTCTTGAGAAGGACGACTGACCTCACGGCCACGTGTGTATGGTACGGCACAAAATGAGCAAAACTTATCGCAACCATTCTGTATTGGTATAAAGGCTTCAAATGAACTGTTGTACTTAGGTTTCACCTGCCAAAAAAAGCTCATTTCTTCCTTTGGGTTAAGGTTATCTTTTTCTAAACCTACCGGTGTTGTAATACCATATTGCGACATCATTTGCGGAAATTGAGGTAACTCACGCATAGCAAATACGATATCAAAGAGCTTTAAGAACTTCTTTTTATCTGCAGGTAAAATACATCCACTGATGAATGTAATCAAGTTTTGAGAGGCTTTACGTTTATTCCAATTGGCAATTTTAGAATAAACCTTGTCGATGGCCTTTTGACGAACCGAGCAAGCCAATATACCAATAATATTGGCATCGTTTTCGTCATCGGTCCATTGGGCTCCCATCCCTTCCAGAACACGCTTTACCCTTTCACTATCAGATTGATTCATCTGACATCCCAATGTTACTAAATGATATTTCACTCTATGTCTGCTTAATTACTATATCTTAAACTCAATCAAATTTCCGTTTCTAGAAATATACTTCGGCATGAATGTTATCTGTACTCACCCCTTGCTCTTCCAGTATATCATATACATCATGAATCATATTACAGTTGCCACACAAATAATAATGGGCATCTTTTCCAAACGAATTTGTCTTAAGATAATCCGTTACACGACCATTATAATCACCTTTGCTTTCTTGCGATGTACAAAGCACATAATCTTCTTTGTTAAAAGCATCTGCTTCATATGCTTCTTCGGCATATTTCACACCATGCAATAAGGTGTAGTTCAAATCTGGTTTACTCAACACAAAGCTATGAAATGGTGAAATACCGGTTCCACTAGCAATAAAAACATATTTCTGATTTGCCGGAAGGTTTTTATTTATTGTAAAATACCCAACAGGCTCTTCTACGACCACAAATCCACCTTTTTGCAACTTCTTTAAACTAGGTGATACCAAGCCATTTTCTACTTCTTTTACCAAAATCTCAAGACAATCGTCTTGCTCGGCACTATAAATCGAATATTCACGCGTATGAATTCCATTTGGAGGTCCTACACACACATGTTGCCCAGCTTCAAAATCCAATTCTTTCTTTTCAATTCTTAATACAAAGGTGCTATCTGTTAAGTAACGAATATCTAATATTTCGTGTAGATCTGTTTTAATTTTATTGGCTACCGGAACTTCTTTACTCATAATTATTGCTTGTTTGTTCATTTTCTTGAATCGTTCCATATCACTAGAATGGAATTTTACTCAACAATTAACACTCCAAAACCTGATTTGGTTTAATAAAAAAGACCTACAAGTGTTAATTTAAGTTATTGAAGGTTGTCTTGACAATCTGTAAAGCTTTTATAATCATATAAACAAATGTCAAATGAAACCTTTTAAAAGCTCCTAGGCAAGCATGCAAATTATTTGAAACTAAACGACAAGCATATAATAAGCAAACAACAGTTATGATTTTTTTCTATCTTCATCACAATCTAAAATGATTACTATGCAGCGTATAGTTATTTTTCTTTTTATAATCATCTCACTGCCATCTTATAGCCAAACAGGAACCTATGGTTTTAATGGTCTCGATACCGAAAATGGCTTAAGTAATAATTCGGTTAACGGTATTATGCAAGACAGTCGTGGTTATATGTGGTTTAGTACCTATTATGGATTAAACAGGTACAATGGATATGAAATTAAGAGTTTCTACAGTACTTCAGATAAAGAGGAAAGCTTAACAAGTAATTACATAACTAACCTTCAGGAAGATAACAATGGTAACATTTGGGTCGGCACCAACTTTGGCCTGAATAAATACGATAAGGATACCGAAAAATTTAAACGATATTGGGCCGATGAAGATAAACCTGCAGCTCTATCAAATAATCAAATTGGAGCATTATTGCTCGATAGTCGAGGTCACATGTGGATTGGAACTATGGGCGGTGGTTTACATTTCTATCATGAGCAGATTGATGGTTTCACCTGCTTTTCTCAAGATAGCTCAGTAGGTACATATACAAATACTATCTCAGCCATTACCGAAGGTTATAATGGCCAATTGTGGATTGGCACCTATGGAAATGGACTTAGTATGTTCAATCCAAAGGAGCATTTCTTTATAAATTTCGATTTTCCGACCATGCAAATCAATGCCTTGCTCGACGATGGCAATGGAAGCATTTGGATTGCAACTGACAACATGGGACTTTATCGTTTCGACAAGGAAATGAAAGTGTATGAACAGTTTAATATGAGTGGCAATAACGGTGCTCCTAATCTTAATATTATACTGTCGCTAACGCTTAATAAAGATGGCAGTATCTTGGCCGCCGTTGATGGTGGAGGTATTGTCAATATAGATCCGATAAAAAAAGTAGTGCTCTACAACGAAGAGTATACTAATGCTTTTAACCAGATAGATACAAAGGCAGTTTTTTCGGTTTATATAGATAGTAATGGTTTATACTGGATTGGCACAATTGGCAAAGGTGTACGCATAATTAATATGGAACGAAATCGATTTCAGCACTACACTCATCAATTACACGACCCTAACAGCATTAGCGACAACTCAATTTTAACAATACATGAAGATTCAAAAAATCGCATCTGGGTGGGTACCGATGGTGGTGGTTTAAACCTGTTTGACCATAAAACAGAATCATTCAGAAGCTTTAACCAGTTAACATCGAACCTAAAAAGTGATGTGATAAAGCGAATACTTGAAGATGAAGAGCAAAATATATGGTTGGGAACTTATGGTGGCGGCCTGGCCAGGTTAAATGAACATACCAATCAACTCATAGCCTATAAACCTAATAGTTATCTCAACCATCAAGAAATATCCATTTCGGTATGGTCGTTATGCCAGCAATATAGTAAGAAGCTTTGGGTAGGTACATTAGGTAATGGTTTGTTCGAATTCGACACACATTCTAAACAATTCAAAAAACTTCGCGAGATATATCCGGAATTGGCTGAAGTAATGAATGACTATATTCTTTGTTTGTTTGTTGACTCTAAGCAAAACCTCTGGATTGGTACCAGTAACGGCATTTATGTATGGCTTTACAATGAAGAAAAATACATTCGATACCTCTTTGATCAAATCAATGACAGTGGTGTAGGAAAAAATGCTATTCTCAGCATTTATGAAACACAAAATGGAGAAATGTGGATTGGTTCTAATGGCGGTGGTATTTTCAACCTAAACCCTGAAACAGGTGATATAATCAACTTAACGATTAATGATGGATTGGCTCAGGAGCAAGTATATGATATTATTGAGCCCCAAGAAAATTTACTGTGGTTTGCAACACATGGAGGCATCTCAAAGTACGAGATAAATACTGGCCGGTTTCAGAACTACGATAGCAGGGATGGCTTACTTGGCAGCACTTTCAATACCCTGTTATACTCACAAACGAATAAATTAATGGTAGGCGGTGTTAAAGGGCTAAATGTATTTGATCCAAATGTTATAAAAGTTAACAACAACGTCCCAAAAGTTTTATTGTCGGAACTATACATCAATAACTCACCAGTTAAATCAGGAGAAGCCGAAAGCCCACTCACTAATAACATTGCTGAAACAAAAGAGCTTATTCTGAATCACAACCAAGCAAATGTGGGTATTGAATTTGTTGCAATTAACTACTTTATTTCTGAAAAAAACTCTTACAGTTACATACTTGAAAACGCGGAAGAAAACTGGAGTAAAGCATCGTCGAACAGATTAGTGAAATATAATAACCTTAAGCCTGGTGAATATATATTTAAAGTTAAAGCAGCGAATAATGATGGCGTTTGGAGCACTTCCGAAACAGAGCTTAAAATAGTTGTATTAGCTCCCTGGTGGAAAAGATGGTATGCATATCTGGCCTATTTTCTAATTATAGCTTCAGCAATGATTGCTTACATCCGTTACACCGTTCTTTGGATTGATTTACGTCGAAAACTCGAATTTGAAGTGATGGAACGCGAAAAGATTAAAGAACTTAACCAGATGCGTTTACAGTTTTTCACTAATATATCACACGAATTCAGAACACCATTAACCTTAATATCAGGACCACTAGAATCTTTAAACAACCGCTTAAAACTGAATGCTGAAGAAGAAAAATTATTTACAATTGCCCATAAAAACACCAATCTATTGCTACGATTAATTAATCAGGTAATGGATTTTCGAAAAGTAGAAACAGGTTCATTGGAGCTAAACGCAATTAATGGTGATATAATTTCATCTATTAAAGAATGTGGAGAAGCTTTTAGGTACATGGCCACTGAAAGAAACATGAACTTTACAATCGAATCAAACATTGAATCCCTAAACATTCAGTTTGACAAAGACATCATTGAAAAGGTTATTTACAATTTACTCTCCAATGCTTTTAAATATGGCAATGAACATGGTAATGTTCTATTGTCAATGCAACTCTCTTCCGAACAAATTATCGAACAACAAAAACTTGTAATTAAAGTATCTGATGATGGAGAGGGAATTGACAGTGATAATCCTGAGGAGGTGTTTAAGCAATACAAGCGCTTTAAAACAAAAGCAACACACGAAACAGGAACAGGTATTGGATTAGCATTAACTAAATCACTTGTACAATTACACGGTGGAAAAATTACTGTTAGTTCAACGAAGGGACAAGGAACAACGTTTAAAGTTACTATCCCAATAATCAATAGTACGTCAAGCAATAAGGCCAATCAAACTACCGAATCAATAATTGTAAACGATCAGAAAACCGTAGATCAAAAAACGGAGAATAACACCACTTTATCAAATTCAAAATATAAGCTACTTGTAGTGGATGATAATCCGCAAATTATTGATTATCTCACTTCAATAATGAGTAAGAGCTATACAGTCTTATCTGCAACTGATGGACAACAGGCCCTTGATGTTTTGAGCCAACGTACCATCGATTTGGTTATCACAGATGTGATGATGCCTGTTATGAATGGTATTGAACTATGTAATGCCATTAAGAGTGATATTCAAACAAGTCACATTCCCGTAATAATGCTAACGGCTAAAACATCGATTGAAAATAAAATCGAAGGACTGAATAAAGGTGCCGATGCCTATGTTCCCAAACCATTTAACCCGGAATTACTTTCCGCCTATGTGAAAAACTTACTTAAAAGTCGTGAGAAACTTAAAGAGGCTTTTATGGGCACTGCTTTTACTCAGGCTTCAGAAATAACAGGCTCATCATTAGATGAACAGTTTCTTACTAAAGCATTGGAAACAGTTCGAACAAATATGGAAAATGAATCATTTGGTGTTGAGGAACTGGGTACTGAGTTAGGTATGAGCAGAAGTCATCTGCACAGAAAACTAAAAGCATTAACCGACAAGTCAACCACAGATTTTATTCGCACCATTCGACTTAAAGAGGCTGCAGCTAAACTCATTAGCACAGACGACCACATTAATGAAGTTGCTTACAAAGTTGGATTTAACAGCAGTTCTTATTTCATTAAGAGCTTTAAAAAAGAATTCAAAATGTCGCCTGGTCAATACAAACAAGCACATAAACGATGGAATTAGCATTCGATTATCTTTAAATAATCCTCATAATTTGTAACTTTCGGCACAGTGGAACAGTAAAGCTATTAAATTAAAAGGAAACACTATCGCTTAATGAATTTATTGACAACAGGCATCTTCTTATCATTTGTCGCCATGGTAAGTATCATGCCATTTCGAGTCCTTTATTGGTTTTCGAACATAGCAGCTATTGTTATGCGCAAAGCCGTGCGATATAGGCACCAGGTTATATACAGTAATCTAGAACAATCCTTTCCGGATAAGTCAAAAAAAGAAATTGATCTAATTGCCAAAGGTTTTTATCAAAACCTCACCGACAACCTACTGGAAAGCTTTAAGTCGTTTACGATGACGAAGTCATCCATTATTAAGCGACATAAAATCATTAACCCCGAACTGTTAGAATCTCTGTTGAAAGAACACAACGGTATTATTGGCGTTACAGCTCATTATGCCAATTGGGAATGGGGTAGCCAGTCGGGCAGCACACAATGTTCTAACCATTTTATGGCTTTATATAAACCCCTTAAAAATAAATACATCAACAAAATCCTGTTGAATAGTCGTGCCAAATGTGGTACTGAATTAGTACCTATTAATGAAACATCAGAAATGTTCGAAAGAACCAAAAATAAAAAACGGGTGTATCTATTGGCAGCTGACCAAAGCCCTTCTAAAGGACGACAGCTTGACAATGCCTACTGGCTCAACTTTCTTAAGCAAAAGACAGCCTTTTTATACGGCCCTGAAAAATATGCCAAACGCTATAATTACCCTATTGTATACATTGATATACAACGGGTAAAAAGAGGCTATTATGAAGTTAAGTTGAGCACCTTAGTAGAGAAACCGCTCGAATTAACTGAAGGTACCATAACTGAATTATACAAAAACAAAGTAGAAGATGTTATATTGACTAATCCGAGTGATTGGTTATGGTCGCACAAACGCTGGAAACATTCGCCAAAATAAAGAAATACATGAAAGAGAAACACATAGCCCAAATACTCCGTAACAGAGCTGAAAAATACAACACCCGCGAAGTGTTCAGATTTAAGAAAGGCAACGATTACGCTTCAATAAGTTGGAGTGAGTTCCTTCAACAATCAGAACAAATTGCAAGTTTCTTGCTTCAAAATAATGTAAATACTGGCAGTAATGTAGGTATCTACAGTCAAAACCGTCCGCAGTGGACTATTAGTGATTTGGCGATTTTATCCTGTCGTGCTGTGGTTGTACCAATTTACCCAACTGCAACTTATCAGCAATTAAAATACATTGTTGATGAAACAGAAATGGAGGTTTTGTTAGTTGGTGATAACGAGCAGATTGACAATGGTATAAAAGCTCTCAATGAATCGGAACACCTCAAATGCATTATTACATTTGATTGCCAGGCGCATGAGGATGAACGCATCTTCTCTTTTGAGGAGTTAACAAAGCAAAATTATCCTGACTGTGATAGTAAATTAAAGAAACAACTCTCAGAGGCCACTGAGGAAGATTTAGCAACCATAATTTATACTTCTGGCACGACGGGGGAACCCAAGGGAAGCATGCTTCAACATAAACAGTTCATGTACTCTTTTCAAATACACGATAAGCGTTTAAAGTTAGGAGAAGATGATGTATCCATGTGTTTTCTTCCGTTAAGCCATGTTTTTGAACGCACCTGGACGTATTATTTGCTACACAGCGGAAGTACCAACGTATACAATTTAAATCCTAAGGCCATTATTGAAGAATTACCCAAGGTAAAACCAACGGTAATGTGTGTGGTTCCGCGCTTCTTTGAGAAAACATATGATGCTATTCAGTTAACAGCCGACAAATGGCCTAAAGCTCAAAAAGCAGTTTTTAACTGGGCTGTAAAAATTGGTCAGCAATACATCGAATACGAAAAAGACAGCAAAAAAGCACCTGCCCTTCTATCTTTAAAAAGAAACATTGCCAATGCTTTAGTATATAAAAAAGTAAGACAAGTGTTTGGAGGTAATATTCGATATATGCCATGTGCCGGTTCGGCATTAAACAAATTTCTGCTTCGCTTTTTTCACAGCATCGGATTGTACATTTGTTATGGCTATGGCGCTACTGAAACAACAGCAACAGTTTCTTGCATGCCGCACCAGAATTACGATTTCGATTACACAGGCGATATCATGCCCGATATTGAAGTTAAAATCAATGAGGAAAACATGATTCTGGTTAAAGGAGGCACCGTTTTTACTGGTTATTATAAAAAGCCAGAAGAAACAAAAGAGGTATTGAAAGATGGTTGGTATTATACGGGTGATCAGGGCTCAATTCCAAATCCTGGAAAACTGCACATGACAGAGCGTATTAAAGATATTATTAAAACATCAACCGGTAAATACATCTCTCCTCAGAAAGTGGAATTGGAACTTTCAAAAAGCTCACTGATAGAGCAGATATGTATTATTGGTGATAACCGAAAGTACCTTACAGCATTAGTTGTACCTGCATTTCCTGCAATTAAACAACTAGCCAATTCAGAAAATTTGAACGCTAAAGAAATGGCTATCCTACTGAAAGAACCCATCATTTACAAACGGATAGAAAAAGAAATTGAAAAGTTCCAGAGAAGCCTTCCTAAGCACGAAAAGGTGATTAAGTTTCAATTATTACATGAGCCATTCAGTATTGATAACACAATGCTTACCAACTCATTAAAAGTAAGACGAAAGCAAGTCAATCAATTATACAAAGAAGCCATTGAGGCCATGTATTAAAATATAAAGTCCGGCATCTTAATCAGATACAGGACTTATTTTTTTAACCATATTTTCATTAACTATTAAACGTGCTTAACAGTCTAATACTAATCTAACCTAATCTAACCTAATAAATCCTTAATATCATCAACCGTTAAGTTTTTCATAATACTTTCATCGGTTTGCACAATATCGCCAGCTACCTTCTTTTTACGTTCTTGTAGTTTAAGTATTTTCTCTTCAACGGTATCGCGGCAAATCATTCGATAGGCGAATACGTTTTTGTCTTGTCCAATTCGGTAACAACGGTCAATCGCTTGATTTTCCACTGCCGGATTCCACCATGGATCAACGATATAAACATAATCAGCAGCGGTAAGATTAAGCCCGGTTCCACCTGCTTTTAAGCTGATTAAAAACACCCTTAACTCATCGTTGGTCTGGAAATTATTTACCGACTGCTCACGCTGCTTTGTAGTACTCTTGCCATCCAAATATTCAAACTCAATATTACGACGCGTTAATTCATCTTTTATGAGTCCAAGCATCTTCACAAACTGTGAGAAAATCAGTATTTTATGATTGGCCGTTTTATCGGTAATGTGCTGAACGATTTCCTTAATCTTCACCGATTCTGTTTCATCAAAGCTACTGTTACTTATCAGCTGAGGTGAATCACAAATCTGACGCAAGCGTGTTAATGCTTCCAACACCATCATTTTTGACTTACCGATTCCATCTTCTTCTACTTTACCAATCAATTGGTCGCGGAATTGATTTCGATAAGCATCATACACTTTACGCTGCGCTGTATCCATCTCACAGAAAATCACATCTTCTGTTTTTGGAGGTAGTTCTTTGGCAACCTTCTCTTTTGTCCGACGCAATACAAATGGATTAATTAAGCGCTGTAACTCCCCTCCTATTAATTCGTCGCCATCTTTATCAATGGCATTTGAAAAGCTATCTTTAAAATTACTAACACCACCCAAAAATCCACGATTAACAAAGCTCATTTGCGCATACAAATCAAAGGTACTATTCTCGATAGGTGTACCCGAGAGTGCTAATCGGCTTTTAGCCTGCAATAAGCTAGCTGCTTTAAAACGACGCGATGCAGGGTTTTTAATGGCCTGCGATTCATCCAGCACAATGTAGTTAAACTGATAATCTTTCAACATCTCAATATCGCGAAGCAAAATACCATATGTGGTAAAAACGACATCATAATCATCAAAAGTATCAGCCTTATCAACACGCTGAACACCATAATGATAATAAGCGTTAAGTGTTGGTGCAAACTTACGAATCTCATTCTCCCAGTTAAAAAGCAGTGTAGTAGGTACGATAATCAGATTCGTACGCTTATCCTGTTCCAACACATGTTGCAAAAAGGTTAATACTTGTAATGTTTTACCTAATCCCATATCATCAGCCAAAATACCGCCCCATCCCATTTCATGCAGGAAGTTTAACCAGTTTAATCCTTCTTTCTGGTAATGACGCAGATCGGCTGTAATTGCATCAGGCACGGCTGTTTCCTCAATCTGAGTGAAAGCTGCCAGCTTACGACGTTTTTCAGCCAACTCTTCTAAAACAACAGCATCATCAATATGATCGAATAGCTCATCAACAATTGAAAAGCGTAATTTTGAGACTAATAGTTTATCACCGTCCAGTTCTCCGTGTCGGAAATATTTCTCGAAACGATGAAACCATTCGGCAGGTAGAACGCCCACTGAACCATCGGATAACTGAATATAGCGCTGCTTTTTCAATACCGCTTTACGAATGTCGCTTAGCTTAACCACATTATCGCCAAAGCTGACATTAATGGTAATATCAAACCAATCTTGTCCGGAACTGATTGCTGTTGAAATTTTACCTTTATGTGGCGAGTATTTGAAGCTTTTAAGTTCATTCAAGCCATATACTTCCACATTATTAAGTTGCAATGCATCAAAGAACTTATAAAACCACATATCGTGATTAAACTCGTTATAATGTAAATGAAATACCTTACTACTTTTCTGTGCTTCAAACTTAGGATGCAAGGTCGAAAGCTGCTCTGCAAAATCTTCCTCTAACTCAAAATTACGTTTGTACTGAATAATCTTATCATCCTCTTCAATCAACACGTTGCCATTGGTAGTTAACTTAACCGAAACACCATGATGATACTCTACCTGAGGAGTAATTAAAAGATGCTGATCGCGCTCTGAAAGAAACACCTGCTTCTTTCTGAAGTCCAATTCAGCTGTTTCCAAAGGATATATGCCTTTCTCAAAATCCATATCAAAGCTATGAGCCAAAGGTTTAATTACCTCATTAAAGAAATATTCTTTATGCGACTTGACCATTTTAATAGGCTCATTATGCTCAACTATCAGTTTTGCCACACGATAATCTTTTGTGACATAATAAACCCCATCAACCACATAGATAAATTGCCCCGATTGCTCAATATCAATATTCTCAACAGAAATAACCTTCTCTCCTATTTTCAATTTCGGATTCAGGTATATGAAATTTTCATCCTCTTTCACCTCGTAAAATCCATCAATAGCTTCAGCTGCTATCACAATCGGTTCCAGGTCTGTTTTTCGTAGTTTATAGTTATTAGAATTATTGACATACACATGTTTTTCCTCAGCTAACAACTCCATTATTCGTTTATGTATAATAAACAAATCGGACGGTTTTACCTGCGCATTGCATTCATCTATCAGTTCTAACAGCTCCTTTTGGTGTTCGCTGATATTTAATAAATAATCATCGTGAACACCATCGTATTCGGCAATATGCGAACTTAAAGCTTCCCTTGTTTTATTGGGTTTACCAATAATAGGCGTCAACTCAATCACATAATTATCACTAAAATATGTTTTTGTGGTGCTTAACTCTAATATAAAGCCTAATTCGCGCTCCTGCTTCAATACCTGTTCATTCGCTTCCAAATGAAACGTTTCCACATCAATTTCATGAAGTATTTGCTCCACCAAATCTTGTTCTGTTTTTTCGACAGGCATCAGCCCCTTTGCAAATTCGGTTTGCAAAGCCACTAAACCAGCTTTCTCATCAAAGCCAATGGTAAAATAAGTATTAAAGTCCCCAACTTCTATTCCATGTCTGGTTAAGGTTTCGGCTTTTAAGCCTTCCAGACTATTTTTAAAGACTCGCTTTAATAAGTCAGGACTAGCTGAGCGAGCAATTTTTAATAAGCAAATAACCTCGGGTTCAGTCAATGACTGCAGGTTGGTTTTCTCTTCAGGCGTGATATAAACCTTATCATCAACATGGATAAACACCAAACGCACATGCTTCTTAAAGTTTTGGTCGAGTTGTACGATGAGTTTATTATCCTGTATTTGCAACTCGGAGATATAACTAACCTGATAGCTATAAGAAACCGCACTCAATATCGAGTAGGTTGTATTTTCTTTGACGAACGATTCTGTAATATTCTCGAATGACGGCAACTCAAACCCAAGTACAGAACGCCCAGAAACAGCGCGCTGACTCGTTTGTTCATTACGTTTTTCGAAGCCCATCTGGATATTACCGTCTATCTCGGCAATAAATAGCAACGCGGCTATGGTATGTGTGCAAAAACGTCCACCAATAAATGAACAGTTACACATCGTCTCCATTTGACGTTGATTCAGGTTTCGTATCTGCACTTTGTGCATTTTCGTGTCCTTCACCGAAAATATCCAGTTGTCTAATGCCTTTTGATACAGTTGAAGCGATACCTTCCCCTCTTTGTACAAATTTGTGCCTGTACTACTTATATCATGTGATGCATAAAAATCAATTTCTCCGCTTATAAAGTCTCTTACGCTTTCCGCCATATCCTGCTCTCAATTTGAAAAGTGCTAATTCGCAAAAATACAAACAGAATGGCAAAAGTGAGCAATATAAATTATGGTATTTTGAAGTTTATTTTCATAAGACTGGCTTTCAGGAAGAAAGAAATCCCTTGCAATACGAGTACATTAACCAGCCTAATGGTCGATAAGCCTCATTCATAAACAAATGCATTTGGATAACTGTATTCTCAGAAGTAAAAGTAAATGTATTTTACTCAATGTAATGCTGCAGCACTCAAAAGCAAAGTATTTTTGCTCATTTCAATGATGCAGGAAGCAAAAGCAAATATTTTTAACCCATTTCATCGGTGCAATGCGCAAAAGCAAATGTATTTTAGTCATTGCAACATTACATGGAGCTAAAAACAAACTATTTTGAGCTATTTCAACAGTGAGGGAAGTAATAAACAAATGCTTTTGGGATGTGAGAAATAAAAAACCTGTCAGGTTTAATATTCCTGACAGGTTTACTATCTTACTAAATGACTATTACCTAGTCACTTTTTCTTACTTCTTTGCTTCAATCCATTGGCGAGCATTAACAAATGCTTCAATCCAAGGAGATACCTGGTCTTCTTTTCTGTCAGCAGGATAATACCCCCACTGCCATGGGAAGATGGCACGCTCTAAGTGAGGCATCATCGCTAAATGACGACCATCATTTGAACAAATAGCTGCAGTATTATAATCACTACCATTTGGATTTGCCGGATAAGTCTCGTGCGAATACTTACCAACAATATTGTATTGTTCCTCGGCATATGGTAACTGATATTTACCTTCACCGTGAGCTACCCAAACACCTAACTTGCTACCAGATAACGAACTTAACATCACCGAATCGTTCTGAGCAATCTCCATATTCAGGAAGATTGATTCAAACTTGTGAGAATTATTATGAAGCATCTTTGGTTTTTCTTCGTGCTCTGGATAAACCAAGCCAAGCTCTACCATTAGCTGACATCCGTTACAAATACCTAAACTCAAGGTATCCGGACGAGCATAGAAATTATCTAAGGCTTTTTTAGCAGCAGGGTTGTACAAGAATGCACCTGCCCATCCTTTAGCAGAACCTAACACATCACTATTAGAAAAACCTCCAACAAACACAATCATATTCACATCTTCCAATGTTTCGCGTCCGTTAATAAGGTCAGTCATATGAACGTCTTTCACATCCATACCTGCCAGGAACATACTGTATGCCATTTCACGATCCCCATTCACTCCTTTTTCGCGAATGATTGCAGCTTTGATACCCGAACGCTCTTTGCGATCCAGTGCCAGGTTCCATTGGCCTAACTGACCAGTAAAAGCTGTAGGAAAGTTATAATCCAAAGCATGCTTGGCATAGTTATCAAAACGTTCTTTTGCCAGAGCTTCACCACTTTGCTTGCGGTCTAATAAATATGATGTTCTATACCAATCGTTACGATACTTATCAATATCGAGCGTTAAAGTGGCGCCATGGTTTTCAATGATCAACTCACGCTTTTCAACAGGCTGACCAAGCTCCATAAACTGAATACCGTTGGCATCAAGTACTGATGAAACAGCAGCCAGGTTCTTAACCTGAACAACAACACCCGGATTTTCACTAAACAACAATTTAATAAGGTCTTTCTCCTCGTAATTGTTTAAGTCAACTTTAGCACCAAATGAGGTGTTTGCAAAGTTCATTTCCAATAAGGCTGTTACCAAACCACCGGCTGACACATCATGGCCGGCTAATATTAAACCTTCATTAATTAAGTCTTGAATGGCATTAAAACCATTCTTGAAATAATCAACATCAGTTACAGTAGGCGCTTCTGCACCTAACTTGTTAACGACCTGCGCAAATGAACTACCACCCAACTTCATGCTATCGAATGATAAATCAATGTGTAGTATATGTGTATCTGTATCTTTAACCAATACAGGCTCCACAATATTTTTTATATCATTTACTTCTCCAGCTCCTGAGATAATAACTGTACCAGGACTGTATACTAAATCACCATCTTTATATTTCTGTGTCATCGATAGTGAATCTTTACCTGTTGGAATATTAATTCCCAATTCGCAGCTAAAGTCACTTACCGCCTCTACAGCACGATACAAACGGCTATCTTCACCTTTGTTTTTACATGGCCACATCCAGTTAGCACTTAGCGACACACCTTTTAAACCGTGTGTTAATGGTGCCCACACTAAGTTTGTTAATGCTTCAGCAATTGAAACAACTGCACCTGCAGCAGAATCAACCAAACCAATAGCCGGTGCATGCCCTATTGAAGTTGCAATACCTTTTTCACCTTTGTAATCAATGGCACAAGCCCCAAGGTTATTTAAAGGTAGCTGCAATTCACCAGCACATTGCTGCTTGGCCACCTTACCCGTTACTGAGCGGTCAACTTTGTTTGTTAACCAGTCTTTACAGGCAACAGCTTCTAGCTGTAACACATCACTGATGTATTTTTCAACCTCTGTGGATTCATATTCAACAGCCGAATATTTGTCATCAGCTGTTTCGTCATTCATAACTGTCTTTGGCGGATTACCAAACATATCGGCCAACTTCCAGTCAATTGGTGCATTGCCTTTATCGTCTTCAAACTTAAAGTGCATATCGCCTGTTGTTTCTCCCACTTCGTAGAAAGGAGCACGCTCACGGGCCGAAATATTTTTTAAGTTCTCAATATCTTTATCTTTAAGTACAAGCCCCATACGCTCTTGCGACTCGTTACCAGCAATTTCTTTTGATGATAAGGTTGGGTCACCTACAGGTAATTTATCAAGGTGAATGGTCCCTCCTGTTGTTTCTACCAACTCAGACAAACAGTTAAGGTGTCCACCTGCTCCGTGGTCGTGAATAGAAACAATTGGATTTTCATCTGACTCGGCCAAAGCACGAATAGCGTTCATTGCACGCTTTTGCATTTCAGGATTTGAACGCTGAACTGCATTTAATTCAATAGCGTTGTCAAACTCACCTGTTGCAACAGATGAAACAGCTCCACCGCCCATACCAATTCGATAATTATCTCCACCTAAGATAACGACTTTGTCTCCTTTATCCGGGTCAGCTTTTATAGCATGTTCTTTACGGCCAAATCCAATACCACCAGCCAACATGATAACTTTATCAAAAGCAAATTTCTTCTGATTTTCGAAATGCTCGAAAGTAAGAACTGAACCACAAATCATTGGTTGTCCAAACTTATTACCAAAATCAGAAGCACCATTAGATGCCTTTATTAAAATCTCTTCTGGTGTTTGATATAACCAAGGGCGTTCTTCTACATTCTCTTCCCAGCTTCGCCCTTCTTCACTTCGCGAATAAGAAGTCATGTAAACAGCTGTACCTGCCAATGGTAATGAACCTTGCCCACCAGCTAAACGATCACGAATCTCTCCACCACTTCCAGTGGCAGCGCCGTTAAATGGCTCAACGGTTGTTGGGAAGTTATGTGTTTCTGCTTTTAATGACAATACTGTGTCTATTTCTTTTGTTTCAAAGAAATCAGCTGTATCCTGACGACCTGGTGCAAATTGCATAGCCTTTGGTCCTTCAACAAATGCCACATTATCTTTATAGGCCGAAACAATGTAATTTGGATTCTCCTTAGATGTGCGCTTAATTAACTGAAATAAAGAGCTTTCTTTCTCTTCACCGTCGATTATAAAAATACCATTGAAGATTTTATGTCGACAGTGTTCTGAGTTGACTTGTGAAAATCCGAAAACCTCACTATCAGTTAACTTTCGACCTAAGCGCTCACTTAAGTCATTCAAATAGTTAATTTCCTCTGAGCTCAAAGCTAATCCTTCCTGCACATTATAGGCAGCAATATCTTCAATGTGAACAATTGGTTCAGGCTCTTTATCAATTGTAAAAATACCATCACACAAGCCCGTATACATGGCTTGTAACATTGGATCGAATTCAGCCTTATCAGAATCAACCTCGAAGAATTCTTCAACACGGATAATACCATCAACACCCATATTTTGAGTGATTTCAACGGCATTAGTACTCCATGGAGTAATCATCTCCTTGCGTGGACCAACAAAAAAGCCTTCTAAAGTTTTACTTTCAGAAAGCTTTGCCCCACTAAATAGCCATTCCAATTTACTGATGTTATCAGCTGAAAGTTCGGATTGCGTTCCTACCGCAATAATCTGCTTTGAGTTTCCCTTGAAAAACAGAACCATGAATGAATGTTTTGAATTTGTTTTTAATAAGCTGCAAATTTAATAATAGTTCAGTAGTTTTCATGTAGAAGCAAGTGGATAATTAATTAACTTTTAAACATTTTGTTGATAAAAAACAAAGAGGCTATTCAAATGAATAACCTCTTCTCTCTAAAACCAAAAAACTACCTGCGCTTATTTAAGTATCCTTTCGGATAAAGTAGTCAACTATAAGGAAGGCTATTTTATTGCCTTCGAGATATAAAACTACTACTTTTTTACCTGCCAACAATATAAATAGTAATAAAATGTTAAAATTACTTTTTTTCTTATTTTTGTAGATATAATCCACAATCATCGCTATGATCATTAACGAAAAAAGACAGTTCATTCCTTCTCTTAACCAAGAGGTTAAGACGGTTACACTTCAAAACAGAAAACATACTCAAGTCACTATTACTAATTATGGCGGCATCATTATGAGTATTAAAACATCTGATCGTAGAGGAAACTTTGCCGAAATCGCTTTAGGGTTTGATGACGTAGAATCATACCTAGATGAGGGGTACCAGAACAATTGCCCATACTTTGGTGCTGCAATTGGTCGTTATGCCAACCGAATTAAAAACGGTCAGTTTACTTTAGATGGCAAAGATTACAACCTTGAGTCAAACAATGGTCCTAACTCACTTCATGGTGGGCCAGGCGGATTTCATCAGAAAGTTTGGAAGATGGAAACGTTTAAGGAGCCCAAAAGAACAGGTGTTATTTTAACATTAACATCAGATGATATGGAAGAAGGATTCCCTGGAAAGGTGGGTGTAAAAATGACGTATACACTTACTTTCGACAATGAATTAGTAATTGATTACGAAGCCACAACTGATAAAACCACAGTGATTAACCTTACCAATCACTCATATTTTAATTTGTCGAGCATGCAAAGCAATGTATTAAATCATTTAATGGTATTGTATGCTGATAAATTCACCCCCAAAGATAAAAATGACATCCCAACAGGCGAAATCGTTCCGGTAAATGATTCACCAATGGACTTTTTACTCCCAAAAACTATCGGTGAACGAATTGCCGATGTTGATGGACGAGGGTATGATCATAATTTCATTATCAATGGCCATGATGATGATTTAAACATTGGCGCCAGATTAGTTGATAAGAACACTGGTCGTTCTTTAGAGTTTTACACAACTGAGCCTGGATTTCAAGTATATTCAGGCAACTATTTAGACGGCAGTCTTCAACGGGATGACATTACATTCACTGAGAACTACGGCATCTGTTTTGAGGCTCAAAAATTCCCAGACTCCCCTAATCAAGATCACTTCCCTAGTGCAATTTTAAAACCAGGGGAAAAATATAGACAAACAACTTTATACAAATTTGGTATAACCGACAAGTAAAAAGAAAGAGGCTTGTTCGTTACGAACAAGCCTCTTTCTTTTTAATCACCAGCCTCTAGCGATATCTTACAGTTGTTTTTTCATTAATCCATGAACCAATGGTATACATATCACCTTCTTGAATTCCATGGAAAAACCCTGTTTCTTTATCAGGCAAATATTTTGAGTATAATACTATTTGCTTCTCAGCTTCTTTCGTACACTCCGGATCAATCG
This sequence comes from Carboxylicivirga marina, assembly GCF_016612505.1. Lineage (GTDB taxonomy): Bacteria > Bacteroidota > Bacteroidia > Bacteroidales > Marinilabiliaceae > Carboxylicivirga > Carboxylicivirga marina. The sequence continues at coordinate 149,983 of NZ_JAENRR010000005.1, forward strand.
ACTTAGCCTTTTGAAATCTATCTAAAGCTACCCAATACACAGCCTGATGTTCAAAATCACTATCTCCATATTTAGTACTTTCCTGTGCATATATGTTACCGATTAAGATATGTGGTTTACCCCAGTTACTCTTCTTTTGCAATGCATTTTGTGCATATTTTCTTGCTTCCGGACTGTTTTTATAATGCGAAAATGTAACAACAGCCAATTCATAAAAACATTTAGCCTGTAATTCTTCATTCTCAGCCTGACTAATCGTTTTCAAATAATACTCTTTGGCTTTATCAAACTCATTTTGCTTAATAAAATACTTGGCTAAAAGATACGATGCCTCAGCGTTCGGATTTAGTTTGTAATTCTGTTCTGCTGCTTTGGCATACAACTCACTATCTGTACAATCGAAAGCAACCAACAGCTGTAACAATCTACTTAGACCTTCAGAATCATTTTGAACAACTAGAAACTTATCAGACAATGCACTCTCAAGAGCTACACAATCTTCAATCCCAGTTTGCGTTACTACATCTACACAAGATGCACTTGCTTTGTTTAACATCGCTTTACGCTTGGAGTTTGTTTGTTTCGCTATATGAGCAGCAAGGGTCTCATCTACATTAAGATACACATTCAAAACATCTTGCGCTGATTTATCTCCATGTTTCATCAATGCATTCGTTGCTTGCAACCAATTCACAGCAACCATTGGCTCCATTTTTACGCCTTGAGCATTATAGGCGGCCTCAAAATATTTAGTTGCCACCTTAAGTGATTGAGCATCATTTCGTCGGTATGTGACCAAATCAAGTCCCTTACGCCCTAAAATCCATCCTTCAGGATACTTTGGATGCTCACCAAAATATTTAATTCGCTGATCATAAATCAACATCAGAGTATCAACTAAAGCTTGCTTTTGTGCATTATCAGACGCCTTTTTAATGTAATGTTTATAAATATCAACTCCATCCGCATATAAACGGATTGTAACATCAGGACATTGATCGAACATGATACGCCACGCTTCTATTGAATAATCATACATCTTCTTTTTCAATGCCTCTTTGTAAAGCGAATAGTTTTTTAAACATTCAACACTATCCATCTTTTGCATTTCCTGGGCATTTGTATACACTGAACTGGCTATTATCCCCAATAATAGCATAAAACTTACTGCATGTCTCTTCATGGCCATTAGGTTTAACTTAATTAATGTAAATTAATCAATTCAACTTCAATGCCACAATCCGTATAACACTGTAAACATTCACATTACATTAATTGACACCAGATAGTACTGTTCGCATTTACACACCACATGGGCGAAAACGAACACCCACTTCTCGTTTTTTTGCCTTATATTTCGTTATAGAAAACAACAACATTATGCAAAGCTTAATCGATTTTTTTGAGAATAGTGTCAAGAACTATCCCAACAATACATTGATTTGGGAAAAGAATAGTGACAAATTTGAATCATTCACATACAGTAGTATTCAAAAAGAAGTTCACCTATTTAGCAATGGGCTGTTAAATTGTGGCATAGGACAAGGCGAAAGAGTCGCACTTCTGTCAGAAGGACGACGTTTATGGCTAGTGAGTGAATTAGCTATATTGCATATTGGAGCTATCAATGTACCATTATCAACAAAACTTGAAGCGGATACCGATTTAATTTTTAGACTCAATCATTCAGGTGCAAAAACCATTATAGTATCAATCAATCAACTAGAAAAAATAAGAGCTGTAAAAGATCAGTTAACGGATGTGAAGAGAATTATCATTCTGGATGAGCTTAACGATCTAGGTTCAAACGAGATTAGCATTAACCAGTTTTATGAGGATGCTGAGGAATATAAAAACAATAATCCAAAACAGTTACAAAGTATTGTAGAATCAATCACTCCTGACACCCACGCAAATATTTGCTACACATCTGGAACAACGGCCGATCCTAAAGGAATTATCTTATCACACCGAAACTACACAGCTAACATTGAACAAGCCTTTAGCTATATAAACATACCACAGCATTACAAAACCCTTGTTGTACTACCCTGGGATCATGCATTCGCACACACAGCCTCCCTATACTCCTTTATGCACAAAGGAGCATCCATAGCCTCAGTTCAGATTGGCCTTAATCAACTTGAAACTTTGAAGAATTTTGTCACAAATATGCAAGAGATTAAGCCTGAAATTCTAATGAGCGTACCTGCATTGGCTAAAAACTTTAAGAAAAATATTGAAAAAGCAATTGAGGGAAAAGGCACATCAGCTGCTAATCTTTTCAAAACAGGGCTGAACTTCGCATACTGGTACAACGGTAATGGCCAGAATGCAGGGAAAGGCTTTAAGAAATTAAGCTACCCACTTTATTCACTTTTTAATAAAATTATTTTCAACAAGATAAAAGAACGTTTTGGAGGTAATCTAAAGTACTTTATTGGAGGTGGAGCCTTACTTGACATTGAACTCCAACGTTTCTTTTATGCGATAGGCATTCCTATGTACCAGGGCTACGGACTTAGCGAAGCTTCACCAATCATTTCGGCCAACACACCTAAATATCACAAATTAGGTTCTTCAGGTAAAGTAGTTAATCAACTTGAAATTAAGATTTGTGATGACGATGACAACAAACTACCCATAGGTGAAAAAGGAGAGATTGTGATAAAAGGCGAAAACGTAATGAAAGGTTATTGGCAAAACGATGAAGCAACCAAAGAAACCATAAAAAATGATTGGCTTTACACTGGCGATCTTGGTTATTTAGACGAAGAAAACTACTTGTATGTTTTAGGTCGTTTCAAGAGCCTTTTGATTGGCGCTGATGGCGAGAAATATAGCCCCGAAGGCATTGAAGAAACAGTAATTGACCATTGTAGTTTTATAGACCAGTTCGTCCTTCATAACAATCAAAACCCATTCACATCAGGACTTATCGTTGCCAACAAAGAGAAAATTAAGCAATGGATGAAAACGAATAACTATACTACAAACGACGACAAAACAATCGTCAAAGTCCTTGAGCTAATCCAAAATGAAATTGATGAACTAAAAGCACACAATAAAGAAAGTTTCAATTTTCCTACCAGATGGCTACCAAGTACATTAATAGTTTTGAGTGAAGCCTTTAGTGAAAAAAATAAACTACTCAACAGTACAATGAAAGTGGTTCGCCCAAAAGTTGAAGAGTATTTTAACAATGAGATAGATTATCTTTATACTCCACAAGCAAAAAGCTTTATTTCGGAAACTAATATCAATAACCTAAGATCGTATTTAGATAGCAATGAATAAGGAATTAAAGTTTGAAATCTGTATTGATTCCGTTCAATCGGCAATTAATGCACAAGCAGCAGGCGCACATCGTGTTGAGTTATGTGACAATCTTTTTGAAGGAGGCACAACACCAAGTGCAGGCATGATTAAACAGGTTAAAAACATAGCTACAGACATTAAAGTCTTTATCATCATAAGGCCACGTGGCGGCGACTTTGTCTATTCCAATGAAGAAATAGAAGTTATGCTTGCTGACATTGAAATCGCAAAACAACTTGGCGCCGACGGCTTCGTTTCGGGTTGTTTATTAAAATCGGGGGAGATTGATGTTAAAAACACAAAAAAATTAATAGCTGCATGTGGCGATTTACCATTTACTTTTCATCGCGCATTTGATATGTGCAAAGACCCATTTATTGCACTCAATAAACTCATTGACATAGGTGTTTCTCGAATTCTCACATCCGGAATGGAGCAAACGGCACTCTTAGGTGTACAAAATATTTCTAAACTTGTAGAAAAAGCGGCTAATAAAATAACAATTTTAGTAGGCTCAGGCATTAAACCTGATAACATTGCAAAAATTGGTAAAATCACAAAAGCAAGCGAATTTCATTTTTCTGCTCGTAAAACATTTGATTCACCAATGGAATATAAAAACGAAGCGATTAAAATGGGAGGCATTCCAGGACTACCTGAATTCAATCTATTTTACTCAGATTTCGACATTATTAAAGAAACAATTAAAGCGGCGCAGAATATTTACATCAAATAAATAGGTACTTTGGTTAAAAAAAAAGTGCATTCTGTAAAGTTTTTTCCATAAACACGCATCTTTATTACAACTTTGAAACATTTGATTTTCGTAATCGTAAAGTTTTTTACATTTTTACATCGTAATTAAAGCACATTCGAATGCCGTTATCATTTAGATATTTTATTGTATTTATTGTTTTGCTTGCAACCATCCTACCTGAATCTAATGCACAACGCAGAAGAAAACCACGTATTTGGGAGGGTTTTAGTGTCACCGGACGTGTTGGTGCTAACCATTTTTATGGTGATTTGGTTGACGATGGCAGAACAAATTTTTCACTAGGAGTAGTTGGCGAGAAAGAACTAACTCCATTTTTGTCAGGAAGAGCCTCGATTATGGGTGGAAAAATGAGTGGAACTCAACACGCGTACTCTTCTGGTGATGAAATAAATTACGTTGGTGACATATACGCCTATTTCGATAACACCTATGCTGAGTTTAATGTTGGAGCGTCATTTAAACCATTAAATATATTACTAGGATACTATAAACAACGTTCTTTCAACCCTTATGTAATCGGACAGGTTGGAATGATTTACTATAGTGCGTCAGAATATTTTGGTACTGGGTCTGGTAATGAAGACGGCCTTCACTGGAGAGACAAAAGTGGTATCACTGCATCCATTGCAGGAGGCCTTGGTTTATCATATTGGATAAACTCTCAATGGAGCGTAAACATAGAAGCTATTGGCACCTTCCCTACATCCGATGAACTTGATGCACACAGTGAGTGGACAGACGGAGCTGGCAATGTACATAAAACAGATGCCAATGACTTTTACTATACGACCAGTTTTGGCTTAACATTCTTAATCGATGACAGTCGCTGGAAAAATGAGCCTAAATACAATCGTAAAGCATACTTAAAAACACGCTCTCAATACAAGAGTTCATCGAAAAAGAATTTGAAGTCTATTAATAAGAAGCGTCGAAAAAAAAGATAGATAACTAAATTATTATACAGAAGAGTTGCAAAAGCAACTCTTTTTTTGTCTTTTATGTTTCTGAAAACAGACCTCTCATGGAACTCAAGATAATATCAGACTTTTCTCCAACAGGAGATCAACCACAAGCTATTGAACAATTAACTCAGGGTATCACTGAAAGCACGAAACATCAATCGCTACTGGGAGTGACCGGATCTGGCAAAACTTTTACAGTAGCAAATGTGATTGAGCAAGTTCAGAAACCAACCCTTATACTCTCGCACAATAAAACACTAGCTGCACAGCTATATGGTGAGTTTAAACAATTCTTCCCTAAAAATGCAGTTGAATACTTCGTTTCTTATTACGATTACTATCAACCTGAAGCATATTTGCCGGTTACAGACACATACATTGAAAAGGATTTATCGATTAATGATGAGATTGAAAAATTAAGACTTAGTGCCACATCTGCTCTATTATCAGGACGAAGAGATGTGATCGTAATTTCATCTGTCTCTTGCCTCTATGGCATAGGTAATCCTGAAGACTTCCATTCAGGTGTCATTACCCTAGAAAAAGAAATGAGCATTTCGAGAAATGTATTCCTTCGACAATTGGTTGACAGCCTATATTCCAGAAATGAAGTAATGTTTGAACGCGGCAACTTTCGAGTTAAAGGAGATACGGTAGAAATATTTCTAGCTTATGCCGATCACGCTTGCCGCATTATCTTTTGGGGAGATGAAATTGAAGACATAGAAATTTTCCATCCCGAAAATGGAAAGCGCATTGAATCAATGGATAAAATCACAATTTATCCGGCGAATATCTTCATCACGTCCAAAGAAAGAACACAGGAAGCCATTAAAGAAATACAGGATGATTTAACTCAACACCTGGCATTTCTACGAGGAAATGGTAAAACACAAGAAGCCAAGCGCCTTGATGAACGAGTTAATTACGATTTAGAAATGATTCGCGAACTTGGATATTGCCCAGGTATCGAAAACTATTCGCGATATTTTGATGGCCGACAAGAAGGCACACGACCATTCTGTTTACTTGATTATTTCCCTGACGATTACATGGTTGTTATTGATGAGAGCCATGTAACTATCCCGCAAATTAGAGCCATGTATGGTGGTGATAAATCAAGAAAACAAAATCTTGTAGAATATGGATTCAGATTACCTGCTGCCATGGACAACCGCCCTTTGCAGTTTGAAGAATTTGAAACACTAATTAACCAAATCATATACGTTAGTGCAACCCCGGCCGATTATGAATTGGAAAAATCTGAAGGCATTGTTGTTGAGCAGTTAATTCGACCAACCGGCTTGTTGGATCCTGAAATAGATGTCCGGCCCAGTCAAAACCAAATTGACGATCTAATTAATGAAATAAACGACCGTATCGAGAAGAAAGAGCGCATATTAGTAACAACCCTTACCAAGCGCATGGCTGAAGAATTAACAAAGTACCTGACCCGCCTTTCAATCAAATGCGAATACATTCATTCGGACGTAGATACGCTCGAACGTGTCAAAATAATGGAAAACCTACGTTTAGGTACATTCGATGTGCTTATTGGAGTTAATCTATTACGCGAAGGCTTAGACTTGCCAGAAGTATCTCTAGTGGCCATTTTAGATGCCGATAAAGAAGGCTTCTTACGCTCTGAACGCTCATTGACCCAAACAGCAGGCAGAGCCGCGCGTAACCTAAATGGCCGAGTTATTATGTATGCTGACAAAATTACCAAAAGTATGCAAGCTACCATTGACGCTACATTATACCGACGTGAGAAACAGCTAAAATACAATCAGGATAACAATATCGTACCAACACAAATAAACAAACAATTAACAAGCATTATTGAATCATCTACTAATTCAAAAGCCTACGTTGAGCCCGACACCAATAATATAGCTGCAGACCCGGTTGTGGAATACATGAGTAGCGATGCACTTAAGAAAACAATTGAGAAAACAAGAAAAGAGATGCAAAAAGCTGCCAAAGAACTGGATTTTATTACAGCAGCACAGTATCGTGACGAGATTAAAAGGCTTGAAGAATTAATGCATAAAAAAACCTCGAAGTAAATTACTTCGAGGCTTATTATATATTTAATTGTAGTTTATCCTAAATAAGATTTCAACAATTTACTTCGAGAAGTGTGACGCAAACGACGAATTGCCTTTTCTTTAATCTGACGAACACGCTCACGCGTTAATCCAAAGCGCTCACCAATTTCTTCAAGTGTCATTTCCTGACAACCAATACCGAAGAATAATTTGATAATATCACTCTCACGCTCAGTTAATGTTGCTAATGCTCTTTCAATCTCACGAGCTAATGACTCATTAATCAAAGACTTATCGGCATTTGGAGAATCGCTATTTACCAATACATCCAACAAACTATTATCTTCACCTTCAACAAATGGCGCATCAACTGAAATATGACGACCTGAAACACGCATTGTATCAGCCACCTTTTCTGGCGGTAACTCTAACTTATCTGCTAATTCTTCTGGTGAAGGCTTACGTTCGTTCTCTTGCTCAAATTTGGAGTAAGCTTTATTGATTTTATTCAACGAGCCAACCTGATTAAGCGGCAAGCGAACAATACGAGACTGCTCTGCCAAAGCCTGTAAGATAGATTGTCTAATCCACCAAACAGCATATGAAATAAACTTAAATCCTCTGGTTTCATCAAATTTTTCAGCCGCCTTAATCAATCCAAGGTTTCCTTCATTAATTAAGTCAGGTAAACTTAATCCCTGATTTTGGTACTGCTTTGCAACAGATACAACAAAACGAAGGTTTGCTCGGGTTAATTTTTCCAAAGCAATTTGATCACCTTTTTTTATTCGCTGAGCCAACTCTACTTCTTCCTCAACAGAAATTAGTTCTTCACGTCCAATTTCCTGCAAGTACTTATCCAGAGATGCGCTTTCGCGGTTAGTTATCGACTTAGTTATCTTGAGTTGTCTCATATTCCTTATAAAAAATCCGGCACAAAAGTACTACAAATTCCTTATTTTTCCAACCTTTTCATGCCTTAAAGCCAGAAAACATTTTAATCAGCAAGGTTTACAGCATAGTACACGACTCTACCATTTGGATAAATTCCTGTTAAAAACAATCCATCCTGAGCCTCACTTACTGCTGCCGTAAAATCACCAACGGTTTTAATAGGCATATTATTTACTTTAGTAATAATATACCCTTCCTTAACACCACTTTGACGTAAACTTCCATTTCCTGCTTCTACAACTTGTATGCCATAACGCACTCCAAGGCGACGTAAATCACTCGTAGACACTGCTTCTAAGGTAGCTCCTAAAGTTTCGTCAAATTTATTCGAAGAAATAATACCGGTTGTTCCGCGTATATTACGTAAAGTGACCTCAAAAGGTTTCTGTTTTCCATTACGTAACACAATTAAATTTACTTTTTCACCAGGTCGATGCATACTTACCCTCTCCTGCAACTCAGGAACCGAGTTTACATCCTCTCCATTAACGGACAAAATAATATCTCCGGCTTTAATTCCAGCTTCTTCTGCTCCACCGTTTGGAGCCACACTACCAACTAATACACCTTCTATTTTATCAATTGAAATACCAAGTTCATCAGCCTGATCTTTTGTAACATTACTCACTTCAACTATACTCACACCTAATAAACCACGCTGTACTTCACCAAATTCCATTAAATCAGCAACTACTTTTTTAGCGATGGTAACCGGTACCGCAAAAGAATAACCCGTAAATGATCCTGTGCGTGATGCAATAGCGGTATTAATTCCCACCAATTCGCCTCGCTGGTTTACTAATGCCCCACCACTATTACCAGGATTAACAGCCGCATCTGTTTGAATGAATGATTCAACACCGAGCGTTTGATTTCGATTGGCAATAATATTAATGCTTCGTGCTTTTGCACTTACAATACCAGCTGTTACTGTCGAAGTTAAATTAAATGGATTTCCAACAGCCAATACCCATTCACCAATCTTAAGGTTATCTGAATCCCCATATGGCACAAACGGTAATTCTTCTGCATCAATTTTTAATAAAGCAATATCAGAGGTTGGATCTGCACCTACCAAAGTTGCCGAAAATGTACGGCGGTCATTTAGCGTTACTTCAATCTCATCGGCATTATCAACGACATGGTTATTCGTAATGATGTATCCATCCTTAGTTAAAATTACACCAGAACCTGCCCCCATTACAGGTTGTGGTTGCTGACGGTATCCACTTCCAGGACCAAAAAAGAACTCATAAAATGGGTTATTGGAATAATAATCCTTCCCACTGCTTCTGGTTTTCACGTGAACGACAGCATGAACACTACTTTCAGCAGCATAGGTTAAATCAGGCAAATTACCCTGTACCTGGGCAGATGCGAACTGACCAATGGCTGGGACCTGCTCTTTAACTGTTATTATTTGGGGTTCATTATTTGAAATGCGTGAATAAACATAAACGACACTCACAGCTGTAACAACAGCAATGGCAAATGTGAAAAAAAATCTTTTTGCATTCATATTATAATCCTTTTATTAAGTTACTGTTAGGTAAATTACGAAAATCAATCTTCATCAAATAGATTCATCTGATTTTAACATTTATTATATCTAGATATTGAAATATAGTAAAAGATTGTTCTCAAAAATTATACCCGACACCTACTTTAACTTGACCTTAACGTTTTTTTGCCAAACTTTAAGGATATTCTGTCATATCAACGTATTTTTGTAATGAAAACAAGACGTTTTGTCTTTTGTTTAGTTACACACTAAATAAAGTACTTAAAATGAGTATGATTGACTTCTATAAATATCAAGGAACCGGCAATGATTTTGTTATTATTGACAACAGAAACAATCAGTTTAACGGAGATGACGTTTCATTAATCAACCATTTGTGTGATAGACATTTTGGCATTGGCGGTGATGGACTAATGTTATTAGAAAGCCACCCTGAACTCGATTTTACAATGCGCTATTTTAACAGCGATGGCCGAGAAGCATCTATGTGTGGTAATGGAGGACGTTGTATTGCAGCTTTTGCTGTGCATATGAATGTTGTTAAATCACCTGAGAGCTTTTCTTTTATGGCAGTTGATGGTGAACATCATGCAACATACAACGATGGCATTGTCAATCTTAAAATGATAAGCGTTAACGATATCAAAAAAGCTGACAATTATACTTTTATGAATACCGGCTCCCCTCATCATGTTTGTTTTATTAATGACGTTGACGATGTTAATGTTGTTCAGGAAGGGAAAGAAATTAGATACTCAGAGTTATATGCCCCGGATGGCACAAATGTTAACTTTGTGCAGTTTGATTCAGAGAACCAGATTAAAGTACGGACATACGAACGTGGCGTAGAAGATGAAACCTTTGCTTGCGGAACAGGTGTTGTGGCATCTGCCATTTCGGCACATTTATTAAAACCTGAATACACACATTTTAAAGTCGATGTTCTGGGAGGTAAACTTGAAGTTACGATGAAGCCAAATGAAATCGGATTTGATGATGTATGGCTAAAGGGGCCGGCAACTTTTGTATTCAAAGGAAAAATAGAGATTTAACGATGGCAGATACAAAAAACGGCACCTTTAACAGCGCCGTTTTTTTTTTGCATCCTTAATTTGTACTATTCACTTAATTGTTTTAAGAATTTGCGCACAGCATCAACTGATTCTAGTTTGTAGTTAGCACTTGTCCGTTGAATACCAACTTTTACTGTTATTGCTTCTGCTTGCAGCTCTTTAAACATATATTCATCTGTCCAGTCATCACCCATTGCCATTAAATAATCAAATTTCTCATTATTGATGAACTGATTTGCAGCAATTCCCTTATTGATACCACCACTTTTGACTTCAATCACCTTGCTACCTTCCATAATTTCGAGGTTAAGGTTGCCAACTAAATTAAGCAACTCATCTTTGAGTTCATTGGCACGAATCAAGCTCTGTTCTGGCTCGGCCTTACGATAATGCCATACTAACGAATAGTTCTTTTCCTCAATAAATGAACCTGGTGTACGATCAACAAATCGCTCTAGCACTGGTCGGATAACAGGCATCCAGTCATTATTAACTTTCGTAAGCGTCTGCCATTCCTCACCATACTTGCGCAACCAAACACCATGTTCACAAATAAGGTTTATAGGTACATCAGCAAACCACTTCTCGAGCGTGTATCGGTCACGACCACTAATAATGGTAACTGTATTCCTCTCATCAGCTATTAAACGATTTAAAATCGTGTACAACTCTTCATTTGGAGTCGCTTCTTGCGGATTCTTATGAAATGAAGTTAGTGTTCCATCGTAGTCAAGGAAGATAGCACGTTTTTTAGCTTTATTGTATTTAGCATTTAAATCCTCAAAAACACTAGAAGTAATCTTCTTAACCAAAAATTCCTTTTGTATACGCTTCACATTCTCCAAGGCATCAACAAATTCACCAGCCCACTTAAAAACAGAATAACGCTGAATCCTTTCCTGCAAATACCCCATACGCTCTTTCTGCTCTTCAATTGGCATTGTTAAAGCACGATAAAGAGCTTCGGCAATTTCATCTTCGTTAATTGGATTAATGGTTATGGCCTCTCCCATTTCCTTAGAAACACCTGCCATCTCACTCAATACAATGACACCTGTTTGATTACCTCGTGAAGCGACATATTCCTTAGCCACCAGATTCATACCATCACGTAAAGGTGTAATTAAGGCGACATCAGACATATTGTATAGCTCAACCAGATTCTCGAATGGCATTGCGCGATAGAAATACCAAACTGGCGTATAATTAATGCTTCCATAGGTACCATTGATATTACCAACCAATTCATCCACTTCTTTTTTAAGCATCATATACTCCTCTACCTGCCCCCGACTAGGAACAGCTAACATTATCAGCGTCACTTTCCCATGAAACTCCGGATATTTCTCCATGAATTTCCTGAAAGCTTTCAAGCGCTGAGGAATTCCCTTGGTGTAATCCAGGCGATCAATCGATAAAATCAAACGTCGATTTGGCGAAGTCATAAAATACTTCTCCAACTCCTGATGTAATTCAGAGCGTTCCTGAATCGTTTTCTGCATCACTGCAGCTGATGTTTTCTTAAATTTATCATAGTCAATTCCCATTGGGAAAGAATCGGCCTTAATAATTCGATCTTCAGCATGAATTTCGTTGAAGGCAATTTCATAACCATATAAGCGACGAACCGAACTTAAGAAGTGACGTTCATAGTCGTAAATATGGAAACCTAATAAATCAGCTCCCAACATTCCTTCTAACAGCTCCATACGCCATGGTAATATCCTAAACACCTCATATGATGGAAACGGAATATGAAGAAAAAAACCAACTGTCACATTGGGTTTCATCGATTTAATCATACCCGGCACTAATAGCAATTGATAATCGTGTACCCACACAGTATCCCCATCTTCAGCCACCTCAAGGACTCTATCGGCAAATCGCTGATTAACACGCTTGTATGCTTTCCAATTTTCTGGAGAATAATCGACATACTGCGTAAAATAATGAAACAATGGCCAAACCGTTTTATTGCTGAAGCCTTCGTAATACTCAAGTATTTCCTGCTCACTTAACGGAACCGTCACACAACTCTTTTCACTAAGCAAACTATCAATTTCGGCACTATCATCAGTCGACAAGTCATCAGAATTAACACCTGACCATCCAATCCATTTACCTCCGTATTCGGTATATACTGATTTCATTCCAGTAGCCAATCCACCCACACTTTCGATTAAACTGTATCCACTTTCTTCTTTTACTAAACTATACGGCAACCTGTTGGCAACAATATGAAGTTTTGACATAGGCTTAAATTTGATTATTTTCTGCTATGCAACAGCTTAATAACAAAACCAGATATAACACTGATTATCAAACTAATTACGAGAGGCAGATTATATTAGAAACATGATTTTTTAAAAGAAACCCCCAAATAGTAGCATTATTAAAAAAATACCATTTTTTTTGCACTATAAAGCAAATATACATCTTTATAGGTTATATCATTGTTTATAAAAAAGAAGTTTTTACTGAATTTGCATAAGTTTATTTGCGTATGAAGAACCTTGATTACGGTATCATTGGTAATTGTCGAAGTGCTGCGTTGGTTTCGAAAACCGGCTCGGTGGAATGGTTGTGTTTACCGCATTTTGCATCTCCATCAACATTTGCAAAAATACTTGACGATGAAAAGGGTGGTTTTTTTAGTGTCAGACCAACAGAAGAATATGAAACGGAGCAGTTTTACATCACTCGTACAAATATATTAGTAACCAAATTTATTTGTGCTTCCGGTGTATTTGAGCTTCATGACTTTATGCCGCGTTACCGTAATGAAGATGGTGTTTATTACACCCCGCCTGACATCGTTCGATATATCAAGCACATATCAGGTTCGGTTAATGTGGTAATCAACTTTGAACCGAAGCTTGAATATGCACTACCTGACACACAGGTTGATGTTGAAGAAGAGTACATCAAAGCCTATACTACCAACGGTGAATATGATTCAATTTATTTGTATTCATCATTTGATAAAAAAAGTATAAAAGAAAGGCTGCCAGTAACGATTAAGCAAAATGAGTTTATACTGTTGAGCTATAATCAGAAGCTACTTCAGCAGTCGACAAGCCGATCATACTTAAAGCACCAGCGCACTAAGGTATATTGGTTGAACTGGTCAGATAAAACAACGACATTTAAAAAATATGATAAGGAGATAAATCGTAGTGCCTTAACGCTTAAGCTCCTTAATTATCAGAAATCAGGTGCGATATTAGCAGCTCTTACGACATCATTACCTGAAACTATTGGTGAGGTGCGAAACTGGGATTATCGTTTTTGTTGGATTCGTGATGCCTCCATGGTGGTGAAAATAATGACACAATTGGGTCATGAACGGATTGCAGAAAGATACCTGAACTTTATTATTGCCTTAATGCCCGATAAAGGTGAAAAAATGCAAATCATGTACGGCATACATGGTGAAAAGAACCTGCATGAAATTGAACTTGATCACCTATCTGGATACGAAGGCAGTAAACCAGTGCGTATCGGTAATGCAGCATATGTACAAAAGCAAAACGACATCTACGGAATATTGATGGATGTTGTTTTACAATATTTTGAGCGATTCAAAACCACACTAGGTAATAGCGAAGACTTATGGACTATCGTTCGTAACATCGTAAAGGTTGTGGATGAAAACTGGCAAGAACCAGATAAAGGTATCTGGGAAATTCGCAGTGAAGGAAAACACTTCACCTTTAGCAAAGTACTATGTTGGGTTGCAATTGATCGTGCGCAAAAAATTGCACGTTTATTAGGTAGAGAAACATATGCCAAGCAGTGGAAAACACTAGAAGAAGAAATCTCTGCAGATATTCATAAAAATGCCTGGTCAGAAGAGAAACACACATTTACCCAATCATATGGTTCAAATGATTTAGATGCTGCTGTACTGCTTATGGAATCATATGGTTTTATTGAAGCAGATGATCAACGATACAAAAAAACAGTTTTAGCCATTAAAAAGGAGTTAGAACACGATGGTTTGATGTATCGCTATAAAAATGAAGATGATTTCGGCGAGCCACAATCTGCATTTACTATTTGTTCATTTTGGCTAATTAATAGTTTGTATAAAATCGGCCTGAAAGATGAGGCAACACAAAAGTTTGAAACCTTGCTTTCCTATGGCAATCACTTAGGTTTGTTTAGCGAGGATTTAGATTTTAAAACACGCCGATTACTTGGAAACTTCCCACAAGCCTATTCGCACCTCGCAATTGTTGAAACTGCTATAACACTCGCTGGTGATGAAATATCGAAAGAAGAAGAAATTATGAAAACGATTCGTCATTAAGCGGATTGTTACTAATTGATAAACAAGAAAGCCGGCAAAATAGCCGGCTTTCTTGTTTTATCTTTCATGTATTACATTCATTACTCAGCACTCGCAGGTACCTGACCACGCATACTCATAATGTCACGATCGAACATATACAAATTGTGATCGCCCAACAGGTTTAATTTATCATTGATAGCAGCTACTGAAGCTTCTTCTTCAATTTGCTCAGTAACAAACCACTGAATCCAATTGTGAGTAGTAAAATCCTTTTCATCAAGACACACACCCACAATACCACTAATCAACTCTGTTACATACTGCTCATGCTCTTGAACTTGTGCAAAAACAGCTTTTATACCATCATAATTTGAAGGTGGTTGTTCAATGGCCGGAATAATAGCTTTTCCTCCACGCTCATTCACATACTTGATGAATTTCATCATATGAAGACGCTCTTCTTCCGCCTGAGCATAAAGCCAATTTGCTGTTCCCTCATAGCCATTAGTATCGGCCCAAACAGCCATAGCTAAATACAAGTTGGAAGAATATGCTTCCTTTTCAATTTGATTAATCAGTATTTCTTCTACTTTTTTCTTAAGCATAATAGTCAAAATTAAATTATTATAACAAAGATACACTTAATAACTTTTCAACATTGGCAGGTGTTTAGTGCCGAACTTATTTATATTCATTCCAAACTAAATCATAAAACAATTTGGTAGTCTGATAAAAATCAGCTTTTTTGCAACACGGAATTATAGGTCTTTATATGTTCTTTGAAACATTTCGACTTCTAATTTTTTATTAAAAAAATCTTTATTCCATTATGATCAAAAAAGTTTTAGTTGCCAACCGAGGTGAAATAGCCGTTCGCGTCATGCGCTCATGTCGTGAAATGGGCATCCAATCGGTGGCCATCTTCTCCGAAGCTGACAGAACAGCTAAACATGTTAGATATGCAGACGAAGCCTATTGTGTAGGACCGGCTGCTTCAACTGAAAGTTACTTAAAGGTCGATAAAATCATTGAAGTAGCTACTTCATGTAAAGCAGATGCCATCCATCCGGGCTATGGATTCCTATCTGAAAATGCACACTTTGCAGAGGAAGTGAAAAAAGCTGGCATCATTTTCATCGGACCTTCGATTCACGCCATTAACACAATGGGTGACAAGCTAACCGCCCGTCAATTAATGATCGAATCAAATGTGCCTGTTGTTCCTGGCACAAAAGAGAACATTGATGATCCGAGCAAACTAAAGTCCATTGCCGATGAGATTGGCTACCCCGTTATGCTTAAAGCAAGTGCTGGTGGTGGCGGAAAAGGTATGCGCCTTGTCAGAGAAGATAAAGAGCTGGTGAATGCTTATGAA
The DNA here is from genome assembly GCF_016612505.1 of Carboxylicivirga marina. GTDB lineage: Bacteria > Bacteroidota > Bacteroidia > Bacteroidales > Marinilabiliaceae > Carboxylicivirga > Carboxylicivirga marina. The sequence continues at coordinate 166,310 of NZ_JAENRR010000005.1, forward strand.
ATGGCTAAATCTGAAGCTCGCTCAGCCTTTGGTGATGATGCAGTTTACATCGAAAAATACATTGAATCACCCCATCACATTGAGTTTCAGATAATGGCCGATCAGCATGGCAATTATGTACATCTCTTCGAAAGAGAGTGCTCAGTGCAGCGTCGCCATCAAAAGGTAGTTGAAGAAACACCTTCCCCACTTATGACACAAGAGTTACGTCAGAAGATGGGAGAACAAGCAATTGCCGCTGCCAAATCAGTTGACTATGTGGGGGCAGGCACCGTAGAGTTCTTAGTTGACAACGACCATAATTTTTACTTTTTGGAGATGAATACTCGCCTTCAAGTTGAGCACCCAATAACAGAGCGCACCACAGGCGTTGATCTTGTTAAAGCTCAAATTAACGTTGCCAATGGTCTGCCTTTATCGTTTAAGCAAGAAGACTTACGCCAAAATGGACATGCTATTGAGTGTCGTATTTATGCCGAAGACCATAAGAACAATTTCATGCCTTGCCCGGGAGTTGTGAAAAACATTACTGAGCCAATGGGATTAGGAATCCGAACCGATGGCTATGTATATGAGGGTTATGAAATACCTTTTCATTACGACCCTATGATTTCCAAGCTAATTTCGTGGGCTCCAACGAGAGAAGAAGCTATTGAGCGCATGAAACGAGCATTGTTTGAATACAAAATTACAGGTATTAAAACATCTATTCCTTTTGTAGCTCGAATTATGGAAGCAGATGATTTTGTTGATGGTAATTATGACACACACTTTATTGAAAAGAATATGGACTTTTTAATGACCAGTGAGGATGATTGCACTGACTTCTGTGAAGATGTTGCCCTATTTGTGGCATTTCTTGACTATACACAAAAGCTGGAGGAAGCGGCAGTCAAAACAAATGTGGCCACACCAAATAAATCGGCATGGAAAGAGTATGGCCGACGTAAAAATGTAATACGACTATAAATCAGCTAATATGCCTATTGAACTTAAAATAGATACGCGCCGAGCAAAAATTAAAATCCTGGAACAGGACGGCACAAAATACAAAGTCGATATTGACGACCGAATTTATGATTTAGATTTGGTAAAGGTTGAACATGACGCTTACTCCATAATAGTTGAAGGTCAGTCCATTAACATGGAGATGATTGAAGGAGACGACTTGAACCACTACAAAGTAAACACCATCAACAACTATTACGAAATTGAGGTGATTGATGCAGCAACGCGTTATCGCAATGCTTCAAAATCAAACCTTGATGCCGGTGGAAATACGATTTCGACACCTATGCCAGGTAAAATCGTTAAGATACCAGTTAATGTCGGTGATACTGTTGAAAAAGGTCAAACGGTTATTGTTGTATCTGCCATGAAAATGGAAAGTGAATACAAAAGCGCTGTCGATGGCATTATTAAATCTATTCATGTAAATGAAGGAGATGCCGTTGAAGGCCATCAACCATTAATCGAAATCGAATAACACGAAAAATTGGAACAATGCAGAATTTAGAAGATAAATATAAGAAGTTTGAGGAGCGCAACCGTGAAGCCGAAGCTGGTGGTGGCGAAGCGCGAATTGAAAAGCAACACAAAGGTGGCAAACTAACAGCACGAGAGCGTATTGATGTATTTTTAGATGCTGGCACTTTCGTTGAACTGGACAAATTGGTAAAGCACCGATGCAACAATTTCGGGATGGAAAAAAATCATTTCCCTGGCGATGGCTTTATTACTGGATATGGAAAAGTGGATGGCAGGCTAGTGTATGTTTTCGCCCAGGATTTCACTGTTTTTGGCGGTTCATTAAGCCGAACAAATGCCGACAAGATTATTAAAGTATCGAAACTGGCACTTAAAATGGGAGCTCCACTTATTGGATTAAACGATTCAGGTGGTGCCCGCATTCAGGAAGGCGTTCAAAGTCTGGCTGGCTATGGCGATATCTTTTTCCTTAATGTTAAATCATCTGGTGTGATTCCACAGATTTCAGCCATCATGGGTCCTTGCGCCGGTGGGGCCGTATACTCTCCTGCCCTAACGGATTTCATTTTTATGGTGAAGGACACCAGTTATATGTTTGTAACAGGTCCTGAAGTGATTAAAACCGTTACACATGAGGAGGTTACCAAAGAAGAGCTGGGTGGGGCAATGACCCATAATGCTAAGAGTGGAGTCGCGCACTTTATGGGTGATGATGACGAACATACGCTAATGATGATTCGTGAGCTTTTAAGCTTTCTTCCTTCTAATAATATGGAAGATCCACCTGTACTGCCAACCACAGATGATATCAGGCGCGAGAGTGAAGAATTGCAAGAACTCATTCCTGCCGATCCGAATAAGCCATATGATATGCACGATATCATAGGTAAAGTGGTGGACAACCAGCACTTTTTTGAAGTAATGCCTAATTATGCGCAGAATATTATAACCGGCTTTGGTCGAATGGCAGGCCGAACTGTTGGTATTGTAGCAAACCAGCCAAATTACCTTGCAGGCGTACTGGATATTGAATCATCAGCCAAAGGAGCACGATTTGTACGATTCTGTGACGCTTTCAACATCCCGGTTGTTACTTTTGTTGATGTACCAGGATTTTTACCAGGCACAGTGCAGGAATATGGCGGTATTATTAAACATGGTGCCAAATTATTGTATGCCTATGCCGAAGCTACGGTTCCTAAAATTACGGTTATCACCCGTAAAGCCTATGGTGGTGCATACGACGTAATGGCGTCAAAACATTTATCAGCAGACATTAATTTTGCATACCCAACTGCCGAAATAGCTGTAATGGGACCTGAAGGTGCTGTAAACATCATCTTTAGAGGCGAAACCGATGAAATTGCCAAAGCAGAGCGTGTAGATGACTATCGTGAAAACTTTGCCAATCCATACAGAGCAGCCGAACTCGGATATGTCGATGAGATTATTCTTCCGAAAGAAACGCGCTTTAAATTGATACAGGCCTTGGAAATGTCTCAAAATAAAAATGAGTCAAATCCGCCCAAGAAGCATGGAAATATTCCATTATAATAATCCAAAGAAAAAACCGGCTTAGGCCGGTTTTTTCTTCTACTCCCATATTAGTTAATCTTCACTGGTTCCGCCTCCGAAATTAATTTCGGACAAGCTTTCCTAATTGCTTCTTTCTCTTCTTTTGTGAGCTTCTTATAGTCGCTCCCAAACAGCTCATTAGAAAAATCATTGCGCATTTCGTTGTAAGCCCTTATAATTTCATTTTGCACTAACAAATATGTCTGATACTCGGTATCATTTGCTGTTTGTAACGAAATTATTCCCTTGCTCACCTGTCTTTCGCCTAAGAATTTAATGATTTTAGTTTCCTTATCAGATAAATCTAATTTATTGTGTGGGTTTAAAACAAACTCCTTGGTGGCAATTGTTAACTCACTTATATCCATCGCTTGTTTTTCAACCATTAATTGATTATCGGCATTAACCAATATCTCAAATACATTCCGATCATTCTTTGGTGGTGTTAATGGATCTGGTTCATCAATAAACGGTGGTAGTACCGTTCCTAATCCTTTGTCGCTATCCATTGTTGTGGTAACAAGGAAAAATATTAACAACAAAAACGCTATATCGGCCATTGAGCCGGCGTTCACTTCTTGAGCTTTTCTACGTGTCATAATTACTAAATTTAAATGGTTAATAATTATGACCCTGCGACGATGATTTCGAATTGATAACTACAAAATAGTAAAAATCCATTAGAAAACGAATCCAACATTGCTTAATAATTTAATTAAAAGCGATGTTGTCATAAATATTTTATATTGATTGGGCTATTCGCCCAAACCCAACTTACTTTTTTAGCTTAAACCAAAAAACTAAGGAAAAAAGTTCAAGGCTGCTTTTATTATTGTACTCTTATTTAACTCAAGCCTAAGTGCAACCGTATGATTTTCGAGCAAGCTCTCAACTTTACGGTTTTACTAACGCTTTTGTTAAAACAAGTACAATAATAAAAAGAGGCCGAATGGTAATATGTACTAATAAGCTCATAACCTTATTTCTCACATTAATATCTAAACAAAATACATTTACAATATTTTTTGAGATACGTTTAAGAAGCTATTCAAACAAAAACAATTATTCTTATTCTAGTAACTAGTTAATCCTTAACAACATCATAAGTCATTAGTTATCAACAATAAATGTGAATAACTAATGGCTTTTAAGCATTCT
>NZ_JAENRR010000060.1 GCF_016612505.1 Carboxylicivirga marina
CACTTAGCATTCCCTGCAAACCCTTGTTAACTAAGAAATCCATGAGATAGGCATCTGTATTATGGGGTAACTCCAAATAAATATCAATATTGACATTGGCCAAATTATGTGCGTATTTGTGTTGTTAATTCCAACATAATACAATCTGTAATGCCTGAGAATCTTGTCGAAGCAAAAGTTAGTGAAACAAACAAATCGGTGTTAAGCAAGCTTCATGTAAGAAGCAAAGAAAACAAACACATTGTAAATGAATTAAGGAAAGAGTTGATTAAGGGGCTTTCGGCGCCATCTAAATATATTTCAAGCAAGTTTTTTTACGATAAATTTGGCTCTCAACTATTTGAGTGGATAACCAAATTACCCGAATACTACCCGACACAAAGTGAGAAATCGATTATAGAAAACCATGGAAACGAGCTTTTCGGACAGTTAAGCCATGTCCATTTGATTGAACTGGGTAGCGGAGACTGTACAAAAATCTCATTGGTGTTAAAATCCATTCAAAGCAATCATATATCAACAGTCAATTACTGCCCCATCGATTTTAGTATATCGTCTATTGAAAAATCAAAAGCCATTTTAAAGCATTCATTTCCTCAATTAAAAGTCAATGGAGTCGTAACCGACTTTACCAAGCTTCAGACCTTACCCAATGAGCGTCCACGCATCATTTGTTTCTTTGGAAGCACCATTGGTAATTTTGAACCGGCCGAGGCCGAAGCTTTATTAAAAAACATCCAATCTATTATGAACCCGGGCGACCAACTTATAATGGGCATCGATTTAGTTAAAGATATTTCCATTCTTGAGAAAGCATACAACGACAGCCAGAGAATCACTGAAGCATTTAATAAAAACATCTTAAGACACTGCAATACCCTACTTAATACCAATATTTATCCACCGCACTTTAAACACCATGCTTTTTTTAATTCTGATAAAAGTCGAATTGAAATGCACTTGTTAGCCAAAGAAGATATAATTATTGAATCTCCGTATTTAAACCAGGCTATTGAAATAGAAAAAGGTGAGAGCATTCATACTGAAAACTCTCACAAATATAGTTTTGAAGCCATTAGTGAGCTGGCTTACAAATGCAACCTGACGATTAAGCGCTTATTCTACGATGATAGAAAATGGTTTTCTCTCATTCAATTAACGAAGTAGAACTTACTTAGTCGAGTCGCAATCCATAAAAATTACCATTGGCATCACCTATATAGAGCATATCCCCATCTACAATTGGTGAGGACAAAAAGGCTCCTAAACCCAGTATCTCTTCTTCGACCTTCCGGGCTTCGGGACCATACAACTCGACGCCATCTGCAAAACTGGTTTCTGATTTAAACAGATTAGCGTAGTTGGATTTACTTTCGTCGGTTTGAAACACAAACTCAATCGCGCCGTTTTCTTCATTAAGCCCATATATTTTACCATTAAAACAGCCAAAATAAATTCTTCCATTAAGGGCCAATGCAGTACCATAGGTGCGCATATTCAATGAAAGTTGCCATTTTATTGTTCCTGATTCTGCATCCATGGCATAAAACCGGTGAGTATCTGATGTTCCAAAGTATAAGGTACTATCATATAACAAAGGCGTGGCAATAATCCAACTACCGGGCTCTTTATAATTCCAATGGCCGTGACCATTCTCAATGTCGAGAGCATAAATATTATAATCTCTGCTACCAAATATCACTTTATCGTTATAAATACAAGCAGCCCTCTGAATAGCGCCTTTGGGAAAATACTTATCACCAATCGTATTGAATTGCCATAGTTCTTTACCAGTTACTTTGTCAAGAGCATAGAAATATCCATCAAAACTACCAATTAATAAAACATCCTGGTGAATGGTTGGTGTTGCATGAACAGGCCCATCGGTCTTAAACTTCCAATTAAGATTACCACTTTCAGCATTAATCGCATATATGTGTCCGCCTCCACTACCAACATAAACAATATCTCCATCAATAGTTGGCGATGACAGATAATAATCCCACATATCAACCTGCTTTTCACCATCCATATTAAATTGCCACACTACCTCACCTGTTTTTTTATCCATAGCCGTAATACAAGCAGACTGATCATTTATAATTATTATCTGTTTATAAATAGCAGGCTTTGACTTAATGGCTCCATTGAGCTCTACACGCCATTTTTCTTTGCCCGAATATTTATCTAAAGCATAAAAATGACCTGTTTTATCTCCAAAATACACTTGCCCCACTGAAACTACGGGCGACGAATAAATACCGGAATCTGCTTTAAATTTCCAGTTTTGATTAACCTGACTCCATGTCAGGCACGATGTTAACAATAGCATTAAAATAAGTTTGATTCTCATATTGTAAGGTTTATCACTTTGTTTTGATAAAGGGACAGTCACCCTGCCCCTCTACCCTTATTCAATCAGAACATTTTCACCAATTAAAGTCTCAAGATATGGTTGCATGCCAAATTCATTTTGCAGCAATAAGTACTCTTTCTCAAAATCCAGTTGCTTTTTGAATTCACTTCGCCGCGCTCTAATCATGGTATTTTTCTCGGTATAACGCGACGATACAAAATCAAAGATACCAACTTTATATCCACTTTGTTCCAATAATAATGCACGCATCGAATCAGAAATCATCATCAAAGCCTTATCTCTAAATGCCTTGTGACGAATCACAGCCTTTAGCTTGTCTGACTTCATTGTTAAAGAGTGCTGACAGCACGAAACAGAAAGAATGGTTTTGGCACCACTTCTTAATCCCAGATAGATACTCTTATCGGTTGCCAAATCGCAAGCATGTAATGAATATACCACATCTACCTTGTCATCTGGCTGAAACGCATCAATATCACAAGCATGAAAATCCATATCCATGAAACCCATTCGCCGTGCCAATCATTCATTTTGTTGCATCAGTCGGGCATTGGTATCGATACAATGAATTTTAATGAGACGTTGCTCAATGTTTTGATAAAAAAAGTAAACCAGATAACTCAAATAACAGTTTCCGGCACCACTATCGATTAAAACAATGGTGCGCTTTTTTGAAACTCTTTTTAGTTCGGAATGAATAACCTCGAGGTAAGCAATTATTTGCTCAATCTTAACCTCATTATCTTTTGAAATATATGCATTACGCGACTGTAATTTTATAAGTTGAAACAAGTCGAATAACTCTTCTCTATTAATTTTATTTATAAGCATTTCGTGAACATTAAATAGTACACGAGACAGTTGTTGATACAGAAAACAGTAAAATGTAGAATTTGTGATAGAAGTGCAATCTGATTACAACAATCTGCCTCATTAAATTATTAATAAGTTGACTACAAGCGTGATTAACACGCTATATGATTGTTATGTAATTAGATATTTCATTCCCAAGCCGTGCGATAACGTATGGGGCGGATTTCCGGCTTATTATTTAATTATTAGAATGACAAGAGTAAATATTATTTACTCGAAACCTACAAGCAACCTTAATATTTATATTTTTGCAGCTACTAAGGTGCTCACGCTTAAAATGGGAATCCGGTGCTATAATAGAGATATTTGCATAAATTCCGGAGCTATCCCCGTAGCTGTAAGCCTCAAAAAAGATTTTGTCACACACCACTATCTGTCATTGACGGATGGGAAGGCGACAAAATTGAGGTAAGCCAGAAGACCTGCCTTAGGATTATACTTCGGGGTAAAGTGAAAACTATTAGCGCCATGCTAATACCTTTCATGTATCCTCCTGAAGCATGTTAAACTAATAAATTAATTAACAATGCAGGAGCAACAAATTAGCGCTATCAGCAAACGCCTGGATGAACAAATCCAGAAGAAAATCGATTTAAAAACCAAACCGCTTGGAGCACTGGGCACCCTGGAAAAAATTGCTTTTAAAGTGTGTCAAATTCAAGAAACACTTGAGCCAAAGCTCAACAAACCAGCAATACTCGTCTGTGCAGGTGATCATGGCATTACCCAGGAAAAAGTAAGTCCCTTTCCTCAAGAAGTCACTTTTCAAATGGTCATGAACTTTCTAGGCGGTGGAGCGGCCATTAACGTATTTAGCCGCCAGAATGACATAAGGCTGTTAGTAGCAGATACTGGCGTTAATTTTGACTTTGAACCATCAGGGCAGTTATTAGACTTAAAAATTAGAAAAGGCACCCGCAACTTTGCCATTGAACCAGCCATGACAATTGAAGAGTGCCAAACCGCAATTAACAATGGGGCACAAGTCATCGAAAAGCTTCATAAAGAAGGAACGAACATCATTGGCTTTGGTGAAATGGGCATTGGCAATACAACCTCAGCTACAGCTTTAATGTGCAAAATTGGCGGTTTTACAGCTCAAGAAGCCTCAGGTGCTGGTACAGGCCTGGATGCAAATGGCATCAGCCATAAAGCATCTGTCATTGAAAAAGCGCTTCAGCTACATTCTGCTATTTCAAACCCTATCGAAATATTAGCAACATTTGGTGGTTATGAAATAGCGACCATCTGCGGAGCCATTTTAAAGGCAGCTGAATTAAAAATGACTATTCTATCTGATGGCTTTATCGCCACATCAGCTTTAATAGTGGCACATGCCATTAACCCAAATGTAACCGATTATTGTTTGTTTGCTCACGAATCAAACGAGCAAGGTCATAAACTAATGCTGCAGCATCTCAATGCTGAACCAATTCTTCACCTGGGAATGCGACTGGGCGAAGGGACAGGTTCGGCTGTTGCCTATCCAATCATAGAATCAGCCGTGAATTTTATGAATGAGATGAGTAGTTTTGAAGATGCCGGAGTGAGTAATGTGTAGGTGAAGAGAGACGGAGGACCGTTGACAGAAGACGGGGGACGGAAGACGGGGAATGGAAGATTGGAGTATAATTAAGATAGTACACAATTATGAAAGAGACTAAATTCAAATTTGAAAAACTAATCATATGGCAAAAAGCTATGGAATTTGGAGAAGCAATTCATGCTCTTTCATTAAGTTTCCCAAAAGAAGAAATCTATAACCTATCTTCGCAAATAAGAAGAGCAGCTGATTCAATTGCTTTAAATATTGCAGAAGGTGCAATCGGCCAATCCAATCCTGAACAGAAGAAGTTCATCAGTTACTCTATTCGTTCTTTGGCGGAAGTTATTACCTGCTTACACAAAGCCAATAAAAGAAATTACATTGAATTCAATCAATTTGAAAAACTATACTCAGATGCTTATTTGTTAATGAATATGATGATTAGATTCAAAAACCACATTAAATAATGCAAATCAACCTTCTGTCTTCCGTCTATTTTTCGGACTCCACTTTTCCGTCTTCGGTCTTCAATAAATTAACAATATGAAAAAACAAATACACCTCCTACTCACAGCCTTTGGATTTTTCACACGAATTCCGGTGCCTTTTAAAATTGCCTTTTCGCAGGATAACCTGAATAAGTGTAATCGTTATTTACCCATCGTTGGTTATGTGGTTGGAGGTATCAGCGCTCTGGTTTTTTGGGGAACCTCTCTTGTATTTCCTCAGTCAATAGCCGTTATTCTATCCATGATGACATCAGTATTGTTAACAGGGGCATTTCATGAAGATGGCTTTGCAGATGTCTGTGATGCCTTCGGTGGTGGATGGACAAAGGAGAAGATACTCTTTATCATGAAAGATTCAAGGGTGGGCGCTTATGGTGCCATTGGCATTCTTTTATTACTCTTGCTCAAGTTCTTTTCGACAAATGAAATTCCATCATCTACAATAGCAGTAGCCATAATCATTGGCCATGTCATTAGTCGAACAATGGCGGTATGGACTATGCATACCTTAAATTATGTAAGGGAAGATGAAAGCAGTAAATCAAAACCCATAACCAAAGCGTTAAAAATTAAAGATTTATTAATCGCATTCATTATTGCAGCTCCTACTTTTTTATTGTTAGGCAATAATGTGTTCTTATTGATATTGGCACCAGCCTTGGTTGCCAAGCTTTGGATGGAGCATTATTTTAAGAAATGGATTGGTGGTTATACGGGCGATTGCCTTGGCAGTATTCAGCAAGTAAGCGAAGTTGTGATATATCTATCTATCATAGCAATCAACAACTATAACACTTATGAGAATTCTTTTGAAGCACAATTAAATAGTATTTTTTAGATGGAGATTTGGTTGATACGACATACAACACCCAACATCGATAAAGGCATTTGCTACGGCCAATTAAACCTGGATGTTGCTGATAGTTTTAACGATGAAGTTGAACACATTAAACTCCTTTTGTCAAACAATAGCTTTGATAAGGTTTTTACAAGTCCGCTTCTTAGGTGCACAGCCCTGGCTAAACGATTATTTCCATCAGAAGATATCCATTTTGAAGAGCAAATTAAGGAAATTAACTTTGGCGATTGGGAAGGCCAAAAATGGGATGAAATTAACAAGCAACAACTTAACGTTTGGAGTCATGATTTTCTCCAACAATCGCCTCCGAATGGCGAAAATTTTAGCGCTTTGTTAGAGCGAGCACTTAACTTTAACAACACCCTTGCAAACTCAAATTTAGATAAAGCTGCTATAGTGACCCACTCCGGGATAATAAGAGCGTTTTTAATGGAATATCTGGAAATTCCAGCAACTAAAATCTTTAATCTTGAATTATCATATGGTGCAATAATTAAAATCACTATTCATTCAAGCGATTATAAACAGGTACAATTTATAAAAGGATAACATGGCGCAAATAATACTGATAACCGGCGGACAGCGCTCAGGCAAAAGCTCTTTTGCGCAAAAGATGGCATTGCAGCTATCTGAAAAACCAATTTACCTGGCCACTTCACGTATTTGGGACGATGAGCACCAACAACGTATCAACCGTCATAAATCTGACAGAGGACCGGAATGGACTAATATTGAAGAAGAAAAACAGCTTTCAAAGCACAACATTGATAAACGCGTAGTACTAATCGACTGCGTAACACTTTGGCTTACCAATTTCTTCTTTGATAACGATAGCAATATTGACAAGTCACTCAACGAAGCAAAACTTGAATTAGAGAAATTCACTCAACCAAATGCCACTTTTATTTTCGTGACTAATGAGATTGGCCTAGGCGGAATGCCAGAAAACGCGATTCAACGCAAATTTACCGACCTGCAAGGATGGATGAATCAGCACATAGCGAGTATTGCCAACGAAGTACACTTAATGGTTTCGGGCATCCCTATCAAAGTGAAATAAGCATATGAAATACCTTCATCACCTGTCTGCAATTCATTCTAATATTTAATTGATAGCCTGAATTGGCTATATCTCCAACACAAGCATTCGGCTAATATCCCTTAAGACCACAAGGTTCATTTCAAACACTAGATTGGTATCCACCATCAACTGAGAGTTTAAATTAAACACTCATTTAACGTGTTAACTCAACTCAGACTACAATCTTAACACTTGCTTAGTAATCTCAGTCAACTGAGAACCTTAATCTAACATTTAACAAATGCACCAAGTTGCTTCAGGAAGTCAGTTCCACACTTGATATTATGCCTGAGTCAACTAAGAATACCCTTCGAACATGTGATTAATACCATAAATCACTTCAGGGTTCCAGATTAGTAATATATTAAGTCTTAAGCTCGCTGTGGGTAATGATTGAATAATTGAATGATACAAAATGCATATTAACCATAGCAGGCATATAAAAATCAGAAGGGGCTGCCCTTTGGCAACCCCTTCCTCACACAACTAAACCTTTAATCTACGTTCCATCACAGCTTAAAAGTTTATGATAATTTATCATTATGGTTGCCACCACATTTTAGTATCCATTTCATCTCCACCTATTGCGGTTATTGCAGCTGCAACATTATCAGCATTAACACTAGCTTCGTTCAACAAGTATTTTACTCGATATGGCTGATCTACAACATCTTCAATAACAGCAAAGTTAAATGTGGCCGTTGTATCACGATACCCAGTAATATTACCATCTACATCGCGATTTGCAATAGTCCAGGTATAATCATAAATCTCATCTGGCTTAACAAGGGTATTTGGATACCCGGTACGACGATACTCACTCCATGCTTCATAAGGCTGCATATACAAAGCAATGTATTTTTGCATCATGACAGTTTCTTCTGATGCAGCTGGCAATGTCGCAATAAACGCATTAATAACAGCCTGATCAACACCCCATTTCTGCATCGATGCTTCAATGCCTTTTTCATACCATGTTTGCTCCCAACCATTTACTTCACTTAAAAGAAAGCAAACCTCGGAATATTCCATGTAAATTTCAGTATAGTCAGCCGCTAATATTTTCGAACCTGGGAATGATTCATGTGTAAATTTATTTACTTCCCCATTATTCTCTGTTAAAGGTATACCAACCTTAACACCATCAGCGTTATCTGCGACATAAATGTCTAATCGTGGATCCGCACCGAAAACACTTCGTTTTCCTTCAAGTAATTCAACAAATTGCATCGATGGCGCAAAATCTTCACGGGCACTTACCACAAATGCACGATACATAGGAGCACCATTTAAGGCATTAGCTTCATATTTTACGCCAGCATTATCAGCATTTGATGCCATAACTCCTGCTGTGATAGCCTCAGCTATATGGGTAGCTGCAGCCGGATAAACATCTTTAACACGATTAGCGATTCTAAGACGTAATGAATTAGCCAGTTTCTTCCACTTAACAGCATCACCTCCATAAAAGTTATCACCATCAATCATATTCTCATTGGTGATAATCATTTCTGATGCTTCTTTAAGTTCCTTTAATAAGTCAGCATAAATTTTTGACTGTGCCGCATAAACTGGAGTATCGATATTATCTGTCTTAAGTTTGTTAGCCTGAAAATCAGCATCATCACTTCCATATGACCAGTAAGGTACATCTCCCCACACTTCGGTTGCTTGTAAATAGACATATGCTAACATAATCCTAGCAGCCGCAATCTGATTCTCATTTGGACCATATTGCTCCATACTTCCTTTAGTTGCTTCATCGGTATTTAATTGAATAATATCGATTAAATCCTGAGCATTTTTATATAAATCGTCCCATCCTCCTTGATTGACGGTTTCTCTATATTGGAAACGATCTTCTTCAGTATAATTAACTTGATTCCAGTATTGAACCCAAAGTAACCCCATTCTACCGGAAAACCATTCATCTCGGGTGTCGTCCATCAGACGCTTTTGCACTCGGTTCATTAGACCATAGGTTGGCGCAACTTCTGGCTGATTTGGGTCAGCAAAGTATTCGACGTCACATGAAAAAAGTAACGATCCAACCAAAACAAATACTATATATTTTAATTTATTCATTTCTATACAGTTTTAAGATTAAAATTTAAGCTGTACGTTAAATCCATAAGAGCGTGTTGCTGGTACGATACCACCTTCTAATCCTTGGATATTACCATTACCACCAACTACAGTTTCTGGATCAATTCCTGTATTATCTAGGCCCCAGACAGCAAGGTTGCGACCATATGCAGAAACTCGAATCGATTGAATAACATTAACAATTTTAGGTAATGTGTAACCAACTGTAACTTCGCGTAATTTTACGTAAGATGCATCGAAGATACTTGTGGCACTTGGAGTTCCAAATCCATGATAGTGATTTTGAGCATAATCTATCCCCTCAATTCTCATATCATTAGGAGTACCATCAGGAAGAACTCCAGGCAAAATTAGACCTCCACCATCACTTACTGCTTCACGAATGTTCATTCCATTTTCATTAACTGTAGCGGTCTTCGCTTCCATACCAGAGTACATAGCCCACATATTTGTTAAAGAGTAATATTTACCACCTTGGGAAATATCAATTAATACACCTGCATCCCAACTCTTATATTTAAAGCTATTTTTAAGACCTGCGGTATAATCAGGTAGAGCAGAACCAATTGATTCTAATTTACCTTGAGCATAATAACCTGTTTCTGGATCGATAACTCTATTACCATTATCATCATATTCGTAGTTAAGAGCATAAATTTCCTGGAAGGTAGCTCCCTCAACAGCATTTAGGTAGGCACCACCAAATGGAGCACGCGCTAATTGTAATTTTCCACCTAGCTGATCTGGAAGTTCCTTTACAGTATTGGTATTCTTAGCATAATTCAAACTTATATCCCATGAAAAATCAGAAGTTCGAATTGGAGTACCATAAAGTACAACTTCAACACCTTTATTATTGATTAAACCAGCATTAATAACGCGTGATGTGTACCCTGTTGAACCACTAATTTCAACAGGTACAATTTGATTTTCCGTATCTCGATTATAATAACTAAAATCAATACCTGCACGATTTTGTAATACTGCAGCTTCAAAACCTAACTCAATTTCTTTCGTTTTCTCAGGCTTTAAATTTTGATTTTTTAAGCGCGAAGAATTCGTAAATTGAGGATTTCCATTAAATGGATCAGAAATAACATACGTATTATATACCTGATAAGCAGAAGTACCATTACCTGTTTCTCCGTAATTAACACGTAATTTTAAATTATCTAACCACGCGAAATCTAACATTTCCGACGCAATAAAACTACCTGAGAATGAAGCATATGAGTAACTATTCTCATTAGAAGGTAATGTAGAATCATAATCAGTTCTATAAGTAGCGTCAACATATAACATACTCTTATAACCGAAACTAGCAGCTCCAAAGAAGCTATTAACTTGCTTTTCTCTTAAATAATCATCCAAAGTAGGTTGATTAGCTGAATTATTAAGGTTATAAAGTCCATCAATAACTAGCCCCCCATTGGTTGTCCCTTCAAATCGCCTATAGTCTTCTTTTCTTGTGTTACCTCCAACAAAAGCTGTTACATCAATTTCATTAAAGCGCTTATTAAATGCTAATTTACCTTCATAATTAATTTCGGTAGCCTGACGCTGTACCTGGTGATACATAGATTGAGCTTGTGAACCTTTAGCAACCCTTTCGCGTGCATTAAAAGTATAAGTATCCAAAAAGACACTTCCTTGAGCAGATAAATAATCTGTTACGTTTACTTTTATGCCAGTTGTACCATATACACGTGTACGATCATCATCCTGATAGTTCTTATAAGCCGTCCAATATGGGTTATCAGAGTATTTAGGAGTAGGATCGGTAGCAGATTTACGATTCCATGTTCTATTAGTACCATCTGGGTTTTCATAATTTCTTAATTTACCCATATCTAATTGACGCTGTCCCCATTGGAAAAACTTTTGAGATTGAGAATTATCTCCATACCCAAACTGCGGACGTCCCTTAGTATTTGTATTAACATATGTTACATTGGCGTTCAACTCTATGAATCCATCGAATACCTTGGTCGTACCATTGATATTAAAGTTATTCTTGTCTTGTGATGAATTCGGAACAATACCTGTCATATTAACATTGGTATACCCTAATCTTAATGACGAGTTCTCCGAAGTTGAAACTACATTTATTGAGTTTTGGAAAGCAACGCCTGTTTCATAAAAATCTTCCACATCATTTTTGGGTGCCACCCATGGAGCAGTTACCGGTTCAGGAGTCAATCCTTGTTCCCAATCTGTAAGCCCCCACCAATGTAGCACATCTTGTCCTTCGTATTTTGGTCCCCAGCTTTCATCCATTGCATAGAAAACAACTTGATAGTCTTTTCCATTTATTGTTTCAGTTTGGAAATCTCCATAACCACCACCATAACTATTCTGTTGATTAGGTAATATTGAGACTTCTTCAAAAGTCACACCTGAATTAACCTCAACAGAGAATGATTTTTTACCAGCTTTACCAGCCTTGGTTGTTATCATGATTACCCCGTTCTGACCTCTACTTCCATAAAGAGCAGATGCGGCACTACCTTTTAAAACTTCAATATCAGCAATATCATAAGAGTTAAGATCGTTCGTCATCGAACCATAATCATAACCACCTCCACCAATCTGAGTTGAGTAATCATTAAAACCCTCGTTACTAATAGGTACTCCATCAACAACAAATAAAGGTTGATTATTTTGACTAAAAGAACTTGCTCCCCTAATCAAAATATTTTGTGAACCTGCGAAGTTCTGACCTGCAATTTGCAAACCAGCTACCTTACCAGAAAGTGAAGACATTGGATTTACATCATTAGCTGCCATAATTTCCTCATTAGATACCCCTTGCGAAGCATATCCTAATGATTTCTTCTCTCTGGAAATACCCAAAGCCGTAACAACCACTTCATCCACACCAATAGCTTCAGAAACTAAAGCAATATTGATTGTTTTACGACCTTCAATAAGAACATCTTGAGTTTTCATACCAACGAATGAGTACAACAAGTTTGTTGCATCGTCTGGTACACTTAAAGAATAATTACCGTCAACGTTTGTAACGGTACCAATAGTTGTTCCTCTTACAACAACAGATACACCCGGCATAGGATCACCTGCTTCACTATCGGTTACAGTACCGGTAATGGTTGTTGTTTGAGCAAACATTGCGTTGAGTCCCACGAATAAAATCAGGGACGCGATTAATGCTAATCTGCGCATAAAACAAAAGGTTTAAGTTAATAATAGTGATAATTATTAACGCTTTTCACGTTAAATTAATACATAGATATTCAACCTCGCATTACTTTATAAGTGCATACTGGCGAACACACACTTAAATACATAACACAAGACAGTTAGATAAAATTAAATTCTAAATTGGAATGTTTTTTTTTGAAAATACGGTTTCTAGTGTACATGATTAAAGGTTTAAAAAGTTAATAATGGCGATAAAAGTTAAACTTCTTTTAATTGTGTATCTTTTTTTTTCAAGCATCAAACTGGCGAATTTGATATTGTAAAAGTATATAAATTATAATTCGAAACAAATATACTCTTATTGAATTCAATTTATAAATACTTCTTCTAAATAACACTTGAACTGTTATTATCTATAAATCAAAGACCTATTCAAAAATAGTTTTTTGATTTACAAATGCAAAACATTTATGAATATTTGTTAATTTATCTTAACACTCTCACCCCCCCCTAATTTTAAAGCTTGATTTCAAAAAAATATAAAATGAGAAACATTAACTTTGCTGTCTAAACAAATAATATAATGTGTAGACTCATTTGTTTGTGCAAAGGTGTTAGAGAGGATGCCATTTCAGAGGTAATAGACTCAGCTGCTCATCCTAACCTACAAGTTGTTCAAGAAAAAACGGGAGCTGCTACAAATTGTGGCAGATGTATTAATGCGATAGAATCTTTGATTGAGAAAAGCAGAAGTGAATCTATCATCGAAGACCATAAATAATATTGAATAAATAAACTTCGGCAAACTCACTTCATCAACTTCCATTATACTTAAAATACAATAACATGTCTCTCATATATCAATACATAGATTCATTTCTTAACCTCACAGTGGCAATGTCGCCATACCTGCTATTAGGATTTTTATTTGCAGGTTTATTAAAAACGTGGTTTCCTCAAAAATGGATTGACAGATATATGGGTAAAGGCAATTGGCGTTCAGCTATTAACACGGCATTATTGGGAATCCCCCTCCCGCTTTGCTCCTGTGGTGTTATTCCTACTGGCATTTCGTTTTACCGTAATGGCGCATCTAAAGGTTCTAGTGTCTCATTCTTAATCTCAACACCACAAACTGGGGTAGATTCCATATTAGTTACCTACTCTTTACTTGGTCTTCCATTTGCAATAATCAGAGTAATTATAGCTCTAATTACAGGCGTTTTAGGTGGTATATTTACCAATTTAATTGATAGTAGTAACACAAAAGTTAGCTACACCGAATCAAATACCAAGTCATCAACAACTTACACTAAGGGCAATATTAAAACAGTCTTTCGCTATGGTTTTTACGAATTCCTGATGGACATCGCAAAATGGTTAATCATTGGCCTCATTATTGCCGCTTTCATTGATGTAATTATGCCAGCCGATTTCTTTAATGCGCATATTAAAAACGAATGGCTAAGCATGGTAATGGTTCTTTTTGCATCTGTACCTCTATACATTTGTGCCACAGCATCGGTTCCAATAGCTGCCGTATTAATGCTTAAAGGGTTATCACCCGGTGCAGCATTAGTATTATTAATGGCTGGCCCTGCTACAAATGCAGCTACAATAACGGTAATGAAAAAGGTATTTGGAAACCGTACCTTATTAGCTTACTTAGGCTCTATTATTTTGGGAGCTATGATTTTTGGAGCGCTCATCAATGCATTTCTACCACGAGAATGGTTCTTAATAATTAGTGACTCAATGCATCATCACCAACATGAATTGATTCCATATTGGCTGCAATTAGCTTCTGCCATTATGCTGGTTACATTAATTATAAATGGTTACATTCAGAAATATCTGTCGAAGAAAAAGAAAGCACAAACACAAAGTACTTCAAGTAATACAATTCTCAACTCCTCACACAACATAGCAGCAACTCCGAGTCAATCTTTTAGCTTTGCCATGCCCTTAATTACCAGATATTATATGGTTGAAGGCATGACATGTAGCCATTGTAAAAAAAGTATAGAAACGAATCTTGAAAAGCAATCAAATATTACGAGTGTTGAGGCTTCTCCTGAGAATAAAGAAGTAAAAATTGAAGGGACTGAGCTTAACAATGAAAAAATAAAAGAACTGATAGAAGAGCTTGGTTACAATTTTATTAAAGAAAAGAAATAAATCACATTGGGAGTTTTATCATAAACTCAACACCATCTGGATGATTATTAAAAGATAAGAATCCACCATGCTCTTCAACTAAATTATAAGCTAAAGACAAACCCAATCCTGTGCCTTTATTGATTGATTTTGTGGTATAAAATGGATCGAATATACGTGCTCCAACTTTGTTATTGATTTGCGGTCCGTTATTAAAAATTGATATACATGCGTAATTGCCCTCCCTCTTGTTACTTTCCTTATCACAACTTATTTTAAGAATCTTGCTATCAACATTATCGAGGGCACTAATCGCATTATCAATAATATTTAATGCTACCTGATGAATCTTATCGGCATAGATAGTAACCGGCTCATCCAAAGTGTAGTTCTTTTCAACTATTAAGTCAGCAGGCATTTTTGCTTTTAAGAACATTAAAGTAGAGTCTAAGATTGAGTGCAAATCATGTTTCGATTTTTGACTCTTTCCACTATATGAAAATGTCATCAACGAGGAAACTACAAATGCTGCTTGTTCCACTCCTTTATTTATTATCTCATTTCCTTGATGAAGCATTTTATTAACCTCATCAGTATCATTCCCATTTTGCGAATCCTCAATAGCATTGCGCACAAGTAATGAGCCAGTTGAAATAAAATTAAGTGGTGTATTGATTTCATGTGCCACACCTGCAGTTAATACTCCAAGAGAAGCCATCTTTTCTGAATGAATTAATTGTTGTTGCGTGGTCTTTAAGTGCTCATTGGTGGCTTTTAACTCTTCAATATGGACATCAAGCCTTTTATTATTTATCAATAACTCTACCTGGTTAGCTTTCAGTTGCTTTTCAAATTTATAATTCACCCATTTTAAATAATATACCGAGCTATTAATAAAAGTGTAAATCGAAATAGAGGCGATTTTATTGAATATCCAAAAGTCTTCTAACATTGGAATGACAGCAAGTTCTTTAGGCGCAAAATAGACCAGAATATAATCTAAACTAAACATGAATACAAGGTAATACAGCATAGCGCCTCTATAGAGTATTCGGTTTGTGTTTATTCTTAAAAGCAGTTGTGGAAACAATGAGAATGCGACAACAATATAGGTGTAGTAAAAAAAACTTTGATCTTCAACAAAACCAAATAGAGCTGGTACAATTAAAAATAAGATTGGAGGTATAAAAATTAATAATGATTTAGCTAAGGTATGGAATTTGAATCGTGAGAGAAAAAAATGGATAATACACAAACACATTATCCAATAAAATCGCCATCCTCCAATATTCATGGTACGATCTTCAATAACTCTCAAAACCCACAATAGCACAGAAATGCCTACCATTATTAGAAATAAGGTTGCATTTACCTGATTATTTAATACAGTTGTTCGCTTTATAGTATCATGGCGACTTGATTCTATACCATTATAAGATATAGATTGCCATAATTTACTCAACCACCCCATATATCAAATTTAATAACCTTTCCAACGAAGAGTTAATCCTAAAGGTTGCATTATAGGCTAAGACATTAACTTAGATTCAAGTTAAAAATGATGATTAATAACATCTACCACACAAATGCCTTGCATCAATCACTTAATTTATATATCCTTTTTTGAACTAACTGGTCAATAGTAAGTGTGTTCTTTATGTCAAAAATAAGCACACAATATATAAAAAAACAAGTACACATTTGTCAACTTATAATAACTAATTCATTTTATTAATGCGCATCGATAACATGTAACATTCTTAATGAATGTTCAATTGTTGGCGTAATTTCGTTCAGGTATTCTTTAACCGCCTTCACACTGCCCGGTAAAACATATACAAGTGAGTGCCCCATAACACCAGCAATACTTCGGCTTAGTAATGCATTTGGCTTTTCAAGTCCATATTTGACACGAACAACTTCCATTATGCCAGGAATTTCTTTGTCGAGTAATGGTTTAACGATATCGGGCGTATTATCTCTTGGACCAATTCCAGTTCCTCCCGTGGTAATAACAATATCAAAAGGAGCAGCTTTGGATTCCAGCATTACCTTTTTGATTAGCTCTTCGTCATCGGGTAGAATGGTTCTTTGAATATGATATTGTCGACCGTTCTCCTGAAAAAATGCCTTCATGACTGTTTCCGCATACGGACCACTCATATCTTCATAAATTCCTTCATAGGCCCTGTCACTTAAGGTAATAACATGAACCTTAATTTGTCGAGGAACATATTCTAAAACATCTTCAGCTTTTAATTCCCCTCCCGAGATCACTCGACAAAAAATTCCTTCCTTGGGCATCACACAATCGCCCGTTAGCTGTTTTATTTCGCAACCATTGTGACATTTCTTACCTATTTGAGTGACTTCCAATTCAATGCCATTGCCCACAAAACGATCGAATATTTTTGTGTGATGAATTTCCATTCCTTCAGTTGTGATATTTTCTGCAAAATCTCCAAATTTCAGTTTTGCACCTGAGGCATCTTCTGTTTTTTGATAGCTCTCAATACCCAAAAGGCTTACCTGACGGTGCCACGGTCCAGAATGAGCATCTCCTGCTACACCTAAATCATTAAGTTTTATAGCATTTACAGGTGCTTTTTTGGTACCTTTCTTTTGTGAAATATTGACTGACTTTATATTAATTTTCATCACTTCGTATTTATATTCGTTAGTTCCAACTACTTACACCTTAGTTTTTTCAAGCAGGCGAATATTACTCATCTCCATATCTTTGTCAACCGCTTTACACATATCATAAATAGTAAGCAGAGCCACATTAACCGCTGTTAAGGCTTCCATTTCAACACCAGTCTGCCCTTCGCATCGTGATAATGAATCAACACGAATTCCGTCCTCTTTAATCTCAAAATCAACATCTACTTTCGATAGTTGTAGTGCATGACAAAGCGGAATTAAAAAATGGGTTTGCTTAGCAGCTTGAATTCCGGCAATGCGAGCCACAGAGAGTACATCACCTTTTTTCATCATGTTATTATTGATTAGGCTTAGGGTATTCTCTTGTAGTTTGATAAAACCAGTAGCTTTTGCCGTTCTTTTTTGAATAGGTTTATCACCTACATCTACCATGTTGGCTTCACCATTTTTATTGATATGTGTTAATTCATCAGACATGTGTTAACCTCCAATATTGTAAAATTTATGATTCTGATTCATGCTTCCCTCTTCTGGTTTAGCTCCTAAGGCCAACTGAAAAGCCTCTTTAATCCCATACTTCTTTACGTTGTAACCACTATTGCTAAACAAGCAGGGCTTTACATCACCATTGGCCATTAGTCTAAGTCGATTACATATCTTGCAATTGCCGCCTTCACCTCCTTCAACAACGGAGAAATCACCCGTTTCTAAATCCATTTGGTGAATGAATCGAATATTTAACCCCTCTTCTTTACAAAACTTTTCGATGGCTTCGATATTCTGTTTGTTTGAGAATTTAGTTTTGACCACATTTATTTTTATGGGTGTGAGACCGGCATTCTGAGCGGCAACTATTCCTTTCTTAACGTCATTCAGATTACCTAACCTGGTAATACTTTTAAATTCTTTTTCATCTAGTGTGTCCAGACTAATATTAACCCTTTTTAATCCGGCTTTTTTAAGATCTGAAGCATACTTATTGAGTAAAACACCATTGGTGGTCATAGCTATTTCTTCAATGCCATCTACTTGATTAATCATCTCCACAAGTTGGACAATACCCTTACGAACCAGTGGCTCACCGCCAGTCAGTCGGATTTTTTTCAATCCTAATTTGGCTCCTTCACGAATCACCTCTACAATTTCTTCTAAGGACAATATCTCATCATGCTTCAAAAGATGAATTCCATCTTCGGGCATGCAATACCTGCACCTGAGATTGCATCGGTCGGTTACCGATACTCTTAAATAGGTAATCCTTCTGTTATAAGAATCTAACATGTACCAAATCTCCTTTTTTTACTTCTTTCATTCCAATTGGCAATTCAAACAATACTTGCGCAGAACTTAATCCATTTATGTGAGCTGATCCATGGAACTCAAGAGGAACGACCTCACTCCTCTCATTGATTAAAGCAGGGGCAAATAATAAACGTTCATCTTTTCTTCTTTTAAAATCGGCATTTATTGGCAGGTTCAATTCCATCGGCTTATACTGATAATTCATTAAAGCATAAAGGAAAGGCCGCACATATAATTCGAACTGAATAAAGGATGACACCGGATTGCCCGAAAGTCCAAAACAATAGCGATTACCTTGTGATGCAAATACCATTGGCTTTCCAGGCTGAATCGCCGTTTTTGAAATGATCGTTTCACAGCCCAGTTTTTGGAGAATATCCGGAATTAAATCGTACTCGCCGACAGAGACACCACCTGTTAGAATTAGCACATCGTTTTCCAATAAAGCAGCACAAATTTGTTCTTCCAAAAGAGCACCTTCATCCTTGATTATTCCATTGTAAATACCATCGATACCTAATTGATGTAATTGTGCCAGTAATTGAGTAGAATTAGAGTTTCTAATCTGGTATGGCTTCGGATATTCATCTGGTTCAACTAACTCAGTACCACTAGCGATTATAGATACCTTCGGTTTTTGATACACCTCCACCACATTTTGTCCAGCCATTGCTAACACCGGCATATGACGCGCTTCAAGCATAGTGTTTTTTGATAATAAAACATCTCCCTCTTTTGCATCTTCGCCCTTCAGACTAATGTTAGTTTTGGTATTTAAATTGGTACAGCGTATATGTTTATCATCAATTTGCTCAGAGTCTTCAATCATAAACACACAATCAGCACCCTCAGGAACAACGGCGCCTGTCATGATTTTAGCACACTGATTTTCGCCGATTACGAATTCCGGCTCTTTCCCTGCAAAAATGGTTTCGACCACACGAAGTTCGTTTCCTAAGTCTATTTTTCGGCAAGTATAACCATCCATAGCCGATTTATTAAACGGTGGCATATCTATATCAATACACACATCTATAGCCAATACCCGATTTAATGCTTTTGCCAAACTCACTCTTTCTGAAGCCAATGGTTTCGCTTCACCCAAAATCTTCTTTAATGCGTCTTTATATTGAATCATCGTATTTATTTTAATCGTTTGGGGTTGATGGAAAAACATCTTGCACATCCAACTTTGTCGCTTCATCGGGTGATAAAACTATCTTATCATCACCGTCTCGTATAACATGTTTTTTAAGTGAATCTTCTCCTTTAATATAATACAAAACATGAGGCACTATGTAGTTATACAGTCCACCCGACTCAATAACTATGGGTTTATCATTCGGTAGAAAACCTTGTAAATGTTCAAACATCTGTGATAGGTTTTCGTTTTTACATTGTACATAGTACACATCTGTTGCTCCCGCATCAAGCATTCGTGAACTATCCTTACGCGTTTTCAAGGTTTCTTTTACAATACAATAATCTTTGGTTCTAATTATTATTTGTGCTTGTTTGTCTAACTCATGAAAATGTGAAGATATTTTAACTGCATATACTTCAGTCAAACTAGCCAAATGATTTATTATCCGACATGATAGCAATGTTTTACCAACATTACGCCCATTGCCAGCAATCAGTATGATATTGGGATAGTTTTTCACAATAAATCCTCCGGTGAATTAAAGTTTAACAAGGCTTTAGTATCATCAATCAATATCGTTTGCGCCTTTAGTTCTTTCAGTAACAACTGTAATTTATATTGCCCTTTTACAATTTGTTGTTTAATAATTGGCAAGCAGCTTTTATGAAAATAGCCCAATGTAGGATACACTTTATGAGTCATGGATTCAATAACTGCGACCGAACTATCTCCTTTTTTGTTTAAAACTTGTTCGAATATTTCATTAGTTACAAATGGCATATCGCATGGACACATAATTACGTCATCAGTGTCAGAGGCAGATAATGCAGAATACAAACCTCCGATAGGACCAGTCATTTTATATTCATCAGCTACCACTCCGTAGCCAAACTTAGAATAATCCGTATTATTAGAACTGATGATAATTTCGGAACACAAAGGCTTTAGAGCATTGATACTATATTCGATCAAGGCACTCCCATTATATTGGATTAACCCCTTATCTTTTCCCATTCGAGAGCTAAGC
Source organism: Carboxylicivirga marina (assembly GCF_016612505.1). Classification (GTDB taxonomy): domain Bacteria; phylum Bacteroidota; class Bacteroidia; order Bacteroidales; family Marinilabiliaceae; genus Carboxylicivirga; species Carboxylicivirga marina. The sequence continues at coordinate 20,808 of NZ_JAENRR010000060.1, forward strand.
CCACCTGCAAGTACTATTCCGGTTAGTTTTTCCATCAGGATAAATAAAAAAGTTTAAAACTGGCAAACAATAACACAAACGACAGCACATACATTAAGTATTTGGAGGTAAACTTCTTTTGACCTAGCCGCGAACCTATCATACTGCCAATAATTCCAAGGACGATTAAGATATAGATACTGCTTATAGGTTCGAAGCCTTGAGCCATTACACCCAAGATACCACTTGCTGAATTCAGGAAGATGAAAATGGCTGATATAGCTGCTGTTTCTTTTATACTTGCCCATCCCATTAATAAAAGTAAAGGGCTAAGAATAATTCCGCCTCCAATACCAATCATCCCTGAGAAAAATCCTAAAACAGCACCAAATAAAAGCGCTAGTGGCAGATGAATTGGTTTGGTTTCTTTTTCAGTCTTGGTAAAAAAGAGCATTCGTATAACGGCCATAAGCAAGAATACTCCCAATATAATTTTATAAGTATTAGGATTGACATCAACCCTGGCCCCTAAAAAAGACATGGGGATAGATAATGCAACAAAAGGCAATAGTAGTTTTAATCGGAAATGTCCTCCTCTATAAAAATGATAGAATGAGATGCCGGCTACAAACATATTTAAAGTCAGAGCCGAGGCACGCATATAAATGGGTGGAATGGCAAACAACGCCATAACAGCTAAATAGCCACTCGCACCTCCATGCCCAACTGATGAATAGAGTATTGAGGTTAATAATATGGCAATAAAAAAAAGAAATTCTGTTTCCATTCTATTAACTAATTGATGCTAAATAAATGAAAAGCAGAAAAGGAGTGTCAATTCTTAAAACTGACAAGTATTACTAAATATTAGTATACAACATGGTTGTACTCCACTATTTAGTAGTACTCTAAATCATCAAATGATGAAATATGTTTTCCCTTCTCCTTTCCAAGTCATTCTGATATTTTAACAGAAATCGGGAGGATTGATTGTTTCCATCCAATCCCATCGGTTTAAATTCCATGTCCTTTGATTTAGGAATTATCACTCGAAGAAAATTTTCTAATTTAAAAAATGCCTGTTTCTCATTTCTGAATCAACAGGCATTAAATATATTTCATTTTTGATTTAAATGTATAATCAATATCATTTAAAATCAAGCTTTATGTAGCTGTTGACCATTAGCAACCACCAGCTACTCTTTTTTTCTTTGGTCGTTTTTTAATAACCGGCTTTGGTGCTGAAGGTGCATTTTCAGTTGCTGCACCTAAAGTACCACCTCCCAATGCTGCACTGGCGCCTTTTCTAAAATCGTATCTGGCAAACTCATCATCTGGACTGGTTGATGCAGGTTTGCCCGGACTCATAATGGTTTCAGCATAGTAATTCATACCACCTTGCATCACGTAGTTATTGATATATCCAAGCTGTCGCATGATCATCCACGCTTCATTGGCTGCTGTACTTCCGTTTGAATAAAACACATTCATCTTAACATCCTGATTGAGATAATCTTCGTTTTCGACAGAAAGGATATCTGCTAACGGAATATTAATGGCGCCAGGCAAATGGTATTTGTCAAAACTATCTTTATCACGTACATCAATTAATTGAAGCGATGGATCCTTTTGAACTAACATATCAGCTACCTCATCGGTTGATACGAACTGCATCCCTTCTTTCACCTCACCCAATAGCTCAGGAGCCGTTAATTTATATGGCCTTGTCGTATTTTCAGGAACTGCAGCAATAATTATTCCCAATGGGATAATTGCTAAGGCCAGTTTTAATCGCATATTCATGTTTCAATATTTTAAATGATTGTCATTTAACAAATCTATCACATTCAGGTTAGTATTCTTCTCTGGGAAACTTACGCTCGGCCCATTCACCTACAAAGAACATGCCCAAGGCTACCAAAATAAGTATTAAACCAAACGTTCCACGAGAGATACCTATCAACTCATTAATGGTTGGTGTACCCATGTTTTCGGCGTAGAACAGCTCTTCTATTAACGGAAATCCTTCGGTAAACAAAACGACTCCAATAACTAAACCACCAATAAAAGTTAGAGCATCTAACTTACCAATTGATAGCGCACAAAAGGCCGTGCCGGGACAAAAACCTCCTAAAATGAAGCCAACGCCCATTATCGCACCTCCAACAATAGCCGACCACAAGAATGTAGGGTTAATGTATATAAGGCTTAAATCGATCCAACCAAACAGGCTGAAGAATAAAAGGCCAAGCATAGCAACTATGGCAGCGGTAAAAAACACTTTTAGTACGGTTGTGTCATAACCATAAAACATTCCGGCCAATTTTCTAGATGACGAAAAACCACTTCGTTCAAGTACAAAGCCAAAGCCAATGCCAATGATGAAAGCCATCAAAAGGTTGGTGTATTCTGAAATATGTTCGTATACAATTAAAGGTCCCATATCTGTTTCTTTATTAAATCCATAATTTACGTGCAAAATAAGCTAAAGCAAAGGCTGTTCCGAATATAAATGCCATGGTGATAAAACCACCTAATGACAACACTGCCATTCCGCTGAGAGCAGAACCGCTGGTACAACCGCGGCCCAATTGAGAGCCAAAGCCAAATAATATACCTCCTATGGCCGCAAATACCAAGCGAACCTTACTGGTTATCTTCGGGCTATGTTCAACTTTAAATTTAAGTCTCCCGGCTAATGCGCCAGAAATAAAACCTCCGACTAAGACACCCAACATTTCCCAAACTAACCAGTCTTTTAAAGGACCTCCAGAATGAGACGCTTTGTAATTTTGGTAAAATTCAGTCGACTCAACGTGCGAAGGTGAAACTGTTTCAACACTTGCCACCACTACACTTTTAACAGCTCCACTTGCACCAAGGCCTCGCCCTGAGAAGTAAAATGCTGTCAGCAAAACCAAACCGAGTAGCACACCACCCATATACGGATTGATGTACTTAGTACTTTGCTCTTTATTCATCTATATCTATTTATATTATTAATCTCAATTTAATACAACCAACGACTCATTTGCCCGGCATATGCCATAATAAAACGGAATAATAAACCACCGAATAATACCAGAGCCGGAGCAACCATGTATGGTACTTTCTTGTTTCTCATCTCCATCACTTCAAGAGCTGCAGGAATAAGCAATCCAAATCCAACTACCAGCACCCAGAATACTGCCGTAAACTGCCCTCCAAGGAACATAGCTGAAGCATCAATTTGCACTTGTGAACTAGCTCTAAAACCCATAAACATATGAATAATCAAAAAGAGTTCTATGGCTATTAATAACAAGTCTATGCGTGCAAATGTGTGTCGTTCGGCCTTGGATTTTGATAAAATGATAATTGCTGCAGCACCAGTTGACATTCCCGACACTAAAAACAAAGGACCAAGGATGGATGTATTCCAAAGCGGACGGGCATTAAATGCTGATAGCAGAATTCCAGTATAAATACCCAGGATAACTGATAAAATCATCATTGCCCAGGCAATTGGAGTTTTGTAATCTTCCAATACTTTAATAGCATCTTTAACAACATCAAATTTCCAATCCCATTTCGGAAATAGTGTTTTGATATTAAGAGCAGCCCAAATACCTGACAAGGGCATAATGGCCATCAATGTCCAGGCTCCCCAACTCATTGGCGATTCAATTTTAAATGCCGTATAAAGTCGCCAAAAATATAATTTGTGCTTTAAATCCAGAAAGAGGAATACTAGTCCCAAGCCAATAAGTAATGGTGTGAAAATAGGCGCTAATTTTACCGCAGTTGGGTACTCATCGCTTTTCCCTTTGATAAAAAAGTAACTGGCAAAAAACAAAATACCTGCTGCTAAACCTCCTAAAAATAAGTATGCAGGAATATGCCATTCCCATATTTCTAATTGCGGATCGATGTGTGGATTCATACGTCCGCTAACGATTAACTCTTCTCTCATTTTATTCTTTTAAACGATTTATATCAAGAAGTACAATTGAGGCTGTGTGCCTGCTTCAGGTATCAAGGTTTTATACTTACGCTTTTTAATCACCTTGCTAACATCTGAATTTGGATCATCTAAATCACCAAAATACATGCATTTTGTTGGGCAAACAGCCACACATGCCGGCTCTTGTCCCTTTTTAACCCGATGAATGCAGAATGTACATTTATCGACATAGCCTTTGGGATGTGTAAATCGTGCATCATATGGACAAGAGGCAATACAAGCTCCACATCCAATGCATTTATTTTTAGTTACCAAAACAATTCCGCCATCACTATAATGACTTGCCCCTGTTGGGCAACAACGCACACAAGGTGAGTTCTCGCAGTGGTTACAGCGCTCTGAACGATGTTCCAATTCTAATTGCGGATACGTACCATCTGTCACTTCCACAATCCAGTCGCGACAGTAGCCTATCGGCACATCATTCTCGGTCTGACAAGCTACCACACAGTCACTGCAGCCCACACATTTTTTCGTATCTACGGCCATTGCATATCTCATAGCTGTCTATTTATGCTTTATTAAATCTAAATGTGATAAAATTACCTCTCATACCAGTGCCTCCCATAATTGGATCCATCATTACATTGGTTATTAACTCAGTGTCACTTGCTCCGCGTCCAAAGGCCCTGCTCAATTGCTTTTTTGAATGTCCAAACCCATGGACCATGTATACTGAATCCCAACGAATCCTCTCGGTAATTCTTACTTTTATAGGAAAAGTTGATACTACATTATCCTGGTTTTGAAGGTAAATTTCTTGTCCGTTTTGTAAATCCCATTCTTTGGCCACCTTTGGATTAACCCATACTGTATTCTCGTCCATCAAATCGGTAAGATTAGGATTGTTCGCTGTACGTGAGAAAGTATGCATCGGAGCACGTCCGTATATCAAGCGATAGTAACCTTCGGGTGGTTCTGGGTGAGCAGTGTATTTTGGCATCGGATCAAAACCATATTCTTCCAGTGAAGTAGAATATAATTCAATTTTACCCGTATTAGTATTGAATTCAATTTCTTCACCATCCCTATAATACAAATCGTCGTACTCACGTTCCATTTTTTTAACACCAATGCTCTGCATTTCTTCCAGTGATGAGCCAACCTTCTTCAATTGAAAGTCTAACTCTTCCTCGATAGAATCAAATGGAAAATATTCACCTTTACCTAATCGCTCTGCCAGATTCTTAGCCATCCACCAGGCTGGTTTTGAATCATATTTTGGCTTCATAGCCGGCATTCGTAATGAGATAGTGGGTTCGCGATGTTGGGTTAAGCGTAAAGAGTCATAACGTTCTAAATATGTACATTCAGGCAAAACAACATCGGCGTAACCGGTAATTTCCATTGGCATTGTGTCAACCACAACCATTAAATCAAGAGCATTAATAGCCTCTAAGGTTTTAGGTCGATTTGGTAATGTCTCAATAAGATTTGTACCATTAACAATCCAAGCCTTAACATTCGCGTCATTAGTAGCAGAAGGTATAGTAGCGTCACATACGCCATTGGCTAATGCTAAATCAGCCAATTCATATTTACCATTCATCGCATCACGCCAGGTCTTTTTAGGTTCTGGATATGGTGGATGTGGCACTCCTGGCACCTTAGCTTTGTCTGGGATATAAAAACCACCCCGGCGTCCCCATGAACCCAAAAGTGCATTTAGTATAGCAACTGCCCGTAAGCGTTGCGTATCATCACCATACCATGTTACATGCCGTCCGGGATGTATTATTGTTGCTGGTGATGCATAAGACATTTCACGTGCTGTTTCACGTATTACCTGAGGCTTTATGGTTGTTATGCCATATGCCCATTCAGGTGTCATGTGTTTTACGTGAGCCTTTAATTGTTCAAACCCAAAGGTATATTGTTCTACATATTTCTTATCGTATCGTTCCTCATAAATCAGAACATGAATCCATGCCATTAAAAGGGCAATATCAGTACTAGGTTTGATTGGCAACCAGTGCTTCGATTTACTGGCAGCTGTAGAAAAACGAGGATCAACAGTAATAATGGTTGCCCCTTTATCAATTGCATCTGACATTTCCTGCACGTGACCATTGTGCATATTTTCGCCAATGTGAGAACCAATTAGTACCATGCATTTGCAATCTCTAATATCTGTGGGTTCAGGAGAACTTAAACCTTCACCAAAGGTGGCTATAAAACCAACTTCACGTGGCCCACGACACTGTGCATATGATGGTGCCGTTATATTTTGAGAACCTAAAGCTTTTAATAAGTTACCAAAGTAAGTTCCACCTGAGCCATGCGTAAATAGTGCCAGGCTCTCAGGTCCATGTTTCTTAATGACTTTTTCTAATTTTTCCTGAATGTAGTCAAAGGCTTCTTCCCAGGATACTTCCTTATATGTCTGTGTGCCGTCAGCCGCCTCTACCCTAATCAAAGGTGTTTTTAAACGATCCTCATCATAGTACATACCAACACCTCCGGTTCCTCGGGGACAAAAGCGCCCGTTACTATTAGGATCATCATCATTACCAATGATTTTCTGTATTTGACCGTCTTTGTTTTTATAAGTCCAGCCAGCACATTTCCAGAAACACACTTCACAATATGTTGGTGTTCTGTGCAAATCCTCCGGCATTAGCCATGGTCCTTTAAGACTTTCAGGAATTACAGTATTATTTTGGGCCGTTAGTAACCGAGAACCAACCAAAACTCCCACGGCACCAAGTGCTGAAATTTTTATAAAATCTCTTCTGCTTTTACCCATCGATTTGTTGATTTAGAAAGTAATATTGACAAAAATAGCAAAATATACACATAACTAGATGTGTTAATTAATCAATATCATAAGGTAGCCCCTATTAATATTTAGACTTAATATCAATAATAGGAATAAAAAAGAATTGTTAGGAGTGCTACTTTAAATATTCATAATTTTTAATGGCAACATCTAACTATTAACCTGCTCTTTACAGAAATCATCACCTACTCATAACTGTCTGCACTTAATAAGATTTAATCTAGATAGAAAGTATTTTGCTCTACTTACTCTCATATGTCAATATCTATATTTTTTATACCTGGACTCACTAGCCTCCGAAAGTTTTAATAAAACGTACAAAAACATAGTAGAAGCCCAATGTTTAGGTTAAAAAACAAAGAT
>NZ_JAENRR010000061.1 GCF_016612505.1 Carboxylicivirga marina
TACTTTTTTGTTGTGGTAAACTAAAAGTAGACATACCGGGTGGTTCTTCAAAATGTACTGCCCGGTGACTTTTTACCAGACACTAGTGATTTATTTATTGAACAACAGCAGGAATGTTTTTTTTCTGTCGTCAATAGTGTGTAGATTGATTTAAATGATAAACGAGAAATTACTTTTAGAAAGAATTACAAATGGTGATACATCTGCCTTTAGACAATTGGTAGAATATAACCATAAAAAAGTAATACACATTTGTTTATCATATGTTGGTAACACAACTGATGCTGAAGACATCGCACAGGAAGTGTTTATTGAAATGTATCGCTCAATTAAGAATTTTCGTAGCGAATCATCGATTTCCACATGGCTTTATCGCTTGTCGGTTAACAAATCGTTGGATTTTATCAGACAATCGAAGCGTCAAAAGAGGGGAAGTGGCAAGGTTAATCCGATGGAAAAATCAGAAATTGAAAGACTTAACATTTCAAACAAACAAATGGCCAGTGATTCAATAGAAGAGGAAGAACGAAAGAAAGTGCTATACCAAGCCATCGATAAACTTCCTTATCGACAAAAAGAAGCATTGCTCCTTTCGCAAATAAAAGAACTGAAACAACAAGAAGTAGCTGACACAATGAATACCACTGTATCTTCTGTTGAGTCACTTTTAGTTAGAGCCAAGCGAAAATTAAAAGAATTACTAATAAACCAAAAAGAAGAAATCTTTTAAAGCGCAGGAAAAGAATTCATTTATCGTCATATTAAAGTAAGTGAGTGTGTTATGAGAAATAATAAAAAACATATCGTAGATATTGACCAGATGCTTCGCCAAACATCGGTTGATAATTATGAACCATCAATTGATTTTGTCGATAAGGTGATGGCTCAGATAGATACGCAAAAGCAAATTAAACCTCAGAGTAAATATATAAAGTTAGGATTTCAATTGGCTGCCGCGTGTGCCCTTATCATATTTATCACCAATGTCTTTGTTTTTCTTTCATCAGCCAGCACAAGTGAAAACGCTGATAATGAATGGACATCTCTTTATGAATCCAATTCACCAACCAATTGGTACGACTATAACAATGACGACTTGTTCTTAGCTAACCACCAAACAACTGAATAACATGAAGATAACTTGCAAAATATGCTGGATTACATTAGGCTTGTTCTTGCTCGGTAATGTTGTATTACTGGGAGTTTGGTCTTTTGACGATAAGAAAAGTGAGCGCAATAAACGAGACTACAATAAAGATGAGAGGCGCCTTAAAATGCGCGATCACTTTAAGAAAAATGCAGGAATAAAAGATGCACAGTTCGACAGTATGTATCAGTTATGGAAAGGTCATTCGCAAGAAATGGATAAGCATCAATCCGAAATAGATAGCCTGCGGCACCTATTATTAAACGAAACATTTAGCGACAATCCGGATAGTACAACTGTTATACGCCTATTTAACAAACTGGCAGAAAAACAAGTTGCGGTAGAAAGAGAGAACTATTACCACTTTAGAAATTTAAGAAGCATTGGCGAAACTGATGAGCAAAGAAAAGCTATAGACAAAATGTTTCGCTCTAAACTAATTGACAGTGACCACAGGAAACGTTTCCGCGGTCAACGCCACAAATACTAACAACTCAACATACTAATAACATGCCACTTAGCAAATGCGCGCTTGCTATAATTTGATACGTATATCCATATGTTTAATCAAAAAAACACATAAAACGATGAAAAGCAGATATTTATTAACAGTAATCGCATTAGTAATGGCTTTAACTTCCGTAACAGCCCAACGAATGCAACAAAAAAAACAGTGTAACGAAAAGGGTATGAAGGGTACATTCTGCCTACTTGATGATTTAAGTGAAGAACAGCAAGAAAACCTCAAAGCCGAAAGAGTAAAGTTCTATAAAGAAACTCAGATCAACAGAAACCAGTTAGGCGAGCTCATGGCCAAAAAAAGAACACTGCAGACAATAGAACCAATTGACGAAAAAGGACTCAATAAGCTATTAGCTGAAATCAATCAAGTTAAAAGCAGTATGGCAAAAAAACAAGTCAGACATAAACAATCGATGAAAGCCTTCTTTACAGATGAGCAATTAATCGCATTTGAGCAAAATCGAGGGAAGTCTCAAATGAGAGGCCATGGTAAAGGCAGAATGCACAATATTAGAGATTGTAAAATGGCTAATGCAAAACAGATGAAAGCCAGGCATGGAGGCCAAAGAAAAGGGCAATCGAAAGGTAAACCACGCAAAGAGATGAATAGAGGTGGACAAAACATGATTTCGGATGAGTTAAGAGCTGAATTAAAGGCATCACATACTGAGCTTATGAAGCAACAGCAACCTTTAAACAATCAACTGAACGAACTAAAGGCACAATTCAAAACTCTAACTTATGGAAAAACCATTGACCTGAAACAGGTTGATAAAAACATTGATAAACAAGCAGCCATTAAGCTAGAAATTGAAAAATTAAAATCAAACCAAAAGCTGCAACTAAGGAGCAAACTTAGTGATGAGCAAAAAATTTGGTTTGACAAACATCAAATGCGAAGAAAGAACAAGCATAGAATGAATTAAAGGCATTTTTGATGCTAAAAAAGGCTCAATTGAAAAAAAATCAATTGAGCCTTTTTATTTAGTTAAGATAAAATATCTCATATATAGATACTTACATATTTATCATCAATTTGGCGTGCGAAAAATCATAAGTATTGCATCAATAAATAATGTAACATTGTCACCCTAAATGCTTGTATAAGTGTCTTAAGAGTAAGTTACAAATTATAAGCTCTATCTTTATTTAATTTCGTATACCATGAATGAAAAGCAATGCAAACGAATGCAAGGGCTATCCACCCTTATAGGAAATACTCCGCTTTTGGCAATTGAATTTGAGTACAAAGGCACCACACGTAAAATTTATGCAAAAGCAGAGTTTTTAAACCTAACTGGTAGTATTAAAGATAGAATGGCTTATCACATCTTAAGCAAAGCCTACGAAGGTGGAGATTTAAAAGAAGGTGATAGAATAATTGAAGCAACCAGTGGAAATACTGGTATTGCCTTTTCAGGAGTTGGTAAAGCTATGGGGCACCCTGTAACCATATTTATGCCAAACTGGATGAGTCAGGAGCGAAAAAACCTGATTAAAAGCTTTGGAGCCAACATACGATTAGTCACACCTGAGGAAGGTGGCTTCCTTGGGAGTATTGAAATGGCTAACCAGTTGGCTGCCGACAATGAAAATACTTTTTTACCTCGACAGTTTTCTAACTACGATAACTGCGAGGCCCATTATACATCCACAGGTCCTGAATTATTTTGGCAGTTAAAATTTCGCTCACTAATACCTGATGCTTTTGTGTCAGGCGTAGGTACTGGTGGTACCGTTATGGGCGTGGGCCAATACCTAAAAGAAAGAATTCCAGGAGTAAAAATTCACCCACTTGAACCTTCTAACTCACCAACAATGACAACAGGTTACAAAGTTGGCAAGCATAGAATCCAAGGAATTTCTGATGAATTTATTCCTTCAATTGTGAAACTAGATGAGTTAGATGAAATTGTAAGTGTTGATGATGGAGATGCTATTATCATGGCGCAAAAACTAAGCGCTGAGCTTGGTTTAGGCGTTGGTATTTCAAGTGGAGCTAACTTTCTTGGAGCACTTAAAATTCAAGAAGAATTAGGCCCTGACGCAGTCGTTGTTACGGTTTTTGCCGACGACAATAAGAAATACTTAAGCACAGACCTAATGAATGAAGAGCCAGTTAAAGATGATTTCTTATCAACGGGCGTTGAGCTAAACAGTTATGCAGCGTATAAGCGCGTTTGTCATACCTGTTGCGACCCTAAAGATTGTCTGGAATATTACTACGAAGGTAGTGAGCAAGAGGTAAAACTACCTGCATGCCCTCGTAGAGAAACAGTTACTGAATAGTTTTTTTTAATAGTTTGAATAAAGTTTTGGTTTGATAAGCCACCTCATACTGCTATGAGGTGGCTTATTTTATTATGATTCTGTTTCAAGAATTTTATTATAACCTGCAACAACACCGGATATTAGTGAAGAACTAAATCCTTCATACTCCATCTTATTCAATGATTTAATGGTGACTCCAAGTGGGGTGGTCACTTTATCAATTTCAGGTTCTGGGTGCGAGTTATTCTCAATAATAAGTTTAGATGCCCCTTTCATAATTTGAGCCGCAATCTCTTGCGAAAGTTTTGATGAAAAACCTATTTCGATACCTCCTTGCGACGCTGCCCTTAAGAAACGTAAAGCAAATGCAATACCACAGGATGCAAGCACAGTAGCTGCCGGCATCTGAGCCTCAGGAATCACCATTGTAGAACCAAGCTGGTCAAAAATATTCACCACTTCATTTTTATACTCTAAACCTTTCTCATTAAAAGACAGAGCCGTCATTGATTCTTGAATGGCAATGGCGGTATTAGGCATCACTCTGATAATAGGCATATTGCCAAGCACCTCTTCTAAATCATGAATCTTAACACCCGAGATGACTGAAATAAGTACATGATTGCCTGAGGTGAGCACCTCTTTAACCTGATTCAAAAGTGCCATAGCAGCTGTTGGCTTAACTGCTACAATCACAATTTCAGCACCTTCAATGGCCGAAACATTATCAGTTGTAATGTTAAACCCATCCTCATCTTTTAAATGTTGAATTAATTCAAGTTCGAGGTTAGTAATGGTTATCTGCTCTGGTGTCATCAAGCCACTTTTAACCAATCCCTTTGCAATCGAAGAGCCTAAATTTCCGCCCCCGAGAATAGCAATGTTTTTAGATATCATCCTTCTTTATTATGGTGGTTTATATACGATAATTACCACACAAAGCTAGACAGGATAATTGACAATAAAATCACCTATAATGGTGAATTATATCATTGTTTCAACCCATATTTATCAGACTATTGCCTTATTCTTTTCAATGATTTCATAAGCTGCCATGGTCGCTGCCACCACCGATACAACAGCTATAAACCCTGCCAGCATCACACCAATATAAGGAATCAACAATACCAACGAAAATACAAAACCATTCCCAATTGCCAGTCCTTTATTGTTGCGCATAAACCTTACACTTGCATTAATTTTAAATCGACGTCGCTCAAAAGTGTAATCTAAAAATGAAAAGCCATAAAAATAGGCGGAGACTAAAAACAGAGCTATGGGTGTCAGATAACCAATAATAGGGATAAAACTAAGAATGAATAACAGTACCGTAAAAAACATCTCGACTGATAAATTTCGAATAGCCAGAAGCACACCACGTAAGATATCACGTGCGAATTGTGAAAAATTGAATGGTAAAGACTTTCCGCTTAATATTTCTTCTGTTTTTTCGGATAGGAACGCAAAAACTGGCGACATCATAATCAGAATAATGTATCCGCCGATATAGGCATAAATAATGAAAAACAATAACCTTAACACTATCCAGATAAACCCTTTAATAAGGGTAACAACGAAGCCTGAACCCCAAAAATCCCAACTCTCGATATTCATCCATTCGTTTAAGGAGGTGATAACACCATCACTTAAGGATGTTACGGAATAAAAGCCAGCCACAAAAAGCAGAATATTAAACAATACCGGAAATATAAAATACCATCCCAGTTTGTTTCGAAACATAAATGAAGTTGCTTTTGAATATGTTTTTATTCCCAGTTGAAAGCCTTGACGATAATTCATTTCCCAAAAGTTATTGTTTCCAGACAGGAATTGAGCCTGTATCGATTAAAAATTCATCATTCCTACCTAAATCATAAGCGGTCAAAATTAAGCTTTTCGCGTAAAATTTTACTACTTTTGTGCTGCCAAAAAATCAAATAGAAAAAATGATGGATATTCAATTATTGACTGCCATATCGCCGGTGGACGGGCGATACAGAAACAAAGTAGATGGATTAGCTTTGTATTTTTCAGAATACGCTTTAATTCGCTACCGTGTACTTGTTGAAATAGAGTACTTTATTGCTCTTTGCGAGCAGCCATTACCACAATTGGCCGACTTTGACAAAGCGCTTTACGAAGACTTACGTAAGGTGTACAAAAACTTTGAACTGGAAGATGCTGACCGCGTGAAAGAAATCGAGTCGGTAACTAATCATGATGTGAAAGCGGTTGAATATTTCATTAAAGAGAAGTTTGATGATTTAAAACTGGATAAATACAAAGAGTTTATCCACTTTGGTTTAACATCTCAAGACATCAATAATACAGCTGTACCTTATTCGTTGCGCGATGCAGTGCACGATGTGTATTATCCTTTATTGGAAGAGCTCATTCAAACACTTGACCAGTTAGCTACAGATTGGAAAGACATTCCGATGTTAGCAAAAACACACGGCCAGCCAGCCTCTCCTACTCGCTTAGGAAAAGAAATGAAAGTTTACGTTGAGCGTTTGAACAAGCAACTAGCATTATTAAAAGGAATTCCTTGTTCAGCTAAATTTGGTGGAGCTACTGGTAACTTTAATGCGCACAATGCTGCATATCCAGAAATTAACTGGGTTGATTTTGGCAACAACTTCGTTAATAACATCCTTAAGTTAGACCGTGAGCAGGTAACTACACAGATTTCTAATTACGATAACATGGCTGCTTCGTTTGACAATTTCAAACGTATCAATGTTATTTTATTGGATTTATCTCGCGACTTCTGGACTTACATTATGATGGAGTACTTTAAGCAGAAAATTAAGAAAGGCGAAGTTGGTTCAAGCGCGATGCCACATAAAGTAAACCCGATTGACTTTGAAAACGCTGAAGGTAACTTAGGTATTGCCAACTCAATATTCTCGCACTTAGCCGAGAAACTACCGGTTTCACGTTTACAGCGCGATTTAACTGACTCAACTGTATTGCGTAACATCGGCGTACCCATTGCGCACTCTGTTATTTCTATTCGCTCTTTAGCCAAAGGTTTAGGTAAATTACTACTAAACGAAAAGGCCATTGTAAGAGACCTTGAAGATAACTGGGCGGTTGTAGCTGAGGGTATTCAAACAATTCTTCGTCGTGAGGGCTATCCAAATCCTTACGAGGCATTAAAAGAATTAACGCGTACCAATGAAGAAATCAATGCTAAAACAATGGCAGCCTTTATTGAAACACTAAATGTTTCAGAAGAGGTTAAAGAAGAGATGAGAGCATTAACACCTCACTCATACACCGGCGTTTTTAAGATATAATAACAAGACACTTCTTGTGATTCGGGCGGTAAAAGCATACTTTTACTGCCCGTTTTGCATTTTGGCAAGAAGATTGACCTACGTGTATAACGGTGATCAACTGTCATATTGACATTAAACACAATAATCAATAATGAAAGACTTTTTTAGAGTACTGCGCATTTATCTGCCTCCTTACAAAGCCAAATTAGCATTAACATTTCTTTTTAATCTACTAGCTGCATTATTTATCGTTTTCTCAATGGCAGCGATGATACCAATGCTTGAGGTTATACTCGAAGATGATAAAGAAGTCACATCATTGGTTGAATGGGCATTTGATAAAGATGCCTTGTTCCATAATATCTACTATTACATCACTATTATAAAAACCAAACATGGCGCCGGAACCACTTTACTTTATTTAGGTTTCTTTGGAATTGTTGCTACCATGCTAAAAACTGGCTTCACCTATTTGGCCTCCTATACAATTACAGGAATACGAAATGGAGTAACACGTGATATCAGAAAAGCCATATACAACAAGATGATACAACTACCCCTTGGCTTCTATAGCAATGAGAAAAAGGGAGATATGATGGCACGTTCAACTGCTGATGTTCAGGAAGTTGAAATTTCAGTGATGTCGTCATTGGATATGTTTCTGAAAAATCCAATCATCATTATAGTTGTCTTAACTTCTATGTTTTTGGTAAGTATTGAACTGACATTCTTTGTTTTTGTAGTGCTTCCTATCGCCGGATTTATTATCGGGCGAATTGGTAAAAGCTTGAAAAAAACCTCACGTGAAGGTCAAACAAAGCTTGGACAAATTCTCGGTATTATCGAAGAAACACTGTCTGGTTTACGAATAATAAAAGCCTTTAATGCCGAAAGGCGAATGGAATCGCGCTTTAGCGTAGATGTAGAAAGCTACAGAAGAACGATGAATAAGTTACAAAGACGAAGACACCTGGCACACCCTACGAGTGAATTTCTGGGCACTATCGTTTTTGTTATTATTATTTGGTACGGCGGTTCGTTAATTCTTAAAGAAGATTCCAGTCTGAACATGGCAACATTCTTAATGTATCTTGGAATGTTCTACCAGATTATCAATCCGGCGAAAGCCTTTTCACAAGCAGCTTACAGCATACAAAAAGGTATGGCGGCATATGAACGCATAGAGCATATATTAGATGCCGACCTGGATATTAAGGAGCATGATGGCTCCGAGCAAATCAAAGCGTTTAATAAAGAAGTTGAATACCGTAATATTACCTTCGCCTACGAAGATGTCAAGGTACTGAAGGATGTAAGCCTGACCATCCCACAAGGCAAAACAGTAGCATTGGTTGGTCAGTCAGGTAGCGGTAAAACAACATTTGTAGATCTATTACCTCGCTTCTATGATGTTCAGGGCGGTGGTATTTATATCGATGGTGTTAACATTAAAGATTTAAAGCTGTATGACTTGCGTGAGTTAATGGGCAATGTCAATCAGGAAGCTATCTTATTCAATGATTCTATTTACAACAATATTACTTTCGGAGTAGAGAATGCCACTGAAGAAGCCGTTATTAATGCCGCTAAAGTAGCCAATGCACACGACTTTATTACAGCCAGTGAACACGGATATCAAACCATAATTGGTGATAGAGGAAGTAAACTGTCTGGTGGTCAACGTCAGCGAATTAGTATTGCCCGAGCTATTCTTAAAAACCCTCCTATTCTCATTTTAGATGAAGCAACATCGGCTCTCGATACTGAATCGGAACGCCTTGTTCAGGATGCCTTAGAGAATCTGATGAAAAACCGTACTTCCTTGGTTATTGCCCACCGCTTATCAACCGTACGTAATGCCGATTTGATATGTGTTTTTAACGAAGGCCAGATTGTTGAAACCGGTACGCATGATGAATTAATTGAGAAAGATGGCATTTACAACAAGCTACATTCGATGCAAATGAGTTAAATTTTCTATTTAACACATCGCACGATATTAATCATAACACAAGTCTCTTAATATTTCATTAGGAGACTTTTTTATTTTTCCCGGCTGTATTATCATTTTTCATGCATGCCTTTATGTTTTGCCACGCGTGACAAATCACTCCAATACACATACAAGATAAACCACTAATAATCTGCACAATACGCAAAACAAAATCACATTATATCATTTACATATCGCAATTATAACAAAAACTGTTCTACAATGACTCTTCATTTCACCTATAGCCTTATTGTTAAGTACAATAATCTACACTGTAATGCCATTCACATTTTTTAACATCACTTTTGTAACATTTCGGCATCGAATTACATAAATACATACTAAAAACTTGTAGGATATGGTGTTGAAAGATTGGGTTGGGTTAGTTACAGGTTTAGTTATCTCATCAATGGTAACAGCTCAAAATGCTGTCGACCAAAAAATAAAGCGCTACAATAAAGTTGGCAACCTTAAAGTTGATACAAGCTTTAACAGTAGCTACCTGAATGATTTTATGATTCCCTATCAGGAATTTGCCGATTTACACAATTGCAAAATCAAGATTAAAAACAAGAAACTAAAAACTACAATGGCAGCTCGGCCACATTTTTTCTCCCTGCTCCTGGGTAAAAAGAACCGACGCTACGTGATCTTAGTTAATAAAAATGAATCGTTTAAAGGCGTGCACTTAAAGGATGTTCCGTCAGAAGCACGTGTAGGCCTATTTGCTCATGAACTAATGCACATTCGCGATTACGAAAGTCGAAAGGTAAGCGGTGTAATGGAGCGCGGCTTTCAGTATTTATCGCATAAGGGTAAAAAGAAGGTTGAGCATTATACCGATAGCTTAACCATTGCAGCAGGTTTTGGCCAGCAATTATACCATTGGGCATCGTATGTATTACACGATTCTGATGCCTGTGAGGAGTACAAGAATTTTAAATCAGAGGTTTATATGTGCCCTGTCACAATTCTATCACAAATGGAAGCAACACGGCCAAGACCATAGTATTGCCTTAGTCATCTATTAGATATAAATGTAAAATAGCCGGTGAAGTATCATTCCACCGGCTATTTTATGTCCATTATCTTTCTTAATTAAGCATCATAAACCACCATAAACTTGCGTTTATCCGGGTCAATAGATATATCAATTTTAGCGGTTGCCAGAATATCTTTACATCCTTTCGAAAGATTCACAAACGAAATTTCTTTACCCACTTCCTGATACTTATCATTTAACTTTCTGATAGCTTCTATCCCACTTTGATCAACCACTCGGCTACTTTCAAAGTCAATAATTACTTTGTCCTCATCGCTTTTGGCGTCAAATATTTCACCAAATGCTGTTGTAGAACCAAAGAACAATGGCCCGTGAATATCATAGTGCTTAATGCCGTTTTCATCTTTTCTTATGCGAGCATGAATGCCGGTTGCGTGATCCCAGGCAAAAGCCAGGGCTGATAATACAACTCCGATAGCTACTGCCAATGCCAGATTATGGAATACAACAGTTACCACAGCTACAATAATCATAATCAAAAAGTCATCCTTTGGTGTTTTCTTGATATTTTTGATACTTGACCATTCAAATGTGCCATATGCCACCATAAACATCACACCAATAAGTGCTGCAACGGGTATCATCTCAATAACAGGCGATAAGAACATGATGAACATTAACAAGGTAATAGCTGCTACTAAGCCCGACAAACGTCCGCGAGCGCCTGAGTTAATATTGATCATACTCTGTCCAATCATGGCACAACCACCCATGCTACCAAACGCACCGGAAATACAGTTGGCTACACCCTGTGCTAAACTTTCACGATTACCACTACCACGTGTATCAGTACGCTCATCAATAATGGTTAATGTAAGTAAGCTCTCAATCAAACCAACACCCGCCACGCTAATGGCTGGAAGCAAAATGATTTTTAGAGTTGCCATACTAAACAAATCAGCAGGATAATCAGTAAAAACAGAGGGTAAACCTCCCTGCATCGACTTTCCTTTCAAAAGGTTAAAAACAGTAGGCGTTTCGATACCTGGCACAAATGATAAGCCGGCAATAACTAAAATAGCAACCAAGGCAGATGGAATGGCTTTTGTAAATCGAGGAAGTACAACCATAATAACAATGGTTAATGCTACCAATGCAGATATGGTAAAAAGTTTTGTTCCGCTATAGCAGGCAAATACACCAGAAGCATCACTTCCAAACATTGGAAATTGCGCCATAAAAATCACAATGGCTAAACCATTAACAAATCCAAGCATTACCGAATGCGGTACCAATCGAATAAACTTACCTAAACGAAGCGCACCAACAGCCATCTGAATTAAACCTCCTAATATAATGGTCGGGTACAAATAAGCTTCTCCGTATGTTTGCACTGTAGCAGCAACCACAACAGCAATAGCTCCGGTAGCTCCTGAAATCATTCCCGGACGTCCTCCTAATAAAGAAGTAAAGAAACCCATTATACAGGCAGCATAAAGGCCAATAAGCGGATCTACGCCAGCTATAAATGAGAAGGCAATGGCTTCGGGCACCAAAGCAATAGCAACGGTTATACCCGATAAAATTTCATTTTTGATACTTGAACCGTAAATCAGTTCTTTAATAAATGTCATGTATAGATTTTTAAATTATTTACAGCACAATAGCACATCACATTAGTAATGCAACTAGATTAATCTGAGTTTGATATAAACTTTAAAACTCAGCTTATTCCAAAAAGTGGGGATTTAATTGCTTATAAGGCAATCATAAAAGGATAATGAATTAGCGGCTGCAAAGATAGTAATAATGCCATTAAGATGGAAACATAAAGTTTAAAGTAAGGATTCAAACCGTTTGCTGATAATCTGCCTACTCGCTCATTTCATCATGAAGCACAAAAAAAAGCCTTGTTTCACCACTCATGAAACAAGGCTTAAAGTAATGCGATTATTCAATAACTAATACTTCCATTCTTTGGCAGCTTCATACATAGCCACCACATTCTCTACAGGCGTTTCTACTTTCAATTTGTGCGAAGGTCCCAAAATAAAACCTCCACCAGGAGCCATTGAATCTAATAGTTTCTTAACTCCGTCTTTAACTTGTTGTGGTGTTCCCTGGCGCAATAATAACTCCTCATCTAATGCACCCGAAAAGGTAATGTAATTACCAAAATCTTCTTTCAAACCATTAGGTTCCATACCATTTGCTCTGGTCTGAATTGGATCTAAAACATCAGCACCTAAACTAATAAACTCAGGCAGCAACTTACGAACTCCTCCGCAAGAATGCATGTAAAACTTAACGCCTTGTGATTTAGGTATTTTTACAAATGCCTCAATGGCTGGTTTACAGTACTGCTCCCAAATGTCGTTACTAATGGATAGGCCCGACTGCGAACCAAAATCATCGGCAATACGAATAAAGTCAATGCCTCCATTCGATTTGTCGAAAAACTTCGAAATAAAATCGAGGTAAAAATGACTAACCTTTTGTGTTAATGCATCAAAAAACTTTGGGTGATACATGATAACATCTAAAAAGGCATCGCGCCCAAGCAGGCGTTGAATAATGCGAAATAAACCAGGAGATGAATAACCTGGCGCACTCATTACAGCATAATTCTTGTACTTTTCGATTTTCTTTGGCAACGAATCAAAATCGAACAAATCGGTTGTAGGCCACTCAAAATCATCTAATGCGGCCGGTTCTGTTTGTCCTTCTAGAGGAAACTTGGTGGCTTCCCAAAACTCAAAGTCACCATTTTTAACCCTTGAATAACCAACTCCCCATATATCGGTCTTAGTAAGACCATCATTCCCCACTAAATTTTTACCTACATAATCCGGTTCAACCCAACGAAAGTCAACATCCAGATATTCCAATAATTGATCGCGATTCTGAAACCCCAGGTGCGCCATCAACTTTGCACCAAATTCGGGGACGTCCCAATAGAAAAATGGCACTCGATCCGGTTGTTCGTGGTTTAGTGCCTTTAGGACTCTTTCCTTGTGAATCATAAGCGTTGCATTTGATTAAAAAATATGATTTTCCTCATCGCAAAACTTGTCGAATTTAGAAAAGATATGACAAAAATCAAATTTTTCAGGATGAAAGGCACTTTTTACATGATTAAAATCAGGTAAGAAAATTGCCTATCATTGAGTAATGACAGGTGTTTGAAATCAAATTAACGCTAAATGTTAAAATTTAAGATTCATTAATGCAAAGTTTACAAATTGTTAAATTTGTCGCACTTTAACAATTTCATACATCAAAATACCTGCAGCAACCGACACATTTAATGATTCTATTTCGCCCATAACAGGAATCTTACTTTTGATTTCTGCGGCGGCTAAAATCTTAGGGTTCACACCTCTGTCTTCAGCTCCCATAACCAAAGCAATCGGGCCACGATAATTGGCCTCATTATAATTAATGGCCCCTTTTTCGGAGGCAGCAACAACTTTTAATCCACTTCCCTGAAGAAACTCAACAGTTGATATTAGGCTACGAACCCGACAAACCGGAATAGTATGCAAAGCACCTGCTGATGTTTTCATGGCATCAGCAGTTACGGCAGCAGCACCCGTTTCAGGAATAATAATGGCATCAACACCTGCACATTCGGCCGTACGTGCAATGGCTCCAAAATTACGCACATCGGTAATATGATCTAACACCAATACAAAAGGTTCTTTTCCTTCGTCGAACAAAGTAGGTATGATTTGCTCAACATCCTGATAAGTTACAGGAGATATCATGGCAATAACTCCCTGGTGATTCTGACGGGTTACCCTGTTAAGCTTTTCAATTGGTACAAACTGAAAAGGGATATTATGCTCCCTTACAAGATCAAGAAAGCTTTGAAATAGTGCACCTTGCAGACCTTTCTTAATCATTACTTTTTCAATTTCTTTACCTGCACTTATCGCTTCTTGTACGGCACGTATACCGAATACCATTTGTTGTTCTTTCTCTTGCTTAGCCATAATAATTATTTGTTTCTTTTGGGGTTAGTAGACGGTATCTAATCCAAATCTTCTTTTTGTTGCAGTAAGCTTTCTAATGTTTCCTGAGCCTCTTCCCAGATAGTCATCTCAGCTTCCAAGCTTGTTTCAGCCTCTTTGTAATTTGTAAATAAGCTTGTATCCGAAGCATTTTCGGGTAGACTTATTTTTTGATTTAAATCTTCTATCTTCTCTTCTAACTGAGCAATATTTAATTCACTCTGTTCAACCAAACGCTCAGCTTTCTTTATCTTCTTATTCAATTCCTTTCGCTCTTCAAAAGACAACTTTCCTTTTGAAGTTTCCTTTTTTAGCGATTCATTCTTTTTGGTAGCAATTGAGGCATTTAAATCATTCAGACTCTCCATCTTTTTCTTATCCAGAAATTCATAGATACCTCCGATATGCTCTTTTATCTTTTTGTGCCTGAATTCGTAAACCTTATCAACCAAGTCGTCAAGGAATTCCCTATCGTGCGAAACCAGTATAACTGTACCATCAAAATCGCGCAAAGCCTGCTTTAAGATATCTTTAGAGCGCATATCCAAATGGTTTGTTGGCTCATCGAGAATTAGCAAATTAACAGGCTCGAGCAATAGCTTGACCATGGCCAAACGCGTACGTTCACCTCCCGACAAAACTGATACTTTCTTATCTACTTCTTCACCCGAAAACATAAAAGCACCCAGTAAATCTCTCACTTTAGTGCGAATATCACCAACTGCTACCAGGTCAATGGTTTCGAAAACCGTATGACTTTCATCCAATCGCTCGGCTTGATCCTGAGCAAAATAGCCAATCTTCACATTGTGCCCCAAAGTTAGTTTACCCTGGTGAGCCAATTCACTCATGATTATACGCGCCATGGTGGTTTTACCCTCTCCATTACGCCCAACGAATGCAACTTTTTCACCACGTTCAATGGTAATATCTACCTCATCAAGCACCAACAAATCACCATAAGCTTTGCTAAGCTCATCGGCTTTTACAACAACAGTACCTGAGCGTGGTGCAGGTGGAAATTTGATATTAAGTGATGAATTATCAAATTCATCAACTTCGATACGATCCAATTTCTCAAGCTGCTTTATGCGCGATTGCACCTGCACAGCTTTAGTTGATTTATATCTGAATCGCTCAATGAACTTCTCGGTATCTTCTATCTTCTTTTTTTGATTGACAAAGGCATTTAGCTGTTGTTCTCTGCGTTCTTTTCGCAGCTCAATAAACTTTGAGTAACTGGCCTTATAATCATAAATCCTACCCAATGAAATTTCAACACTTCGCTTGGTAATATTATCAAGAAAGGCTTTATCATGGGAGATTAAAACAACGGCTCCGCTATACGTTTTTAAGAAATCTTCGAGCCATTGAATCGAATCAATATCAAGGTGGTTGGTTGGCTCATCGAGTAAAAAGATATCCGGTTGTTCGAGCAGTATTTTAGCTAGTTCAATACGCATTCGCCATCCGCCACTAAACTCACCTGTATTACGCCCAAAGTCGCTCCTCTCAAATCCTAAACCTTTAAGCGTTGTTTCAATTAATGCCTCGTGATTAGAACCTCCCAATAAGTTAAAACGCTCGGTAAGTTCATTCAATTTATCAAGCAATGCCATATACGATTCCGATTCATAATCGCTCCGCTCGGCCACTTCCATATTAATGTCAGCAATATTTTTTTCAAGTCCTTTTAACTCTGCAAAAGCCAACTCTACCTCTTCAACAACTGTTCTTGTATCGGCATATTTCATATGCTGTGGCAAGTACCCAACCTTTAAACCTCTGGGCATCGTTACGGTGCCAGATGTTGGTTCTTGATGACCTGAAATTATTTTGAGCAGCGTTGATTTTCCGGCACCATTCTTACCAATAAGACCAATGCGATCTTTATTATTGATTAAAAATGAAATCTCTTCGAAGAGTTTAAAACCACCGAAATCAACGGTTAACTGATTAATCGAAACCATGCATTAAAATTTGTGCAAAGATAGCATAAAAAAGCTGACAGCTAGAGGCCGTCAGCTAAGTGTATTTCTATCTCTTTTTGAATCTATTGTACTTCTTCAATCTCTAAATTAAAATCAGGGCTGAATTTCAGAACAAAAAGCCCATGATTATAAAAGCCACCCCAATTTGATACGCGCAAAAAGTTCAATTTCGACTGTATTGTATGCGGTTTATGATGCAGTAAGCAATGCGGAAAATTTGTTCCATAATCGCGAAGTGCTGATATAAAATAATAGCTCACATCGTGTCCCCATAAACTGTAGCGACTCATATTTGATTGTGCCGAAGCTGCCTGGAAGAACGGCGAAATAGCAATAGGCTCCGTTTTAAACCAATGACGATAAGCCATAATTCGCTCATCATTTATTGAATCATTATAATCAACCGCATAATAACTAAAAATTCGACCATTCAGCTGATGAATATCTTCCGGATTTATCGTGTTGTACTTCATCCAATCGGGCAAGCCCCATAAAGTCACATTGGCTTTTGTTTTATCGGCAGCACCTTTTACAGTTGTAACGATACGGTTTACCTGCGCTTCTTCAATGGATGGAATAAGTACTGTGTTTTCTTTATTCTTATCCAACATGCGTTCCAGACTTGCTAAATCATCTTGCTTAAACTTATACTCAACAAAATCAGGCACTTCTCCATTCTTAAAACTCTCCCAATAAACTTTGTCGCGTATCAACTGGCTCAAGCGTTGTTCAAACTCATTATCCTCGTTTTCTGTTCGAATCATCACCAATCGATTACCTCTAGAGCTTTGAATTACCCGACGAGCCATTATATCAAACATCAAAGTATCTGAAGGATTGGCCTGAAACAATAAAGGATTATGATCCATTTGCTTGTTCAGTGTTGACAGAGGGTAAACCATAGGTATTTCATGTTGCTTCGAAAAATCTGATACATACTTCAGATTTGAAGAATAGGCAGGTCCGATAATCAGGTCGACATGTTCCAGTTCAGGCTTACTCAATATTTCTTTCAACTTAAGACTATCTGGTGCTGTATCATACACAAACAAGTCAACATTGACACCCTCTTGCTTAAGTGTTTCTAAGGCTAATAACACTCCCTGATAAAACTCCACAAACACTTTCGAACGCATCGAGAGGCGGCGATTTTCATTTGGTGTTTGTATCATTTCACCATTTAATTCCTCCTCTGTAAAATTCATACGACGAGTTGCTTCAACATTAAACGGCAACATCAATGCAACTTTTATTGAAGGACGTGTTAAACTATAATCATACAAGTCGCACTCCATTTTTTCAAATGGCAATACGCCTTTTTTATTCACTTCTGAATCTTCTAAATTAACTTGTAATTCAGATTCGTAATATTGCTCAACCCATTTTTTTGTAGGCACTTTAATAACCATGCCTTTTTTCCATTTTACCAGGTCAATGCCGGCTGACGCATTTACTTTTTCAATAATATCAGAAGGGATATCATATTTATCGGCTACATCATAAAGTTGTTCACGCTTTTTAATTTTGTGGTTTTTTAATACCGCATCTTCAAAAGGATTTTCTTTTTTCCCATGCTTTATGCTTGCCTTAGGGATTCGAACTAAATAACCATTGGGTAAATCATTGGCATTAATTGATTTATTGGCAATAATTACATCGTGTGGCTTAGCATTATAACTTTCAGCTATACTGTAGAGAGTTTCTCCTTCCTTTATTTTGTGATAGATATATAATGCATCATCGGTACCGCCCACTTTTTCTTTTGGTGCTAAATCGCGCTCTTCAATAACATCAACAGGTACTCTAATAAATGAACCGGCAGTTAACACACCAGATTCAAGCCCTTCGTTATACTTCAGAATATCGTTGATATCCAATCTGTATTTTTTAGCAATACCATATAATGTTTCTTTGGGCTCCACTTTGTGCACGTAATAACCATCATCACTAATTGTATAATTAATGTGTCGTACCTTATCCTTTGGAATTTTGATAAAAGCGCCCAGCAACAATTGCTGATCACTGCCCGGGTTGTTATCGTATATATCCTGTAAATCTACCCGATATCGCTTAGCTATGTAGTAAGCTGTTTGTCCTTTTTCAACGGTATGATAAATATACTCTTCTGATTTTAACTGAGCTTCAGTACTATTACGGCCTTTAATTACCGGCACCTTCAATACCTGACCAAGTTTAAGGCCAAAAGCTGCAGATGGATTTACTTCCAGTATTTCTTTCTGAGAAACCCCATAGGATACACTAATTCGATAAAGGCCTTCTCCTTGTTGCACTTTATGCAAATAATACTCTTTTCCATCAATGAAAATTTTCTCAGTTCCTTCGGGAATGTTGCTTTGAGCAACAGCTCCAAACTGAAAAACAGGGGGAAAAGCGAATAGAACACCAACAAGGGCAATTACGAAATACTTCATATGTATTATTAGTCAGATTGATACAATCACAAAACAGGCTCATTTTAATAACTAACAAACATATGCCTGTAATTAATCTTCAAAAATAAAAAAAGCGGTGATACCAAACAAAGCAACACCGCAATAAATATTTAACGCAAATCTACTTGCTTATTGTGGATAATTTGGACTAATCAGAATGTTTTTATCAAATGTATTGAGTTTCCCACTCTTTAAATAAGGCTCGCCGCGCTCTTTGAGGTGTTTTACCATTCTCGTGCGCCAGTATTTGAGTTCCTTCTTATAATCACCATCTGTTAATAAATTGACTTCTTCACCTTCATCTTTTTCTAAATCAAACAACTGCTCAACACCGGTTCTAAAAAACCAGACATACTTCGTTTTTCCATTTGTTAAAGCACACCAGTAGTTATGGGAATCATAAGTTGTTGCATGCTCTAAATCAATATATTCTCGCCATTGTTTTTCACCCCTCACAATGCTCATCATCGAAAGACCATCCATTTCATTTGGTTTCTTTATACCTCCTACATCAAGCATTGTTGGCAGGATGTCGCGTAATTCAACACAATGAAGTTGTTCCACTTTACTAATTTGGCCAGTATCGTCAGAATTGGGCCACTTCATAATAAAAGGAATACGAGTGGAGCCCTCGTAAGCATAGGTTTTTCGCCAGTGGTTATGATCGCCCAGCATATCACCATGATCAGACACGAACAAAATCAGGGCATTATCATACATTCCTTTTCTCTTAAGTTCATCAACTAAACGACCAATTTGCTCATCGATAAATGTAATTGCAGCATAATAGTGACGACGAGAATTAAGCGCATGAGCCACCCCATAATCGCCAAAAGCTGCATCTTTATCTTTAGGATAGTGGGCAAATTCATTGGCCCAATCGCCCATAAATGGCGCTGGCATATCAGTATCTTTGTACAAATCAAGGAAACGTTTTGGCGGATCGTATGGACTATGTGGCCTGGCGAAGCTCACTTTCAAAAACAAAGGTTTATCGTCCTTGTACTCTTTTAAAAAATCAATAGCTGTTTGTGATGTCCAATAAGTTGGGTGTAAATTCTCAGCCAAAACATAGGCAGAAGCACGGTGCTCATTCCAACCAATTCCGGTCGCATCCGGGTTTAGTTGTGGAGCCTGTTCTTTAAACCACTTTCGATAATCACTTTCAAAATCAGGCGATTCCACACGGCCACTTTCATCCAATATTGTCTGATGAAAACCATGAAGATTACGCTGCGGGTGCCAATGCATCTTGCCAATACCAATGGTATAATAACCATTATCACGTAAGATTTGTGGCATTTCATATGGGTATTTTTCGGCTACTTTGTAATACCCCAACATACCATGTTTCCATGGCGACATACCAGTTAATAAACCAGCTCGTGCAGGCGTGCAACTAGGAACTGATGAATACCCATTTGAAAACCAAACACCATCATCGGCTAGCTTATCTATATTAGGGGTAAATATTTGTGCATTCTCTTTACCCAGGCAATCACCGCGTTGCTGGTCGGTCATTATTAATATAATGTGCGGCTTTTCCTGAGCTTGAATCTGAAGCGTACAAAAAAGCAGAAGGAGACAAAAAAAGTTTTTCATAATTAATACATATTTCCTTAAGCAAAATTGCATTAATTATACACAACCAATGTTTAGCTATGTTCAAAAGTGAGTAGATAAAAACAATGATGCGACTACTTATTCCGTACTTAACTGTCCATCACCATTCAGAATAATACGACCATTAAACGTCTCATTATTGGATGGATTTACAAACCCTTTAATAAGCGGTGTTTTTTGCTTTAGAACTAACACCTCAATTTGCTTCTCGCTTAGTTTTTTACCCATAAACTCAAATGGAATTCGTAATCGACAACCATTTTTAAAGTTATTACAACCATAAGCTGACTTCCCCTTAACAACAGTTCCCTGTTTACAAAGTGGGCAGGTCCATACGGCAGCTTCCGCTTTTTCAAGCCTTAGCTTAAATGCGTCATCAAACTTAACAATACCATCAACTTTGGCATCCCCTTCGTTAAAGCCTTTTATTTTTCCTGTCTGCTTTTTTAAAATGAGTTGTTCAATTTGTTTATCACTCATCTTTTTTCCCATAAACTCAAATGGGATAAGTGTTTTGCAACCATCTTTATATTTCGAACACCCCCAGGCCGACTTTCCTTTAAGCATAATACCCTCAGCACAGTTTGGGCATATTAGTTCTTTTGGTTTAGCTTCTTTGGGTTTCTTTTCCGTCTTTTTCGGCTTCTCATCCTCATTTACGATTTCAATTTTCTTTTCGCTTCTATCATGCTTCACATGAAATACAATATCAGATACCATTTGCTTGAGTTCGTTCATAAACTCACCAGCATCATATTGTCCCTTTTCAATTTCTCGCAACTTCTTTTCCCAAATACCGGTTAATTCGGCCGATTTCAACAATTCATTTTGAATCGTATCAATCAATTGAGTTCCGGTTACTGTCGGATGTAAATTTTTACGAACCTTTGTGATGTATTTACGCCGTGTAATTGTTTCAATAATCGCTGCCCTGGTTGATGGCCGGCCAATACCATTTTCTTTCATGGCATCGCGTAATTCCTCATCATCAACCTGCTTACCTGCAGTTTCCATAGCACGTAAAAGTGTCGCTTCGGTGTATGGCTTGGGCGGCTGTGTTTCTTTCTCGATTAGTAAGGGCTCATGTGGTCCTTTTTCTCCAACAGTAAATTCAGGCATGATATCGTCCTGCTTCTTCTCAGCTTCCTTACCATCCATAAATACGGAGCGCCACCCCGGCTCTAACAACTGTTTACCTGTCGCTTTAAACTCAACACCATTTATATCACCTAAAACCTGTGTATTAGAGATGACAGCATCGGGGTAAAATGCTGCAATAAAACGACGTGCCACTAATTCGTAAACCAGTTTTTCATCGCGACTCATATTATTGGCATGCACACCTGTTGGTATAATGGCGTGGTGATCGGTTACTTTTTTATCGTCAAATACCTTTTTCGACTTTTTTAACTTAGCCTTTAACAAAGCTTCTGTCAAATGGTGGTGGTCTTTCATACCCTTTAAAATCCCAGGTACTTTAGGGTAAATATCATCACTCAAAAAGGTGGTATCAACACGCGGATAGGTGGTTAATTTCTTTTCATAAAGCGACTGAATGGTTTTCAAAGTCTCTTCAGCTGAGAAACCAAACTTTTTATTGCATTCAACCTGTAAAGATGTGAGGTCAAATAAACGTGGTGGTGCTTCTTTCCCTTTCTTACGTGAAAAATCTTTTACCTCAAACTCAGTATTCTTAATTGTTTCCAGGTTCGAATCACCTTCCTCTTTTTTAGCAAATCGACCTTTTGTAGCTGAGAAAACAACATCTTTATACTTTGTTTTTAGTTCCCAAAAAGGTTCCGCCTTAAAGTTATCAATCGACTTTTGTCGCTCAACTATCAAAGATAAAGTGGGCGTTTGAACACGACCGATAGATAACACCTGTCCTTGCTGACCATATTTTAGTGTATAAAGTCGCGTGGCATTAATACCCAATAACCAATCGCCAATAGCGCGCGAGGAACCTGCTGCATATAAATTGTTAAATTCATCATTAGAACGGAGCTTCTCAAAACCTTCACGGATCGCCTCTTCTGTTAATGAAGAAATCCAAAGCCTTTTAATAGGGCATTTGGTACCCGCTTTGTGCAATACCCAGCGTTGAATTAATTCTCCCTCCTGTCCGGCATCACCACAATTAACAACCTCTTCGGCCGTTTGCACCAGTTTCTCTATTGTTTTAAACTGCTTTTCGATACCTGAATCACTAATTAATTTAATACCAAATCGAGAAGGTATCATCGGCAACCAGCCCATACTCCACCTTTTCCATTCAGGCAAATACTCATGAGGTTCTTTTAAAGTACATAAATGACCAAAGGTCCAGGTTACCTGATAGTTGTTGCCTTCATAATAGCCGTCACGTCGCGATTTTGCACCCACTATTTGTGCAATTTCATTGGCAACACTTGGTTTCTCGGCTATACAAACTATCATAGGTTATATACTTAGATGATTAGAAATTAATAGCGAATATACTATTTCCTAAAAAAAAGCTTTTTATCAGACGAATAGAGTTATTAACAATAGTTTTTAAATCACTGACTATCAAGATACATATCTTTAATTAAATGTTATTTTACTTCAAGCAACATCAATTTTGTGTAATTTTTGCATTTTTTAAAGCAAATACTTCAAAAAAGTAGATCATATGTCAAAAATGTTCCTACATTTGTTGTGAATATTTTATTTTTAAATGGGGCTGGTAATTCCTAATATCAGTCTTTAATTAATTTTTTTACAATGAATAAAGGTACAGTAAAGTTCTTTAATGACTCTAAAGGTTATGGATTCATCAAAGACGACGAAACTAGCAAAGAGTACTTCGTACACGTAACAGGTCTTATCGACGAAATCAAAGAAAATGATGAAGTAACTTACGAGCTTCAGGAAGGCCGTAAGGGTTTAAACGCGATAAATGTAAAACTAGCATAGATTAGATTTATATTTTAAGAGATTATTAAAAGCTGTTTCACTCGAAACAGCTTTTTTTTTACTTATACCATCCGTACAGTGATCTTTCTCAGTACTTCCTTTTCTGAAAATACTTAACTTGCCTTTTTTTGACAACCAATAATTCACACAATAATGACACAAGAGATAAAACTGGCAGAAGAGTTAATTGAATTTATACATCAAAGTCCAACCGCTTTTCATGTGGTCAAAAACACAGCCGAAGAGCTTGAAGCCAATGGCTACCAATATTTAGATATTACATCTGTTTGGAACATTGAGAAAGGTGGAAAGTATTATACTACCAAAAGTGGCTCGGCACTTTTTGCATTTCAGTTAGGTAATGAAGAAATGGAGACCAGTGGTTTGAAGCTAGTAAGCGCCCACAGTGATTCACCAGGTTTTAAAATTAAGCCACAACCTGAAATGCTTGTAGACGGTAAATATTTAAAACTTAATACCGAAGTATACGGAGGCCCTATCTTAATGAGCTGGCTCGATCGACCATTATCACTTGCAGGTAGAGTTTTATTGAAAGGTGAGAATGCGCTTAATCCAAAGCATCAGCTTGTTGATTTCAGAAAACCTCTTTTAATTATACCGAGTGTGGCCATTCACCTTAATCGCAGTGTTAATGACGGCATAGAGCTAAACAAGCAGGTTGATATGCTACCACTAATGACCATTGTTAAAGATACGCTCGAAAAAGAGAACTACTTACTTAAGTTGATTGCCGAAGAATTAAATGTATCGACTGAAGATATCTTAGATTTCGATTTGTTCGTTTATGAATTTGAAAAAGGCTGTTTAGTTGGTCCTGAGCAGGAGTTTATTTCCTCGCCAAAGCTTGATGATTTAGCCATGGTTCATGCTGGCTTAAAAGCTTTGTTGGCTAATAAAAACACAAATACAACCAACTTGCTTTGTATTTTCGACAACGAGGAAGTAGGAAGTGTAACGAAGCAAGGTGCAGGCTCACCGGTGTTACGTAACATCATAGAACGCATCATGGAAAAACTTGGCAAGTCGCAGGAAGAATATCAGCGTTCAATCTATAAGTCATTTATGATTTCAGCAGATATGGCGCATTCGGTACATCCTAATCATCCAGAGAAACATGATCCGATGCTTCACCCGGTGATGAATGCTGGTCCTGTTATTAAAATACATGCTAACCAGAAGTACACAACCGATGGTGAAAGTGGCGCTATTTATGAATCAATCTGTAAACTGGCAGATGTGCCAGTTCAGAAATTCGTGAACCGCTCCGACATGGTTGGAGGCTCTACATTAGGTAATGTTTCCACAGGTAAAATTGATATCCGCACCGTTGACATTGGCAACCCAATGTTAGGCATGCACTCGGTACGTGAGCTTGGAGGAACACTAGACCACACATATGTCATGAAATCATTTGAAACATTCTACAATATGTAGAATTCAATCAGATTAAAACATTAGTTGGCAGTGCT
This sequence comes from Carboxylicivirga marina, assembly GCF_016612505.1. GTDB lineage: Bacteria > Bacteroidota > Bacteroidia > Bacteroidales > Marinilabiliaceae > Carboxylicivirga > Carboxylicivirga marina. Next base: position 24,725 of record NZ_JAENRR010000061.1, read on the forward strand.
TGTTTAAGTACTGCCATTTTTATGTCTAAATGTATTACTTTAGGACTTAATTTTGGAGAGACATTATATATTGAATTAATAATTATTGATTTTAACCTTAATCTATAGCAGATGAAAATTAAAAATTTACTATTTATATTACTGATTGCAGGAGCATTACAATCATGTAAAACTTCCACTGTCTATTCTGACTTTGACCCAAACGCCAAGTTTGATAGCTATTCAAACTTTATGGTTTTAGAATACATGAAGTCGATGCCCATAAAAAAATCATCAAAACAGTGGCTCCACAGCGCCATCAATAAACAGATGACTGCAAGGGGATACAATGAAAATAAAAGTCCGGATCTATTAGTTAAAGTGATGATCAAAACCAAAACTAAAGAAACGACATCACTTCAGCGAAACGACAATTTCTATTGGGGCAGTGATTATTATCAGTATGGATGGGGAATAAATACAGGTATTAATCGTGTAAATTACAACACCCATACAGAGGGAACGATTATTATTGACATTATTGACCGCGAGAAGAAGGAGTTAATCTGGCAGGGACGAGCTACCGGTGCTGCAAAAAACGGAAAAAAACTGACAGAGAAATCAATTGATAAACTTATAGGTAAACTATTTGCAACTTACCCTTTAGCCCCACAAAACTAAAAGATTAGACACAGAAGATATCAAAGGGTGACTGACATAATTTTGTCGGTCACCCTTTTACTTTGAATTATTGTTACATTTGTTAATACAAGAAACAAATAATGAACAAATCAGAACTCTCAGAAACAGATAAGGCTTTTTTTCAGGATGGTTTACGCCTGGCCGAAACAGCCACCACATCAGGCATTGAAGATAAAAAACTCTGGCAAGCAACACGTCAGGAGCAAGATGCCATGGAAGGCTTAATTGATGCATTATCGCAAGAAGCAAAACGTCATAATGTAACCATCGACTGTAAGAAAGGATGTAGCTGGTGCTGCCATCAACCTATTTTTGGTGTTGCGCATGAATTTCACTACTTGTGGCAGTTTATCAAGCTCAATATGAGTACTGAAGAGCAAAAGGAAGTGTTACAATCAGCTTTTGATAACTATCAGAAAAGAGGACGCTTATCGCAAGAAGAATTGGAGAGAAGTAAGTTACCATGCCCATTGCTAAAAAATGGAGCCTGTAGCGCGTATCCTGCACGACCAATGGCGTGTCGCATCTACCTATCTATGTCTGAAAAGAGTTGCCAAAACTATCATGATAATCCTGAAGATGAGAAAAATTACCCTTCTTTGCTGGAGTTTCCGCTTCGAGCCGGCCAAATGATGAATGAAGGTTTTTCAGAAGGATTAAAGAATGTTTCTCTTACTAATAATGAATACTTGATGGAGGAAGGTCTATTAATCGCGCATAATAACGGAGAAGAAACTGATAATATCGAAATAATCAATCACCCACTTTATAAGAAACACTAATACACCCTACCCCTGCCCTATGTACAACTATGAATCAAAAGAAGAGCGAAGGAAGTTTCGTATTCGAACGGTCATCATATCCGCCTTACTCATTTTAAATGTAACTGCCATTTACCTATACTACTATGTGCTGATTTTTAATGACGTTGTACCCGGTAAAGTATATGGTGAAAGCACCTTTAACGGTGGCAGATATGAAATATACACTCTAAAATACTATTACCAACATAAAGGCATTAGCTATTTTGACAAGATAGACTATGTAATGGGACAGGACTTAAACCTGGGCGACTCAATTGATTTACGAGTCTTGCGCCCTTACCCTAAAAAACACATCGTTAATAAAGTTTATCGCGATAATTCCATTAGCCATCAATACGATTGCGATGATGGTTTTATCATTAGGTACAATGCGTTTATTGAGGAATTAGAAGACTATAGTCCGGGTAGTACTGAAACACTTACAACTCCCAATGACAACAGAATTAAGCTCCAACCAAACACAGATGTATCCATTAAAAGCACGGTCGTACAAACCATTGACAACATACGCTTTAACAGAGGTTCTATCATCGATTATTATATCTTAAAAATAAAAGGCGCCTCATTAGAATTATACTCGGTATATCACTACATGAATGATTTTTCAACTGATGCTATGCCGTCTAAAGTCATTTACCACGAACTCTGCAAAAAACTTCCAGAGCTAAACATTCAGGTTTCTGCATTGCAATTGGATAACCCCAAAAAGGAAAGACTATTGGATAAGAATTGGTAAGCTATTAATAACCATTCATAAATATCATTGGAGTTACCCCATTTTTTTAAGTAAATCCAAAAGTTAGCTGAGATTCCTTTCTTTGCTTATATGCCTTGGGTTT
>NZ_JAENRR010000062.1 GCF_016612505.1 Carboxylicivirga marina
TATGGCAGTTGAAGATGACTCCTTAAATTAAATATTGAGTCCATTTCTTCTTAAATTTGGTTCATGAATTATTCAGGCTAAGTGCTTCTCAAAATCAGAGTAACAATTCTTCTATTTCACTATCAAGCATACTATTTTATACTTATATCAGCGGCGTGCTCTTTTTTACAATACGTTTGTTGCTGCTTGTTTTTAATTTAGTTCTAATTGTCCGACGAAATAAAGTCAAGTATCACAATGGATATTCGATTGTCTTGATTAATGAGGATATACCATCTTTCTCATTTATGAATTGGATATTTATTAATAAACAAGTATTGCAACCGAAAGAATATGAGCAAGTTATATCACATGAAAAAGTTCATGTGCAGCATAAGCATTCAGTGGATTTACTATTGGCACACATCATTACCATATTTCAATGGTTTAATCCGCTTACATGGCGCATACAGAAATCGATTAAAACATGTCACGAGTACATTGCCGACCGGCAAGTGATTGACCAGGGACATGAGTTATTCGATTATCAGTCTCTATTACTGAGTCAGTTAATCAGCATTCGCTCAGTAGAGTTGGTCAATAATTTTAATTTATTATCAATTAAAAAACGAATAGCCATGATGAATAAAATAAAATCAGGAAATAGTGCAAAACTGAAAGCCTTGTTAGTATTTCCAATGTTAACGATCGCTTTTTTCTTTTTTGCTAACATGACAAGTAAAACGAATTTGTCCCAAACTGTATCTGATACAGAAAACATTGAAGGTTCCTGGATGGCAGTGCATAAAAAAGTTAATGAGAAGCAATATGTGAGTTTTAAAAATGACAAAGCCGTTTTCATAACGATAGAAGATGAAGATGTAATACTCATTGACGAATTTTCGTGCACGCTTGAGAGCAATGAAATTTCGCTAAAGGGAGATGAAACAGAGTCAAGCATGGAATATAGGATTAGGAATGGCAATCTCATTTTATTCATGGATGATGAAGAAAAGATATTTGAGCGCTTTGACGGCACTTATATTGTGATGGATGGAGAAATGAGGAAGTTAAATGTGCCTACTGCCAAATCTGTTAAATCTTTTGATTATGACTATGTGCTTTTTTCAATTCTTCTGTCTAAAGATGGATTCTTTGTTGATGGTGAGGGTTCCGATTTAGAAAATTTAGAATCTTCCATTAGAAAGGAGCTTGCGAGTTTGTCACCAACTGTAAAAACTATAATGTTGGAAATTGACGAGGGTATGAAAATGAAGGATGTTGATAAAATAAAACATGCCCTTCGTGAAAATGACTTACTTAAAATTGGATATGTTGCTAAGGCTCATAAGTCTACAGGAATTACTGAAACAAATACGGCTTTATTGAACTTATTACCTCCGAAAACAGCAAAAATGATTGATTTGGATAATCTTGAATCAAAGGGGATTAGTCTATTTAAAGTTAACCATTCTTTAAGTTCAAGCTATGAAACAAAAGCTCGGGATTTGCATGAACATTTGAAAGGAAACAAGAAATATGTTATCCTTTATGAGTATAGCAACAAAACTACTTACAACGACTATATTCAAACATTAGATATGGTTTACTCCACTGTTTGGAGTTTAAGAAAAGAGCTGGCATCTAATAACGGATGGGATTATAACAAACTCACTAAAGAACAAGATAAAGCATTGAAAAAGAAATATCCGCTTACGCTAACGATGAAGAATGTAGATGTGAAATAATTCATTTTTTACGAATAATTAATGACGAGCCCGACAGAATATGTCGGGCTTCATTGTTTAATTCTTTTCTAAGCTTCTTTTTTGTATTACATTTGGATGAGTTGATCAATGAATGAATACATTTTTCTTCCAGGCAATCGAGTTTTCAAATTAAACTAATCATATGACATCAAATCAGTTTGATCTCAAATCGTCCAATGGCGTTCTTGAGAAACTATTAAAAAACATACGCTCCGTAGCGCTTATGTTATTTGTGGCCATAATGGCCTGGTCGGCATTTTTTACTATCGACCCAGAAGAAGTTGGCGTTATTGTTCGCTTTGGTAAATACATAAGAACCGTAGAGCCAGGCTTGAACTACAAAATTCCATTAGTAGAATCAGTGTATAAAGTAGCGGTAGAACGTCAACAAAAAATGGAATTTGGATTCAGAACAACCAGTGCAGGAGTTAAATCGTCCTACTCGCGTAAAGGAGGCATTGAAGAATCTCTCATGTTAACTGGCGATTTAAATCTGGCTGATGTAGAGTGGGTGGTTCAGTATCGAATTGATAATCCGTACAATTACTTGTTTAAAGTAAGAAACCCTGAAGTTACATTGCGCGATATATCCGAGTCGGCAATGCGTCAGATTGTAGGAGATCGTACTGTGAATGAGGTTTTAACTATTGGTCGTGCCGAAATTAGCTCACGATTACAAGAGCTTATGCAACAGGTGTGTCGCGAGTATTCGGTAGGTGTAAAAATAGAGCAGGTAGTATTGCAGGATGTAAACCCGCCAGAGCAGGTAAAGGCCGCTTTTAATGCAGTAAATGAGGCACAGCAGGAAAAAGAAACTTTGATAAATCAGGCGAAGGCTGAGTATAACAAGGTAATTCCAAAAGCTGCAGGTCAGGCTAAAGAAACAATACAAATGGCAGAAGGATATGCCACAGAGCGTGTAAATAATGCCCAAGGTGATGTGGCACGATTCAATGCTTTATACAAAGAATATGTAAAAGCTCCCGAAGTAACACGCCGTCGAATCTATTTGGAAACAATGGAAGAGGTGATGCCTCGCTTAGGTCAAAAGATTATTACCGACCAAAATGGTAACAGTGTTTTACCACTTTTACAAATGCAACTTTCACAACAAAAGACGACTAACAATGGACAATAAGAAATCAATCATCGTATTAGTTCTGGGTGCTATTGCTTTGTTTTTGTTATCGCAGGCAACATATATTGTTGATGAAACAGAACAAGTGGTAGTAACACAGTTTGGTAAGCCGGTTGGCAATGCTATTACCACACCTGGCATGAAATTCAAAGTGCCTTTTATACAAACAACTCATTACTTTGACAAAAGATATTTAGAGTGGGATGGCGATCCGAATCAGGTGCCAACCAAGGATAAGAAGTTTATTTTTGTAGATACTTATGCACGTTGGCAAATAACTGACCCGCTACAGTTTTACAAGCGTATGACTAATGAAAGAAGTGCCTACTCTCGACTGGATGATATTTTAGATGGTGAAACACGTAATTATATTGCGAAGCACAACATCGAAGAAGCAGTTCGCTCAAGTAATCGCACCCCGGTATCGGCTGGTATAGCTGGTGAAATGATTGGCGATAGTTTAACCACCATTCATGTTGGGCGTGACAAAATTCAAGAGATGATTCAGATAGCTTCAAATGAGCAGGCTAAAGAATTAGGTATTGCTATTTTGGATTTCCGTTTTAAGCGTATTAATTATGTTGAGGAAGTACAAACGCAGGTATATGAGCGAATGAAAAGTGAGCGTCATCGTATTGCTGATAAGTTCAAATCAGAAGGACAAGGTGAAGCTTCTCGTATCAATGGTGAAAAAGATCGTGAGTTAAAAACCATTGTTTCTGAAGCTTATAAAACAGCTGAGGAAATAAAGGGTAAAGCGGATGCTGAGGCTGCTTCAATTTATGCTTTGGCATACAATAAAACGTCACAATCACGTCATTTATACAGCTTTCTGAAATCAATGGAGGCCTATGAACAGACCTTTGATAACCAAACCCACATTATACTATCTACTGATAGCGAATTCTATAAGTACCTGAAAGGTATGGATTAGAGCATAAACAATTATATAAGCCTGCTTTGAATTATTTCAAGGCAGGCTTTCTTATGAATATTGAAACCAGAACGGTAATGCCCATCAAAAATGGGTAGAATAAATAGCTCATGATGTCGAAAGGTGATAGAGCGCCTGCTGCAAGACCAACGGCTGCTAATATTTGCGCACCATAGGGTAGTATACCCTGAATAAAGCATGAAGAAGTATCCATCAAGCTGGCTGAACGTTTAGGTGTGATGCTAAACTTATCTGCAATGTTTTTTACTATTGGGCCCGACATGAGTATGGCAATGGTATTATTGGCTGTAAATACATTCACCAAACTGGTTAATCCAACTATACTCAGCTCAGCGCCTTTCTGACCTTTTGTGTGTTTGCCAATGTGATGGATGATGTATTCAATACCTCCATTAATGCGAATGATTTCAACGATTCCACCAACCAATAGCGAAATCATGACAATTTCGGCCATACCTTGCATGCCGTTACTTATTGATGTTATGAAAGACCATATTGTGAAATCGCCATTGAAAAAGCCTACTATGCCAGCTAAAATAATACCTATAAACAAAACCAAAAAGACATTCATTCCCATGATGGCAGCTATTAAAACAGCCAGGTAAGGAAATATCTTGAGGTAGTCAATTAACTGGATGTCTATGTTTTGAGAAGCGTTGGATGATGGAGCGAATACATAAATTAGTAATGAAATAATGGCTGCGGGCAGTACCAAGCGGATGTTTGCCCTGAACTTGTCTCTCATGTGGCAATTTTGAGTTCGGGTTGCAGCAATGGTTGTGTCCGATATCATGGATAGGTTATCTCCAAACATAGCACCGCCTATAGCTGCCCCAACCGCCATGGCAGCGTTGATTTGAGTCGCTTCTCCTAATCCTAATGCTACAGGAGTAAGGGCTACCACTGTACCTACAGATGTACCAACGGCTAAGGCTATAAAACAGGCAATTATAAATATTCCAGCCAAAAGGATTTCCTGCGGAAGAAATTGAAGGCCAATGTTAACGGTTGAACTTACTGCGCCCATTTCTTTTGCCACATTGGCAAAGGCACCAGCCATCATAAATATTAAACACATCATCATAATGCCCGAATGTCCCATGCCTTTGGTGAAGGTTTCCATTTTGTTTGAAACACTTTTGCCTGGCGCCATAAAAATAGCCACACCAGCTGCTGCCAAAAACGAGATAATGATTGGCATTTTATAAAAATCACCACTGATCCAACCTGGAACAAGGTAGAGAATTAGAAAAATGCCAATGGGAAGTAAAGCTTTGATTTTTAGGTTTCTCATCAATTTGGTTTTATGTATTGCTATGCAATAATATAAAAAAGAGTATAAAAATTATTATCCGAAAACTTAATGATACGTTGGTGTGTTTATGTATAATAACTTATTAAGCTACATACTGTCTTATGAATCATCAACTTAATCCAGATGGCTGGGTCGATAACTATGCCGATATATTATTTCGTTATGCTTTAACTCGCATAAATAAAAGTGTTTTGGCCGAAGGTTTGGTTCAGGAAACTTTTTTGGCCGGGATAAAAAGCTCTTCGTCATTCAAAGGTGAGAGTAGTGAACTTACCTGGCTAACTGCTATTCTAAAACGGAAAATAATAGATCATTACCGTAAGAACTCTCGAAAAAAGGAATTGTCGTTTGAAATGCCAGATGAACGTTTTGCCAAGCAAGGAATGTTGGATGATCATTGGCTTGAAAATAAAGCGCCTAAGGAATGGCAGACAATGGCGGATAGCGATTTGGAAAATGAAGAGTTTATGAATATTCTTCAGGCTTGTATTCGTCATTTACCCGAGAAATGGGCCTCGTGTTTTATGCTTCGGGTTATGGACGAAATGAATGGCGAAGAAGTTTGTAAGGAATTAGAAATAAGTTCGTCAAATATGTGGGTGATCATGCATAGGGCACGTCTTCAGTTGCGCGATTGTGTTGAAAAAAGCTGGTTTAAATAAGATGGGAGATATGGATACAAAAGGAAAAATGATGATCAGTTGCAAAGAAGCTACCTTTCTTATTTCAAAAAAGCAGCAAGATAAATTAACACGTATCGAAAAAATCCAGTTAACCTTTCATTTAATGATGTGTAAATATTGTCGTCGTTTTGAAAGACAAACTAAATTCATAACTAAGGCAATAAAGAAAATGAACCGTCGTGTTGAAAAGCAAGGAGTGCCTATGCAAATGACAGATGCACAGAAACAACAGCTCAGGCAGAAGCTAAATGAGGCAAATAGATAAAGGGTAGTTTTATAAGTGGAGTTCGAATAAAACAATTGGTATAATAAGTTATATACATATACCGTTATAGTAGATATGGCTGTTTGAGAAATAGAAAGGACTTGTTATCGCAACTAAAGAAATAAGCTTTTATTGGTAGTAGAATCGATTGATTCTCTATAGGAAAAGGTAATGCTGTATTAAAGGTATTAGCATGTTTTAGAGCATATTTGGTCGTTGAGTCAAATTTAATCATATCTTACGCAGTGAATTACAGTTCCAAACCCATTCTGTTATTACTTTTTATTAACTAAATCCGATTAAATGAAGCGTGTTATTAAGTTTATTAATACTGCTGATACACGAACCGGTGATTGGGCTTTATTGGCCTTGCGGCTTGTATTGGCTTTTGGTTTTTATGAGCCGTCAGTAAAGAAATTCGGCAATATTAACGGAGCATCAGAGTGGTTGGGTAATCTTGGTTTCCCTTTGCCTAAGCTGGCTGTTCTATTGGCAGGAACTTTTGAATTTGCTGGTTTCTTCCTGTTAATGTTGGGTTTATTAACCAGGTATATCACTATTCCATTAATGCTGATAATGATTATTGTTATTTTAACCGTGCATTGGGGCAATGGATTTGCAGCAGCCAATAATGGTTTTGAAATACCATTTTACTACTTGGTAATGTTATTCGTTATTTTTAGTAAAGGACCTGGGAAATACAGTATCGATGAAGCGGTAGTAGCTAAAATACAGAAATAAAAAAAAGGGTAGTCATAAGATTACCCTCTTTTTGAGCCAATGACGAGAATTGAACTCGTGACCTCTTCCTTACCAAGGAAGCGCTCTACCCCTGAGCTACATCGGCAAACTAAAATTGAATCGACCGCAGTGTTAATCCAATTTTAATTACTATTAAACCCTGAGCGAAAAACGGGACTCGAACCCGCGACCCCGACCTTGGCAAGGTCGTGCTCTACCAACTGAGCTATTTTCGCAATACCTGTTCGTTTAACAAGAAGCTGTTTTTCTTAACAGCGGTGCAAAAGTAAAAATTTTTCTAAAGCTGACAAATCTCCTTAGCACTTTTTTAGTCATTGTAGAATGTAAACACATGCTAAACTGATTTTGTCTGATCGAGTACTTGTCAATTGGGTAATGATGTTTCAAACTTACTTCTTCATGTTATAAATAGGATGTTGAGGAACATTTAATAGCCCAATCAGAACAATTGAACGAAGGCAGAAAGTGTATTGATTTGTAATTTTGTGTCAATAATTATCGCAAAAGCAACATGAGCAAACTTTTATTAATTTCTTTATTGATGGTTGCTTGTCTTCCAATTGACAAGCATGAAGGTGATACGCTAGATATAGCGCCATTCCATCCCGAAAGCTACGTTTGTTACCGGACGAAAGATCCATTAATTATAGATGGTAACCTAGATGAAGATGCATGGCAAAATACAGCATGGACTAATTTGTTTGTCGATATTCAAGGCGACAAAAAGCCGAGGCCTAAGTACAATACAAAAGCAAAAATGCTCTGGGATGACGAGTATCTTTATGTTGCCGCTTTTATGGAAGAACCCCATCTTTGGGCAAGCATTACCGAACGTGATGCCGTTATTTTTTACGATAATGATTTTGAGGTTTTTATAGATCCTAATGGTGATACGCATGGCTATTACGAGTATGAAGTGAATGCATTTAATACAGTTTGGGATTTGTTATTGGCAAAGCCATATCGTGATGGTGGCCCTGCTATTAATAACTGGGATATTAACGGATTAAAATCGGCTGTAAAACTTATAGGTACCGTCAATCAACCCGATGATATTGATGAAGGTTGGTTTGTAGAAATAGCATTCCCACTGAAAGTATTGCATGAGTATTGTGGTGGAGTGCCTGCTAAAGGAGGTAATCAATGGCGAATTAATTTTAGCCGTGTTCAATGGCAATTAGTTGTGGAGGAAAATAACTACGTAAAACGAATTAATTCAGAAACAGGAAAGCACTATCCGGAAGATAACTGGGTATGGTCACCACAAGGATTTATAAATATGCATCGTCCTGAAACATGGGGCTTTATTCAGTTTTCAGATGTGATTGCCGGTCAAGGAGACGAAGCGTTTGAATTTAATAAAGATGAGTTGGTCAAGTGGGAGCTTTACAAGGTTTATTATGCTCAAAAATTGTATTACAAAACTAATGGAGCATACGCACAGGAGTTAAATCAACTTAATAACCTGGGTTTATCAAATTTGAAGTATGTTAAGCAATTGGAATCAACAACGTCGTTATTTGAAGGAATTGCCAGTCGATTAGAAAGCGATTATAACTGGCATATCAATAACGAAGGAAGAACCTGGAAAACCAAGAAATAATAACCTTTGACTATCATGAAAAACATATTAGTATTACTACTGGCAGCTGTATTTACCTTAACGGTGTCGGCACAAAAAAACGAGCAGGAATCAGAGAAGGAAAAAGCCAAGCGAATGCAATGGTTTAAAGATGCCAAATTAGGAATCTTTATTCATTATGGCATATATGCTGTTAACGGCATTGATGAATCGTGGTCGTTTTATAATGGCTATATCAATTACGATGATTACATGAAGCAACTCGATGGCTTTACTGCTTCACAGTTCGATGCGAATGAATGGGCCAGTATTATTAAAGAAAGTGGCGCAAAGTATTCAGTTCTGACCACAAAGCATCATGATGGCGTAGCGCTATGGAACTCTGATACGGACCATTATAATACGGTTAAAAATTCAGCGGGTCAAAAAGATATTGTTACCCCATTTGTAAAGGCACTGAAAAAGAAGGACATCAAAGTAGGTTTGTATTACTCCCTGATTGACTGGTCTTACCCAGATTACCCGGGGCATCTTCGTAATGAAAAACGATACGCAAAGGATGAGGAGAGATGGAATCGTTTTACTGACTTTTATTTTACCCAAATGACCGAACTTTCAAAGCGATTTGACCCTGATTTATATTGGTTTGATGGAGACTGGGAGCATTCTGCTGAGGAGTGGAAGTCCAAAGAGTTACGAGAGTTAATGCTAAAGTATAACAAGAATATCATTCTAAACAGTCGCCTTCGTGGTTATGGCGATTATGATACACCTGAGCAGGGAGCACCAATTAAAAAGCCCAATAATCCTTATTGGGAATTGTGCATGACGATGAACGATTCATGGGGCTATCAGCACAACGATCATAATTACAAAACACCATACCAGCTCTTGCGTATATTTGTCGATTGCATCAATATGGGAGGTAATCTTTTATTGGATATTGGTCCCAAAGAAGATGGCTCCATCCCTCAGCCTCAATTGGATATATTAAAAGAATTTGGACGATGGACAAAAAAGCACAGCGAAGCCATTTATGAAACGCATGCTGGCATTGATTATAAGCATTACAATGGTCCAACTGCCATATCAAAAGATGGAGAAACCCTTTATTTGTATTTAGACCGAAAGCCGAATCATAAGGTATTGGTTAACGGTTTAGATGTTGATATTTCTTCTGTTCGTGTAGTAGGTACTGATGCACCATTGAACTACGAATTCAATAATAACCTGCTGTCTATAGATGTTAAAGCCGAAGTGTGTGATCCTGCCATTACAGTAATCGCTATTGATTTGAAAAGCAGCATTCGATTGATAAATCCGGTAACTACCTTGAAAGAATATGAGATGGCTGAGGTGACGAAAAGTGACAGATGGAATAAAAAACATCAGATAGCGCTTGAGGATATGACAGATGCCATTCCATCAGGGCACTATAATGGACCCACAGCTGTATCAAAAGATAAAAATATTCTTTATCTGATGGTGGATGGAAAAAACAATGGGCCACTCGTTTTACGTGGTTTAAAAAACAAAATAAATCGAATTTGGGTGGTTGGAAATGGTACCAAATTAAGCCACAAAGTGATAGGTAAGCAATATTGGAGTGCTGTGCCAGGTATCACATATATTGATTTGCCTCACAAAGTATTGGATAATGAAATGACCGTAATCGCGGTATTATTAGATGGCGAGTTAGATCTTTACCGGGGTAAAGGACATGTGATAGAAAGTAACTAATAACTTTGCATTTATATCGATATGGAACCGTTTCTTATAATTTATAAGTAGCGGTTCTTTTTTTTTAGAGATTTAAAAATAACACCCAATTAAAGGCGTTTCGTAATAGATTGTTATTTTTGTCGTCGATTTAACTACAAACTGCTTAATCATGAACAAAGCCAAAGAGATTATTTTGCTCAATATATCAGGAGAAGATAAACCTGGGTTAACAGCAACGCTTACAGGAATATTATCACACTACGGTGTTAATATTCTGGATATTGGTCAGGCGGTTATTCACGAGGATCTTGGTTTGGGTATCTTATTTGAAGTGCCTGAGGCAGCTGAATCAGCTCCTGTTTTAAAAGAGCTACTTTTTAAATCGTATGAGCTTGGGCTAAATTTAAAATTTACACCTGTTACCGAAGAGAAATACAAAGATTGGGTAGGTCAGCAAGGTAAAGATCGTTTTATTATTACCTTATTATCACGCAAGCTGAGTGCAGAACAACTTTCGCAAGTAACCAGTATCATCTCAAATCAGGGCTTAAATATTGATTATATTTCACGTTTAAGTGGCCGTGTATTGCTCGATGATCATGAAGGCAACGACAAGTCAGTTGTGGAGTTTTCGGTGCGTGGTACGCCTAAAAGTGGGGAAGGGATGAAGCAGGCCTTTATTGATATTTCAAAAACTGCAGGTGTTGACATTGCTTTTCAGGCCGATAATATTTTCCGTCGCAACCGTCGTTTGGTTTGTTTTGATATGGATTCAACTCTTATTCAAACAGAGGTAATAGATGAACTTGCTATAAAAGCGGGTATTGGCGATAAAGTGAAGGAGATAACCGAAGCTGCGATGCGTGGGGAAATTGATTTCAACGAAAGCTTTATTCAAAGAGTGGCATTGCTCAAAGGGTTGGATGAAAATGTGATGAAGGATATTGCTGAAAACCTACCTGTTACAGAAGGGGCAGAGCGCTTGTTTAAAACACTTAAAAAGTACGGCTACAAAACAGCTATTCTTTCCGGTGGATTCACCTATTTTGGTAACTACTTGAAAAGTAAACTGGACATTGATTATGTATTTGCCAATGAATTGGAAATTGAAAACGGCAAATTGACAGGAAAGCACAAAGGGGAGATTGTTAATGGTGAGAAAAAAGCGGAACTACTTAAATTGTTAGCTTTTAAAGAAGATATTCATTTAGAGCAGGTGATTGCGGTTGGTGATGGTTCCAACGATTTACCCATGCTAAAAATAGCAGGTTTGGGCATTGCTTTTCATGCTAAGCCAAAGGTGAAAGAGTCAGCCAAACACCACATTTCAACCATCGGACTTGATGCTTTACTATATCTTCTTGGCTTCAGAGATCGCGAAATTAACATGTAAATAAAGCGATATATTTCACTATAAACATCTCTTAACAATTGGGCTATTTTTAGCATGCCGACTTTTTTCTATTTTTGCGCAAAATGTGAGAAAATGGGAAAAGGGATTTTTCATCGTTCAGAGTTATTGATGGGTAAAGCGGTTATGAACTCTTTGGCTGATAAGAAGGTAATTCTGTTTGGCATTGGAGGAGTTGGTAGTTGGTGTGCCGAAAGCCTCATCCGAACCGGTATCACTCAACTAACTATTGTTGATAGTGATCGTGTTTGTGTAACAAACGTTAACCGGCAATTGATGGCTACATCAAAAACCGTTGGTCAAGTAAAAACAGAGGCCCTTAAAGAACGCTTGTTAGAAATAAACCCGAAAGCCGAAATCACTGCTTTGCAAAAGATATATAGTAAAGAAACATCTGAGGATTTTGATCTGGACCGTTACGATGTTATCATTGATGCGATTGATAGCTTGGCAAGCAAAGTACATTTGATACAACGAGCAACTGATACTGAAGCCATTTTTGTCTCATCTATGGGCGCTGCACTAAAAATGGATCCAACTCGCATTAAAGTTGATTCATTCTGGAATGTACAAGGGTGTCCCTTAGCTCGTAAAATTCGTAAAATGGTTAGGAAGGTTGGTGAACCAGCTCGCGATTTTTTATGTGTATACAGCGATGAGTTATTGGAAAATGTGGGAGCCGATGCTACTTGTGGTACTGAAAAATGTTTGTGTCCTAAAGCTGAGAACGGCCCTGGTGATCCTGATTTAGTGAATCATGAATGGTGTAGTTTAAAAGCCGCTATTAATGGAAGTCTGGCTCATATTACTGGGATTTATGGCTTTACCCTTGCTGGTTTGGTTATAAAGGAAATTAATAAGACAATAACAGTAGCATAGCCGTTATTGTATAGTTTATTGCGAATGGTGGACATAGTTTAACATTAAATTATATTTTTGGAGAAACTATGAAACAGACTAATGAAAAGAATCTACTCACTAGCGATACTTCTTTGCTTAATTTGTATCTCTACTAAACTACAGGCGCAATACGAAAAATTAGATGAATATATAACCTTTGGTTCACGTCATCATAATCCTATAAAAGTGAATGGCGAGAGAAATGGTGATAAGATCACTTTTTTTGCTGAAAATCGTTCCAATTACCCTTATGTTGTCGAAATAGAATTTAAGATCTTAATAAATTTAACACCTAATATTGGCCAACATAAGGAAGTTATTTATCCAGGTAAGCATAGGATAGTAACTTTATCGTTAAAAGATGCTGAAGGAGGCTTTGATTATCAATATAGCACGCGCTATTTCCTGGGGATTGAGAATAAGGAAGCTGACCAGATATTTCCATATTTACTTCCTGTCAGTGCCGGAAAAAAGATTGAAATCTACAAGTTTTCTCAAAAAACAAACAGGTATTACTTAAATCAATTTAAATTAAACAAGGGCGACACAATTTGTTGTATGCGCAAGGGTTACGTTGTGGCAAATACGCGTAATGTCAATCAAAGCGATAGGATATCTAATACACCTTCGGTGGAGGTGATGCATGCCGATGGCACAGTGATGATTTATGAAAATATTGATATCATGAAACCGATGGTTAAAACCGGTTCTTATATTTATCCGGGGCAGGCTATTGGGTTTGTTAGTGATGCTTTGTATGTCAAGGTGGCACTTTGCAAATTTATGGGAGAAGGTCGTATTAGCACCGTTCCATTTACCTATTTACGAAACGACGGTCAAGTGATTTCTTTTGATAATTCTTTTATTAATTCTGAGGTAATACATCCTATGGATGTCGTTACAAAAGAGATGACTAAACGGGAAAAGAAGAAATTAAAACAGGGCAAGTTAGTATTGTGATATTGATTTCTTTTTATGTTTTGCTTTTACTGGTAGCTTTAATGTTGTGCTGTATGCAAGCATATGCTCAACAAAACATTTACATCAATCAAGTTGGTTATCAAAAACATCAGATCAAAAAAGTATTAACAGGTTATCTTGCATCCAGCTTTGATGTTATCAATGTACAAACTGGTGGGATTGCCTATTCAGGCTCATTCTCTTTAAGAGCTGAAAATGACGTATGTAGCGGAATGATACTTTACGAAGGTGATTTTACTCCGTTGAACGTTGAAGGGAATTATCTTATTCGTGTTCATTCATCAATTAACTCAGGCATTACCTCATATACTTTTAATATTGCTGATGCAGTATATACTGATGTTATTGAAAAGGCCAATAAGGCCTTGTTTCTTCAACGATGTGGAATGGAAATTGAAGCGAAGTATGCGGGGCAGTTTGCTCGTCATATTTGTCATACCGAAGATTGTTATTATCACCCTAATTGCGAACAAACAGGAACGAAGAGCATGACTGGCGGATGGCACGATGCGGGTGATTATGGAAAATATACGGCTCCGGGTTCTGTTACGATTGGTATCCTTTATGCATCTTACGAACTCAATAAAGATAAATGGCAATCTGATGAGTGGGGTATTCCCGAAAGTGGTAATGGAGTGCCTGATGTTTTAGATGAAATACGCTATGAGTTGAATTGGTTGTTTAAAATGCAACGAACAGATGGAGCAGTACATGAAAAAGTACACACCAAAGACTATGTTCAGTTTATTATGCCATCTGAGGGCGAAGTGCCACAGTTTATATATGAAGTTTCATCAACTGCTACTGCTGATTTTGCTGCTATTATGGCAAAGTCATGGCGAATCTTTGAATCAATAGATAATGCCTTTGCTGAGGAGTGCCTGAGGGCAGCCATTCTAGCATATGGATACCTAGATGAACACCCGGATATTTTTCCTGAAGGAGGTTTTAAGAATCCGGCAGATACAAAAGCGGGAGGCTATTCAGATGGCTATGATAAAGATGAACGTATATGGGCAGCCGCTGAAATGTATTTGTCAACAGGTAAAAAGAAATACCTTTCAGATTTCATGGAGCTAAACAGGATTTTTAAAAGTCAATTTTCAGAGCCTGGATGGATTAATCCGGCAGCTCTTGGTTTTTACTCTCTTTTATTGGCGAACGACAACAAACTGAAAGGCATACAGGATGCACTCAAAAAAGGCTTGCACAAGTATTGCCAACAGCACATCGATGTCGCCAAAAATGAAGGATTTGGTATTGGGATGAGCGCCGATGATTATACATGGGGTTCCAATGGAACAGTACTTTTTAAGGCCATGAATTTAGTGATGGCTAACCTTGTGTTGGCCGACAAAGCAAGCGGAGAATTAGCGGCTCGGCATTTGGATTATATTCTGGGACTTAATCCTAATAAAGTTTGTTATGTAACTGGAGTTGGTACCAATCGAATATTACACCTGCACCATGCACCCACGGTTTCAGATTTAAATGTTGAACCAATTCCTGGCATAATGACAGGTGGCCCTAATAAGTACCGAAATGATGAGGCCTTGCAAAATGTGTTTGATGAGAATACACCACCAGCTTGTTGTTTTTTGGATAATGAAGAGAGTTACTCATCCAATGAAAACACTATTTATACGAATGCTGCTTTGCAGTTTGTGGCGACGTACTTTAATGATTAATTGTTCAGTATAATATGAAAGGCAGCATTTCATAGCTGCCTTTTTTTGCTTTTTTACTCAAATATCTCATTCAGTAACCCACCGCTGCTTTCTTTACCCGAATTTCTTCCACCTGGAGCAATGGCTCGAATCAGTTTATTAATTGGCATCGACTGAAGCCATACTTTTCCATGGCCATGCAAAGTTGATAAAAAGATACCTTCTCCACCAAACACCATCGATTTAAGACCACCAGCACGTTCTATGCTAAAATCAATGCCATCGGTAAAGCCAACCACACATCCCGTATCTACTCGTAAGGTTTCGCCATTCAGTTCTTTTTCAACCAGGGTACCACCGGCATGGATAAAGGTTTTGCCGTCACCTTCTAATTTCTGAAGGATAAAGCCTTCACCACCAAAGAATCCGGCTCCAATTTTCTTGTTAAAATGCATTGATAATTTAGTTCCCAATGCCGCACACAGGAAAGCGTCTTTTTGTACAATAACTCGACCACCCAACTGACTAAGGTCAAGCGGAACGATGGTTCCAGGGTAGGGAGCTGAAAAGGCAACGCGTTTCTTACCATATCCATGATGAGTGAAATGTGTGATAAACAATGATTCGCCTGTAATTAAACGCGATGCACTGGAGGCTATTTTGCCTAAAAAGCCTTGTGAGGGGTTTGAGCCGTCGCCCATTTTTGTTTCAAACTGGATGCCATCTTCCATATATAGCATGGCACCGGCTTCAGCAATTACCGTTTCACGAGGGTCGAGTTCAACTTCAACAAACTGAACGTCGTGCCCTTTAATTTCATAATCTATTTCATGTGAATTCATGGTGAGTAGTGTTAGTTGTTATTGGTTCAATTAGTATTTTGCATTGAAGCAAGCCAGTCTCTTTCAATTTTCTTTTTTGCTGTTTTATATCCGATGGCAACAATCTCTTCAAAATGGTTGAAGTCCCACATCGAATAGTCATTCAGTTTTTTGGTCCCAAGAAAGTAGTCGCAGTGCAGCTTGCTAATGCGTTCATTTTGAATAATGGATAAATTAAAGACACGCTCAGCCACATCTTTAGCATTTTTAATGGAATGTATCTTTTTGTCAACAATAACACTTGAGCCAATCACAGTATCGCACTCAAACATTAACGGTTCGGCCGGAAGATTCATAAATATGCCACCGTCAACATAAGTATATCCATCAATTGTTACAGGCGTGAAGGCCACGGGCACGCTGCAGCTGGCCATGACCCAATCAAATAGTTTACCTCCCTGATTCACTACTTTTACCTTACCTGTATTTAGGTTGCTGGCAGTTACGCTAAAAGGGATCGTTAATTGGTCAAACTTTTCATGACTTACGTGCTTTATCAACGTCTCTTTGGCACCAGTTAAATTGACCAAGCCACCTCTAAGGATGTCTATTTTAAACCAGTTCCATACTTTTTCTTTTCGGAGCAATTCCAATATTTCACCAGCGTTAAATCCGGCAGAGTAGAGCACTCCCACTATGGCGCCCATACTTGTTCCTGCAATTTTATGAACTGGTATTTTATATTCTTCAAGTGCTTGAAGAACACCAATGTGCGCAAATCCTTTGGCGCCACCGCCGCCAAGTGCTAATCCTACCTTACCCAGATGCTTCATGAATTATAATACTTCAGATAATACAGTTTTAAAACCGTCAATCGTTTCAATCTGGTACTCTTCCTCCAGTTTCTTCCAGTCAATAACCATTCTTATGGCATTATTTTGATATAGTTTGATGGCATCTTCTTGACTTAGCTTTACAGAGGCTTTGTAATATGAAACACCCCACTTATCAATAAACTTCTCTTCAATATTATCAGTGAAAGTTGTTTGAATATTAGAACCATCGGATAGCTCAACCTTCATAGTTCGGTCAGCCGCTGAATAACCAAAGTAGCGGTTAGCATCTCCAATTTGCATCATAAACTCAAAGTTTAGTGATATTTCACCTTTTGAGTTCGTAGCTGACACAGAACATCGTACACGTCCTTTTTCTTCACCAAAGAAACGTGATAGCTTTTTACTAACAGCATTGCAAAGCTCTACCTTTTCAGATGTGGCTTCTTTGTTTGCATCTATCTCAATAGCGGCTACAGCTACAACTGGAGGAGCAGAAGGAGTAGTACTTGATGATACTGCTTCTGTGGCATTGTTTTGAACATCTTTTTCATATTTCCAGGTGCCATTTTCATATAAAACAACCGTTTCACCGTGTTGAGTAATGGCTTTAACTGTTTGAGCATTTGTTGCTATTGAAGCAGTAAGTAGGGTTAACAGGAAAACAATGTTCTTCATAATTCTTTTAATTTTTATGTTTTAATCGTTAGGCAATGTATCGCTTCATTAAAGTTTAAAGATAGAAATTAATTAGGAGCAATAAGTGAAGAGGTGCTCTTGTAAGTATTCTGCAAACGTTTGATAATAGCTCATGGATAAATTTATAATAGGGTGTTTGTTGTCGTGAAAATGTAGTTTTCTTATTGTAAGTATCAGTGAGTGAGTGATAAATGATTCGCATGCAAAGTTAAGTGTCACCGTACCGTTTTGTTGTCAGTAATGAATTACTACGAAAACTATTTAACTTTGGCATTCACCTCTACCGTATTATATGAGCTGCTTTAACAGTGCTTTGTTCTTAATAAAGTGCATGTTGAACGTATTTCTGGTTTATTGAAAATTCATTGTAACATGAAGAAATTATTATTTATTCAACTAATGTTGTTGATCGGCATCAGCGTATGGGCTGAAGGATTGAAATCGCCCAATGGTCAAACAAGCTTAAATTTTGAGCTTAAAGACGGTGTTCCAACCTACTATTTATCTTTTAAGGGTAAAGAAGTCATTAAAGAAAGTCGCCTGGGCTTTGAGTTAAAAGATGCTGAAGACTTAATAAGTGGTTTTGAATTGACTGCTGTTGAAACGGCATCCTTTGATGAGACCTGGCAACCGGTATGGGGTGAGTGGAAGGATATTCGCAATCATTACAACGAACTGTTTGTATCACTAACTCAAACGGAAACAAAGCGAGTTATGAACATTCGATTCCGTTTGTTCGATGATGGTTTGGGATTTCGTTACGAATTTCCTGAGCAAGCAAATATGACCTATTTTGTCATTAAAGAAGAGAATAGTGAATTCGCCATGGCAGGTGATCATAAAGCTTTCTGGATTCCTGGTGATTACGATACGCAAGAATATGATTATACCGAGTCGAAGCTAAGTGAGATACGTGGCCTGATGAGCACAGCTGTAACTGGCAATGCCTCACAAACACCATTTACTGAGCCTGGTGTGCAGACTGCTCTAATGATGAAAAGTGACGATGGTTTGTACATTAACCTGCATGAGGCAGCGTTGATCGACTATTCATGTATGCACCTTGAATTAGACGACAAAAACATGATTTTTAAGTCGCACCTAACGCCCGATGCACGAGGTGATAAAGGTTATATGCAGGCACCTTGTCAATCGCCGTGGCGAACTGTTATCGTGAGTGATGATGCAGCCGATGTTCTGATGTCGAATATAACACTTAACCTTAACGAGCCTTGTGCTTATGATGATGTTGAGTGGATTGAACCAGTTAAATATATTGGTGTTTGGTGGGAAATGATTACAGGCAAAGGTTCATGGGCATACACTGATTTGCCTAGCGTAAAACTTGGTGAAACAGATTATTCATTAACAGAGCCTAATGATAAGCATTCAGCCAACAATACCAAAGTGAAGCGTTATGTCGATTTTGCTTCGGAGCACGGTTTTGATGCTGTATTGGTAGAAGGATGGAACGAGGGCTGGGAAGACTGGTTTGGTAAATCAAAAGACTATGTGTTTGATTTTGTAACGCCTTATCCTGATTTTGATGTAGAGATGCTTCGAGACTACGCTAAAAGCAAAGGAGTGCGATTGATGATGCATCACGAAACATCAGGTTCGGTACGTAATTATGAACGCCACATGGATAAGGCCTATCAGTTTATGGCCGATAATAATTACAACTCGGTTAAAAGTGGCTATGTAGGCGATATTATTCCTCGTGGTGAATACCATTATGGGCAGTGGATGGTAAACCATTACCAGTATGCACTTGAGAAAGCAGCTGAATATAAAATCATGATCAATGCTCACGAGGCGGTTCGTCCTACTGGCTTATGCCGTACTTATCCAAACCTGATTGGTAATGAAAGTGCGCGTGGTACAGAATATGAGGCTTTTGGTGGTAATAATGTCAATCATACCACGATACTACCTTTTACGCGACTAATCGGAGGACCAATGGATTATACGCCTGGTATTTTTGAGCCAGATGTAAGCCAGTATAACCCTGATAATGGTTCAAGGGTGCGCACAACCATTGCTCGTCAACTGGCATTGTATGTGACCATGTACAGTCCGCTGCAAATGGCTGCCGACCTTCCGGAGACCTACGCCAGGCATATGGATGCTTTCCAATTCATTAAGGATGTGGCAATCGATTGGGACGACACTAAAGTACTTGAGGCTGAGCCTGGCGATTACATCACTTTTGCACGTAAAGAGAAAGGTAGCTCAAGTTGGTTTGTTGGCCGCACTAACGATGAGCAGGTTCGAACTTCAAAAATCAAATTTGACTTCCTGACTCCAGGCAAAAAGTACATCGCTACTGTGTATGCCGATGCTAAAGATGCCCATTGGGAGACGAATCCTAAAGCATACGAAATCAAAAAGTACGTTGTTACATCGCGTTCTAAGTTATCGCAGATGTGTGCTCCGGGTGGTGGTTATGCTATTAGTATTGTAGAAGTGATAGAAAAATCTGATATTAGAGGTATTAAACGCCTGTAAAGGGGTTTAATTTTGGTTAAACGATAAAAGCTCCCTTTGAAAAGTCATTGGGGGCTTTTTTATGCATTAACGTCTTCATCATCTTCGTTACATTCTTAGCTTGTCAATAAAACTAAATCTTAAACGGGTGTCAGATACTCCTAAAAGCGGTTTAGCTAATCTTTTCAAAGGTCATTAGTGTAAATAATTCAACCTTTTGTAAAATACTTGATGAATTATTCTTGTTATGTAATCTTATTCAGATAAGTTTAAGGAGAATAAAATAAACTTAAATCTCAGAACTTAATTTGAATTAAAATGACAACTTTTTTTAGGTTTTCTTGTGTTTGTGGCCGGAGTGGCTGCCATTATACTCTCAAAACTTTTCAAACAATCAACCAAAGTCCCGGAACTACTTAAAGGGGTAAAAGGCTTACACGGTAATATACTTATGGTTATTGGTGTTTTGCTAATGTTAATTAACTCATTATTCTTTTTTGCCGACAGAGGATTCAACTATTTACTGGTTTCACCAACTGGGCACATGAGTGCTGTAATGGAGCAAGGTATAAAATGGAGAGGATTTGCCAAGATTGACAAATGGCAAAAATACATTGATGTAAAAGTAGTAAGCTCGCAAACCGAGTCTGATTTAGATGAATTGGAAGGGGTGATGCAACCAATACCAGTACGTTTTATTGATCAGGTAACAGCTAAAGGTCATGTATCTCTTCGTTTTCAATTGCCAGAAGACAGCCCTTCCTTTATCAAGCTTGCTGTGAAGTACCGTACCATGAGTAACCTGGTAAATAATACCATTATTCCAACAGTGCGCGAGCAGTTAATTAATACAGGTTATATGTTTGCGGCCCAGAATTACATCTCAGGTGAAGCACAATCATTCCGTCAGACTTTCGAAGAGCAGCTAAAAGAGGGAACTTATGCTGTAAATAAGTTGGAAGTAAAAGATACGATTTACGATGCCATTGATATGACAACTGCTCGCCGTACGATTAAAGAAATTCAAACAAGTTATATTGTTGAAAAGATTTTAGTGAATGATATTCCTAAGCGTATCCCTCACGAATTATCTGAAAACAATATTATTGTATCACAGGTGATTGTTGATAAGATTGACCTGGAAGCGACCTTTAAACAACGCTTAGAGGCTCAGCGTGATGAATCGGCCAAGCGTCAGTTGGAGCAGCAGATGATTGAAACTGCAAAAGCTGAACAACAACGTATTGTGGCACAAGGTGAGCGTGATAAAGCGGAAGAGCGTGTTAACCAGGAAAAGGAACAGGTGAAAGCGCTAATTGCTATTGAAACAAAGCTGAAGCAGGAAGAGACTAATAAAAAGTTAGCAGCCATAGCCCTGGAAACTGAAAAGTTGAATGCAATGAAGGTGAAGGTAACGGCTGATGCTGAGGCATATGAGATTTCGAAGAAAGTAACGGCCGGTATTACACCTGAAGTAAAGCTGGCCATGGAGCTTGACCGCGATGTGAAAGTGGCCGCTGAGATTGCAAAAATTAAATTCCCTGAAACCATGATTATTGGTGGCGATGAAAAGGGTGGAACACCTTTGGAGAGTTTAATTGGTGCAGCTATGGCTAAGCAATTACAAACGAGTAAGGGCAACTAATATGTCACCTAATATTTTAACAAAAGCCACTTCGTTTCGGGGTGGCTTTTTTATATTCCCTCATCGCCTTCGGCACTTCCCCCAGGGGAAGATTAGATTAGCAGTATTGGTTAAGCATAATGTAAATCCATGCTCCACTGGGGGAGCTGTCCGCTGGACTGTGGGGGATTTGCTATTGAATAACTAGGTTTTATTTTGAGAAAACGTTGACCGTTTTTTTGTTAATTGGTCATGGAGAATTCCCCCATCGCCTTCGGCACTTCCCCCAGGGGAAGATTTGATTTACATCTTGAGTTAGGCGCAATGTCAATCCATGCTCCCCTGGGGGAGCTGTCCGCTGGACTGTGGGGGATTTGCTATTGAATAACTAAGTTTATTTTTGAATAAAAGTTGACTGTTTTTTGTTAAATGGTCATGAAGAATTCCCCCATCGCCTTCGGCACTTCCCCCAGGGGAAGATTAGATTAGCAGTATTGGTTAAGCATAATGTCAATCCATGCTCACCTGGGGGAGCTGTCCGCAGGACTGTGGGGGATTTGCTATTGAATAACTAGGTTTTATTTTGAGAAAACGTTGACCGTTTTTTTGTTAATTGGTCATGGAGAATTCCCCCATCGCCTTCGGCACTTCCCCCAGGGGAAGATTTGATTTACATCTTGAGTTAGGCGCAATGTCAATCCATGCTCCCCTGGGGGAGCTGTCCGCAGGACTGTGGGGGATTTAACTAATGATAACCCAAGTATGAATAATTCATTTGCATAGCTTATCGATATTGCAGAACTTAATTGAATGGAAATTGCATCAAAACATAACAACTGGCACTATAATCCCTATTTAACCGAGCGAGCAAAGCGTTTGAGGCGTAATTTTACTAAATCTGAGTCCTACTTGTGGAAATTAGCTTTGAAGAAAAGTATAATGGGAATCAAGTTTTTGAGGCAACGCCCTGTTCTAAATTATATAGCCGATTTTATGAGTCGAGAATTGAGGCTTATTATTGAATGTGATGGAGCTTCTCATATGATAGATGGAGCAGAAGAACGGGACATAATGCGTGATCAGGCATTAGAAAACGTAGGTTTTAAAGTTCTTCGTTTCTCCGATGATATGGTGCTTGATAATTTGTCGCTTACACTTAGTATAATTGAAGAGGTAGTTACGGAGCGAAAAGAGGAGTTGGGAGTGTAAAAGCTTTCCCCCATCGGCCTTCCGCCACTTCCCCAGGGGGAAGAATGATTAACAGTTAGGTTAGTTTTGTATCTCGGTAATCCATGCTCCCCATGGGGAGCTGTCCGCAGGACTGTGGGGGATTTGTTATTGAATAACTAAGTTTATTTTTGAATAAAAGTTGACTGTTTTTTGTTAAATGGTCATGAAGAATTCCCCCATCGCCTTCGGCACTTCCCCCAGGGGAAGATTTGATTAACAGCTAGGTTAGTTTTTCATCCCGGTAATCTATGCTCCATGGGGGAGTTGTCTGTAAGACTGTGGGAGGTGTTAATGAATAACTAAGTTTAATTTTGAAGAAAGTTGATCTTTTTTTGTTAAATGGTTATGAAGAATTCCCCCATCGCCTTCGGCACTTCCCCCAGGGGAAGATTGACTGACAGCTAGGTTAGTTTTACATCTCGGTAATCCATGCTCCACTGGGGGAGCTGTCCGCAGGACTGTGGGGGATTAATATTTTATTAGAACAGAAGTTGCCCCAACGACTTTGAACTACTTCCCAAAGGCGAAGAATGATTAACAGCCAGGTTAATTACTTTTCCTTAGTGAATGCTCCCTCGCGTAACGGTCCTACTGCCTATAGGGGCGGCTCGTCTCAATATTTTTTCCTATCTTAAAACAAACTTTAAATCAATAACTATGACCGATAGCGATAAAACCAAATTAGTTCCCATTTTTAACGGAACACCCATTGAAGTGGAAATGCTTTGCGAAGTACTAAAAGACAATGGTATTGAAGCCAGTATGAAGAATCAGATTATTGGTACTGTGGCACCTCACCATACACTGGATGGTGCCGATGTACTCGTGATGGAGAAAGACAAGGAGGCAGCTTTAAAATGGGTGGAAGAGTTTAAAAATAGTGCCGAAAGTTAATAACCCGAGTTCGGCATAAATTTTAATCTGTGTTTTAAAATTTGAATCGAAGCGGGTTAATAAAAATGATTAACCAGAAAAAGTAATGACCATCTTTTATTTCGATGGTCATTTATACTATCACTAAGACAATGATAAAGCTGACTTTTAAAATTATTCGTGAATTAAATCTAATTGTAGAATATTACCAGGGAGATATAACGGTGCACGATATTATTCGTAATAAAAAAGCAACCATTCAACATCCGGATTTTAACAAGGATGCTAATGTGGTGCTGGATCTTAGAGATGCCAATGTAATGTTTGAAAAAGACGACATGCAAACGCTGGTGACTTTCTTTAAAAGTAATAGTGAATTTCAGGGCGACAAAAAAGCTGTTTACCTCACGAGCAAACCTCAGGAAGTTGTCAATACCATGTTATTCTCCTTAAAGGTGGGCGAGTTTTCCATTAAACCGCAGACTGTATCCACTATTGAAGCAGCGGTCGCGTTCATGCATATTGATGGTTTAGATGCCATTAGACTTGATGCCATCTTAGGTGAGTTAAAAGGCATTTCTCAATTATAATTCAAGGAACTAAATTATGAAATCAGTTAAAGTATTACTGAATAACATGACCGGAAGAATGGTGCTGATGCTATTTGTGTTATGTAACCTTGTGTATGTGGGTATGCTGATGGTAACCATACCGCAAACCATGCAATTCGCCAACGGAATGGACCTGCTCGATATGATGCCAATGGGCTATGATGTGGATTATGTCAGTAAGCTATTAACCATATTGGGTGAGGAGGGACGTTACGTTTATCAGTGGCGACAGATTCCGGTGGATATGATGTATCCCTTCCTTTTTATATTGTGCTATAGTGCGATGATGGCTTACGTACTCCGAAAAATTAAAAAGCTTCGAACCAGCTTATGGTACCTCTGCCTGATACCCCTTATTGCCGGTCTGTTCGATTATGCCGAAAATTTTGGTATCATAGGTCTGTTAAACAGCTATCCCAATATCTCTCTATCACTGGTAAGTTTAACATCTGTTTTCTCCGTTATTAAAAGCACATCTACCACCTTGTACTTTTTAATTCTGATTGTACTACTGCTTGTTTGGGGTATTCAGTCGATGAGGCCTAAAAGAGAGCAAGCCTCCTAATTAGCAAACAAACCCACTAAGCTGATGCTAAGCGGGTTTGTAGTGTGAACCTATTCTTGGTTAATAATTTATTTACGCCTGGGTTTCTTCTTCCACCTCTTCTTTGGTTTCGTTAGTGGTGATCAAACCATTGTATTTGGCCGCCAACTCACTAAGTTGCTTCAGTAGTGTGTCATATCCGCCATCAGGATCAATGGTGTTATAGGCCTCAATAAAGGTGACCAAATGGCGATAGTTGGCGATGGCTTCCTGCACAAGCTCACCGGTTGCTACCTGATCCTTAGCGGCCGATTCTTCCACACGAGCCAGGTAGGTTTCGTTAAAAAGATCATTTGCTGTTTTCTTTTCTTCAACCACATCACTCATATGAATCTTAGCCACTGCACTGGCAACAGGCTCAGACGTGCAGTCGGTATACAAGTTTGATAATACGCTTGTTTCGGATTGGTAATTCAGCTTGTGCAGCGATTTTCCATACTTATCAATCGTATTTAACACAATTCTGGCCGCTTCGCGAGTTTCAGCATCGTAATGATTGGTGTAAGCCTGGGCGCACATGCGCAGGCACACCACTGCATCATCGCGACGCTGATCGTACAGCGTCAGTAGCTTCGTAATGTTACTTTTCTTGTCCTTTTTAAAGGCCTGCACCAGCTTGGTGTTGCCTTGTACAAGCGCCTCTAGCGGTGTAGCCAGACTTTCGTTGTTTGGCTTGGCGCAAAGCGCTGCTGCATCCAATAAGTACTGGATGCATTCACTTTGGTTATAATGACTAAAGCGTGGATTTGTATTTTCCATATTGTTTAGAATTTAGGAATAGGTCCAGTATAAAGATGAACCAATTTTGTTTATAAAAACATGAGATATATCACACTCTTTCAGGTGTTAACCTTCACGTTGACGGAGAGAAGGTTTCCGCACTAGCGGAAACTATCCCGCTAAGAGCAGCATCGTTTTCGCACGTGCGAAAATGCTCCCGATTGGAGCAGCACGGTTTCCGCGCTTGCGGAAGTTCTCCTGCTCTGGGTAGCGCCATTTCCGCACGCGCGGAAGTGTTGTCGCTGATGGCAGGAGAATTATTAAAAAGATGATGATTGCTTGGCTGTTTGATTTTGTTAATTTAGGGATGGAATTATTTTGTAACTACTTTAATTTGTTGAATGAAGATTCTAAATATACAGTAGCTTGCAGATAAAGTGGATGTATAGGTGCAGAAGAGTTGGCAATAATAAGAAAGGTACTTAGAGCCAATAAAGTAATTAACTATAAAGCATTAGAATGCAATTGAGAAATGAAAAAGTATGGCGTTATATGGATTTTGCGAAATATGTTTCACTTTTAAATAGTAGTGAACTGTATTTGTCACGAGCAGACAACTTTGATGATAATTTTGAGGGTTTATTACCTAAGAGAGTATTAAATAGGCTCTCAGAAGTTTGGCGAATGACTCCAGCTAAAGTACTTGAATTCTATAACTATTGTAAGCAATGGGTCTATATTAATTGTTGGTATAAATCAGAACATGAGTCTGATGCTATGTGGAAATTGTATTCTAGTAATTCATATGCTTTAGCTATTCAATCAACAAGAGAAAAATTAGAATCTTGTCTAAATGACAATTATAAACTTCTAGATGTTCAATACATAGATTATGAGAAAGAAGATGTTCGACAAATTGTATTTCCTACATTATATTCCAATGTCGTTTAGTTAACATGACTTTATAATCGTTTGTAATTCATAGAGTAAGACTTCTTTGGTTTCTTTTTTCTTT
>NZ_JAENRR010000063.1 GCF_016612505.1 Carboxylicivirga marina
CCTTTTTATTGAAAATATGGATACAAAACTTCAAAGTTTTATCATAACAAACTATACGTCATTGCGGAGGCCTATACATGGCAAATGTAAAGGGATTAAAAAATAAGGCCAGCATTGCGCTGGCCTTTTTAAAGTATTTTTGTCAAGATGAAAATCAATCTTGCATCTTAAGTCTAATGTCTTGTGTCTAAATTACATATCTTCAAGCATATCAAGCTTTTTATTTAATAGCTTGATATTGCGTCGACCTGTCTCAATTTTATGTTGAAAATCACGAACCAATGCTTCTGATTTTTTCGATTTAGCGAAGAAACCGATGTTGTTTTCCCAAACAGTAATATCATTTTCAAGCTGCTTAAGTTTATTGATGATTTTATTACGTTCCTGCGTTAAGCGATCGTTTGCATGCTCTGTTTTATAGCTTTCAATCTTGTTTCTGAATTTCTCAACATTCTTCTCAAATTCATTCAGGTTAAGATTGTCAAAATACTGATTGATTAACGCACGGAATTCCTGATTTACGCGGTCTTTTTCTTTAATTGGTACGTGTCCGATTTCATTCCAACGATGCTGGAAGGCCTGTAATTTCTGGAAGTTGTCTTCGGCATTATCACTTGGTTCGAAGTTTTTAACTTCTTCAATCAATGCCTCTTTTAATTTCAGGTTTTCATCCTGTGATTCGTCTTTCTTGCTGAAGAATTTGTTCTTGTGCTCAAAGAAAGCATCACATGCTGTGCGGAATCGTTTCCAGATGGCATCTGATTGTTTGCGAGGTACAGGACCAATTTCTTTCCATTTCTTCTGAATCTTAATGAATTCGTCGGTCGTGCGTTTCCAGTCAGTGCTTTCCTTCATGCTTTCGGCCTGAACGCACAAATCAGTTTTTAACTGTAGGTTTTGTGATTGTTCAGACTTATATGATTTAAAGAACTGGCGCTTGTTATTAAAGAAATTGTCGCAAGCCGAACGGAAGCGTTCGTATATTTTATTATTATCTTTTTTAGGCGCAAAACCAATTGTTTTCCAAATGGTTTGTAACTCAATTAGTTCTTTGCTTTTCGCTTCCCATTCTTTAGGAGAATGTAACTCTAGGGCTGAAAGAACCTCGGCTTTTTCACAAAGCTCTGTTTTGGCTTCCAGATTTTTTTGTAACTGGTCTTTTAAGCCTTCGAAATATTCTTGATGGCGCTTATTAATTTTAGACGTTGCTTCTTTAAAGCGTGTCCATAAATCTTCTTTTTGCTCTCGCGGAACAGGACCTATCTCGCGCCATTGCTCATGGTACTTTTGTAAGGTTTTAAACGCCTTAACAATGGTAGGTTCCAGTAATAGTTTTTCGGCCTTTTCGCATAAACCAATTTTGGCTTCCATGTTCTTTTTCAAGTCCAGGTCGCGCAATTCTTTATTGATTTTAATATAGCTGTAAAAGCTTTCTATCGTATGGTTATAGGTTTCCCAAAGGTCGTGAACACGATTTTGCGGTATCACACCAATGCTACGCCATTTATCTTGTAACTCTCTAAAATGCTGGAAGGTTTCGTTTAATGATTCCTGACCGTTAATCAGCTCTTTAATGCCTTCAATGACACTTAGTTTAGCTTCCAGGTTAGTTGCTTTTTCTTCTTCCAGACGCTTATTAAACTCAGTCCGGCGTTCTTTAAACTCTTTCAAAGAGGCTTTTAAATCTATCTCATTCGTATCAACAGGTGCCGAAAAATCTTCTTCTTTTTCACCTGACTCGATAAATTTACGCTTTAAGTCTTCTACTTCAGCTGAATGCTTTTTGTAGAAAGCGGACTTAATAGCTTCTACTTCTTCTTTAATATTTTCAACCGGAAAATCTTTTAAAACAACCTTTAAGCGCTTAACCAATTCTTCTTTGCTTAGCATGATATGGTCAACAGGCTCCAATGCAGGTTGTGCCTCTTCTTCTTTAGCCTCTTCAACTTCATTTGCCTCAACATCAGCTGAAGCTTCAGGTGTTTCAGTAGTTTCTTTTGAATTGTTCTCGGTCGTTTCTTTTTCTTCAGCGGTTACTTCATCCGCAGGAGTAGGCACCTCGTTTTCGGGTGTGTTGCTTTCAGGCGTATTTTCAGCTTGATTGTCTGAATTCAAACCTGTACCATTTTCGGTTGGTTTGTTTAGGTCTTGTGCTTCCATAAGCTTTGAGTTCGTTTTCTTAGTTAAGAGATTATGGTTCTTAACATCAATTTATTTTACGAATATATTGGAAATCGGGCAATAGGCAAATTTTTACGCTTAAAAAGAGGACTGTGCTCAGTGATTCGTGCAAAGTGCCAAGTAGAATAGAAACTTCAGACCTAAAGCTTCGGTCTTCGGTCTTCATTTTTCTATCTTTGCCGTAAATAGAAAAATCAAGATGCGCATAGATATATTAACCTTATTTCCAGAGATGTTTGAAGGTCCATTAACACAGTCGATTATGAAACGAGCTGTTGATAAAGGCCTGGTGGAAATGTATTTTCACGATATCAGAGATTATACATTGGATAAGCACAAAAAGGTAGATGACTATGCTTTTGGTGGTGGTGCGGGTATGGTAATGACGATTCAGCCGATAGCCGACCTGATTGAAAAGCTAAAAGGCGAACGTAAATACGACCATGTTATTTACATGACACCTGATGGGCAACGCTTTGAGCAACGTATAGCCAATACGCTTTCGTTAAGCGAGAACATTATTATTTTGTGTGGTCATTATAAGGGCGTTGATCAACGAATAAGAGATAACTATGTGACCATGGAAATTTCCATTGGCGATTATGTATTGACCGGTGGGGAGTTAGCAGCGGCTGTAGTGTCTGATGCTATTATCCGTTTAATCCCCGGTGTGATGTCTGATGAAACATCAGCTTTAACCGATAGCTTTCAGGATGATTTACTGTCACCTCCTGTCTACACCCGACCAGCCGATTATAATGGTTGGAAGGTGCCTGATGTATTGTTGAGTGGTAATCAGGCCATGATTGACCAGTGGCGCGAGCAACAGGCCTATGAACGTACCAGGAAGATACGACCGGATTTGCTGGAAGAGTAGGCACGTATTTCAACTTCTAAAGTATACAGAAAAGTGTTCTAGAAGTATATGAATGCTAACGATTACACAAAGCCTTATAAGTACAAAAACGGCACTTATCAATATTTTCAACAGGCTGAAAGGGGATTTCAGGGTTGAACAGCTCTTCGAATAATTGGTCTAATCCGGCTTTAAATTCATCTCGTACTGGCTGCAGTAAAATAGGCTGTTTTTCTTTTCCTTCTTTTATAAACAACTGGGTGTCGTAACTCTTCTTGAAAACATCACGCACCCATATGACACCTGGCTGAATGGGCGTATTTTCATAAGCTGTTTCCTCTAAAATCAATGAATACAAAAGGGTTTGAAAAGTGGCTTTATTCTTTTTATGCTTATCTGTATTAAACAAATCAGCTATTGAACTTATCGTGGCATCACCTGTTCCGGTTTTGTAATCCATCACGCGCAATATGCCGTCTTTACTTTCCAGTCGGTCGATATAACCACCAATATTCAATTGAAGATGATTACTGATGTAGCTGTGCTCTACTTTTGGTTCGAGGTTCACAATTGTAAAAGGCGCTCGTGCTTTTTCAAGTTTTAGAAATTGCAACAAGTAACGTCGAATCACTTCAAACACCATCACATTTTTACCATGTATCTCAGTAAAGGTGCTTTTGCCTTTTTCGTAATCGGTCAGATGCTTATTAAAGCCCTCGCGGATAAGAGTATCAATGAGCTTTTTGTTTTTTATCCAGCTATCGATGTTGGCAGCCTCCACTTCTTTGCCAATTAGTGGTTTGTACAGGTTTTCCACCACATCGTGAAAGATCAGTCCAAAAATGCGTGCATCTGCTTCTTCGGTGATTTCATCTGGCTCCTTGATACCTGCTACTTTTTGGTAATAAAAGCGCATGGGGCATTCGATATATACCGACAAGGCACTAGGTGAAAGAAATTTGTCATTACCATGCTTGTACTTTTCAAGCTCCTGCATGATGGCTTCCGTTTTTTTAGCCACAGGATCAGGTGGACTTAGTAATGAAACGTTCCCAGATGATGTTTGAGATTGAACTTTTGCATTAAATTCATACTTAAGCTGGTAGAGGTAGCGACTCATCTCATTCGATTTCATTCCTTGTGCACCGGTTGAGTATAGTAGCTCTACCTTTTTAGCACGATGTATCAAACGGAAGAAATAATAGGAGAAAATAGTGTCCTGAAACTCAATGGTTGGCAGTTCAAAGCCGGCCCGCAGAGTAGCCGGTATAAAAGTATTGGGCGCCGATGTTTTCGGAAATACGCCTTCGTTTAAATCGAGAATAATCAGTTTATCAAAATCTAAAGCTCGCGTTTCCAGAATCCCCATTACCTGAAGCCCGGCCAGAGGTTCACCTTTGAAAGGTACTGTTTGAAAATCGGCCAGCTTTTTATACAATTTAATCCATGTTTCAGGAGTTATATCTGCTTGTTGATTTTGCTCCAACAAATCCTGCAGGCGCACAATGCTTTTGTGTAAAGCAAAGACAAATTCCCGCTCCAATAATTTATCTTCCTGTGGTTGTAGGAGCTCATATATTTTTATTAGTATATCAGTGAGGTAAGAAGCCAGCTCAGAACCATTATTAACCTTGCTGAAAATCAACTTGAAAAGTGCATTGCTTTGTAGCTCCTTAGCTTTTACAAAAATGACATTTCCCTTAACCAGTTTCTTATGCAATTGTCTACAATCATCTTCAGCCAATAAGGCAATATACTGGTGCTGCAGGATTGGTAAAACATGACGATGATATAACCAGGAACCATCCTTTCCAGTTCGGGCGTTGCGCTGCATTTCAAACAGTAGATTGACCAAACCAAAAATGGGGGTGTTGTTAAGCGGATAACCCATGGTAACATTTACACGGTCAACATTCTCAGGTATGCCATGCAATGCAGGCATGAGCATGGTTTCGTCGGCCAGCACAATGGCGGTCTTCAGGTCACTTTCATATTCATTTTTTAAAAATGTATAGACCGACTTTAATTGTTCGGTTGGGTTAGCAACTGCTGTGATGCTTATCTCAGGGCCTGTTTCGTTAAGCGGTATTATAAAATCTTTTGGTGATGGGTAGTGTAATTTATTTTCGTTTAAAAACAAACCAGGTCCGCGTGTTGGCATAATTTCGCCTTCTTTTTCTTGCATCCAAGGTGAAAAATCCCAGAAGAACTCAGCTAATTGCCTCTTTTTGAGATTATCCATTAGTTTACGCTCAGCTGGCGTTAAGGCATTTAATCCAACAAAAACGATTTTTTTCCACTTGATATCCAGGTGTGTTTCGCTTTTAATACGCTCGGCAATATCACGATAAACCATGCCTTCAAAAGCCAGAGATTGCACCGTCAGTTTATCCTTAAAAGCTTTATATACTTTAGGAATGTGTTCCCAATTTTCAAGAAATTGTGATTGGTGTGAGGAGAGTTGCTCGGCTTTAAAAGCGCCCCAAAAAGTTTTGATGGCATCCAGTTGTTTTTCATTCAAATGGCTGTAATCATCATCCAGTTCTTTGTATGAAATCAAGTTTGAAAACAATTGGTCAACATCAACCAGATACTTATCAATATCATCAAAATCACCCAAGAACAGTTCGCCCCATGGCAAAAACTCATCAAAGCTGGTGTCTTTACCACTAACCTGGTTATATACCTGGTGCAGTTGAAAAAGAAGCGTGATATTATCAGCCACTATTGGTTTAGAAAGCGAAGCGAAAAAATCGCTGATGGTCATTATTTCCGGAGCCCATGCAGGAGCATCTACCAGCTGTCGCAGATGGTTGGTAAAGAAGATGCCAGCTCGTTGGCTTGGAAATACAAAGCAATAATCGGCCAGTTCATCTTTTGAATTTTGATAATAATAAGTGGCTATGGAATTAAGAAAACCGGATGTCATGTGGTGAATTTAATGTGATAACAAATATAAGTAATTGAAGTCCGAAGACCGAAGCTTTACAAGCAAAGTTTTTTATTCTCTATCATTATAAGTAAGCGTATAGCTGAGCCTGCCTATAGTATTTTCCAATTAATAACCAAGTATTAGAATTATTCAAAAACCTGTTTTACAATAGGTGCTCGAGCTTAAAAATATTTTAACTTTAATCTCAGTTATTTGTTAAAAAAGGAAAGAAACACAAAATAGAACCGAAACTAATACAGTTTTATGGATAAATTCTCATTTCTGGGCAATAGTGAAATAAGTTCAATAGACGAACTTTACCAACAATATAAACAAGACCCAGACTCTGTTGAGGAGTCATATCAAAAGTTTTTTCAGGGTTTTGATTTTGCACTTGAAAACTACCATCAAGCAAGTACTTCTGGTTTTGTCGACAAAGAATTTCATGTTTTAAATCTGATTCATGGCTATCGTCAACGTGGACATCTGTTTACCAAAACAAACCCGGTTCGTACGCGTCGTAAATATTATCCAACACTGGATGTTGAAAATTTTGAGCTGTCTGATAAAGATTTAGACACCGTTTTTCAGGCCGGTAATGAACTCGGCATTGGCTCTGCTAGTCTAAAAGATATTATTGCACATCTTCAGCAGACCTATTGTCAGTCAGTAGCTGTTGAATATCTGTATATTAGACATCCGGAGATTTTGAGTTGGATGAAAAGCCGAATGGAGAGCGTTAAAAATACACCTGATTTTTCGCCAGAAAAGAAACGGCTTATTTTTAATCAACTTAATACAGCAGTAGGCTTCGAAAGCTTTATTCACAAGAAATTTGTTGGACAAAAACGTTTTTCTTTAGAAGGTTCAGAAACGCTGATTCCTGGTTTGCATGCCTTAATTAATAAGGGTGCTGAATTAGGTGCTGAGGAAGTGGTTATTGGAATGGCCCATCGCGGTCGCTTAAATGTTATGACTAATATCCTTCAGAAACCGTTTAAAAATGTTTTTAAAGAGTTTGTTGGTGATGAATATGAAGATGGGATTTCACTGGGTGATGTTAAATACCATTTAGGTTACTGCAGTGATATTGAGACGAACAATGGTAAAAAAGTACGCGTTAATCTGGCGCCAAACCCATCTCACCTCGAAACGGTAGCTCCTATTATAGAAGGTATTTCCCGTTCGAAAATAGATCATAAATACGGAAAAGACTTCGATAAAGTGGTGCCTATTGTAATCCATGGTGATGCCGCCATCGCAGGACAGGGTGTGGCCTATGAAGTGGTACAGATGGCGCAGTTACGCGGTTATAAAACCGGAGGAACCATTCATATTGTCATAAACAACCAGGTCGGATTCACGACGAATTACCTCGAAGGGCGTTCATCTACCTATTGTACCGATGTGGGTAAAGTAACGCGTTCACCGGTTTTTCATGTTAATGGCGACGATGTAGAGGCCTTGGTCTATACTATTGAATTGGCGATGGAGTATCGTCAGCGCTTCAATTCGGATGTGTTCATCGACCTGTTATCTTATCGAAAATATGGTCATAACGAAGGTGATGAGCCTCGTTTTACACAGCCTATTTTATATAAAGAAATTGCCCGTCATAAAAATCCGCGCGATATTTATAAGCTTAAACTTGAGGCAGAACAGGTCGTTTCAAAAGAAGATGCGAAGAAAGAAGAAACCAATTTTAACCAGTTATTGGAAGAGGAGTTGGAAGCTTCAAGAAAAATCAAAAAGGTGGTTATTCAACGTTTTCTGAACGACGACTGGAAAGCTTATCGCCACTCTGAGTCGAAGGATTTTGTTAATTCGCCCGATACATCTGTTAAGAAGAATGATTTGCTTCATTTGTTGGAACGAATAAATCATTTACCAGAGGATAAAAAGTTCTTTAAGAAGCTTCATAAGATTGTAAATGATCGAAAGGAGATGGTTAAGAATGATCGCTTAGACTGGGCTTTAGGTGAGCAGTTGGCTTATGCGTCGTTGGTTTCTGAAGGTCATCCTGTAAGGCTGAGTGGGCAGGATGCTGAACGTGGCACTTTTGCGCATCGTCATGCCGCCTTAACCATTGAAGATACTGATAAGCGTTATCGACCTTTGCAGCATATTACGCCTGATCAGGCTACTTTCAAAGTATTCAATTCATTATTATCAGAGTATGGAGTAATGGGTTTTGAATATGGTTATGCTTTAGCAAAGCCTGAAGGCTTAACCATTTGGGAGGCTCAATTTGGTGATTTCTATAATGTTGCTCAAGTAATAATAGACCAGTATATTTCATCGGCCGAAGAAAAATGGGGCTTAATGAATGGCTTGGTATTACTATTACCACATGGTTTTGAAGGGCAGGGGCCTGAGCATTCAAGTGCGCGGGTAGAACGCTTTTTATCGTTAGCGGCACGTAACAATATGCAAGTTGTTAATTGTACCACTCCGGCGAACTTTTTCCATGTGATGCGACGCCAGTTAAAACGTGATTTCAGAATCCCGTTAGTGGTGTTTACACCAAAGAGCTTGTTGCGTCATCCTAAATGTGTGTCATCGATATCAGACTTCGAACAAGGAGGTTTTAAGGAAATTATTGATGATAATAACGTGGATGTGAATGATGTGAAGCGCGTGGTGTTCTGCACTGGTAAAATCTACTATGATTTATTGGCTCGTAAAGAGGAGCTTGATGCGCGCGATGTGGCTCTGGTTCGTATGGAGCAGATGCATCCATTTCCTGAAGAGCAAGTAGATGCCATATTGAAAAAATACAGCAATGCCATGTTGCATTTATGGGTTCAGGAAGAACCAGAGAATATGGGTGCCTGGAATTATATTCGTAGCAAAATGCCTGATGTTGAAATCATACCTGTTGCACGAATTGCAAGTGGAAGTCCGGCCACAGGTTTAAATGGATTGCACGTGATTGGTCAGAATGAAATCGTTAATAAGGTATTTAAGGCTTGCCATTGTGAGCGTCAGTTAAAGTATTGCGGCTTGCAGTGTGTTGAAGGAAAATCACGAACGGAAATTTTGAAGCAACACAAATATTTTGAAGAAAAACCAAGGTTTTCGATATAAGAATTAGTCAGTAGTGAATTGTCAGTAGTCAGTGGAAGTAATCAGGTCTTCGGACATCCAGCTAATGACTTCGGACTTAAAAAAGATAAACATGATTGTTGAAATAAAAGTTCCAACCCCTGGAGAATCCATTACAGAAGTTGAATTAGCCAGCTGGATGGTGTCAGATAGTGACATTGTAGAGAAAGACCAGGAAATAGCAGAAATAGAATCGGATAAGGCCACCTTGTCATTACTTGCAACCGAATCGGGTAAAATTAAAATTATGGTTGAGGGTGGAGAAACAATTGCTGTGGGAGCAGTTGCTTGTTCTGTGGATACTGATTTTGCAAATGAAGTTCCTTCACCAAAAACTGAGGGTACACCGGTTGAAGAAAATAAGCCTGAAGAGGTGTCAAAAGCTATTGCTGGAAATGAAAAATCAACTGCTAATAGTCAGTCAGATACGTATCCGGATGCCAAGGTTTCTCCATTAGCTAAAAAGGTAATGGAAGATGCTAACCTTGATGTTGAACAGGTGATTAATGGTTTAAGACGTATCTCGACCAAAGAGGTGGAGATGGTTAAAAATATGCCAGTTGAAGAAAAGACTGCACCTGCGTCGACATCGGCTTTTATTGATAACAATGGCAGCCGTGAAGCAGAACGCCAAAAGATGACCATGCTGCGCAAAAAGCTAAGTCAGCGTTTGGTGTCGGTTAAAAATGAAACAGCGATGCTAACTACTTTTAATGAAGTAGATATGTCTGCTGTAATGAATTTGCGCAAGAAATACCAGGCCAGGTTCATTGATAAACATGGTGTAAAGCTGGGTTTTATGTCTTTCTTTATTAAAGCCGCATCATTGGCCTTAAAGCATCACCCAATGGTGAATGCCATGATGGATGGTGACGAAATTGTAATGCCGGAATATCATGATGTATCAGTGGCTGTTCAAACGCCTAAAGGTTTGATGGTGCCAGTGATTCGAAACGTTGAAACACAAAGTTTAGATGGTATTGAATCATCATTAAAGGCTTTGGCTGAAAAAGCCCGTAAAGGAAAAATTGGTTTGGATGAAATGACCGGTGGAACTTTTACTGTAACCAATGGCGGTGTTTTTGGCTCGATGTTAAGCACACCAATAATCAACCCCCCACAATCGGCCATTATGGGAATGCATAATATTGTAGAGCGCCCGGTGGCTGTGCATGGTAAGGTTGAAATCCGACCAATAATGTACCTCGCGCTGTCATACGATCATCGCATTATTGATGGAAAAGATTCAGTAGGTTTTCTTGTGAAAGTGAAAGAAATGATTGAAGATCCGGCAAAATTATTAGCTGGAGGATTCGACCCAGAGCAAGCTGTTTTGGGATTATAGATAAAAGTATAGATAAATTATAGGCCGTTTTGATTCTGTGTCAGAGCGGCTTTTTTATTTACTATTATCTAAATCATTCTCACAGAAGATTGTAAAATAGAGAAGCGTAAACTATCAAAAATAGGAGCTTAGGTTTTTTATGAATGGTTTGTTTTAAAATGAAATATTCTTAGCAATTAGTTTAATTTTACCGTCTGTAATTTCAATAAAGTAGCATGATTAATACAAAGCAAACCAGTAATTATAAATTCGTTCAAAATACAAAGTGCGAATACTTCCCATGTCACAAAACAAAAGACAAAGCTGAATTTAACTGCCTGTTTTGCTTTTGTCCCCTATACATGTTAAAAGATAAATGTGGTGGTAATTTCAAATATACCAACAACGTGAAAGATTGCAGTGATTGTTTGATACCTCATTCAAAAGGAGCTTATGAATATGTAATGAGTAAAATGAAGTTAGTGATTGAAATTGGTAGCCAAAAGGAATCAGTCAAATAGAATGCTGGGAATCCTTATTACATCTATTATCAGGTTGAAGGAGGACAAAAGGATTATGAATTAAGTATCAAAGCCAAGCAGGTATCTTTATTTCCAATAATGCCATCGGTTAGTTGGCGATTTAAGTTTTAATTATACGCCATGTTTTATTATTAGTCATCGTATTACTAGCTTCTTGTTCAAAAGAGATTGAAATTGAGCAGATAGATTATGAGTCCAAAATTGTGGTTGATGGATGGATTGAAAAAGGTACTTGGGCCAATGTTCTGCTTACCATGAGTTCTCCATTTATGACTGATTATGATTCAGCTTCCATACGAAGTACATTTCTGAATTATGCTAAAGTGACTATTACGAATGGTAAAGGTGAATCAGAGGTGCTCACATTATCAAAACAAGATGATTTTTTTCCACCTTTTGTATATAAAACAATAACAATGAAAGGTGAGGAGAACGAAACCTATCACTTAGAGGTTCTTTATAAAAATATACGTGTGACAGCAACTGCGTCAATTCCTTCGTTACCAGAGGTTGTGGGGGTTAATTGTGAAGCTGTTTCTGATACATCAATGATAATTAACGCAAGTGTGAATGATGATGTTTTAAATGAAAACTATTACTATTCGCATATTAATGTCAAGCATTTTGATACACGTTTTCATCCTACTGATAATCCTTTACGTAGCGACCGGCTTTTTAATGGGGAGTACCACACTTTTCAGATAAAACGAAGCAATCAATCCGATCCTTTAAATATTTATAATATCGATTCGGAACGCAATATTTTATCCGATGAGTTTGCTATTTCGGATACCGTTTTGGTCAAAATTTCGCTAATAGATGAGGAAGCTTATCGTGTTTTAAATGGAATTTATATTGACCATCTAAGTCAAAGTAGCCCTTTTTCTTTTGTCGATCAAAAAACACATACCAATATTCAGGGTGGTATTGGGCGTTAGACCGGATTATCTTCTCGAAATTTCTTGGTGCATAATAAAAAAGCCCCTCAGTAATTAAACTAAGGGGCTGTACTTTTATATTCTATCTTAATTTATCGAATTCTATCCATCGATTTTAAAAGTGCAATATCTTTGGCAACAGCTCTTAAAGCTAAGAAAGTAAGAATCATTGCAATCACCGGAAACGCAGTTGTGATTTTATAGTTTAAAACACCAGTTAGGTCATCAATTAGCTGAGTTCCCAAAAAGTAAATCATCCCTGTAGAGCCTAGTAGTAGTGCCATATTTAACCCGCACAAACGAATCTGAAGTACGCGTTTTTTGTACACAAAAATGCTAATAAAAGAAACGAATGTAGCTACCGTTAATAATATTGCCAAAGCCAGTGTTGGAATAATTGTCTCGCCATCAGTATTCGTTAATCCTCTGTAAGTGAAGCTATATACTTCATTTGTTTCAGTCTCGATTTGAGCAAATGGGAAAAAGAACAAGCTACCCATTAAAAGAGCGCTAAGTAATAAATATACCGTTTGAATTCTCTGTATCATCGTTAATCGTTTTGATTCATTGTAAGTCGCGAATTTACATATTTATTGTAAATACCCGATGAAGTAAAAGGTGATTTTGTATGAATCGTATTATTGATTACAATCGTTTGTGGCTCTAGAATTAAAAAGTGCAGGTTTACGTAAAAATGTAAATACACATTGCTTTTTATATCAAAAAATCACTAATTTGACTTCAAATAAATTTCACATGCGAAGAATAGAAGAATCTGAACTTATTATAAATCCGGATGGAAGTGTATTTCACTTACATCTGAAGCCTGAAGATATTGCTGAGAATATTATTTTAGTTGGTGATCCGGGGCGTGTAGAGTTAATTAGCTCTTTTTTTGACACCATTGAACTAAAAAAATCGAATCGCGAATTTGTATCTTGCACTGGTACTTTAAACGGCAAAAGATTAACAGTTGTAGCAACAGGAATTGGAACGGACAATATTGATATCGTAGTTAATGAGTTGGATGCTCTGGTTAATATCGATTTTGAAACAAGAACGATTAAAGAGCAGCATACAGCTCTTAATTTTGTTCGAATAGGGACTTCAGGTGCCCTGCAAAAAGATTTACCAGTAGATTGTTGGCTGTTAAGTGAAAAGGCCATTGGTTTTGATGGTTTAATCAACTTTTATGCAGGTCGTAATAAGGTGGTTGATGATGATTTTGAACAGGCATTTACAAAGTCATTAAATTGGAATCCATTATTAACAGCACCTTACGTAGTTGATGCAGCGCCCGATTTACTTTCAAAGCTGGTTGGTGAAAATGTAATAAAAGGAGTAACGATTTCGGCTCCTGGTTTTTATGGGCCACAAGGGCGTGAGCTGCGTCTGCCAATTGCCGATGCCAATATCAACGACAAAATTACAGCATTTCGATATGATAATCATCGTGTAACTAATTACGAAATGGAATGTTCGGCTATCTATGGCTTATCGGCATTGTTAGAACATAAGGCTGCAACAGTTTGCGTAATAATTGCTAATAGATTAGCTGGTACAGCCAGCAAAGATTACAAGCCTGTAATGAAAAAACTGGTTGAGCATGTGTTGAGAGGATTAACTAAATAGTTAGAAGTATGGATAGAGAGAAAATAAAAGCGCTGATAACATTGTTAGATGATCCTAATGATGAGGTGTATGCATCTGTTGAAAGTGTTTTGCTAAAGGAGCCCATAGAAATAGTGCCCGAATTGGAAAAGGCATGGGAAACCTCTTTTGATAACATCTTTCAGGAGCGCGTCGAAAACATTATTCACTCTATCCAGCTTAACGACACGCATGCCGAACTTAAGAATTGGTTAAAATCACCTAACCAGGATTTATTGTATGGTGCTTACCTGGTTTGTAAGTATCAATATCCTGATGTAAGTATCATCCATTTAAAAGAGCAACTGTCTGAATTAAGAAAGGATATTTGGCTTGAGATGAACGAGCACTTAACCTCATTGGAAAAAATACGCATCGTTAATCATGTTTTATTTGATGTGCATAAGTTCTCGCGTAATACCAGTAAATATTTGGCACCTGAGAACAATTATATTAAAGAAGTACTGAAGACTCATAAAGGAAACCCATTATCTGTTTCGGTTATATATTCCATATTGTGCCGTGAGTTAGGCATGCCTGTGTTTGGTGTTAACTTGCCTAAAAACTTCATTCTTGCTTTTGTAGATGAGTCGGCCATTAGTGATAATGAGCAAATTAAAGATGAAGCTGCTGTGTTATTTTACATCAACCCAATTAATAAAGGTGCTGTACTCGGTCGAAAAGAAATTGAGTATTTCATTAAGCAGCAAAAGTTGCAACCAAAAGAGGAGTATTACTTGCCATGTGATAACGTAACCATTATTAAACGAATGCTAAATAATCTGAGATTTGGATATGATAGCAAAGGCGAAGAGGGAAAAAAAGAGGAGATTCAAAAGATTTTAGCGTTATTTGATGAAGCAAACCAACACCCAATTGAATAATTCTAACTGAAGATAAGATAATGAACAAATTATCAGAACTACAACCTCGTGAGGTATGGAGGCATTTTGAATCCATTTGCCAAGTACCTCGTCCTTCAAAAAAGGAAGAGAAAATTATAGCATTTCTTTTAAAATTTGCCGAAGACAATGGGTTGGAGGCAAAAAAGGATCACATCGGTAATGTATTGATTAAAAAGCCGGCTACTGAAGGACGTGAGCAGGTGAAGTCGGTTGTTTTACAATCGCATATCGATATGGTTTGTGAAAAGAATAGCGACAAAAAGCACGATTTCGATAATGATCCAATTATTCCGGTTATTGATGGGGATTGGGTAAGGGCTGATGGAACCACACTTGGTGCCGATGACGGTATTGGTATGGCAGCTCAAATGGCTTTATTATTAGCAGATGATATAGAGCATGGACCAATCGAATGTTTATTCACTGTTGATGAAGAAACAGGCTTAACAGGAGCCTTTGAATTGAAAGAAGGTTTTTTTGAATCAAGTATTCTTCTAAATCTGGATTCGGAGGATGACGGTGAATTGTTTATTGGTTGTGCAGGAGGTGTGGATACGCTTGCTAAATTTCCTTTTAAGAAAGAAGCTCCTTCAGAGGGAGGTTTTGCATTTAAAGTAACTGTTTCAGGGCTAAAAGGTGGGCATTCCGGTGATGATATTCACAAAGGCTTAGGTAATGCCAATAAAATTGTTAATCGCTTTTTATGGGAAGCCAGCAAGAAATATGATTTACGCTTGGTTTCATTTGATGGC
Organism: Carboxylicivirga marina; assembly: GCF_016612505.1. GTDB lineage: Bacteria > Bacteroidota > Bacteroidia > Bacteroidales > Marinilabiliaceae > Carboxylicivirga > Carboxylicivirga marina. The sequence continues at coordinate 15,186 of NZ_JAENRR010000063.1, forward strand.
GGTAACCTGCGTAATGCAATAGCTCGCGAAGCCACTGCTATTGCTGTTGTGCCAAATTCGAACAAAGAACAGGTACGCGTAGCCTACAATATGTTGTTTCATGATGTGCAAATGGAGTTGAAAGCAACTGAGCCAGAATTGCGCATGAAGCTTGAATCGGTAGATTTGCCTGAATTTGTAATGGATGAAGAGAGTCAGCTAAATTTGTTGAATGGCTTATATGCTTGTCCGCATGGTGTTATTGAAATGAGTCGTGAAATTGATGGCTTGGTTGAAACATCTACCAATTTGGCTTCTGTCAAAATGAAGGATGATCATGTGTTTGTGACTACCAGCCAGCGTAGCTCTGTTGAGAGTGCTAAAGAAGATATTGCCAACATGGTTGAGTCGGTTTTTAAACTGGCAGGAGCCGAGGTAATTAATTCTGATGGATATCCGGGCTGGGCTCCAAATACTGATTCGGAAATATTGAAGATTACCCGTGATTCGTATAAAGAATTATTTGGAACAGATCCGGTTGTTAGGGCTATTCACGCTGGCCTTGAATGTGGTTTGTTTCTTGAAAAGTATCCAAATATGGATATGATTTCTTTTGGACCAACCATTAGAGGAGCACATTCACCCGACGAACGAATTGAAATTGAAACTGTACAGAAGTTCTGGAAACACCTGATTGATGTACTTGATAGAATATCGTAAGAAAAGAAAAAGCCGGATAATCTCCGGCTTTTTTGATATTTTGAGTAACATAAATTTGTCATTCGATTAAAGTTGGATATTTCCCTCCTTTTATAGCCGTAAACAGCTCTGATTTAGCTTCACAGGCGCAAGCTCCACTACTGCAGGCACTTTTTCCTGGCGCAGGTTTAAATATGCGCACAAAGAACATGATGACCTGATAAAAAGCCCAGGCAACTGCTAAATATGTCAGTATATCTTGTATCATAACTTTAAAACAACATATGACCAATCTGGTTCACTGCAAATGCCAAAATCCAAGCCAGGCCTGTAGTATATCCAATGGTAAATAATGCCCATTTCCACGAGGCTGCTTCCTTTTTAATAGCTGCTATAACCGCCACACATGGGAAGTAAATCAGTATGAATATCATAAAGCCAAAAGCTGTAATTTTATTAAAAACAGGTGTGCCATCGGCATACTTTTCATCACGAATTTGAGTGATGAGCTGTTTCGATTCCTCTGAATCATCATCGGAGTGATAAATGACGGCCATGGTGCTAATAACAATTTCTTTGGCAGCAATTCCTGTAATAAGGCTAACACCCATTTTCCAATCAAATCCCAAAGGTTTAATAACTGGTTCAATGGATTTTCCGAGTTGCCCAATGTATGTATTGCTCTGGTATTCGCCTTTTTTCAATAACTCAATAGAATCGGTTTTGAACTGGAGAGCTTCAATATATGTTTGCTTTAATTCTTCTGGAGCTTCACTCGATAATGAAGCATATTTAGAATTTAGTTGTTCAATTTTTGCATCAAAATCTTCTGAATATTCAACATTCTGCGGAAAGTAACTCAGAAACCAAATGATAATGGAAGCCACTAATATTATTCCACCCATCTTTTTTAAGTACTCAGCACCTTTATGCCACATATGACGTATCGTATTCTTTAATGTTGGGATACGATAAGGAGGTAACTCCATTACAAATGGAACTTCATCGTGCTTAAAGATAAATCGCTTAAAAATACGAGCTATCAATACGGCCAACAGAATACCTACACCATAAATCGCAAAAAGCATTGTGCCAGCGTTCTCGGGGAAGATGGCGCCAATGATTAAGATATAAACCGGTAATCGGGCACTACATGACATAAATGGATTAATCAACATCGTGAGTAGCCGGTTGTTGCGATTTTCGATGGTACGTGTTGCCATAACAGCTGGTACATTACAACCAAATCCCATTACGAGTGGTATAAAAGACTTGCCATGCAATCCCATTTTATGCATCAGCTTATCCATAATAAAAGCTGCCCGGGCCATATACCCGGTGTCTTCCATAAAAGAAATAAAGAAGAACAAAATAAGAATGTTGGGCAAGAATACGATTACACCACCAACGCCACCAATGACACCATCAACCAATAAATGTTTAAAAGAGCCATCGGGCATAATTGCACTTACAAAATCGGCCAGGTAACCAACTCCTGCTTCAATCCAGTTCATTGGATATTCACCTAGCTTAAAGGTGGTTTGAAACATGAGCCACATAAAGAAAATGAATATTGGAAATCCAAAAAGACGGTGAGTAATAATTGAGTCGATACTATCTGTTCGTCTGCGACGTGTTTGAGGATTTTCGGTATATGTTTCTTTTAATGCACCTGCTACAAAGCCATAACGTGAGTCAGTAAAAGTAGATTCAGAATCTTCCTGAGATTGTTTTTCAATTTTTCTTGTCAGATTCTCAATTTCTTCCAAAATAGGGGCATAAAGAGCCTGATTGCCCTGTAGATATTCCAGCAGTTGGCTATCTTTCTCTAATGCTTTAATGGCGAGATAACGTGGGGATATTCGATTGGCAATATCGCCAACTTCCGAAAAAAGTGTATCAAGCTTTTCAATAGCTTTTTCTAATAAATCACCATAATTAACATGAATGTGGCGTACAATAGGGTCGCGATCTTCATAAACATCAATCAGCTTATCAAACAATTCAACTATCCCTTTACCCCTCGAGCTAACTGTGGGTATAAAAGGAATACCTAACATACCGCCAAGTTGGTCGTAATCGAGTTTGTCACCTCTATTCTGCATCTCATCAAACATATTGAGAGCAACAACTACTTTGATATCTAAATCAATGAGTTGTGTTGTGAGATAAAGGTTTCGTTCTAAATTGGAGCTATCCAGTACGTTAACAACAATATCTGGTGTTTCGTTGGTAATGTGTTCCCTTACAAATGTTTCTTCAGGAGAATAGGCTGATATGCTATAAGTACCAGGTAAATCGATGATATTAAACTGATAGCCATTATGATGAAAAGTCGCAGCCTTTGAATCGACTGTTACTCCACTGTAGTTACCGACATGTTCTTTGGCTCCACTGGCATAATTAAATAACGTTGTTTTACCACAATTAGGGTTACCAACCAATGCAATATTAATAATTCGATGCTTTTTATTGGCTGTTTGCTTTAATATATCATCCGAAAAGGTTCCCTGATAGCTTATGTCCTCAAGGTCTTTTGCTTCTTCAACAGTGACAACTTCAATTAATTTGGCTTCGCTCCGGCGTAATGAAATTTTGTAATCTAATATTTGGTACTCAATGGGATCCTTCAATGGTGCATTTTTAACAACGGTAATCTTCTTACCTTTGATAAAGCCCATTTCTGTTATGCGTTTCCGAAAGGCTCCATGACCTTTGACCTTTACGATAACGCCTTCTTTTCCATTGCTTAATTCAGATAAATTCATTTGAAAGTGTATTGAATAGTCGCATTTTTTGCAACTCACAAATGTACATTTGAATGCTTGATACTACAATAGCTAAAAGTAGTGATTTTGAATTTTATTAAAAATTAAAAAGGTACGGTCTTATAACTTTTTATGATGATACGCGTTTACTATGGGGTATGAATGAAATAAATGGTAATACAAAGTTAGATCAAGTACTAAAAAAGTACTCTGGGAATATATCAATTCTCGAAGAGGCTATTGATGTAAAGTTGCAGGCTGAGTATTTTAAGGAAAGTAAAAAGCAAAAGCAAGAATTGATAAAAGCGGATGTTTTAAGTAAAAAAGAACAACTGTTTGAAGCTTCCGTTTGTGTTGAACAAAAGAAAGAGTTGCTATGTCAGTTAGCATCAATTGATGATGTAGAAGCATATCGAACATTAGAAAAATACAAGCAGGAAGCTGCAATTGAATTGACTGATTGGTCTATTCTGGCTTTTCAGGAAAGTAAGATGTTAATACAAAGTGCACTGTTAGATGAAAAACCCCTATTTATATCAACAGGCTTAGGTGGAAGAGGGCACTTGTTAAGGTATTTTATCGTTTTGTTTACCCATGATTACCAAGCCTTTTCGGAATACCAGGGAGAGCTGATTAAAAGTGAAGTAGATTATACATTTAAAAAAGTGGCGGCAGAATTGGAAGACTTGACTATTAAGGGGTGTTATGTAACAATTTCGGCTCTTGTTCCAATTGAAATACCATTAAAGAAGGTTTTGTCGGGAATTGTAAAGCAATGTAATGAGATTGGTAATTTTTTAAATCCATCTGTGTTGGTGACCAATGTTAAAAAGCTATCAGCCAATGATATTGAGGGATTAGTTAATAAGAATAAGAAAAAAAGTTCGAAGTAGATGAGTATTGCAAATAATATAGTAAATGTAGCTATACAGGTTTTACCCATGTCAGATAAGCATGACATGTACGATATGGTAGACGCGGCTATAGAATTGATTCAGAAGTCTGGGTTAACCTACAAAGTAACACCGTTTGAAACGGTTGTAGAAGGAAAATACGACGAAGTAATGGAATTAGTTAAGAAGGTTCAGGAGGTTTGCTTTACGAGTGGAGCCGAAAAACTTTTGTGCAATCTAAAAATTCAATCACATAAATCAAATGCTGTACTGATTGAAGATAAGGTGGGGAAATATGAGAAATAAAAAAAGGTTGCCTGAGCAACCTTTTATATATCTTAAGAAATAAGATTTACTCATGTAAATCTTCAAATTCTACACTTGTATATTCTGCCGTTACAGCTTTGGGTTCACTTACTTCACCTGTGTTTTCAATTGTTTGATTTTCTTGAATGAAACCAACTGTTTCCTGTAGCCCATTAACGAACTTTTCAAAATCTTCTTTATACAAGAAAATTTTGTGTTTCTCAAAGTGGTACTTACCATCTTGATCGTAGCGCTTTTTACTTTCTGTAATTGTTAGATAGTAATCGTTTTTTCTTGTGGCTTTTACATCAAAAAAGTAAGTTCTTTTTCCTGCTCTTATAGCCTTTGAAAAGATTTCATCTCTGTCATTCTTTTCAAAACCATCTTTTTTTTCAAATCCTTCCATTGTTTTCTTTATTGTTTTGGAAACAGCTTGTGTGCTTCAAAAATGATAAATATTTACTGATTTACCAATCTTTTTTTTACAATTTTTTGATGTTTTTCAGATAAAGAAACATACTCTGTTATCTTCTAACTTTTATAAGTTAATGCTAATTGAGAGAAGATCAGATATTTAATATAATTCTTAAAATACATTAGTGATTTAACTGTTTTTATCAATATTGTTGGTGAATCCACTCAATTTTTCTGAGGATTATTAAATGGCCTTAATTAAAAAATAATGGTGATTTTGATGATGTTATGAAATTCATGCAAACTTAAGGTGCAACTCTTTTTAAAAGCACTTGATGCAATTAAAAAAAAAGCTACTTTTGCATTATAATTAGTAAAAAAGTTCTTTAAGGATGTTAAGTAGAAGATTGTTACGAGTTAAAGTTGTGCAAATGGCTTATGCACATCACCAGAAGGGTGAGGTGTCTATACAACAAACAGAAAATGAGCTATTTCATAGCATTGCAAAATCTCATGAGATGTATCACGCGTTCTTGCTATTGATGCTTGAACTAAAGAATTTTGCAGAAAACAGAATTGAGCTGCGCAAACAAAAGAAACGTCCGTCAGAAGAAGATTTAAATCCTAATATGCGATTTGTTGATAATGGCTTTTTAGTTCAATTGGCCAATAACGAATCTCTTTTAGCATATAACACTAAAAACGGAACTCCCTGGGCTGATCATCCCGAAACCATTAAAGCTTTATTTAATATCGTTAGTGAGTCAGCTTTATACACAGAGTATATGTCTACTGAAGCTGGCGATTATGAGGCTGATAAGCGATTCGCGGCTAAACTACTTGAAAAGGTAATTGCACCATTCGAGAGTTTATACACAATGTTTGAAGAGCAAAGTGTTTATTGGAACGATGAAATAGAATTCGTAATATCAATGGTTGTTAAAACCATTAAAGGGTTTAAACAAGAAAATGAATCAAGCGAAGCATTGCTTCCTGAGTTTAAAGATGATGAAGACCGCGATTTTGTTCAGCGATTATGCCGAAAAACCCTGGTAAATCAGACTGATAACATGAACTTGATACAGAAATTTACTAAAAACTGGGATTTCGATCGTGTTGCTTATTTAGATGTGGTGCTTATGCAAGTTGCAATCGCTGAAATTGTTGAGTTTAAGAACATACCAATTAATGTATCTTTAAATGAATACATTGAAATTGCAAAGTTCTATTCAACAAACAAGAGCGGTGTGTTTATCAATGGAGTGCTTGATAAAATAACGGAGCATTTAATTGACGAAAAAGTAATTAATAAGCCAGGTAAAGTCAACAAATAATATGTCTGTTCGCTTATCTTGCCTGTTATTATTAACAATTATTGCTGGCTGTAATCTAAATGATAATAAACAATCCGCAAGTATTAAAGGAAAAGGTAAGCTGAAGTTTGTTGAGTTGTCTCATAGTTTTGGAGAACTCAATCATGGTGATGTTGTTGGTCATCGCTTTAAGGTTATTAATGAGGGGAAATATCCAGTTGTAATTCAAAAAGTAGAAAAAGGGTGTGGTTGTACCGATGTTATTTATAAGCAACAACCTATTAAGCCCAATGACACAACGTTTATCGAAGTGGTTTTTGATACAAATGGATGGCATGGCAGGCAGGTAAAGCAGGTTGTTATTCATGCCAATGATTCAATAAAGAAACACGAACTACTGGTTTGGACTAATATTAAATCGAAAAAATAATTATATCATGAATTTATTAAATGTATTTTTAAGTATGCCTCCACAGGCTGCTGAAGGTGGAAATCCATTAATGTCATTTGCACCATATGTACTTATCATCATTGTATTTTACTTCTTTATGATTCGTCCTCAGATGAAGCGTCAGAAGGAATTGCGCAAATACCGTGAGGCATTAAAGAAAGGTGATAAAGTGATCACAACAGGTGGTATTTATGGTAAAGTATCAGAAATTAAAGAACAGCATGTTGTTGTTGAAATTGCTGATGGCGTTAAAGTAAAAATGGATAAGTCGGCCATTGTAATGGATATGTCCGATGTTTCAGCTAATAAGTAAGAACAGGAAGTGAGTAGTTGCATCGTTTTCTAGTAAAGATTATTTACTTTTGTGATAATCTGATTAGTAAACTATGGATAAGGCAAAAACACTTTTTGATAAATACTTAAAACTTATAAAAGGTAAAACCAAGGAGGTACGCGAAGATGGAAATGCGCTTATCTTTTTGGTTTTCCTGTTTTTGGCAGCCTGCTTTTGGGTATTGAATGCCCTGCAGAAAGACGATTATACCACTGAAGTAAAATTTCCTGTTAAGTTTGTTAACGTGCAGGATGATGAAATCGTATCAGGTAGCCTTAAGCGTGATTTGACGCTTAAGATAAAAGGCGGCGGTTTCAAAATTCTTCCCTATCATCTAAGTCAACGCTTTTCGGCCGAGGCAATCGACATTACCAATCTTCGACGCATTAAAGTAAATGATGTTAACGGTGCATACTTAAATTCTAAAGAATACTTTAAATTAATTGAAGGTAAACTGGCGGTGGGGCTTGAGTTAGTAAATATTTCACCTGATACATTGTTTGTTCCTGTAAAACAAAAGAAGTCAAAAATGTTACCTGTAAGGGTAAATGCGAGTGTCACCTATGAAGAACAATGCCAGTTGTCGGGTCCAATAAGCATATTGCCCGATTCGGTTATGGTTTCTGGAGCCGAGGAGGTGTTGGATTCATTAGATGCGATTTATACAAAAGCCTTGGTTTATGAAAACCTTTCAGACACGATAACCCGGAATGTATTACTTGATAAGGGGGAGCAAATTGAGTTAAAAACTAAACGTGTAGTAGTAACCATTCCAGTAGAGCCTTTTACGGAGGCAAGTATTTCGGTGCCAATTGAAGCAATTAATTTACCTGATGATATTGAGCTTAAATCATTCCCTTCTGCTGTGAATATTTCTTACCATATTGGATTAAGTCGTCCGTTGTTTTCAACATTGGATTTCAAGGCTAGTATCGATTTCTCAAATATTGACTTAAATAATCTGCCACGAAGATTAAAGGTAAAGATAAATGATTCACCAAGCGAAGTTCATAATATGACATATCAGCCCATGTTTGTCGAATACCTGCTTGAAAGAAAGGAGCACAATTGATGATTGTTGGATTAACTGGTGGTATAGGAAGCGGTAAGTCAACAGTTGCTATGCTTCTACGACAACTGGGCTTGCCAGTATACGAAGCCGATGTTGAGGCGAAAATGTTAATAAATTCTGATGACTCAATTCGCAGAGCAATTATTGAATTATTAGGGGATGAGGCATATACTAAACATGGCTATAACAGGCCTTTTGTGGCGAATAAAGTGTTCAATAATTCAGGTTTGTTAAGTCGGCTTAATCAAATTGTTCATCCGGTAGTTTCCAAGCATTTTTCAAAGTGGGTTGATGATATAAATTCTTCCATTGTTTTTCAGGAGGCTGCAATTTTATTCGAAAACGGAAGCTATAAAAAATTTGATAAGAATATTTTGGTGACTGCTCCGCTGGCAATTCGTACTAATAGGGTGATGAAACGCGATGGCTTTAGTGAAGATGAAGTAAAGATTAGGATAAGTAGGCAATGGACTGATGAAGCGAAAATCCAACTCACAGATTACATCATTAAATGCGATGGAAAACATCTGGTCATGCCACAGGTTTTTAAGATTTTAAAAGATTTAGGATGGGATTATTAGGTTCTTTTTTAGGGGCAAGTATTGGTTGGTGGACAATAGGACCAATTGGAGCAATAATGGGATTGGTGTTTGGTCATCTGTCAGAAGAACAGGCATCTTTTGTGAATGGTAAAAAGCAAACATCTCAACAACAGGCTCGAAGTGGTTTTTTGGCTACTTTACTAATTTTGGTTGCCGCAGTTATGAAGGCTGATGGTAGAGTGTTAAAGTCGGAATTGGATTATGTGAAAAGAAGTTTGGTCGCCACTTTTGGTGAAGTTGAGGCTGGCAAGGCACTAATTATGTTGCGTGATATCTTAAATCAGGATATTTCGGTTGATGATGTGCTTCACCAGGCGCATCGTAATATTAACTATTCGTCTAAAGTGCAATTGATGCACTTGTTATTTGGCATAGCACTGGCTGATGGTAAGGTAACTGCAGATGAACAACGCTTTTTACACCATATTGCTTCTGGTTTAGGAATATCAAATCAGGATTTCGATTCAGTTAGTTCAATGTTTATTAAATCGTCGTCATCGGCATATAAAACTTTGGAAGTATCAAAAGAAGCTACCGATGATGAAGTAAAAAAAGCCTACAAAAAGATGGCTGTTCGTTTTCATCCCGATAAAGTGGCACATTTGGGAGATGATATTCGTAAAGATGCTGAATATCAGTTTAAAAAGATTAATGATGCTTATATGCAAATTAAGAAGGAGAGAGGATTAAAGTAATTAACTGATACTTTAAATAAAATCTTTTTGCTTTAAGCAGCTATAATTTTATTTTTGCAAGAAATATAAAACACGAAATAATGTTAAAAGGAATATTAGCAATATCAGGTCAGAGAGGATTATTTAAGTTGGTTTCTCAAGCTAAGAATTCAATTATTGTTGAATCACTAATCGATGGGAAAAGAATACCTGCCTATGCTACTTCACGCATCAGTGCCTTAGAAGATATATCAATTTACACCGAAGATGAGGATGTTAAACTTTTTGATGTATTCAAAGCTATTTATGAGAAAGAAAATGGTGGTATGGCAATAGCTCCTAAAAGTTCTGGTAATGAGCTAAAGGCATACTTCACCGAGATTTTGCCATTGTATGATAAAGATCGGGTTTATGTGTCAGATATTAAGAAAGTGCTGACTTGGTACAATCTATTAATGGAAAACGAACTATTTGATCCTAATGCTACCGAAGAAGATGAGGATGAAGCTGAATCAGCTGAATAGTAAATGTTAAAAATAAAATTGAAAGAGGTATTCACTTGTTGAGTACCTCTTTTTGTTTATGTATGTTTCAATTGTTTATATTTGTTATTAATATCAACCTTAAATTATAAACTATGAAGAAATTGTTATTAGTTGTATTTTGTGTGATCGGGCTTGTTCAAATTAAGGCACAGCAACGTGTTTATTCTGTTACTAGTGGCGAGATGATATTTGGCTGGGCAGATGTTGAACAGGCACCACTCGGAGGAGGAACTATGGAAAGTATTTCCAATAACCTCCGTTTTAGTGTTTTCTTTCATGTTGGTCAATATGTTCATTTAGATTTAACAAATACTCTCGGCCTATACTCTGGTTTAGCTATTCGAAATATTGGATTTATCACCGAAGATGATGCTTTAGACCTTGGTGTTGAAAAAGAAAAACATCGTTCATATACTTTGGGCTTGCCATTGGCCCTAAAACTTGGTTCGTTTCGCGATCACTTTTATGTTTTTGGTGGGGCTGAGTATGAATTGCTTTTTCATTATAAATATAAATACTGGATGGATGGCGATAAGCATAAAACCTCAGAATGGTTTAGTGATAGAACAAATCTCTTTTTGCCTTCTGTTTTTGCAGGTGTTCAATTTCCTCGAGGATTAAATGTGAAGTTTAGATATTATTTAGATGATTTTCTCAATTCTGATTTCAAAAAAGGAGACAACCCTTTAAATGACTATTCTAGATATGGGAAAACACAAATGTTTCATGTATCAGTTTGTTGGCAATTTGATACCAGAGATATTGAAAAATTATGGGGTGGAGAAGGTTCTGGTCGTACATATGACGCAAAAATTTAAAAATTATTCATACTGTTATAAGGCTCCCAAGTTGGAGCCTTTTTTTTTATAAAAAACTTTCCACCACCAACCCCCACCAAATCAATTCTTAAGCCATACTCTTTCAAGCTGCCTCATAAATTTTTCGTTTTTTAATTTGGAGATACGAAAAATACTTCCTTATTTTGCACCCGCTTTTGAGAACA
>NZ_JAENRR010000064.1 GCF_016612505.1 Carboxylicivirga marina
TTTCGGCTGATTTTATCGCCTGAAAATACTAATACACATCTGTATGTCAAAGTTTTAATTTATAGAAGTCCCCTTAATGTAATTACCAACAAATTCGGTAGCCAAAGCTCTATGCTTATCTTTTTTATCAAATCTAACGGCTGTTAAGTAGCAACAACATTCCATAGCGGCATCAAGCGCTTCAGCTTCTTGTGATTCATCCTTAACATCAATATCAGCCAGGTATGAAAATCCTGCGCAAATATATTTAAAGCAAACATCAACACTAACAAACTTAAACTATAACGTTTCATTATCCTTAATTAATAATTTTTAAATCAAAAGTATTGAGATAGATACGAACACTTAGCTAAAGGTTGATTATATTTTGACAAATAGATAAAAGCGTATGACTAAATAAGATGTTAATACGACTAAGCATTCAATAACATGTGTATGAAACAGATATACTCAACTCTATAAAACAGTATATTTGATAGAAGTACTTTCACCAAATTAACTCATGAAAAATCCTATATTTGCACGATATTTGCTTAGGTTGCAGCCATCTTATAATTCTTTTATCTGACAGATGATTCGATTTTCACTACTAGTCCTTATATATACTTTTGCTATTTCGTCAAGTTCTCAAACCGTTCAGGTAAGAGATACGCACACGCATCAACCCCTCGAATTAGTAAACATTTTCTCACAATCTGAGCAAATTAACACCATTACAAACATGAAAGGTCAAAGTGACCTTCAATCCTTTGTTAACATCAATGACATTACCTTTCGTTTAATTGGCTACGAGACGGTTACCTACAGTTACAATGACCTAAAGAACAAAGGTTTTAAAGTACTAATGGAACAGATTGAACTATCTCTTGATGAAGTAGTGGTTTCTGCCACCAAATGGAAACAAGGACGAAGAGAAACCCCTGCTAAAATCTCCGTTTTAAAGCCTAAAGAGGTCAACTTCTTAAACCCACAGACGGCAGCTGACTTTATTGAAATGACAGGCGATGTTTACATCCAGAAAAGCCAAATGGGTGGCGGAAGCCCAATGATTAGAGGCTTTGCAACCAATCGCGTTCTTATTGCTGTAGATGGTGTTCGCATGAATAATGCCATTTTCAGAAGTGGCAACATTCAAAATATCATTTCGTTAGATCCCTTTGCCACAAACCGTGCCGAAGTCATCTTTGGTCCAAGCTCGGTTATTTATGGCAGTGATGCCATTGGTGGTGTCATGGGTTTTTATTCATTTGATCCCATTGTTTCGCACGAAGATAAAAGTATCCTTAAGGCAAATGCACTAACGCGTTATTCTTCGGCTAACAACGAAAAAACCGGGCATTTTGATTTTAACCTGGGCTTTAATAAGCTAGCATCTTTTACATCAATAAGTTATTCAGACTATGGTGATTTAAAAATGGGAAAGAACGGTCCTGATGAGTACTTACGACCTCAATATGTTGAGAGAATTAATAACGAAGATCTAATTGTAAACAACAACGAACCTATATTACAAGTTCCATCTGCATACAATCAATTAAACCTGATGCAGAAGTTTAAATACATACCTAATGAAAAATGGAAGTTCAATTATGGCTTTCACTATTCATCATCATCGAACATACCCCGATACGATCGACTGATAATGACAGACGATGATGGCAAATTACTGTATGGAGATTGGTACTATGGTCCACAACAGTGGTTGATGAATAATATAAACATTAAACATTCTGCCTCTAACAACTTTTTCGATCATCTACAGATAATAGCTGCACATCAATACTTTGAAGAAAGCCGTCATAATCGTAAAATTCACAAAGAGAATATCAAACGCCGAACAGAAAAAGTTAATGCCTTCAGTACCAATATCGATTTTGAAAAACAATGGAAAGATGGTGATAAATTCTTTTATGGACTTGAGTTCATTGGCAATAAAGTGGGCTCACAAGGCATCGAAGAGAACCTGATTAATAACGATACCAATCCTGCTGCATCACGATATCCCGATGGCTCCACATGGCTGTCGGCAGCTGTTTATACCAGCTATTTGAAGCATGTGAATACCAAAACAAACCTTCAGGCTGGCTTACGCTATAACTTCGTTTATTTAAATGCTGACTTTGATAATTCATTTTACGATTTTGACTTTAAAGACATTACGATAAACACTGGGGCACTAACCGGTAGTTTGGGCATTATACATACTCCTAGTGAAAACTGGCAGTTAAGCAGCTCGCTTTCCACTGGTTTCAGAGCGCCAAACATTGATGACGTTGGCAAAGTGTTCGATTCAGAGCCTGGCGCAGTAGTTGTGCCAAACCCGAATTTAAAACCCGAATACGCCATCAATGCCGAGATAGGTGCTGCAGTTGTGGTCGTTAAAAAATGGAAGATTGATTTTGCTGCCTATTATACTCACTTAACCAATGCGATGGTGCGTCGCGATTATCAACTTAATGATCACGACAGCATTATGTATGATGAAGAGTTTAGTCGTGTGCAAGCTATTCAAAATGCTGCTAAAGCATTCGTATATGGTATTCAAGCGGGTATCGAATACAAATGGAAAAGTGGCCTTAGTGCTTCTTCGCGTTTTAATTATCAAAAAGGTGAAGAGGAATTAGATGATGGGTCTTTTGCACCTCTTCGACATGCCGCTCCCTGGTTTGGAACAACACACCTGAGTTACGAAAAAAACAAAGTGCGTGTAGATTTGAACGCCCAGTACAATGGCGAAGTAGCTTATAAAAACATGCCCGATTCAGAAATTGGGAAAGCATATTTATATGCAAAAGATGCTAATGGCAACCCCTATTCGCCAGGATGGACAACAATAAACTTTAAAGCCCAATATGCTTTCAGCCAATCAACCATTGTTACGGCTGGCGTCGACAACATAACCGATGAACGCTACAAAACTTATTCATCAGGCATTGCAGCACCCGGAAGAAATTATATTGTTTCGCTAAAACTATCATTATAATCGCATTATGCAGATTAATTCTAACGGCCTAAAGTTAATTAATCACAAAATATCACCCCCACAATAGCCATTAGTACCATTTATCCAAAAATCGATCTATCTTTGCGCCTCAGTTAAAATAAGGACCACTCCGGTCACTTTCAGTAGCACAGTCGTAGCGTCATTGCTTAATCCGGGAACAGCTGCAAGAACGTGGAAGCGGGTGGATAAAAAGCAAATTATGCAGACATTTAAAGAAACAGGACTTCCAGAGGAAATCCTAAGTGCTATTGGTGAGCTTGGTTATGAAACACCAACACCTATTCAAAGCAAAACAATTCCTGAGATTTTAAATTATGGGAATGACCTAATTGCTTTAGCACAAACCGGAACTGGTAAAACAGGAGCTTTTGGCTTGCCAGTTATCCCGCAAATCAAAACAGAAGAAAAGAACGTACAGGCATTAATCTTATGTCCTACTCGCGAACTTTGTCTTCAGATTACCAAAGATCTTCAGAAGTACGCTAAGAACTATCGCGACCTGTTTATCACACCTGTTTATGGTGGAACAGAAATTCGCACCCAGATTAAAGCACTTAAGCGTGGTTCGCACATTGTGGTTGGAACACCAGGTCGTATGAATGACCTAATCAATCGCAAAGCCATTCAACTGGGCGATGTTCGCTGGTTAATTCTGGATGAGGCTGATGAAATGCTTAACATGGGATTCAAGGATGACCTGGAAAGCATTATGGCACAGACCCCTGAATGGCGTCAAACATTACTTTTCTCGGCAACAATGCCACCTGAAATTGCACGTATGTCGAAAAACTACATGCAGGAACCAGTAGAAATTAGTGTAGGAACAAAGAATCAGGGAGCTGAAAACGTGGAGCATCATTATTACATGGTACAAGCTCATGACCGTTATCGTGCTCTAAAACGTATAGTTGATGTTACACCTGATGTATATGGTATTATCTTTTGCCGTACACGACAGGAAACAAAAGATATTGCCGATAAATTAATGGCTGATGGCTATAATGCCGATGCTTTACATGGTGATTTATCACAAGCACAACGTGATTTAGTGATGCACCGCTTCCGTAAGAAGCACCTGCAATTACTTGTTGCTACTGATGTAGCAGCTCGTGGTATTGATGTAAATGACCTGACTCACGTTATCAACTACAATTTACCTGATGATATTGAGGTGTATATTCACCGAAGTGGTCGTACAGGACGTGCAGGAAAAGAAGGTATTGCAGTTACCATTATTCACTCACGCGAAATGCATCGCATCAAAGCCATTGAGAAAATCGCTAAGAAAAGCTTTGAGCGTAAAATGGTACCGAAGGCTGATGAGATTTGTGAAAAGCAATTATTTCACTTCCTTGATCGCGTTGGTAAAACAGAACTAGAAGAGTCATCTCCTGTAAATGCACTATTACCAGCTTTATATGAGAAGTTGGAAAGCATTGATAAAGAGCAGTTGATTAAGCAGTTTGTTGCTGCTGAATTCAATCGCTTTATGGAGTATTATCAAAATGCACCAGACCTTAACATCTACAAAGAAGAACGTGGTGGTAAAGGTGGTCGTCGTGAAGGACGCGGAGGGCGCGATAGAGGCAATGCTTCATTCAGCCGTTTGTTCCTTAACATTGGTAAAACGGACAAGCTGACTTCGGGCGAAGTCATTGGACTTATCAATAGCAACATGCGCGGAACAACCGTAAAGATTGGAAAGATAGAGTTGCTTCGTAACTTCTCGTTTGTTGAAGTAGATAAAGAGTATGAGCAAGAGCTAATTACCAAGCTTAACAAAGCTAAACTTAAAGGTAAAAAAGTAAGCCTTGAAGTAGCATCGCCAAAACCATCTGGCAGAAAACGCGACCGCGACGGAGGTGGCAGACGCCATGGTGGCGGACGTCGTCAATATTAAAAAAAAGCTTGATACAGAATAATAAAGCCGCTAAACGATATGTTTAGCGGCTTTTATTTTGTGCCAGATTTATTAAAACACTAGTTACCTAATTAATGCCTCAAAAAGCACTTGATGCGAATCCGGATTCTTTGCATCTAACATCCCAGCTACTCTCCCCTCTTTATAGTAGATTTGTACTTTACCTAAATACGGATCATCAAAACTATAAGTCTTTTCCTTTAGCTTCTTCTTATATTTTAAACGCTTGAAGTACTTCTCCATTAATGCGCGACAATTTTCATCACTTGCCTCGTAAACGAACAGCCTGAATGACTCACCTTGATGCTCATATTTAACGGTACAAACGCCATTAAACCCAGAAATACCCATAAAATTCTCAGGCATATAACGTTCACTTAAAGCTACTCTCCCATTTTCAGGGAACAACTCGAACTGATGAGGCATGCCACAATCGGAGCAAATGCTTTGTGCTACAGCCTTTGCAAAAGCCACAAAATCAGCTTCGCCCACTTCTGGTCTGCTGTTATATACTTTTACATAATAATTATCGGCCAAAAAGAATACAGCACCACTTTCTAAAAAACCTTGTGCACCAATCTCTTGCAACTTGGCACTCTGCGGACGTTCCTCGGAGTAAATACCAAAGGTCTTCAGCTTATCACCATGTCGATACAGCTCAAGCGTTAACATTTGCCCGGCTTCATTTTTATAATCTACAACCCATAAATCCTGAAAATCATAGCCCAGATAAAAATCTGAAGCGCCATTAATATAATCATATAAATTATCTCTTGAGTAAAACTGTTTCTCCCCTTCAATACTCCATCCATCTAGCTTTGTAAATTCCCCGGGGTATTCTTGTGCGAAAACAGTTCCGCCAATAAGAAGTAATGCTAGTAGTAATTTGTTGATTCGCATATCTGTTCTTTGTTGTATATTCATTTTTTATAATGCCCTATTAACTTAAACGATAAAATCATCCGGCACATCCATCAATCGACTAACACTTTGTACTTTTTCGCCAACGGCAAAACTTTTTACACACGTCACAGTACATTCATTACAGTTTGAACATGGGTCGTTAACCATGCCCATACTGGCCAACAACTCCTTAGCTTTACCCATTTCTCGATAGCCATAAGTGTACATGTATGAGCGCATTATTTCCGGAATAGGCAGATTCTTCTGACACTGTCCGTCACACTGGCTACAGGCATTACAATATAACCCTGCATACTCGCGTGCAAATTCTAAATCCTTTGCCTCCTGCTTTGTCATCTTTAATTTCTCCATCACACTCCAGCTTTCCTCAAGCTGATCGATGGTGGTAAAACTCGGAATAGAGGTACAAATATTTTCATTTTGCAATGCCCACTTTAATGCTGCTTTTGTATTTACAGGGTCATTCTGGTCTTTATCCAAAAATCCACCAGCCATTACTTTCATCGCTATAAAACCAATGCCTTTGGTTACACCTTCTTCAATCGCTTTATTAATCTCTTCGCGATGATCCTGCTTAAAATTATAAGCTGTTAATACCACATCATAGATACCAGCTTCAATTGCAGCACGAATCACTTCCGGTTCATTTTTGTGAGTTGATACGCCAAGCCATCTACACTTACCTTGCTCCTTGGCGATTTTTACAGCTTTAATAATTTCAGGATGCAATACTGACTGCTTTGTTGAAACTGCGTGAACATACAATAAATCTACCGATTCAACCTGCAATCGTTCCAGGCTAATATCAAACATTTTCAGAAAATTCTCAGCAGTACAGCCCTCACCAATCAAACCTGTTTTGCGATCCATATCATCGGGCAAAACTTTAGTAACCGTTAATAATTCGCGAAGCTCATGTCCATGTAAGGCTTCGCTGAGCATGCTTTCGTTTTTTCCTTTTTGGTACACATGCGCTGTATCAAAGTGTTTAACCCCTTTGGCCAAACCGGCTTTCACCATGGCTCCATCTTTCATGGCGCCCATGCTAACAATAGGTAGTTTAACACCAGTGCGTCCAAGAGTCCGATAAATAACTTTGGCTTTCTTTTTTGATTTCGCCTCGGCAGTATGAGACAACAAAGTAGCTCCGGCTAGTCCGGCAGCTGTCATCTTAAGAAAATGACGACGGTCGTTTTTATTCGTTTTGTTCATGATAATGGGTTTTGTAAAGGAATAGGTAAGGTAGGCAAATTACGCCATAGAAAACAGTGTAAAATACGAGTAACTAACTATTTAGGATAATTCAAAATAACTTACAGCACTGAGAGTTGAGAACATTTAATTTGGAGTTAAACAACTAAAATCAGCACATAAAACACTAAACTCATCAACCCTGACAAAACTCAAATACAGATAACAAATAACTTCTTAACTTAGTCGGAACGAAACGCAACAACAAAACAGTTCAATTATAAATCGTATTTACCATGAAACAATTTGCTTTCTTAGCATCGCTTGTTTTTCTGTTAGGCGCTTGCTCTGCTCCTCAAAAAACAGAAAAAGAAGCCACATTTACCAACCGCAACATAAAGGTTGACAGTGAAATTATGACCCCGGAAATCCTTTGGTCGTTTGGCCGTGTGGGTAGCGTATCTGTATCGCCAGACGGGCAAACAGTTGCATTCACCATCTCGTACACTAAAATTGAAGAAAACAAAACGTATTCTGACATATACACTATGCCTGTTACGGGTGGCGATTTCACACAAATAACCACAACTAAAGGAGGTGAGTTTGAAGTAAGCTGGCGCCCTGATGGTGCTAAAATATGTTACTTATCAGCTGCTTCGGGTGATGTTCAATTGTGGGAGATGAATCCTGATGGCTCGCAAAATCAGCAAGTAACAAAAATTGAGGGCGGCATTGAAGGCTATAAATACTCACCAACAATGGACAAGTTGGCCTATTTAAAAAATGTAAAACTAGATAAGACGGTACTCGATCTGCATCCAGATTTAAAATTTGCCGATGCACGAATTGAAGATGATTTAATGTATCGCCATTGGGATCACTGGGTTGATCCAACATATACCCATGTACATTACATTAAATATGCCAATGGTGCCACAGTTGGTAAAGGCACCGATATAATGAAAGACGAACGCTTTCATTCTCCTAACAAACCTTGGGGTGGCATGGAACAAATTAACTTCTCGCCTGATGGTAAAAGCATTGCCTATACCAGCAAGAAGAAAGTAGGTATGGAAGCTGCCTTCTCAACAAATAGCGATATCTACGTATACAATATCAAAGAGGGAACAACCAGTAATTTTACTGATGGCATGATGGGTTACGACATTGCTCCTACCTATTCTCCTGATGGCAAATACATGGCTTGGGAAAGCATGGAACGTGATGGTTACGAAGCCGATCAAAATCGCTTATTCATCATGAATTTAGCAACTTTTGAAAAGAAAGATTATACGGCTGATTTCGACCAGAATGTACATGGCTTAACATGGACACCAGACAGCAAGCATATCTATTTCACGAGTGAAGATAAAGGCTCAAAAGAGATCTTCCGTTTTGATATGGCGGACGAAAAAATAAGCCAGGTAACAGATGGCATCCATAACTACAACTCGGTAGCTATTGCTGCCAACGGGTTAATTGCCACTCAAACATCGATGAAGCACCCGACTGAAATCATAAGCATTGATGCAGAAACAGGTGAAGGCACTAACATCTCAAAAGTTAATGAGCCTTTACTAGGTCAATTGAAAATGGGTGATGTTGAAAAGCGCTGGATTAAAACCACCGATAACAAAGACATGTTGGTGTGGGTCATCTATCCTCCTAACTTCGACAAGAATAAGAAATACCCTGCATTATTGTATTGCGGTGGTGGTCCACAAAGTATGGTAAGCCAATTCTGGAGTCTGCGTTGGAATTTCCAGATGATGGCGGCCAACGATTACATTATTGTGGCACCTAACCGACGTGGATTACCAGGTTTTGGACAGGAATGGAACGAGCAGATTAGTGGAGACTATGGTGGCCAGAATATGAAAGATTACTTTTCGGCCATTGATGCAGTAGCTAAAGAACCATTCGTTGATGAAAATCGCCTTGGAGCAGCAGGTGCCAGCTATGGTGGCTATTCTGTATACTGGTTAGCCGGAAACCACAACAAACGATTTAAAGCATTTATCTCACACTGTGGCATCTTTAATTTTGAGCAGATGTACAGCACTACTGAAGAGATGTTTTTTGTGGACTGGGATTACAAAGGCAACTATTGGGATAAGAGCAATAAAACGGCTATGCGCAGCTATGCTAACTCACCACATAACTTTGTAAAGAATTGGGATACTCCAATGTTAGTGATTCATGGAGCTAAAGATTTCCGTATTCCTTATACACAAGGCATGGGAGCATACAATACAGCCAAAATGGTTGGTGTACCAGCTCGCTTCCTTTATTTCCCTGAAGAAAACCATTGGGTACTGCAGTGCCATAACGGTATTTTATGGCAACGCGAATTCTTCCGCTGGTTAGATACATACCTGAAATAGAAGAAAACAACAGATTATAGACAAAAGACAAACCCGCTTACTTAATTAGTTAGCGGGTTTTGTCTTTTCATTAAGAAAGTTTTTAAAAAACGTTAAATATTTAGAAGGAGCAAAATCATTATTCATCTTTGCCACATATCACACACAAACGTTATTTTAATGGAACAGAAAAATAGAATAGAGGTAGTAGATGCCTTAAGGGGTTTTGCTATATTGGGTATTATGCTATTGCATAGTATCGAACATTTTAATTTTTACGTTTTTCCGAGTGCGGAATCACAACCGGCATGGCTTAGCGCTTTAGATACGGTAGTTTGGGATTCTCTCTTCTTTATGTTTGGGGGTAAAGGCTATGCCATCTTTTCAATACTGTTTGGTTTCACTTTTAGCCTGATGATGGCCAAGCAGATAAAACAAGGCAAAGATTTTGGATATCGCTATTTATGGCGCCTACTTATATTAGTTGGTTTTGCCATTTTTAATGGCTTTTTCTTTCCTGGTGAGGTACTAATGCTTTATGCCTTAGTTGGTGTGGTATTGTTTTTTGTCCGTAACCTGCGTCATCAGTTACTCTTAATTATTGCTTTCATCTGCCTGTTACAGCCTATTGAGTGGTGGCATTATATCCAATACCTAACAAATGCCGATTATGTACTTCCTCCTCGCCATGGAGGCCAGTATTGGAAATTATTGAAAGAGGCACAATTGGGCGATTCATTTTTCAATCAAGTAAAAGCAAATACGCTATATGGCCATAAGGTAAGTTTGATATGGGCCTTTGAAGTAGGTCGACTGGTACAAACAGCTGGCTTATTTATTATTGGCTATTGGCTCGGTAAAAACAATAAGTTTGATGATAAGGCCAATAATCGTCGTTTTTGGTTAAGAACCTTCATCGCCGCCACCATAATATTCGTTCCTTTTTACCTTTTTCGATTAAATATCAATGCTCTTTTTGATGCTAAAGAACAAGTTCAATTAGTTCGTCCTATTGTTGAAATGCACCGAAATATAGGTTTTACCTTCATGATGGTATCCGCCTTTATCCTATTGTTTAAAACGTCATTTTTTAACAAGTTGCTTGGTGGCTTAAAATATCCCGGACGAATGAGTTTAACTGCTTATGTGATGCAATCCATTATTGGTGGTTTTGTATTCTTTGGTTATGGATTAGGCATTGGACCAGAGGTACGCCATACAGTTTCATTTGGCATTGGCATTGTACTATTTACCATACAGTTTTACGCTTGTAAATACTGGATTATTAATTACAAACAAGGACCACTTGAGAAACTATGGCACAAACTAACATGGATAAAGTCTTAAGACGAAAACATTTAGTTTTTAATAGAATATTTAAGACCCGCCAAATAAACAATTGGCGGGTTCTTTTATTACATTAATAAATGATTTCAGTTGGCAATTTTAATGTAAGTGCTACACCATCCACTTCAGGATAAAGGGCATTTTTATCAAGCATCTCATCGTGTAATAATTCCATCATCAACTTAAGCTGCTCTGGCTTCTCCTTAGCCAGATTATGAACTTCGAAAGGATCATCCGCTAAATTAAATAGTTCGTAACGCTCGGGACTTTCTATCGGATAGTGGTAAATAATTTTCCAATCAGCGTCGACTAAACTAGTGAAGTAGTTAGTACGGTGATTACCATGCGGAAAATGATTTAGAAACCGTTCTGTTCGCTCACTGTTTGACTCACCTGCTAATTGCTTCTGTAAAGCAAAACCATCTAAAACATATTCGTCAGCAACACCTGCTTCTGTTAATTGACAGATGGTTGGAAAAATATCTAGTACACTTCCTAATTGTTGCTGTATGGAGTTTGTTTCAATAGGCATTAGCTGTTGAACACTACTCGTATTATCAGGACTTACCCACGCTGCAATAAACGGAACGCGCATACCTCCTTCCCAATGGTTTCCTTTTTTTCCTTTTAGTGGTGATGAACTGCTATATTCCTCATTTCCCAAAGGAGCATCAGAGCCATTATCACCCAAAAACAAAATCAAAGTATTTTTTTCCATGCCTAATTCTTTCACATGGGCCATGATATCACCTAATGACTTGTCAATCCCTTCTATTAAAGTTGCATAAGCCTGTGCTCTTTCTGATTTTCCTGATTCTTTATAGTTATCGGCAAAACGGGGATCGGACTGAAATGGTGCATGAACAGCATAATGTGCCATATGCAGAAAAAATGGTTTACCCTCTTCTTTGGCCTGAGTGATGGCTGCATTCGCTTCCAGTGTGAGCGCTTCCGTCAGAAAAGTCTCTGTCCGGTGGTATTTCTCCAAACCAGGAACGGCTCTTGCTTTTTGACCTTTGATATGACCATAGCCATCTTCACCATAATAACTACCCGGATGTCCAAAAGAATTACCTGCAATATTAACATCAAAGCCTAGTTTAAGAGGGTCTTCACCATCGTGAGCTATGGGACCAAAGTGGGCTTTCCCAACATGAATGGTTTTATAACCAGCCTGCTGCAATTGACGAGGCAGTGTTACTGATTCACTATTTACCCCCTCCCAGTTCCAGTTCTGCGGACCAAACTCAGTGCGATTATTACGTTCCGAGCGAATCCAGTTTGTAGAACCATGACGAGCCGAATTCTGACCAGTCATGATTGAATTTCGGGTAGGTGAACAAACAGAATGGGCATAGAAATTCGTAAAGCGAATGCCCTGACTGGCCAATTGCTCCATATTGGGCGTACGGTAGAAATCATTTAAGGGATATTCGATCGGCGTACCTTCAGTATCACACATAAAGGGCACCGAGGTATCCATTAAGCCCATATCATCCACCAGAAACACGATAATATTAGGAGGTGCTACTTCTTTGTTCCCACATGAGCATAAGCCAATCAATAAAAAAATGGCTAAAGACAGTATTAATTTATTCATAATGTATTGTATTTGATGCGATTGTTTAAATAAGGTAATATTCCAGTTCTACATTCTTTTTATTTATCTAACCTAGTTCGTATTTCTTCTTATTCATTGAGTGATTTAAAGATTATAACAACTTTCAGTAAGATCGATCTGATTTGCTTCTATGTAGGCTTTAATCTTAATATCCTCAACAGCTGTATGTTCAACAAACCACTCAACTAAGAAGCGATAAAAACCTGTGAAACCAATACTGGAATACCGGCTCACAAAAAAGCTTTCCAGTAATTTATGGTGCTCAGTACAATGATTGTTATAATCGGGATATCCGATAGAAACCATCAGGTTTTCTTCACTTTTAAAATGAAAAATGGCATACTTTTCTAATTCATCGATTATACGCAATAGTTCCTCTTCATTTCGTCCTGTATCAAGCGCTTTTTTAAAGGAATTCATCAGCATAATAAACAACTTATGCTCAGTATCAATACGGGTAACATTTGTATTGAAGGAGCTACGCCAGGCAATGACTTCCAAATTTTGACTACTCATAGTAATTTAAATTTTATAGTTTTTTTTTGATTATATGTTTATTGTGTGCATTAGATAAAACATAAACAAAGCATATCATCAGGCATGCACACAAGCCAAAACTTCTTGCAATATTTTTAGCATCTGATTATTTGTATCCCTATCCTTTATGGCAATTCTAATAATATGGTTTCCAATATGACTGCCCATATTTGAAACATCACGTAGGTAAAGACCTCTTTCCCTGCACTTTTCGATTATAAACTCAGCATTTGGGCCGTCAAGAGGAAGGTGACACAAAACATAATTAGCCACTGAAGGCGTTACTTCTACAAAATAGTTTTTCGATAATTCATTGATGAATTCATCTCGTAAGATATGTGTTTCAGCATAACATTTTTCATAGTACTCCTCATCCTTTAAGGCCAATATGGCGGCATATTGAGCCGGCAAGCTAACAGCCCATGGTGGCGAAACCGATTGTAGTGTTTCTAGTTGATATGGTGAAGCACATAAATAGGCTGCACGCAAGCCACTCAGACCATACACTTTTGACATTGACTTACAAACAATCACATTTGTACTTTGGGCAGCATAGGTCTCAAGAGAATTATTTTTACCAACATACTCTATATATGTCTCATCAATCCAAACACGCGTAGTGGAAGGTATTTGCTTCAAAACTGTTTCAAGCTGCCTTTTTGAAAGGTATTGCCCTGTTGGACTATTGGGGTTAATCAGTACAATTAGATCATAACACTCTTTTGCCTTGCTAATGAGAGCCTCAATATCAACTGCATATTTATTTTCTTTCAATAATTCCAAGCGGTCTACCTGACACCGAATAACTTTGTCTAAGATATGTGCATATTCTCCATACGAAGGATCTAATATCAATACACGAGACGAGCGTGTCAACCATTCTTTAAATGCCATAAAAATAAGATCCGATGAACCTGCACCTGGAAGTATATTTTCGTTTTTCACGCCTCTGTATTTTGCAATACACTTTGCCATGCCTGCACTATCTGTGGGTGGTGAGGTCTTACTAATCCATTTAAGTTCAGCTTCTAGTGCACTTATTACTTTTGGCGATGGATCAAACCAGGCATCCAACACATCGGCATTTATGATATTCTCTTTTCTATGTAGCGCATCGAATTCATTTCCTATCGCTTCAAAGGATGATCCACCGTGATAACAATTGGCAGGTTTAAAAAAGCTAATACCAATATTCCAATCACACTGTTTTTCCAGCTTTAGAAAAAGCTGTTTATAATTGGTTTCAATAAAAGTGTTTAACACCTCTACATTGCCATACAATAGTTCGAAACAAACCTCTCCTGACTGCACCGTCTTATTCATGGCTTTAAAGCCCAGCTTAACATACATATCCAGCAAATCGGTTTTACCTATCGCCATTATGCTGTCGCCTCCATTAGATTGAATCCATCTAAACGCTCCCCACATCAAAGCCAAAGCAATTGGTTTACCTCTATGAGCTTTAACAACCGTCAATATCCTCATTTCGTACAAACCCTCATTAGCTACAAATGGAAGTTCCTCACGATCGAAATATTTATCAATGGAATAAAGGTTTTTATCAGGCGCTGTAATACTAATAAAACCAACAATATCATCATCAATTTTGGCTATAATATATGTATTAAAGTCATCTAGTTTGTCACGCAAAATACCGGATTCATTCTCTGAGTGTTGTCGAAGCTCAGAGCCAAATACATCATGTCTAAGATGATATATCCTATCCCTATCCTTATCTGTAGCAAGTGAAATAGCTATCTTGGAATTATCTGTCATTAGCTCATTATTCTATGAAGCATCGTTTAAGATTCAAGTCAAACTCAGATTATTCATGTTGTAACGGAAAAAACTCAGAGCGACTATAATAGTGGGTAAACAAGTCAATACTATGCTACTCAACTACATCCTTTACACGTGTCGCATCTTCCCAGCTATCAGTTCTGAACGATGAAGCAGGCAACAGGTTAACATCATATAGGGTACCTTGCACCCAGTTACACCAGGCATATCTAACGGCTACAGGTTTAGGTACCTTGTTACTTTTTACTATTAGATCTTTACGGTTGATTATTTTGGCACTAGCCGGATAAAACACCTTGTCAGCTCCTGCTATTTCAAATCCACTTAAGGCCTCATAGGCAAACACCCCTGTTTCGGCATGTTTAAATTTCAGAACAATCCCATCATCTTTCACCTCTTGAGATTCAAAGACTGGCCCGGCATAATCCACGGTTGTCATACCATAGGTCTGATTCAGAGCATTGAATAATAATCGATCGGCCACTTCCTTCTTTTTAGGCGGATGAATACAATGATCATCACCAACATCCATGGTAATGGCTATGCCTGAATTGGGTATCAAACCCACACACTGCAGTTGTGCTTCGCGTATAAAAGCGGAATTATCTAGTCCTTGAAATGCTTCGTTATTGCCATAGATAAAGGGTGCAATCTGCGTAAAGTAAAACGGAAAATCACCTATCCCCCATTGTGATCGCCAATCCTTTACCATGGCCGGGAACATCTTTTTATAATTCTCTGGCTCACCTCGATTACTTTCACCCTGATACCACAATGCGCCTTTTATTGTATAAGGAATTAAAGGGTGTATCATAGCGTTAAACAAAGCCGTAGGTATGCGATTAGTCTTTTGATCGATATCAACATTCTCCAGATTCACCTCCTGAAATTCACTCATCACCTCCTTACTCATCCAGGCCTGCACCGAACTACCACCCCAAGAAGTATGTATCATACCAACAGGCACATCCAAAATTTCCTGCAATTGCTGGCCAAAGAAATAGGCCACGGCACTAAAATTCATCACACTCTGCGGTGTTGCCTCCTGCCAGGCTGTATATTTCTCAAGTTCATTTAACGGCTCTTTAGCCCCCACGCGTTCAACTGTAAATAAGCGTAAATGAGGGTTGGCCGATTTGGCAATGGCCATATTGCCTCCAAAAGTTGGCTGCCCGTTGTACCCTTTCAATGGCTGCTGCATATTCGATTGTCCCGAGCATAGCCATACCTCGCCAAATAAGATATTATCCAAAGTTATGTCCGATTCCTTGCTTTTGATGTGAATGGTCTGTGGCGATTTGCTGCCCGTTGTAATAACCTCAGTGTACCAGTGTCCTTCATTATCTGCCTGAATGATTATTTTTTTACTCAACCATGAAGTGTTTATCGCTATTTTCTCATTGGCATTGGCCCAGCCCCACAATTTGACAGATGCATTGCGTTGCAAAACCATATTGGACGATACGATGGCTGGCAGTTTAACCTTAGCTTCAACTGATTGAGCCAAAAGGTTACAGATAACTAACAGCACTACTGTTATGAGCTTATTCATTTTTTTCATAGTTTTTTAGTCTTAATATTCTTAATAACACTGTGGCATTCCCTAAATTCACATTAATGACCTCGTAAATTTCGGCATAAAATCGATTCGATATTTCCTTAAAATGATGTTCATAACATAATGGCTTATCAGTACTGAAGCATTAAACTTTTAATCTAATTTAAGATGATTTCTATAACTGGTATTTCAACCGGTGGTTTATTAACCGGCAGTATCAGGTTCACATCTCCTTCAGCTAGTTCCTGCTTTATCCAATGCCCCTTAGGAGCCGCCATCTTTATCTCAGAAGCATCGTGTAAAAATTGCACATACTTTATCTTGCCCTTCATTCCTTTCAAGGTGTAGTTCTGCAATGGGTAATCGAGCAAATGAATGTACAAGCGCTTGCTATCAGGATTATAGGTCAATAATGCATTATCTGGTACCTCAAAAGATTCAGGTGCCTGAGTACAGCCATATATTGAACGACTATTGAATTTCATCCAATCGCCAATTTGCCCTAAAGCCTCTTCTGCCCGATAATCAATTGTTCCGCGCCCTGTTGGTCCAACATTTAATAAAATATTACCACCTTTACTTACCGACTCTATTAGCAATACCAATAGTTGTTTATTGTCTTTCCATGTCATCTCATCGCGGTAATAGCCCCACGAACCACTAAATGTTTGGCATGTTTCCCAAGGTATTTTTTCACCATTATAAGTTGGCCACTCGTCCACTTTAAATTGTTCGGGTGTTGTAAAATCCCATCCGCCCCAATATTCTTTTAAATCAAGGCGATCATTGACGATTATCTCGGGTTGCAGTTCACGCACCAATTTTATCAATTCAACAGCCCCCCAATCATCGCGGCCCTTGCCAAATTGACCGGGGAATGAATAATCGAGCCACAAAATATCAACCTTACCATAATTGGTCAATATCTCAGTCACCTGATTCTTTAAATATTTACGGTATACCGACAAATCACGGTTTTTATTTAATTCATCATACCCCTTCTGGTTTTTAGCACTTTGCGGATGCACACGATCCACGGTATAATCAGGATGATGCCAATCGATTATCGAATAGTAAAAACCTATTTTCAAACCCTCAGCTCTAAATGCTTCTACCCACTCTTTTAATGCATCTTTACCATAAGGTGTATTGGTGACCTTATATTCGGTATACTCTGAGTCAAACAGTGTGAAACCCTCATGGTGCTTAGTGGTAATAACGGCGTACTTCATGCCAGCTGCCTTAGCCATTCTGGCCCATTCTTTAGGATTATACAAATCGGGATTAAAATTTTCGAAATACTTTTGGTAGGTATCGTCATCAATGCGTTCATTCTTTTTTACCCATTCGTGCCTGCCGGCTAAAGAGTAACTACCCCAATGGATAAACATGCCAAATCGGTCGTGTGTCCACCAAGCCAAACGTTCTGTTTTTTCTTCTTTGGTTTCGTCCCAAATCTTTTTATCCTGGGCGGTGGCTGTTATAAAAAACAGGCTTGTAACAAAAATGCCTAATAATGTTTTCATGATAGCTAACTATTAACTTGAGTTTATTGTCATTAATGTATATAGCAAAATGCTAATCTTCTTTTAGAGTATGGTTCACAATCCAATCAATAAGTAAAGTTTGAACACGAAACATCAGGAAAATATTGCTTTTATCGTATTCCATTTATTTTTTTTGTATTGATAGTGTATTCGTCATAACCCAGACAAGGCTGACGCAGTTTTCAATTCGTTTGTTGTTACCCCAAGCCTAATCTACTACAAATATTGGTTTCTTCATACACCAGACTATCATTTTCTGAGTAGTCATATGTGAATCTTCATGCATTTAGTTTGAATATATTTATGAATCGACTCCTTTCAACACTTACTTCAAATAGAAATTAACATAGGAGCACCAATAATTCTTCTGCTCAATAAAAGCGTATAGAAAAGCATTTGCTTAAGCAGCATCTTTTAATCCTGTTACTTTTGAAATAATTTGGCTCAATATGATATTTAATGGGTAATACTCTTACTATCACCCTGGGGTTTTCAACCCCAAACCCCGACTTCATTTTTTATTCGGAAGTGTTTGTCTTCATCGGCCCTCATGAATAACTAAAGTAATTTCCATGATGAAAAAACGCAAGCAAAAAAATCTTTGGCTACGCCTGCTAAAGCTCATAAAACTACGGTTGAATGACTGGAATCGTTTAAACTCACTTCGCTCGAACAGAAAACGATTCTTAAACGTCATATACAACCTTGTTTTATGGCTTACCAGCCAAGGCCGTAAGGTAATTCTTGGCCTTACCTTCTCTAATCCACACAGAACCAACAAATTCCTCCTTTCCCAGAAAGATATGCTCAGTAATAATCGGGACATCGTTTTTTGGTGGCCTTTCGGATCATCATCACATCCAACTATTAATTAGCAACATATTTTAGACCTACAATGGAGGCTATTAATGTGGTGATAAAAAATATTCGCCAGAAAGTTACTGGCTCTTTAAACAAGAATATCCCAACCAAAACAGTACCGGCAGCACCAATACCAGTCCAAACAGCATAGGCTGTACCAATGGGTATTGACTCACTGGCTTTCATTAATAAAAGCATACTAATGCTTAAGCTTACAACAAAGCCAACATACCACCAGGCTGCCACACTTCCAACAGATAGCTTGGCCTTACCCAGGCAGGTGGCAAAGCCTACTTCAAACAATCCGGCAATAATTAATAGCATCCAGTGCATAGTTTAAAAATTTGAGTTAAAAAAAACATAATTGCCCTAATTAATTTAATCGCTTGGGCTATCCGCCCAAACCGGACTTACTTTTTTAGCTTGAACTAAAAAACTAAGGAAAAAAGTTCAAGGCTACACCCGCTTCACTCAAAAAAGCTACGTTTGATTGACTGAAATCGATTAAACTCAACTTTTCTCATTCCTCAAAAAGTCTCAAACAAAAATCGATTCTTAACCGTCAAATCAAACTTGCTTTTTGGTTTACCGGCTGAGGCCGATTCCGTAACAAGATTTTTAGAGCCTTGAATAAAATCGTTTAGGACGCTATTCATAAAGTATCAATTAGTACTTCTGCAGGTTAAAATAAAATGAAAACTTTTAATTTCAATAGTATTTATCAATGCCACCAAATCCTTTAATCAATTTATTACCCCTTGTTTTTCCAATGAAGTTAGTTAAACGTTTTTCAAACTCGTCAGGTCTTTTTCGTGCACTATCGATATAGGCAATTCTGATACGTTTGTAGGGCTCCGAAAACTTCTGATAATTCTCCCACACTATACTTTCCGATTTTAAGGCCTTAATAATATCATCCGGAAAAGTGAATTCCTGATGAATTATTTTTCTTACATCATTTTTGATTGAATTATGAATCAAATCATTATCATAAAGCCACTTTAAGCGTTCGATGTTTGGCTGTGAGAAAGATGAGTTTTTTCTGCGCTTGCAAAACCGCTGAATGGAAATTTCTTCGTTCAGTGATTTAACTGTACTGTCAATCCACCCAAAACAGAGGGCTTCTTCAACCGCATCATTGTAAAGTATTCGTGGTTGGCCGGTTTTCTTTATAGGATACTCCAACCAAATATCATTTTCAGTCTCGAAATTTGACTCGAGCCAGGTTCTCCATTCTTTTCTGTCAATAAAATATTTAGTTGATGGTTCGTTCATTGCATCTAGTATAAGTTGAATAACTATGACATGCCCTCTTCATGCCCTTTAATTAAACCTAAGTGGAATTGAAGCGCCAATATGAAAGTTAAAAGAGTTGATGCCTTGTTCTATCTCGTTGTCATAAGCCGTACCACCACTATCTAAAACATCTCTTGCTTCATCTGATAATACATGATTAGCCCCAAAAATATCGTAGCCCATCTCAATAAAGAAATATTGAAGTTGCAAACGATAGCCTAACATTAAACCTGGCCCTTTGCCCGACATTATTTCAAACAAATCGGTATTTGGAACATCATCAGGTCGAAAGGAATTGTCCTCATAGCGATAGTCATAGGATGACCAGGTATAATTTAACTCACAAAAATTATACATGCGGACTTTCTTATTTTCAGATTCAAAGATGGCGAAGCTCCCCTGAACACCCGTTTTTAGCAAGGTTAATAAATACGCATTTGAATCGCTGTAGTCTTCCTTGTGTTTAAATTGCCGGAAGTTAAATGTCGGTGCCCAGGAAAATTTCTCTGATGCTGATTCAAACCTAAATCGTAAACCAAAGTTGAAAGCATTATTGAGTTCAGTGTCGATACTATTCTTTAGAAGGTGAGAAAACCCAATTTGAGGCTCAAAGAACACGCGCCGCTTCTTGACTAATTCTTTTTCTTGGGAAAACACTGTAGTTGAGCAAGCAGTAAAAAAGAGTAGAATAATGATGTGGTGTAAAGGTTTCATAAAAATGAGGATTTGATGTATTAAAGTATGAATATGATCAATATTGTCCTAATTAATTTCATCGCTTGGGCTATCCGCTCGACTTACCACTGAAACAATTAAGAATACTCAATTCTCAATCGTTCCGATGATGTCAAAAACTAAGGAAAAAGCATCAAGGCTACACCCGCTTCACTCAAAAAAGCTACGTTTGATTGACTAAAATCGATTAAACTCAACTTTTCTCATTCCTCAAAAAGTCTCAAACAAAAATCGATTCTTAACCGTCAAATCAAACTTGTTTTTTGGTTTACCGGCTGAGGCCGGTTCGTAACAAGAAGTTTAGAGCATAGAATAAAATCATTTAGGACGCTATTGGTATATGTTGTTTTTTATTGTTCTCACTAACGCTTAAGCGCAAATTCGCCTTTCCTTATTTCTCTGGTAATTCATATGCATCTTGATGACCGAAACAGTACTGCTTAGCATCAGAAAATACATCAATAGGTAGGACTTTTGAAACGGTTTCTCTGTAAATAAATCAGTCATACTAAGCACCAGTAATACCATGGAAATTAACCATACGGCAGTAATGATAATCAGGTTCTTTTTTGAGGGGTGTTTAAGGATATTGTTTTGTGTTGGCTTCATAGCGTTATTTTATATTAAAGTAAGGCTTCTTACAAAAATCATAGCCATCATGTGTGGTGGCTATGATTTTTGTTAATTGTTAGTAACTGGCTATTCTGCTAATTCGAGTGCTTTTTCAAGAAATTCATCTATTCCGTCTCTCACTCCTTCAATCGTCTTTTCAACTCTAACATCGGGGATAATGCCAATGCCATGGTGCTGGCTACCATCGTGCTTTAGCACTTTCATGCCGGTCCATGAAATTCTGTAAGCTCCATTAATTTCAAATGGATTAACATTGCCATTTGTACCGGCAGACGGTTGGCCTACTATTGTGGCCAGATCATAGCCCTCAATAAAGCCTAAATAACTTTCGGCATAACTGATGGCCTGTCCGTCAATAATGAAAATCACCTGCTTATCGCCCAGATAAGGCTTTTGGGTTTTTATGAACCATCCATGTTTTTCATAACTACACACATTTTTGTAGTCGGGATAAATGATTTGAGGCACCTGCATCCAGGCATCACTCGTATCATCGTCCTTTAACAAGTGCGATATAAGGGCATGGTTACTATTGGGGTAACCCCGTAAATCGCATATGATGGCTGAGGATTTTTCTAGGGCAGACATGAGCTCATTAATGGTGTCCATTTCGATGATATCCAGATTTAAATAAACGATACTACTGTCATTATAAAACCTGTATTTATCCGTTTTTACATCACCACTCTTTAGTACTTCATCTTTAGAGTAAGCTCTGGTTAATACATGCTCGCGGGAGTTAAGGCCAATGGTTATTGTGCTCCCCTTTTTTCCTGCCAAACTTTTATTAATAGCCTTGTAGTTTAACCAGCCCTCATTTGCGGCCGATATTAAGCTATGGGTGTTAGCAAAATAATCTGATGGTGCTTTTCCATCGATGCTTTCAACAACATCGCCTCTTTTAAAGGGCAAGCTCTTATCTTTTACATGCGTAATAATCAGCTTTCCTTCCACCCACTCCCATAATATAGGTGGAATATGATTGTAGTTGTATTTGCTACCCACATTCACATGTCCATCCCGGAGTTTAGCTGTGAACCTGAGCAATGTGTTTTGGTGGTCTTCACCATTCTTATCAGCGTATGATTGCTTTAGCGCACTTAGCAACTCCGCTTCCCAGTTGACATCTACAACATCGAAATACGGATAAAAATGTTTAAACAAATTATAAGTATTCACAATGTTACCAATCCTGACATATAAATCGTCAGGCGATTCTTTTATTTTGGAAACCTGGCTGCTTAGCTTTTCCAAGCTTTGTTTATCCGCCGGCGGGTAAGTCTCCGTTTTATTGCCAAACACAAGCAAAGGTATCTGGCAATAGACACCATCTGTTATTTCTTCCTCAATTATTTCGCCCACTTCCGGTTTACAGTCAAAAAGCTGCTCGCCTTTATTAACACTCGTCTCTCCTTCGTATTGGATCTTCACAGCCTTGCTGCCTGATTGCTTATCCTTGCTCTGGATTTTAATGGCATAACCATCTCCAAGCCCTCTCCACTTAGCATCACTTTTTCCATTTGTTTTTAAGCCCTCAGTCTCAAAATCTTTATTCGTTACAGG
Source organism: Carboxylicivirga marina (assembly GCF_016612505.1). Taxonomy (GTDB): domain Bacteria; phylum Bacteroidota; class Bacteroidia; order Bacteroidales; family Marinilabiliaceae; genus Carboxylicivirga; species Carboxylicivirga marina. Next base: position 22,902 of record NZ_JAENRR010000064.1, read on the forward strand.
GAACTCAATCCACGCGTTATCTTCTTTATAACTCAGCTTAATATTATCTACATATAAAGTTCCTTTCCCCAAGAGGAAGCAACCAATAACAATGCCCTGCGCTGTTGAATCAACCCGCCCTTCTATCTCAAATTTTGTCCATTTGCTATCGGTAATCGGATTGTTTCGTGAATTATTGAAAAAGCCCACCTTTCGCTTGCCCAAATCAACTCTAATCCATGGCTGCCCCTGACCTTCACTGCCATCTTCTAACCTTGCCCAGCCTTCATATTTAAATTCTTTTCCGCGTAAGTCTTTGGGCTTAATCCAGGTCATTAAATTGCCAAATTCAGCACTCTTATCTACCTCGGCCTTTTTATTAACCCTAACACTTTGATAGGGATTGCTCTTTTTGTTGGCATACAAGGTATTAAAACCCACACCCTGATGTTGCCAGTAAACCTGCTTGTAATCCTTTATATTTTCAGGAGTGATTTGCTCAGCCTTATAAGGCGTTTTATTGTCACTCAATCCGAATTTAATTGTAGGCGCAATGGGCAAAAACACCTTATTAAGCGCTTCAACCAGCTCTTCATTGTTCTTACACTTCTCAACTTCTGCCGCGCCATAGGCCGAAAACTTATTCCAATCTACTGCAAAAGCTTCATCACTTGGATGAAAATACTTGACGTATCCATAGGCTCTGGTAAAAGCTTGCAAATTTTTAATGGTCTGACTGTTTTGAGCAGTGCAAAACTGCAGACTCAGGACGCTTAATAATAATACTAGTTTAGTTTTCATATCCATTTGTTACAGGCTTTCTTTAATATGTTATCATAGGTACTATTCCCATTTTTGAATGTATTCAAGCACTTGTTCAATTTGGTTTTCAGGCCTTAAATAAAAGTCGGGAGACATACCATTAGGGTCAATTTTATTATCAGGTAAAGTTTTTACCCTGGTGGTTGGTGCTGATATGTATAATGAGTCCTTGATAACCTCAAAATGCCGACAGTTACTGTAATCAAACGAGCCACTTGTATTTTCACCAAAGGTTTTGACTTTAAAACTTTGTTTTGCACACAATACAAATTGCTCTGCGGCACTTCCGGTCTTTCGATTCATCAAAACGGCCACATTTTTAGGAAATTCATTGGTGGCCTTGTACTTGTATAATTTCAAATACTCTTCTTTACATTTTATCCAGGGAGCCGATACAAATTGGTTTTCATACAAAGGGTTCCATTCTTCCATCTTTGTAATATCCTTCATATGCTTCCAATTATCAGGAGTAGCCAGGAGATCAATATTTCTTACAAACATATCATTGGTTGCAATAATGGGTAAGAGTTTATCGAATGAACTGTCTCCACCACCGCCATTATTCCGAATGTCGATGATTAAGTTTTTATGTTGAGACATGGCATCATAGGCTGTCGCAAGCAAACTATCAACATTTATCTTATTTGAAAATGAGCCAATTTTCAAGTAGCAGGTATTGTCGTTTACTACTTTGAACTGATACAATTCTTTACGATGCTTATTCAATTGGTGCTCAAAATTACTTATGTTAAAATTAAAACTATATAAGTGTCCGTCATTAAAAAATTGAAGATAGCGATCAACATGCGCTCTTAACTGTGTCGTATTGTTTATTGATTGGTTGATTAAGTCGGCTTTAAAAAACTCATAAGGAACCCTCTGATTATCGACTTTGTTTGAAAAGCCGGCATAATTCTTTTCTATATCTGCTATTACCTCAAGTAACTTATGATCGTAGGTGGTTTGAGCTACTAATTGATTTGAGAAAATTAATAGAGCGATTAAGGTATTTCTGATTTTTAGGGATAGTTTCATAGGTTGTTTAGTTTATTCTAATAGGTGGTCGCATAGTCCTGGTAGCTTAAGCTGAGAACTTACCAAAGTATTCGAAAACTGGATGCGTTATGGTAGCATGTTATTGTAGCCAGTTTTCACTTTTTATATTCTCAAGATACTTGTTAGCAAATCAATGTATCTTCTACTATTGAAATTTTGAATGCGGCTTATTGGGAACATTGTATGTGTATCACCATTTTTTAATTCCATATAAACAGTGTTCTGCATATATCTTTTAAATATTGAAAATCCGAAATTGTTGCTCCTAAGCCTAAACTGTCTAATTTCTCCAATCGAACATGTAATATTCTCATAAAAATGTTTCCCAAGTGGGTCAATATTCTTAATAGTTAAAGTCATGTTTTCAAAATCTATCTCTGCCTTATTCAGCTTATTAGTTATTCGAATTCGTTCAATAATGTGAATTACGGCTGTAATAAAGAGAAAAATTGGCAATATGAATATGAATACATTGACGATTTCAGATATTCCCATTTTTTTTAACGCGGCTTCAGGTAGAAGAAATATTGACAACGAGAATAATACTATGCCCAGAAGCATAATTTCTTTGATTATAAAATGAATTGAAAAAAAATAGCTAGCTCTTGTTATAAGACAGTTTTCTTCAACTAATCTAGAAATTATTACAAAATTATTGTTCATATTTTCAAGTTCAATAATTTCTTGTTCCCTATTATGGCCTAAATATTTGTAATCTTTTGCGTCGATAATCTATTATTTAAGGTTCTTTAGTGTCGTCTTATGGGTAATGGCTACAACGGTTGGCTAGATGAAGCTGATTGGCAATTTAACGAAATGAAACCTCCAAAACTCAACTGAGCCAAATCTTTTAT